>URMK01000142.1 GCA_900548905.1 uncultured Lachnospiraceae bacterium | reverse complement strand
GCAGGGGAGGGGGAGCAGGGGAGGCCGCAGGCCGCAAAGGGCCGTCTGAACCGTTGCAGATGGAAAGCGTCAAATATCCTGCGGCAGGCATTGGGGTTCTGCAGCCGCGTTCGTCCGGCGCATTGTATGCGGGATTAGCACACTCTGGGAAAAAGAGGGAGAAGGAGAATAGGATGGCAGCGATTCAAGTAGAAAAGGAATGGACAAAAGAGCCGGTGGACCGGCGGATTTTCGGCAACTTTATCGAGTCGGGCTTCGGTCGCCAGGTGAACGGGATGTGGAGCGAGATGCTGTACAACCGCGCGTTCCGGCAGGTGCCTGCAATCAAAATCGCCACATGGGAATGGCTCGGACTGGATAAAGAACACTATAACAGCGAGGCGCCTTTCTGGCACAGCGGTTATGAGGAAAATGACTGGCAGCCGGTGGGAACTCCGGGAATGGCGCATACCTGCGGTACGCATACCTATAAGGGGACCACTTCCCTTTTACTGGAGAATACGGACGGCAAAGAATGCGGCCTCAGACAGGAAGGGATCCATCTGAAGCAGGGAAAGACCTACCGTTTCCGTCTGTTTGCCGGAATCCGCGGCAGATTGAGCGAAGCCGGGTTAAACGGATTCGGGGATACTATCCATAAAGAAGAAACAGAAGAACTGAGAGTGGCAATCGGAAAGCAGAAAACCTGTTTTTCCCTGACAACGGTTCCGCGGCTGTATGAATGGGAATGGACCGCGGAGGAAGATACGGTTACGGATATCCGCCTTACCTTTGCGTTCCCGGGAACACTGATTCTGGCCTTTGCTTCCCTGATGCCTGCCGACAACCTGGGCGGCTGGCGTGCGGATGTGGTGGAAAAGCTGAAGGAGGCGTCCCCCAGCGTGGTACGTTTCCCGGGCGGTTGCTTTGTCAGCTTCTATAATTGGGAAAGCTCCGTCGGAGACAGGGATACCAGAGAACCCCAGCCCAGCTTTTATTGGGGAGGGCTGGAGGAAAATGATGTGGGACTGGATGAATTCCTGCACCTTTCTTCCCTGGTTGGTTTTGAACCCCAAATCTGCTTTAATATGATGACCTCCGATCCCTTCAAAGCCAGGCAGCTGGTGGAATACCTGAATGCGCCTGAAACCGTGGGAATGGGCCGCAGACGTATGCTGAACCAAAACCCCAGGCCCTATGGAGTGAAGCTGTTTGAAATGGATAACGAACCGGGAAGAAAATGGACGGCGCAGCAGTATGCCTCCCAATGTGTGGAGTTTGCCCGGGAAATGCGCCTGGCGGATCCCGGCATCGAGCTGATGCTGGCGGCTTATGCCTATGAACCGGAGTTCCTCCCGGGAATGCTGGAGATCGCAGGAAAAGATATCCAATATGTTATATACAGACAGGGCAGCCCGGATTTTGTCCATAAAATACTGCCCGTAATCCGGGAATATAACCGGAAGAACCAGACAAACCTGAAGCTGGTAAATACGGAGTGGCTTCCCTCCTGCCACAGCCCGGAACCCTTTGAGGATCCGCGGATGCCTCTTGATTTCAGATGGCACGGTGAGGTGACCAACGACTACGCCAATATTTTCGGCGTCCAGCAGATCAGCTGGAACTATGCCCTCAACGGCGCCCGAAGGCTGCTGGATTATATCAGCTACGGCGGGGAATTTGCTCTTGCCAATTTCAACAATATGTGCAATACCTGGGGACAGAACATAATCGAGGCTACCAAGGATAGCTGTTATCTGTCCTGCATGGGCAAGGTATTCGCCCTGTTTGCCCGCGTGTTCGAGCCCTGCTTTGCAGCAAAGACCCAGACCGGGGACGAGAAGCTGTTTGCCCTGGCTGTAAAGACGGTTACCGGGAAACAGCAGCTCTATCTCATTAACCATTCTGGAAGCGCCTGTGATACGTTGCTGCCGGAAGGAAACTGGACCTGCCGGGACGGCCTGCAAGGATGCGGCCGGATGGCCCATGAAACGGAAGGGGAAAGCTGCGCTGAGGGCTGTCTGATACAGCCGGAAGGATCGCGGATTAGGGTTCCGGGACTTTGCTTTTTGTGCCTGGAACGCAGCTGACAGGTGATACCGGTAAGCATAAAAACGACGGGCAGCGGCCTTAAATAAGGTTCTTTCCCGCGTTTGGGTATCCTGTACCACGCCCTGTGCAGTATGCG
>URMK01000141.1 GCA_900548905.1 uncultured Lachnospiraceae bacterium | reverse complement strand
AAAATTCTCATCCGCCGGATCCAGAACTGTTTTCTTTTCCGTTTCCCAAACCACGCGGATTTTTCCGGATTCTTCCTGATAATCAATGACTCCATATAAATTCTTAGGTAAAAAATTATCCCAATCCGCATAAATTAGCTGTACAAAACTTCCTGGTACACATTTATTCATATTTTGAATCTCCCTATTCCTGTATCGGCCTTGCATCCGGATGTTCTCGCGGAATCAGTTGGCATCCGGATGCTTATCTTATCACATTTTTTTGAGTTCCAGTTCTAACTGCTGTTCATCCTTGTTTTCCGAAAGCCTGTCCTTTACCCACCACTCAAACCATTCCTCTGCCGCACTGCTGTGTCCCATCATCGGCATGCCTCTGCGCTGCCTCTCCTCGATCATCTTATTAAATGTCCAAAGATATTGCTGCCTGTATTTTGGCCATCGCCTGAATTCCTTCCTTTTATTTGCTTCTGTGGTCATGGGGCATCCAATACAGCCTAATCTTGGAAACCCTTCTTTGTATAGACAGCATTGTTCCAGTTTCCAGTAATTGATATAATCCCAGACATTCTGGTTATCCCATTCCGCTATCGGGTTCAGACGTTTTTCACAATCCGCGTAGCAGATTTCAAAGGTACGCCTGTTTTCATCGTTATCAAAAGGCAAAACGATATTTTTTCCCCGTCTGCCATTTGCAACAATTTCCAATTCCCTCCGGTTCTTTTTCCGCTTCACACTCTCATATCTTCTTACCCCAAAGGACAGCAACGCATTCCCCTGTTCCTCCACCCGCCGTTCTTTTAGTTCTGCGCAACAATACCTAATCGTACGAATCGGCGGAATGGTTTTTTCAATCATCATCCTCCAAAGAGATTTCCTGTACATTACATCATACGTAAGATATCCCTGCGATTTATATTCTGCGAATTTTTCTCTCTGGAAGTAAATTAGTTCCGGAGGATCAATCCCTGTAATACTATGCATATAAAAATGCTTCACACCGGCCCTGCGGAAGAGATGACCTAAAACACGGCTGTCCTTCCCTTCTGAGGTACAAACACAATATCCCCTTGGGTCATACTGAAGGGCCAATGGTTCATAATACTGAATCATTTTAATAGCTTCTTCGTCTGGTGCTCCTTTAAAAAAATCAAGCTGATAATCCATGCGCGAAAGGAGCCGGGATATCCCGTCACGGCGGCCGCCGCTCCGGTCTCCTTTCTCAATATTTTTATGTAGCTTTCATCCCGGTATCTTATAGTACAGCTTCCCTTTTTGTTTCTTCGTTAATCCCCATCTTACCTTCGCTGTATTTATAAAAATACCCACATCCTTCTGCAGATAGGACATGGGTATTACAGCGCTTGCCTCGGACATAAATCAAATATCCATGCCAGCATGGATACTTGACTCGTTGCTCGCAGGAATAAAATATTCTCACCTATATTCTCATGATTATCACCTCCCCTCCTGGAGCGTTCCGGTTTTCTATGGGGTACCTCTCCTTTATTTGCTCACTTAATAGGGCTTTTTGAGTCCCTGCATAGTTCCTCCTGATCTTCATGGTCAAATTTCATGTATTGCATGGCTCACCGGCAAAGTGATTTCATGTTTCAAAAACCATCCTCCTATCTTTCATAATTCTGTTCTTCTTCTTGTTTATAATTATTAGCCATAACTAGAAAGCCCTGCTTCTGGATTGGAAATTCTTCCTTACTGTCATCCTCTGCCATTACATCGTCGCCGTCTTCCTTAAATTCCAGTGCAAGGTCAAGAGATACCTTTTTTTGTTGCAGTTCCATCAAACGATCTTCATCGGGAAAAGGTTTCTCACTTTCTTCTTTTGATGCTGTCAACTGCTGGTTCAGGTTTTCCAGCCCGTGTTCCTCGTTTTCTTTCAGCTCCCGGATACGTTGGGCCAGGTTTTCAATACGAGTTATATTTCCAAGTTCTGAATTTCCCAGTTCTGTCTGATAAGTACCGTTACCGCAAAGCAATATATTTACCCAGTCTCCAAACTCACGTATTAAGTGGATAGAAAAACCCGCATAACTGCCTATCATGAGTGTTTCGTCATTTTTCTGCCCCAGCTTGCGGGAATGCACAAGAAAATGCTCCGCCGCTTTTGCTCGTTCCTTATGGATTTTTCCGTCTATTACCATCTGAAATTCTTCCGGTTTGTTTTGGGCATAAGACTCCATATCTGCAGACATCTTTTTAATTTTTTGTTCAGCCCTTGCAATCTCACTGGGATAGATTCTAGTTATCTTATACTGTAAATCGTTTCTCTGGCTCTGCCATGCAGATTTCAACACCATCAGCCGGCTTATTTCGTTATCTACCTCATGAGGTAAGCAACTCCTTGCGGAGCCACTCCCTCCCGAACCGTGCGGGCACC
>URMK01000140.1 GCA_900548905.1 uncultured Lachnospiraceae bacterium | reverse complement strand
CTGGCGTTTTTAGACGCCCCTTCCAGGAATCCTTGCAGCGCCGCCGCCCCAGGGAAAAGCAGGGGAGGGGGAGCCGGGGATTCCGCAGGACACAAAGGGCCGTCTGAACTGTTACGACTCTGTATGTCACAGGAACGTTTTTCTCAGGCCAAAATGACAGAGAGACGCCGCCATGCAGGCGGAACCCTCTCTGCCATTTTCTCCTTCCTCTCGCTTCTCCCGTCATCCATAACCCAAAAAGAAAGATTATAAAAGACTCGCTTTCATTCTATCCACAAATGATGGAATCATATCTTAAACCTTGATATTTCCATCGTATACTCAGGAATCGCCCTCACGCCCTTAAGCACACACCCTTCCTCTACGGGAAGGTCATAATACACCCGGTTTCCATACGGATTAGGAATCGGATGGTCACTGGAATAAATCCGGATAACCAGACTGGCCGGATACCCAAACCGTTTCAGGGCAATATGCCAGGTTTCACCGGTCGTAAACCAGTCATCCGCCAGTTTTCCGTCCAGGTAAACCTCCGCCCTGTCCCCGGCATAATCCGCTTCCAGATACAGCTGATGCACGTTATCCACAGGGACGGCTCCCAGGCTGACCTGATATTCACAATATTCCTGTTCCCCGCAGGCCTGTCCTCCGCCTTCCAAAAGTTCTGTCCCGACCGCCACCTTTACCGGATCCGCCCGGAAACTCTTTTCCTCCGGTTCCCCCGTACTTCCATAACACAGCACTTTTTCCTCCTCATGGACGGTCAGGAGGCATACCTTTCCCTCCTTCTCAATGAGGCAGCTGTCGCCGTGCTCCGGGATATAGAGGGCATCCCCGATTCTGCAGGCCCGGCTGGCCTGCTCCGAAGTGAGCGTTACCACATCCCCTTCTGTATCCTTCCATTGATAAACCGGATCTCCATCCATATAGAAGAAATAACGGCTGCCCAGACGGCACAGTAGAAACGCATTAGTTTTTTCCAGGAACCCGGCCCCGCAGGAAAGCCGGAAAGGAATGATTCCACAGGCCCCGGATTTTATACGCAGAGAATCCAGGACAAGCTCCCCATCCGGTGTCACCAGCTTAACCGCCGCGTTGACACGCTCTTGCATAACACGCTTTCTCTGATGGTTGTTGATAAAGAGGAATCCTGTCCCCGTCTCCCGGTTTATGCGGGCCGTGGTACGCAGAGTATGCATATCCTCCGGGGATTCCGGTCTTTTTTCCGGAAAATACGTACGGCTTCCCGCCATTTCCTCGCCGAAGTCCTCCAGGAAAAGATGAAGCCTGCGAAGCCGGCCGTAGCTTTCCTTCACTTCACCCGACTCCCCGATACAGGTCTGGAAGTCATAGCTTTTTACGGGAAGATCGTTGTTATAGCCGGTAGCCCTGGACTCCTGAAGAGTCGTATCCTTTCCTTCCGGGTTAATACCGCCGTGATACATATAGTATCCCAGCAGATTGGCACCGCTTCCCAGCATACACAAAGCCTGGGCCTCAATATCCTCCGGATAGGGATATGTCCTTCTGTGGGAGGTCACCTGCAGGCCGCCTCCCAGCTCCGCTGTAAGGTAAGGGTTTTTGTCAATGGAAAATGTAAAATTGCTGCTTTCCTGTCGCTTCAGGTCGGAACCGATGTTCTCATCCTGCTTGTAGGTAGAAAAGACAAAATTGGCGCTGGCCGGCATTTCCTCCACATGCTCCGCCCAGGGAGCATCCGCATAGCCTCCCAGTACGGGAAGGGTTTCCCCGTCCACCACAATACCTCCTCCCCAGCCGGTGGAAGTATAATAAGGAGCATCCAGGGAGGCATCCAATGCCATTTTCTTCAAAGTACGCATATGTGCCATACATTCCTCTGTGGATGACGGCCCGCCGCCGCAGTGTCCATACTCATTTTCCAGCTGAATACCGATGACAGGCCCTCCGTCTTTCGCCATCCGGCCTGCCGCCTGTTCCCCTATTTTCCGGTAGAACCGTTCCACCTCCTGCAGGTATACCGGATCATTGCTGCGCAGCCTGTCCCCGCATTCCTTAACCAGCCAGTCGGGAAAACCGCCGTTCCTGCATTCCCCATGAGCCCAGGGACCGATACGCAGCCATACCTGCAGGCCGGCTTTTTTGCATACATCAAGAAATCGCCGCAGATCCCTGCATCCCGTGAAATCCCATTCGTCTTTTCGTTCCTCATGATGTATCCAGAAAACATAAGTAGCCACAATGCGGATACCTCCTGCCTTCATTTTCAGGAGTTCTTCCTCCCAATCCACAGGCTCATACCGGGAATAATGAAACTCTCCCATAACAGGGAGAAAACGCTTCCCGTTTTTCATGAAACTCAGGTTATCCACCTCATACAGGTTCCCCTCTCTGTCTTTTCCACACATGGGCAGCTTTATACTCTCGTTTTCCTGCCATGCCACTTTGATTATATTGTCCATCTTCCCACCCTTTCCGCTTAATTAGTTCACATCCCGACACGATACTGATTTCCTGTACGATCACTCTCCCGCGAAAAATCTTCCGGTGTCAGCACTGCCGCTTTCCTAAGTATACAGCAATTGAGGCTAAATATCTATCTGTCATTATTGCTTACTATGTTTTCCATTTTGTCAGGTGTTACGGAACTTCCCTGATTGACATTGCCCGTGAATGATACTGCTAGCTGCTTTAATTTATTCCGGAACATAAACTTGGCTACATTTTAGCCTATGGACAAGGAATTACTGCCGATGAAGATGCCTATGACTTATAATATATCCGCGGGCTTTATGAATACTATTTGAACGATCGTAGTTCTGATAAAGACGAGGAGTATACTCTTGCGGATTGTATCTGATTATCTACACAGTAGATAATGAACGCTTGCTTATCATAGTCATTAATGCAGGAAAAGGGGCTGTCGCACTAAGAAATTAGCGCGCAGCTCCTTTTCTGCGCAAAAAG
>URMK01000139.1 GCA_900548905.1 uncultured Lachnospiraceae bacterium | reverse complement strand
GGAAATGCAGGGGAGGGGGATGCCGCAGGACACAAAGGGCCGTCTGAACTGTTACAAGAGATGTTAAAAAACAACAGGAAATCCTAACTTTTTATTGTATAAAGATATCCTTTGCCCATGATAGAATCTATTTGGCAACCGTTCAGGCGGATCTGTGTATATGCTGTGCAGACCTGCCTGGAATAATATAAGAAAAGGGGATGCGGCAATGGATAAAGTTACGATATCGGAACAAGACAGACAGTGGGCGGAAAATGTATACCGCAGATTTCAGGAGAAAATGGAGTGGCTGTGTGAGAAATCAAAGGATAAAATCCCGTCCATGGCGGTAAACGGAATACACGACGACCGTTGTGATGATTCAAAGAAGTGGAACGTGGATGACGGCATCAACTGGTGGACAAACGGCTTTTGGGGCGGGATGCTTTGGCTGATGTATCATGCTTCGGGGGAGGAAGGCTACGCACGGGCGGCACAAAAAAGCGAGGAAAAACTGGATGCATGCTTTGAACGGTATTACGGCCTTCACCATGACGTGGGTTTTATGTGGATGCCTACCGCAGTGGCTGATTACCGGCTTACCGGAAATGAAGCCTCCAAAAGAAGAGGGCTTCATGCGGCTAATCTGCTCGCAGGGCGGTTTAATCCTGCCGGACGGTTTATAAGGGCATGGAATGATATCCCCGGTTCTCAGGATGATACACGGGGCTGGGCAATTATTGACTGTATGTTCAATATTACTCTTTTATACTGGGCATATGGAGAAACTGCAGATCCCAGGTTCAGGCAGATCGCCATGATACATGGCGATACGGTGATGGACCATTTTATCAGGCCCGATGGTTCCGTAAAGCATATTGTGGAGTTTGACCCGCAGACGGGGGAAGCGATCCGGGATTACGGCGGTCAGGGATATGAGAAGGGTTCTTCCTGGACAAGAGGGCAGACCTGGGGGCTGTATGGTTTTGCCCTGAGCTATCGTCACACCGGGAAAGAAGAATATCTGTCTGCCGCGAAGCGAATCGCCCATTATTTTATTGCCAATATTCCTGAGGACGGATTGATTCCGGTGGATTTCAGGCAGCCTGCCGAACCTGTATGGTATGATGATACGGCGGCTGCAGTTGCGTCCTGCGGCCTTATTGAAATAGCGGGGCATGTTCCGGAACGGGAACAGGGTATGTATCTGCGTGCGGCTGTTAAGCTCATGCGGGCACTGGATGAAAAGCATTGCGACTGGTCCGAAAAAAGCGACTGTTTTCTGACTCACTGCAGCGGATCCTATCATGGGCAAATACATAACCATACGCTTGTGTATGCGGATTTTTTTTTCCTCGAAGCGGTACTGAAGCTGTTGGGAAAAGATTTTTTAATATGGTAGCCTGCTTGTTTTTATCATACAATGGGGAGGCTATTTGGTTTCTGCGAAGTCCGGGATGCTCATATATTACCCTTTTTATGCAAAAAGTCATATTTTTTACCTGAAAAATATCATGTACTATTATAGCAGGAAGTGAAAACGGTATGCAGGAAAGAGAGGGAAACAGATGAAAGCAAAAGTGGGGACGACAGGCAGGACGAGGCCTTTTGATGATTTCAGGCGTCATAAAACTTATTATTTCATGCTGATACCCATGGTGGTTTTTTTTATCCTGTTTTGTTACCTTCCCATGCCGGGACTTTATTATGCCTTTGTGGATTATGACTTTATGCAGGGACTGCGAAGCCCGTTTGTGGGATTCCGGAATTTTGAATTTCTTTTTTCTGGCGGAGTGGATTCTATTATCTGGAAGCTGACTAAAAATACGATTCTTTATAATCTGGCATTTATTTTGATCGGTAATGCAGCGCAGATAACCGTGGCGGTTCTCTTAAAGGAAATTCAGAGAAAATATTTTGTAAAGGTATCTCAGACGCTGATGTTTATGCCTTACTTTGTATCCATGGTGACGATAGGAGTTATTGTATATAACATATTCAGCTATAAATATGGGATTGCCAACAGCATTATTACTTCACTTGGATTTGATAAATTTGATTTTTACCAGAACCCGCAGGTGTGGCCGTTTATCATTGTAGCCGTACAGGTGTGGAAAGGGCTGGGCTACGGCAGCGTGGTGTATCTGGCGGCAATCCTGGGTATTGACGAAAGCATTTATGAGGCGGCTTATGTGGACGGTGCGTCGAACTGGAAACGGATCCGCCACATCACCCTTCCTCTGTTAAAGCCCACGGCTATCATGCTTATCATGCTGGCGCTGGGAGGGATTATCAAAGGCTCTTTCGAACTTTTTTACCAGATTGTGGGAAACAATGGCCTGCTTCTGGATAAGACGGACATCATTGATACCTATGTTTACCGTTCCCTGGCGGTGGATTTCAATATGGGAAGAGGAGCGGCGGCGGGATTATATCAATCGGTATTCGGTTTTGTGCTTGTCATGGCGGTGAACCGGATTGTGAATAAGGTTAGCCCGGAAAACGCCCTGTTTTAACATACAAATAACTCAAACTTCGCAGGAGCAAAATGGCCTTCCGCTCCATGGCCTGAGAGGATCTGGTGAATATTCCTTTTCCGTCCCGGGGACACCGCTCTGCCAGCGGGCGGAAGGCCATTTTGCTCCTGCGAAGTTTGAGTAAATAAGCGGTACGAGCCGCAGATGGGAGTAAATATGAGCAGACAGAAACAAAACCGGGCACATATCCGGCATGGCCTTAAAGCGGTATTATTTCAGGGAATCAGCATGACTGTTATCACGATACTGGCAGCCGCCTGTGTAATCCCCTTTCTCCTGATTCTGGCGGGATCCTTCAGCAGTGAATCGGCAATCGCCGTAAACGGCTACTCCCTGTTTCCTCAGGAATTTACCCTGGATGCCTACCAATCCATATTCCATATGGGAAATTCCATTCCCCAGGCATATCTGGTGACTATCTGCATTACCATTGCAGGCACGGCTATAGGGCTTATTACCACCTCCATGAGCGGATATGTGCTGTCCAGGCCGGACTTTAAAAACCGGAATAAATTTGCCTTTTTCATCTACTTTACCACGCTTTTTTCCGCGGGTATGATTCCGTCCTATTTGGTTAATGTAAATATCCTGCATTTGAACAACAATATCTGGGTGCTTATTTTCCCCGCAGTCATGAGTCCGTTTAACATTTTCCTGTTCCGGAATTTTGTAAAAAGCATCCCCCATGATTTGGTGGAATCAGCCCGGATCGACGGAGCGGGGGATTTCAAAATCTATTATAAAGTGGTGATGCCGCTGGCAAAACCGGCGGTGGCGACCATCGGGCTTTTCCTTGCCCTGAGCTACTGGAACGAGTGGTTCCGCTGTAACCTGTATATTAAAAATACCGATCTCTACACGCTGCAGTATTTTCTCCAGTCCATGATGGCGAACCTGTCTGCCATGATGAGCGAAAAGGGACTGGTGGACAGTGTGGCTTCCCTTCCCAGCGAGACAATGAAGCTGGCGACGGCAATCATAGCAACCGGACCGGTGCTGTTGTTCTATCCGTTTGTACAGCGTTATTTTGTCGGCGGCCTTACTGTGGGCGGCGTAAAAGGGTAGCTGCGGTACACGGCCCCTTGCGCCCCACCTTTGGTTTTGCCCGCCCGTTTCCCTCT
>URMK01000138.1 GCA_900548905.1 uncultured Lachnospiraceae bacterium | reverse complement strand
ATTGGGAAAAGAGGTGATGGAGAATGGAAGTCATACTGGTGCTGCTTATTGTTGCCGCTTTAAACGGAGCCGTTGCCTATATCGATGCGATGCTGCAGGAACTCATCCCCATGACGTTGTATGCGGATCAATATATGACCGCCGTCAGTGGATCAAACATCGTGGAGGTACTCTTTGATATTCTGCTGGGTTTTGGTATATCCCTTATCATCCTTAAATTTCTAAAAAAGGGGTTTTCCTGTTATATCATGTGGACAGATGGGGATCCGGATACAGAGCCTACCGCATTGATTTTACGGTTTGTAGAAGCAATGGTAATTGCGGTCAGTTTTCCGGTTATGTACGGATGGATTGCCCAGATAACGGAAGAACTGACAACCCAAATCCTGTCCGCGGTTGGCGGCTCTACGAATTACGACTGGCAGGCTTGGGCAAATGGGTTTGCCTCCTTAGGGATCACTACAGCTGTGTTCGGTCTTATTTTTGTCATTTGTTATTTTATGCTTTATTTTCAATTCCTGATGCGGGGATTGGAAATTTTGATTTTGCGTATTGGGATGCCGCTGGCTTGTATTGGTCTGTTAGATAATGACAAAGGTGTCTTTAAGCCTTATATGAACAAATTCTGGCAGAGTACCTTAGCTGTTCTTATCCAGATCTGCCTGTGTAAACTTGGTGTTGGAATGATGATGAACATAGGTACAAACATGAATTTGTTCTGGGGACTGGCCTGTATGGTGCTTGCTATTAAGACCCCATCCTTTCTGCGGGAATTTTTGCTGACGACCAGTGGAGGGGGAGGAGTTATCAACAATATGTATCATTCGGTCCGGCTTGTAGGTATGGCAAAAAATATGATCAAATAAGAAGGGGGCAGATTTTGGTTACATTGGAAGAGATATCTGTTGCCATTATTGCTTTGATACGACTCGGAACAATAGCGAGGTTTGCGTATTGTATGCTAAGGCTCCAGAGTGCGCAGGAGGAAGCTGCACAATATAAGAAGCGGCTGAAAAATGTAGTGCTTTTTTATGTACTTGCGGAAAGCATATGGCAGATAAAAGATATCGTCATGTTTTATTATGGATAGGAGTAAATGGAAATGGAAAGTATTATCCTTTACATTCCGAGCAGTGTAAAAATAAGAAATGAAATATTTGATGGTTTTGGAAAAAAGGAACTGATGCAGAGTATGGCAGGTTCCTTTTTTGGTGTTATTGCTGCGGGTTTGGTCTGGCTGATATTTCATAATATCGCGTTTACAGTAGTAGCAGTTCTCACCGGTATTTTTGGCTCGGTTATGATGTGCACAAAAGATCAATATAACCAGAGTGTTGTGGATCAGATTGGAAATATGATCCGGTATGCCAGAGAACAGCAGATTTATCCGTACCGTGCTCTCAATGAATGGACGTAAGTTTGAAACAAAGAGGTAGCGGTTAGAGAAAATGAAAACAGCATAGCAAACAAGCCATCTTTCGGTGGCTTCAAAAATTGAATATTAACACAACACCTAATTCAAGGCAGGGGCATCACCTTTGATGATGTAACCTCGCTGTCGCATTAAATTAAGAGCCTGTGAAGCGGTCAGAACTTTCGATTCATTCACAGGACGTGATTCAAGAAAACCTTCTGCTGTATATGGCTTTAAGTCTGTTAGTATGTGCCAGATAGCGGTCAGGATCATACGGCAGACAGCAATAATGGCTTTCTTGTGACCACGACGTGATTTGATGCGTCTGTAACGCGTAGTGAATTCAGGATGTTTCTTCGATTTGATTAAAGCATTTGCAACTTGTACCAGAACTGGTTTAAAATAGGAACCAGCACGGGAAATCCTAGTGGATTTGATTTTCTGATTACTCTGATCATTACGAGGACAACATCCGGCCCATGAAACGAGGTTTTTGGCTGTGGGGAAGACAGACATATCACCACCGATTTCAGAAAGGACTTGGATTGCAGTCAAAGGATTCTTATTGAATCCGGGAACTGTACGAATCAGATTGAGTGCGACCTCATATTTATCACTGAGACGAAAGATTTCCCGTTCTATTTCTGATTTATGTTCTTCTAATTCATCGATATGTTTAAGACATTGCCGAAGTTTGACAGCCTGTTCCGGTGAGATGGCACCATCAACAGCAGCCTGAATTTCTTCAATGGGCGTCTTGCATCTGCCATCAACAAAAGGCTTCACATCAAAGAATTCCCCAGGGTGTTGTAAAATTTGTTCCGTTAAGGAACGGGATGATTTTCCAAAAATATCAGAGAAAACATCATCAAGCTTTAAGTTAGATACAGTAAGACAGTTATGGGCACGGTTCTTTTCACCGGTAATCATACAGGTGAGCTTGAAACGGTATCTTACTAAATCTCGCAGCTGACGAATATCAGCAGGTGGGATAAAGGAAGGCTTAACCATGCCACACATGTATAAGTCGCAGATCCATTTGGCATCTTTACGGTCAGTCTTATTACCCTTTTGTGGTTTTGTGTATTTAGGATGAGCAAGAGTAACCCAAAGGTTATTCTTCTCCAGGATATTGAAAACAGGGATCCAGTACTTTCCGGTAGATTCCATACAGATATCGTTGCAGTTATATTTTACAAGCCAGTCAGACAGCTCCTTTAAACCTTTTGCAAAGGAAGAGAAGCGAGCTTGCATATACTCTGTACGACCATTGGAATCAGTAATACCAATGCAGGCATAGATCCATGTTTTATGGACATCAAGTCCACAACAGTTTTTACGAATGATTTTAAAAGACAATAAAATAACCTCCTTCAATTTATAGTTAAAAAACTGACAGTGACTGGCCATCCGGCAAAATCGAGTCGACTTTGGAAGAGATAAGTTTACGGGCTACTGTTATGCGCCATTCATTGATGCCTTAACGGATGACCGACAACAAATAAAAATGCGAGGTCGCCGCTATACAGCCCCGCCACTCACCTCCACGTGTTCTGTAGTGTGTCAGTCTTATAGCAAGATAATATCAGAAGGAAAATAGAATTTAAAGCGAAAAGCAGAGAACGGGTTTCATGCCCCATCGGTGCCTTTCGCAGAAAGGCGGAATATAAAAATGGAGGATTCAAATGAAATTCCTGGATTTATTTGCGGGGATCGGAGGATTCCGCCATGGGCTTGAACAATGCGGCCATATCTGCGTAGGACATATAGAAAACGATAAATATGCCAATAAAAGCTATCAGGCCATGTACCAGCTGGAAGGGTGCAAGTTTTGTCCGGAAAGAAACTTGCTGTGCAAAAAAGAAATAAGAGAACGATGCGATGGAAGTACTTGCAAAGGAGAGTGGTTTGCAGAAGATATTAACAAAATCTCAGCAGATGAGATACCAGAAGCTGAAATCTGGACTTTTGGATTTCCTTGCACAGATATCTCCCTGTCAGGCAGAAGAGCAGGTCTTGCAGGAAAAAGAAGTGGACTGTTTTTTACAGTTATTGATCTGCTCCAGGGCACAGCTGCCCAAAATAAACCCGAACTGCTTATCATTGAGAATGTTAGACATCTGCTGTCAAGCAAGAGAGGCGGGGATTTTACCACCGTTTTGTTTAACGTATGGAGGGCGGGGTACAGTACAGAATGGTATTGTTACAACGCTCAATAATGTTTAGCTAAACATTATTGAGCTAATGGAAAGTAAAAAATAATGTAAAGTCACCTCCTTAAAAAGCAGCAAAGCCAG
>URMK01000137.1 GCA_900548905.1 uncultured Lachnospiraceae bacterium | reverse complement strand
CGGGTGACGCCAAACTTTTTTATCTACACCCCGCTTCGTTGCGGCACAGAGGGCGTAAACCGTAACGATTGGCGTCACTCTTCACACAGTACTGTGCATTTACTGCACGGCACCCGCCCCTGTGTTAAAAAATACTTGGCATTACGCCGGACCGGGATTATAATTTCCCTATGGAACAGGGGATAATCCGGTTGGCATATTTGAAATTTGAGTAAGGGAAGTAAAAATGAAGTTACCATTGATTACCAATATCCAGAAATATTCCATCCATGACGGGAAGGGCATCCGCACTACTGTTTTTTTCAAGGGCTGTCCGTTGTCATGCAGATGGTGCCATAACCCGGAAACCCAGGATTATGGAAAAGAGCTTCTTTTTTATGAGGAACGCTGTACCGGCTGCGGCGTTTGTGCACAGGAATGCCCGAATGGGGCGGTCATGCCGGCGTCCGGGAAGGCTTACACCAAAAGGCAGCTCTGCAGCGCCTGCGGGGACTGTGCGGACAGCTGTGTAAGAAATGCCAGGCAGGTATGCGGAAGAACCTATTCTGTCCGGGAACTGACGGAAGAGCTTTTGAAGGACAGCGCCTTTTATGAAACCTCGGACGGCGGGGTTACCTTGTCGGGCGGAGAGGCGCTTGCCCAGGATCCGGATTATCTGGAGGCGTTGATGTGCGGCCTCTTCCGGCGGGGGATTTCCATTAATGTCGATACCTGCGGCGCGGTTCCTTTTCCGGTTTTTGAACGGGTGCTGCCCTATACGGATACGTTCCTTTATGATCTGAAGCTCATGGAGGAAGAAAAACACCGGGAGTACACCGGCTGGGATAACCGGCAGATACTGGAAAACCTGAAGCGTCTGTCCGGGAAGGGCGCCCGCATATGGATCCGGATACCTGTAATCGGCGGTGTGAACGACGGGGAAACGCAGATAGGGCGGATGGCGGATTTCCTGAGGGAAGAACAGATACATGCCGGGCAGGTGAATCTGATTCCTTATCATAAGACGGGGAGCGGAAAATACCGGCAATTGGGCCGGGATTATCAGGACCATGCTTTTTCTGTGCCGTCGGAGGAACGGATGCAGCAGCTGCGGGAACTGTTGGGGCAAAGGAGCGGGATACCGGTTTTCCTCGGAGGATGAAGGAGCGAACCTGCAGCGGCAATGCCGGTATGGACGGAACTGTCATATAATAACTTTTACACGCCGCACAAGTTATTTTGCGGCAGTTCCATGAAAGAAGACAGAGAAAGGATGCGTCGGAAATGGAAGAACGGGGAATGAATGAGAGGGTTCGGCGGCTGAGGCGGGAGAGCCTTAATACCCCGCCGCATATCGATATGGAGCGTGCCAGGTATTTTACCGAGAGTTACCGGCAGTATGAGGGGGAGGTCAGCGTGCCGGAATTACGGGCACTGGCCTTAAAGAATTATTTTGCCCAAAAGACCCTGTATATCGGGGAAGGAGAGCTGATTGTGGGAGAAAAGGGCTGCGGTCCGCAGGCTTCGCCCACCTTTCCGGATCTCTGCTGCCATACGGCGGAGGATTTAAAGGTCATGAATGACCGGGAATTGATCAGCTTCCGGGTAAAGGAAGAGGATTATGAATTTCAGCAAAAGGAGATAATTCCCTATTGGGAAAAGCGTTCCATCCGGCACAAAATACTGGCTCATATGACGCCGGAGTGGAAGGCGGCGTATCAGGCGGGGATTTTTACCGAATTCATGGAGCAGAGAGGCCCGGGGCATACGGTAGGTTCGGAAAATATATACCGGAAAGGCCTTCTGGAATATAAAGAGGATATCAGGCGGGAACGGGAGCGGCTGGATTACCTGAATGACCCGCAGGCGCTGGAAAAGGAAGCACAGTTAAAGGGAATGGATATCGCCTGTGATGCCGTGATTCTCCTGGCCTCCCGGTATGCGCAGCTGGCGGAGGATATGGCCTGTGGCTGCCGGGAGGAAGAGCGGAAGGCGGAGCTGCTGCAGATTGCCCGGAACTGCCGCAGGGTGCCTGCCCGCCGCCCGGAAACCTATTGGCAGGCGATCCAGATGTACTGGTTTGTCCACCTGGGGGTAACCACGGAACTGAATCCCTGGGATGCCTACAGCCCCGGCAGGCTGGATCAGCATCTGATCCGTTTTTACAGGAAGGATGTGGAAGAAGGAAGGCTGGATGACTACAGGGCCAAGGAGCTTCTGGAATGTCTGTGGGTCAAGTTCAATAACCAGCCGGCGCCGCCCAAGGTGGGGATTACCCTGAAGGAAAGCAGCACCTACACCGACTTTGCCAATATCAATACGGGCGGAATCACGCCGGACGGGAAGGACGGCGTCAATGAGGTCAGCTACCTGATTCTGGAATGTATGGATGAAATGAAGCTCCTGCAGCCCAGCTCCAATGTTCAAATCAGCCGGAAAACGCCACTGGATTTTCTGAAGAAAGCCTGTGAAATATCCAGAAAAGGCTGGGGACAGCCTGCCTTTTACAATACGGAGGCCATAGTGCAGGAGCTGCTGAATGCCGGAAAGAGCATTGCGGATGCCAGAAAAGGCGGCACCAGCGGCTGTGTGGAAACAGGGGCCTTCGGGAATGAGGCCTATATCCTCACCGGCTATTTTAACCTCCCCAAGCTTCTGGAGCTGGCGTTGTATAACGGATTTGACCATATGACAGGAACCCAGCTGGGGCCTGAAACCGGGTATGGGTATGAATTTACAAGCTATGAGGAGCTTTGGGAGGCCTACTGCGCCCAGGTCCGTTACTTCCTGGATATTAAGATACGGGGAAGCCTGGTCATTGAATCCATTTATGCCCGGGAAATGCCGGTTCCTTTCCTTTCTGTCCTTACCAACGACTGTATCAGCCGGGGCATGGACTACAATGCGGGAGGTGCCAGATACAATACCAGCTATATCCAGGGCGTGGGGATCGGAACCATCACGGATTGTCTGTCCGCCATCAAATACCAGGTGTTTGACAGGGCCGAATTCTCCATGAAGGATCTGATGGATGCCCTGCTGGCGGATTATGAAGGATATGACAGGATCCATAATCTGGTTTCCGGCAGGACCCCTAAATACGGGAACGATGACGATTATGCAGATTCCATTATGGAAGACGTATTTTCCTTCTATTATAAGAGTGTTACAGGGAGGCGGAATAACCGGGGAGGCACTTACCGCATAAATATGCTGCCTACCACCTGCCATGTATATTTCGGGGATGTCTGCCTCGCAAGCGCCAATGGGCGGCATGCGCATAAACCTCTGTCCGAAGGAATATCCCCGGAAAAAGGGGCGGATACCAACGGGCCTACAGCAGTCATCAAATCCTGTTCCAAAATGGATCATCTTTGCACGGGAGGCACGCTTCTCAACCAGAAATTTACACCTTCAGTCGTAGCAGGAGAAGAGGGGCTGAACCAGATGGCTAATCTCATACGGACCTATTTTAACCTGGACGGCCATCATATACAGTTCAATGTGATCGATAAACAGACATTGATAAATGCCCAGCGCAGTCCGGAGGAATATAAAGATCTGATCGTCAGGGTGGCCGGCTACAGCGATCATTTCCGGAATCTGAGCAAAGCGCTCCAGGATGAAATCATCGAACGTACCGAGCAGAGCTTTTCCTGACACGTTGTTGCCTTAAAATAGTTACCTGGTAATGTATCATTTACGAACGCAGACTCCGCAGGTGCCAAATGGCCTTCCGCCCGCCGGCAGAGCGGCGCCC
>URMK01000136.1 GCA_900548905.1 uncultured Lachnospiraceae bacterium | reverse complement strand
ATAAAATTTTTCTGTTCCACCTTTTATCTCTCCATTTCATCACTTATCCCCATTAGTGCCTTCAAAAAAGCATAATCATCCTCAAAGGAAGTAACGGTAATGCTGTCCTTCTGTATTTTTTCTTCGCTAAAGCTCTCTTCCTCCCGGAATCGGTAATAATATTTTTCTGTTTGCTCCGGCGATAAGGATTTATCCTCTGCCCCTATGACAAAAGTCCCACAGATGACCTCGCCGTTGTCACACTTCCTGTTCCCTGGCAGCCCATTTATTCTCCCATCCTCGTTGCAATAAAGCATACAGCCATCTTCCAGCGGCAGCATTTGTACGTATCCTCCCACAAGTTTCTGATACTCATGAAAATCATTGACAATCCGGCATTCATAGGGTCCTTTCCCCGGTTCTACCACCAATACAGTAATCCTTTTCTGTCCTGCTTGAGGAGGTTTGCAGAAGATAAAATTCTCATCCGCCGGATCCAGAACTGTTTTCTTTTCCGTTTCCCAAACCACGTGGATTTTTCCGGATTCTTCCTGATGGTCAACGACTCCATATAAATTCTTAGGTAAAAAATTATCCCAATCTGCATGAATTAACTGTACAAAACTTCCTGGTACACTTTTATTCATATTTTGAATCCCCTATTCCTGCATCTAGTCTTGCATCCGGACGCCATGGCTGTATCCGTTTGCATCCGGATGCTTATCTTATCACATTTTATTAAGTTCCAGCTCTAACTGCTGTTCATCTTTGTTGTCCGATAGCTTGTCTTTTACCCACCATTCAAACCATTCTGTCGCTGAACTGCTGTGTCCCATTATTGGCATGCCTCTGCGCTTCCTCTCTTCAAGCATCCTGCTAAATGTCCAAAGATATTGCTGCTTGTATTTGGGCCACCGCTGGAATTCCTTCCTTTTATTGGCCTCTGTAGTCATAGGGCATCCAATACATCCCAATCGGAGAAATCCCTCTCCGTACAGGCAGCATTGTTCCAATTTCCAGTAATTAATATAATCCCAGACATTCTGGTTATCCCATTCCGCTATCGGGTTCAGATGTTTTTCACAGTTAATATAACAGACTTCAAATGTACGTCTGTTTTCACCATTGTCAAATGGAAGGACGATATTTTTCCCCCGCCTGCCATTCCCAACAATTTCCATTTCCCTCCGGTTCTTTTTTCTCTTCACACTTTCGTATCTTCTTACTCCAAAGGACAGCAACGCATTTCCTTGTTCCGCCACGCGCCGTTCCTTTAGTTCTCTACAACAGTAGCGGATAGTACGCAATGGCGGGATTGTTTTTTCTATCATCAGCCGCCATAGAGATTTTCTGTACATCACATCATAAGTGAGATATCCCTGCGTTTTATACTCCATAAATGTTTTTCTCTGGAAGTAAATTAACTCCGGAGGATCTATCCCTGTAATACTATGCATATAAAAATGCTTTACTCCTGCCCTGCGAAAGAGATGTCCTAAAACACGGCTGTCCTTCCCCTCAGATGTGCAGACACAATAGCCTCTTGGGTCATTTTGCAGTGCCAATGGTTCATAATACTGGATCATTTTTATAGACTCTTCATCTGGTGCTCCTTTAAAAAAATCAAGTTGATAATCCATGCATGAAAGGAGCCGGGATATCCCGTCACGGCGGCCGCCGCTCCGGTCTCCTTTCTGAATATTTATTTGTAGCTTTTATCCCGGTATCTTAAAGTACAGCTTCCTCTTCTGTTTCTTCGAAAAACTCTTCTTCTTCTCCTCGTGCATAAGTCAGTCGGTAATTGGTAGAAAAAATATTGGGCAGCCAGGTATCATCCCAGAACATCTCCAAATCCTTCTTTCTGCTTTCAGGTACTTCTGCTGTTTCATAATAAATCCCCATGTCCTCCTGCAGATAAGACATGGGAATTACGGCACCTTCCTCCGGCAATACCTGGAATGTAATTTCCGGATCATGCATCACATCTCCATTTTTCACATAAGTATGGGCTATACTGTAAATATCCTCTTCGACCTTCTGCAAAATCAAGGGTTCGAATGCATCGGAAGATGCCTGGAATTTCATAAAAAAATAGCTCCCGTCAAAAAGAGCGGGAGCCAATTTCTTCATTTTCCTATATAACCGTTTTTCTCTGTTACTTACCGGCCTGGATAATTCTTGATTCTCTTCTTCATCACCTCCTTTCCCGTCATTAAACTCAATCTTTAGATTGAGGGATACCTGTTCCTTCAGCAGACTTGCTAATTCCCCTTCCATAGCAAAAGGCTTCGCCAGTTCTTCTTTTGCTGCCTGCAGCTGTATACTAAGCTTTTTTAATCTTTCCTCATTTTCCAGTTTGACTTCAGATATGCTATCAGCCAGATTTTCCAGCCTTTTCATATTACCGACAGCAGAATCACCCAGGTATGCAGAGTACTTTCCTTTTCCAACTAAGCTGATCTGCCAATCCTCAAAAGGCCTTCTTTTCACCTTGATTTGCAGTCCAGCATAAGAACCTACCGATACCCCCTCTTCTTTCCCTTCAAAGGTTAAAATAAGTCTCTGGAGATATTCTCCGGCCTCTTTCCTCTCTTCAAATGTCCGGTGGTTTATGGTAATGTAAAAGCCTTCCTGCTTGTTCTTTTTATAGGAAAGATAATCTTCTTCGGCTTTTTGGGCAAGGAGCCTGCATTTTTCTATCTTTTCAGGAAATGCTGTATTTACTTTGAACTGTAGACTATTTCTATCAGCCATCCACGCCGCTTTCACTGTCTGTAACCGGTATACTTCATTATCCACTTCCATTTTTCGTTTTATCAAAGGATCGGATACAGCCATGGCTTTAAATTCCGCATATTGCAAAACAGTTTCATCGATATCTTCGCAGCTGCGTGCAGCAGAACGGCCTGTCAGAATCTGGCTAATATAGCGTTGCTTCTGCTCCAAAATCTGAAATAAATAAGCATCAAAGGTCTTTTCTGTGATATAAACATAGATCGCGATCACTTCATTTTCATTTCCCTGTCTCAAACCACGTCCATTTCTCTGTGTAAGGTCAGATGGCCTCCAGGGTGTATCCAAATGGTGTAATCCGATCACCTTATCCTGTACATTCATCCCTGTCCCCATTTTTTCCGTGCTTCCTATGAGAATACGGATCTCCCCACACCGTACCCTGTCAAATATTTCTGCACGCTGATCATCCGTCTTTATTTGATGAATAAAGCATATCTGTTCCTGGGGCACGCCCCTTTCGATCAATTCCTTTTTCAGCGCATGGTAAAAATCAAAATTCCCATCATTACGTGGCGTTCCTTTGTCGCAGAAAATAAGCTGCGTCGATTTCTTTCCTTCCGTTTTGTAAAATATCTCTGTAGCATTTTCAGCACACCTTACAAGCTTCGTATTAGGGTTATAAGGCAGGGTATTATCAAGAATACGCGGATCCACTGCTAAAAGCCGGGCTTCATTTGTTAATCTGAGAAAATTATCCTGGCTGCTGTCTACATTCCCTTTGCGGATCTCTTCGGCTCTGTCTACCAATTCTTCCATAAGCTCTTCCTGTTCAGAAGTGATATCGGTTTTTAT
The DNA here is from genome assembly GCA_900548905.1 of uncultured Lachnospiraceae bacterium. Lineage (GTDB taxonomy): Bacteria > Bacillota > Clostridia > Lachnospirales > Lachnospiraceae > Eisenbergiella. The sequence continues at coordinate 323 of URMK01000136.1, read as the reverse complement.
TACCTGCATTGCACCGGTTTCCAGTTCCGGTGTGGGGATATCAAGCATATCTGACGTTTTGATATCTGCTACAAGGTTAAGCATATTGATTAATTCAGGAAGATTATAAAAACTGGAAAACCGGGTTTTCATCTGATAACCACTGCCTTCCGGTTTTATTTCCAGAGATGTAGTCACACGCCCAAAAGTACTCGCCCAGTTGTCAAAAGCTAAAATTCCCCGCTGATTCAGTTCGGAAGGCTGCAGAATCCGCTGCATTACATATAATTCATAAGGTAGGAAACGCCACGCCATACTTTCTTTCGTCAGCGGTCTTGGCGTAA
>URMK01000135.1 GCA_900548905.1 uncultured Lachnospiraceae bacterium | reverse complement strand
GGAAATGCAGGGGAGGGGGATGCCGCAGGACACAAAGGGCCGTCTGAACTGTTACCATCTCTTCATCTCTCCGAACCCTGCCGGCATAAACTTACCATCCTTTTTTCCGACAAACAAAAAAAGATTTAGATTCGAACAGAAAGCTTACTTCTGCAAAAATCTAAATCTTTTTTATACACGTACCTGTTATTTTGGTGCAAATGGACCCGAAGGGATTCGAACCCTCGGTCTCTGCGTTGCGAACGCAGCGCTTTCCCAGCTAAGCTACGAGCCCGAAACAATTTCCGAAAAAAATGGAGGCAACGAGGCTCGAACTCGTGACCTTTCGCGTGTGAGGCGAACGCTCTCCCGGCTGAGCTATGTCTCCATGGGTATTATTGTACCACTTTTTTGGAAATTGGCAAGAGAATGTTTGACAAAATTATTCTTTTTTTTGCTCCGCGTTTACGGAAGGCCCATTTTCCGCGCTTTCCTTCGTACTTCTGGACTGCGCCTTTTTCCCTTTGACCGGCATCTGGATACTGCTTAGATCCAAAAGCTTTTCGATAAGCAGTTTTTTAACATATACATCGAAGCTGAGCATACAGATAAAGGAAAAAAACTGCAGGAACTGCTTTTCTTCTTCCTCCTCCGTTTCCGGGAAAGTCTCACCGGCCCTGGTGAATTTTTCTATAAGATCCTTCTTCATCACTTCAACCTGTTCCTTCTCCAGGCTGAAAACTTCATTATAAATATCCTCCAGGCTTAACTGTGCATTCCCTTTGAAATATTGATCCGTTATGGGCTGGAGGATCGTCTGTATATCGTTGATGGACATAACGCCCTTATAATAATAAATAAAAATAAGTATGAGCACATGCTCCTTGGAATATTTCTTCTTCACCGGCGGGGGAAGGAGATTGTTCTTCGCATAATTATTAATCATGGTCTTGGTCAGTATCTTGTCTTCCCCGGGATTCCTCGTGCTGTTTCTCAGCTTGCTGTCCATCAGGGTCGTTACCTGATCCATATATAAATCAATATTGGGAATATCCCCGGGCCTGACATAATCAATTCTGTCAAGGCTCTCCAGGATACTGTTCAATAGATCTTCTGTAGAAATGGTCATCTTCCGCTCCTGTCCTGCGTCCTTCATGGGGACGCCCTGCCTGCCGCATCCGTTCCTCCCAAAGGACCGGATGCGGCTATATATTTGTCGAACAGTTCAGATCGTTCTGAACTGTTACCATTTGTTTTCTATTATATAGTATTGAAAACTACATGACAAGCCTTAACTTTTCCGGAAAGACTTTTTCCCTTTACTTTAGAACTTTAGTATGGTAAAATCCCAATAGATGAAGGTCAGGGAAAATCCCCTGACCAGCGGGATCGAAACAGAATCAGTACGGAGGTAAGGAAATGAATAAAAAAATAAAGACAGACGCAGTGGACCATCTGTTTGAGGCCATTCTGAGTCTGGAAAACAGGGATGAGTGTTACAGCTTCTTTGAGGATCTGTGCACCGTAAACGAGCTCCTTTCCCTGTCTCAGCGTTTTGAGGTTGCGGCAATGCTGCGGGATCATAAGACCTACCTGGATATTGCCGAAAAAACGGGCGCTTCCACTGCCACTATCAGCCGTGTCAACCGTTCCTTAAACTATGGAAACGACGGCTATGAAATGGTATTTTCACGTATGAATAAGGAGTCCTGATACCCCCGGAAATACTGGTAAATTTTTTCAAATAAGTGATGTTATAACGTAAAATATCACTTTACATTTGAACACTCTTGTGATATTCTGACTATGTTGCAGGGCAACAGATTAATACTTATTTTTTATGCGGAGGTATCCTAGAATGAACAAAGGTACAGTAAAGTGGTTTAACAACCAAAAGGGTTACGGTTTCATTTCTGATGAAGCAGGACAGGACGTATTCGTACACTACTCCGGATTGAACATGGATGGATTCAAATCCCTGGACGAAGGTGCAGCAGTGGAATACGATGTTATCCAAGGGGATAAAGGCCCTCAGGCTGTTAACGTAATCAAATTATAAGATTTCACGGAAATCTTACCCGAACCATCACAATGTGCCTTTTTTTATCAAATATATCGGTATCACAGTTCATATCGTTTTTTTATTTGAGAATAAGCTGTACAGTTGTAATGGATTCCACCAATGGGATACGTTGCCGAAACGCCCATTGAAAAAGGAGCTTACGAATGGATAACAATCCGGACGCGAAGCTCCTTTCTTATTTCTGTTTACATCTCTTCTTCTGCGTAAGCCTGCACGGTATTGAAGTCCAGGCTCCCTCCGTAAAGGTTCAGCGCGCTTCCCACCGTGATGTGGATTTTATTCCTTCCCAGTTCCTTAATGCTTCTGATATCCTCAAGGGAACGGATTCCGCCCGCATAAGTGATGGGTATCCGGTTCCATCTTCCCAGAAGCGCCACCAGCTCCTTTTCGATTCCGCATACCTTTCCCTCCACGTCCACCGCGTGGATCAGGAATTCGTCACAGAAAGAAGCAAACATATCCAGCACATCCTCATTCAAAATCACCTTCGTATATTTCTGCCAGCGATCGGTAACGATATAATAATCCCCGTCCTTTTTCCGGCAGCTCAGGTCAAGCACCAGCTTTTTCTTGCCCACATTTTCCAGCAGCCGGTTCAGGTTCTCATAGGAAATCGTCCCGTCCCGGAATACATAAGAGGTTACAATCACGTGAGACGCCCCTGCATCCAGATATTCATGGGCGTTTTCCGCAGTGATGCCGCCGCCCGCCTGCAGTCCTCCGGGATAAGCCCGGAGGGCATTCAAAACCTGCTCCCTGGAGCTTTCATAATAAGGGCTTCCCTTTTTGTTCAAAAGGATTACATGCCCGTTTTTCAGGTTTTTCTCCTGAAAAAGCCTGGCATACCAGGCGCTGTCCTTTTCGGATACAAAGTTTTCCTGGGCGCTGTCGCTGGTATCCGCCACACTTCCGCCCACCAGCTGTTTCACCTTGCCATTATGAATGTCAATACATGGTCTGAATTCCATATTCCCTATCTCCCTGCCTCAGGCCGCAGATAAACGGCTTTTTTTACAAAATTAGGTATATTTTACACGAAATTATCCTTTTTGACAATTCCTTTTTCCGCATAAAAAGAATTTTTCCGAACATAATAAAAAACGGACAGTTATATTGTTCGTGAGCGTGTTCTATATTTACAGGATGATTTTCCCGGCAGCCGCCAAAGTCAGGCTTACCTGGCCGCGGCCCGTCACTCACGGGAAGCAACTCTCTGTGGAATAAAATCTTCCTGCACGCCCAAACACACAAAGAAAAAGGAGTGAGCAACATGAAAAAGCTGAACAGAATGATTCCTGCAGCGCTGATTCTGCTGATGCTTGCCAGTGTGACCGCCTGTGGAGATAAGAAAAATAACGCGGACGACATGGCAGGAAATACAGCGGGATCCACCACCGCTGCCGAAGAAACGGCAAGCCGTAACGAAACCGGGACCACCGGAATAGCCGGCAACGAAACCACAAATGAAACCAATACAAATGGTACCGATACAAATGAAACCGGAACCATAAACGGTACAACAAACGGAACCGATGAAACCGCCGGTATCAATGAAACCAATAACGGTACTGCAGGCGGAAACAGCACCGCCGGCAAAGGCTCCAACCTGGTGGATAATGCAGGCAATGCTATCGACGATGTAGGCGATGCTGTGGGCAATGTAGTGGATGATGCCGGAAACATGGTTGAAAACGCTGCTGACGGTGTAGCCAATGGCGTGAAGGATATCACCAACACCAAATAATTTCTCCTATCTTTGACCACACCCGGGGCAAGTCAATAACTTGCCCTGTACATAGGGCCGCATATGGCCGGATTCTGTAACAGTTCAGACGGCCCCTTGTGCCCTGTGGCATCCCCCTCCCCTCCTTTTCCCCGGGGTGGCAGTGCTGCAAGGTTCCTTACAGGGGAACGACTTTAGTC
>URMK01000134.1 GCA_900548905.1 uncultured Lachnospiraceae bacterium | reverse complement strand
GACACCGCTCTGCCAGCGGGCGGAAGGCCATTTTGCTCCTGCGAAGTTTGAGTATGTAATAAGAAAAAAACAGAGCCCGCAACGGCAATACTTCCTGCAGGATGTAATCCTGGGTGAGGGGAGTATTCCAGTTCTGCGGTGCTCTGTTTTTTTATGGAACACAAGGATGGCCCGCGGGGGTGATATCCGTAACCTGCTTTCCGCGGTTTTTTGCGGTATTTCAGGTAGGCGGCTGTACCGCCTGCGGCGAAAGATCCGGCCGGTTCCCATATATAATTTTTTTTACCGTATTTTCTGCCAGATGGAAGGTCCCCGCAAGCTCGGGTACCGTGCTGCCGGCCTGGTACAGTCGGCACATTTCCTGATTCCTTTTTCTGTAAAAGCTCCGGGAGCCATTGGTTTCTCCCCAGCCTTTTCTCCGGGATTCCTCCGGGATATAGAGAAGTCTTTCCCCATTTGTATAGCGGCGGATTTCCGCCAGCAGATCTTCCGGCAGTATTTGTGCTGCATTTACGCATTTCATAAGCTATCCGCTCCTTATTATTTTTTTGATAATAAGTGCAGAACATGAATATGTGATGCGGTTTCCGTATTATCCCCGTACAGAGCATTTTACCTTACCGGTCTGTGGGCACTGGGCCTCCGGCAAAGAAAAACGCCTTCACATAATCAATGCTCTGCAGGGGATAATTTTTGTCTTTGGATATGTTTTTTAAATATTTCATCGGATTTGTGATTCATTTGTCAACCGCCTCCTTTACCTGGCGGGAAGCTGCGGGAGATAGGTTTTCTGCCCGCAGGCCCCGTGGAAATCTTTCTTTTCCGGAAGAACTCCGGTAAAAAATATTCGTTGTCAGATCCAGTATAGCAAGTGGGCGGCGGTAAGTAAAGGACGATACGCGCTGGATCAGCAGAAGTGAACTGTTACTATTACATTACTGTTCACTCAGTACTGTGCATTTACTGCACAGGGTAACATATTATGGAAACTGTATTATTGGGTTGACACAGTGATACAAAGGTGGTAGTATCAGGGTGTAATAAATATTATTAATGGTGATAATAATATCATTTATGATAATAATTGAAAGGGATGATGGTTATGGACCAGCAGGAATTTATTCGGGTGGTAATGAATCCTGTAAGGCAGCGTATTGTTCAGTATTTGATATTGCATGGGGAAGGGACGGCGGCTTCTGTAAAGGAGGAGCTGAGTGATATCCCCACCGCCAGCCTGTACCGGCATATCAAGGTGCTTTATGATGCAGGCTGTATTGAGGTGGTACGGGAATGCCGGAAACGGGGAACCGTGGAGAAAACATATGCCCTGGTAAAACAGCCTATGGGGGAATATGACAGGAATGGTGTGGAGGGGCTGGTTCAGTCCGCCTTGTTTTCCCTGATGGCATCCTTTACCGGCTATTTCGGCAGGGAAGGCAATGATCCGGTTAAGGATATGCTGAGTCTGAGCAGTTCCACCCTGCTTCTTACGGATGAGGAGTTCGTGGAGATGACGGGGAAAATCGGAGCCGTATACAATGATTACATTTATAACAAGCCGGAGGAAGGGCGCAGGCCCAGAAGGCTTACCTTTATTTCCTCTCCGTGTGAGGAAGAACAGGAGTGAAGTATGCTGGAGATCATTCATTTTTCAAAAACATATAAGGGCGGTAAGAAGGCCGTTTCCGATCTGAACCTGGAGATTCTGCCAGGGGATATTTATGGATTTATCGGACATAACGGGGCGGGGAAAACCACCACAATTAAGGCGGCGGTGGGAATCCTGGACTTCGGGGAAGGGGAGATTCTCATCGACGGGCATTCGATAAAGAAGGAACCTATGCTATGCAAATCCATGCTGGCTTATATTCCGGATAATCCGGACTTATATGAGCATCTTACAGGAATCCAGTATCTGAATTTTATTGCGGATATCTTCCGGCTGGATTCCGGGGTACGCACGGAAAGGATACGGGAATATGCGGAGCAGTTCGGGATTACAGACAGCCTGGGAGACCTGATTTCTTCCTATTCTCATGGCATGAAGCAGAAGCTTGCTATTATATCGGCCCTGATTCACAAACCGAAGCTGTTGGTTCTGGATGAGCCTTTTGTGGGGCTGGATCCCAGCGCCTCCGTGGTGCTCAAGCAGAACATGCATACACTCTGCGCGGAGGGCAGTGCCATCTTTTTTTCCACCCATGTCCTGGATGTGGCGGAAAAGCTGTGCAATAAAATAGCTATTATTAAAAATGGAGAACTTGTAGTGGCGGGGGAAACTGCCGTCCTGACCCATGGGAAATCTCTGGAAGAGGTATTTATGGAGGTGGTCAAAGGTGATTAGCCAAAGCGTAAGGCTTTTAAAAATCCAGCTGCTGAGAGGATTCGGTATCAATGAAGTCGTTCATTGCAGAGACGGTAAGAAAAAAGGCCGCCTGATACTTATGCTTTCCGTATATATTCTGCTCGGGGTGATGCTGGCATTCTATACAGCAGGAGCTGCTTTTATTCTGTGCTTTGCGGGGGCGGCGGAAAGTGTTCCCGGGTTTGTGGTGGCGGTCTCCAGTCTGGCCATATTTATTTTTACCTTATTTAAAGCTGGACCGGTTCTGTTTTCCGCAGGGGATTTTGAGATGCTTACGGCGCTTCCCATCCGGCCTTTTTCCATAATTGTAAGCCGTCTGCTTCACATGTATCTGAGCTCCCTCCTGCTGTCTTCGCTGACAGTGGTTCCGGCCAGCCTGGTATACGGTGTGATGACCGGTCCGTCCCCTTATTTTTATGGGGCCGTTGCGGTAAGCCTTTTGTTTGTTCCTCTGGTTCCGCTGACTGCGGCCTCCTTTCTGGGTACTCTGATTATGGCAGCCGGTTCCAGGGTAAAGCATAAAAATATGCTGGTTATTTTTCTTTCGCTGGTCTGCACCCTGGGGATCCTGGCTGCATCCATTGTATTTTCCATGCGGGCGGAGGATATGAATCTGTCGGATATGGCAGGTATGATAAAGCTGGGAGTGGATCAGGTAAATGGGATATATCCGTTATCAGGGCTGTACACTGCGGGGATTACCGGCGGAAATGCTGCGGCTAACGCGGGATTCCTGGCAGTATCGTTCGGAACCTTCCTGCTGTTCGCCGCTTTGGTCCAATGGAAATATGTGAGCATCAGCAGTGCCCTGCGTTCCCATGCGGCCAAAAAGAACTACCGGATGCAGGCACAAAAAAAGAACTCTCTTCTCAAAGCGCTGTATATAAAAGAGATAAAACGGTATTTTGCATCCAACATCTATGTCCTGAATACATTAATCGGATATGTTCTTATGGTGGGTGTAGCTATATTGCTGGCATTTACCGGTATGGATAAACTGGAGTCCTACCTGGCAATGGGAGGCGGGGAAGGGTTCACGATGCCTTTTTCTATAGGAAGCATCCTGCCGTTTCTGCTGTCCCTTATGATCATGATGGGAAGCACCACTTCTTCCTCCATCTCCATAGAAGGAAAACAGTGGTGGATACCGAAATCCCTGCCGATTCCCACCCGGACGATTCTGGATGCGAAAATGATGGTCGCCTTCACTCTTTCGGTACCTGCCGTTTTGCTTTCCGCTATCATATTGATACTTTCCGGGCAGACCGGCGGTGTGCATCCTATCTGGCTGATTCTCGTTCCCGGATCCTATGCCTGTTTTGCGGCGGTGTTCGGGATTACCATTAACCTCAAAATGCCCATTTTCAACTGGGACAATGAGACGACGGTAATCAAACAAAGCGGTTCCACCATGATAACCGTCCTGGGAGGAATGCTGTTTGCCCTGGTTCCCATCGGCCTGCGTGTGCTGCTGCGGGAGATCCCATCCGATTTATTCATGGGTGCTATCACAGCGGTGCTCCTGGCAGTTTCCCTGCTTTTATATCAGAAAAACAGCCGGTGCGATCTGCGTAAAATAGAATAAGATAACACCTGACAGCCGGCCCTTTGCGCCCTGCAGCATCCCCGGCTCCCCTCCCCTGCTTTTCCCT
>URMK01000133.1 GCA_900548905.1 uncultured Lachnospiraceae bacterium | reverse complement strand
GCCCCAGGGAGAATAGGGGAGGGCACAGGACACAAGGGGCCGTCTGAACTGTTACAAGTATAGTGACAGGAGCCGGGTTCCCCCTTCTCCTGTCATCCATTTACAGCAATATCAATATTTGATTCTTATGCGGTAATCGTTCTGTTTTCCCGCTCTGCTGCGATTTCTTCCACCGTTTTTTCACGGATTCTCACAGCGCCCTGGTAGCCGTCCCTGGTAGGAAGGAGCGCCCCTTCGGCAAAGCGTTTCTTTGCCCCGGCAATAGCTTCGCTGTACTGGGGAAGCCATTCCTCCTGTGCGATGAGCATCTCGTCTATCATCTGCCAGATTTCCGGAGGGTTGCACACAGCGCCGGTAAGCGGATCCATCAGGGCTGCCTGTTTAAGCAGGCTGACATCACCGGCAACGGCTGCTTCCACGGCCAAACGCTGTACCCAGATGGACTGGGAGCAGACGGCGGCACAGCCGAGAGGAAGCTCTCCCAGCCTGGGAACGGAAATACCGTTTCCATCCACATAACAGGGCACCTCCACCACGGATTCATAGGGGAGATTGGTAATACAGCCTTCGTTCATCACGTTGAAATGGCCTCTGTATTTCCTGCCGGTTTCCAGGGATTCCATGATATAGGAGCAATGCTCCTTTCCGCGCTGGCTGCCGTCGTATTTCTTGGAAGGCTCCGCCTCGATTTTGGGATATTCGGTCTCAAACCAGTTGCGTTCCTCTCTGGTCACACGCAGATATCCGCCTGTCTCTCCGTTAATCCAGGAGTCGGTGTTAATCCAGTCCTTTATTTCATCCGGGCGTTTCCGGTACCATGCCACATATTCGGACAAATGGCCGTTGGATTCGGTGGAATAATAGCCGAAACGCTTCAGGATATCGATTCTGACTTTTTCTTCTTCCCTGAATTTCTCATGGGCTTCAAAGCCGGCTAGAAGCTTATCCTTTAGTTCCACACCGTTATGCTTCACACTTACATACCAGGTCTGGTGGTTGATTCCCGCACAGGTTATGTCCAGTTCATCCCGGGGGATTCCCAGCACCTGGGCAATCTGCATCTCCCCATGGATTTCCCCGTGGCACAGGCCGATGGTTTTTACCTTGCCATACTTATTGCAGGCCCAGGTCGCCATGGCGTTGGGATTGGAATAATTCAGCATAATCGCTCCCGGCTCCGCCACCTCGCGGATATCCTTGCAGAAATTCAGCATTTCCGCGATCACACGCTGCCCATACATGATACCGCCCGTACACAGGGTATCCCCCACGCACTGATCCACGCCGTATTTTAACGGAATATCCACATCCATTTCAAAGGCGGGAAGGCCGCCGATACGTACGCAGTTTATAATATATCTGGCATTCCGGAAGGCCTCTCTTCTGTCCGTAGTCGCCTGGATGGTAATGGGTATGCCGTTGCTGTCCAGGTCACGCTGGCACAGATGGGTCACCTTCTCCAGATTGTCCGGATTGATATCCGTAAAGGCCACCTCAATGTCATGAAATTCCGGCACGGACATGATATCCGTAAATAAAGTCCTGGCAAAAACCAGACTTCCTGCTCCTATAATTGCAATTTTAAAACTCATAATTTTTTCCCTTTCCCATTCTCTTTTTCTGTAATTTCAGTATATTCCCATGCCTGGTCCGCCGGGCAGAACCATGCATGAAAGTAACCGGGCCGAAGCGGAGCGTAAACCCGATCCCCTATTGCCTGCTGCGGGGTATCTGACTCAACCGGTACAGTTTCGCCCCGTGAGGCTTTACCTTGCCGGCAATCCTGCCGTCCATATATTTCTCTTTCTCACCGGTCCAAAGTTCCTCGGCGGTTACACTTACCCCCGTTTCCGCCGGAACGGATACCGCTGCAAATAATTCCTCCAGTGACAGGGAAATCTCGCACTCTTCCTCCCGGAAGTTAAACAGGGCGGCATACACCGTACCTTCCTTTTCCTCAAGGCCGGCCCAAACCGCATGCCTTTCATCCCGCTCCACCTGCACGCCGCGGTGCCCTTCTCTCAAAAGGGCCAGTACCTTTTTATTGGTAAGAAGGGAGAGCGTCCAGTCATCCAGTTTTGTCATCTCGGCTCCCAGCATCAGAGGGGAGCGGAAGATACACCAAAGCGTCATCATGGTTACCTGTTCGTCCCTGGTAAAGTTCGTCTGCCTTTCTTCTCCGAAGCCTTTTCCAAGGTACCCCAGAGGAAGCATGTCACAGTCCGGGAAACAGCCCTCCTTCACATGGTTCTGCCACAGTTCACAGCGTTCAAACATGTTAAGAAGCAGCTCCCACTTATCCCAGAAATCATCGGTGATACGCCACATATTGGCATACTTTTCATAGTGCCATGCCTTTTCGATGAGCGCCGGTCCCGGAGACAGGCTCAGCACGATAGGCCGTCCGCATTTTTCGATAGCCTTGTGAAGCATTTCGATTTCATGGGCGGCGGAGTACGGGTTGTCTTTGTACAGATTGGTATTACAGATGTCGTCACATTTCACATAATCCACGCCCCAGCCGGCGTAGAGTTCGAAAAGGGAGTCATAATAGGCCTGGCTGCCCTCCGTTTCCCCACGGAGGCCGTACATATCCGGATTCCATCCGCAGATGGAAAAAGGATTGGCGATTTCCTCCGCCGTCTGGCTGCTTCCCAGCACCGGCAGGTGCTCCTGTGCCGCCGCCCGGGGAATTCCCCGCATAATATGGATTCCGAATTTCAGCCCAAGGCTGTGTATGTAATCCGCAAGAGGCCGGAATCCGGCTCCGTCCGCCGCCGAAGGAAAGCGTTCCGGGCAGGGAAGCAGCCTCCCGTATTCATCCATTTCCAGTCTGCTGAAGGGGATGTACTGGTGCTTATCCCGCATGCTTCCCGCACCGTAGGCATACCACTGGATATCCACCACCACATACTCCCAGCCGAACGGCTTCAGATGAGCCGCCATGTAGTCCGCATTGGCCTTAACCTGATCTTCATTTACCGCCGTATCATAGTAATCATAGCTGTTCCAGCCCATGGGCGGGGTTTGGGCAAACTTGTTTTTGTCCATTCACGTTCCTCCATAATAGTATTTTTTTGACACTCACATATTTTCCTGGGGCATAATTGCATTTCCCGTTTAACTCGATTATAATATTCCCATATTGGTGTTACAAGAATAAAAAAGCGATACAGGAGGGTAGTTTTTTGACCATACAAAATTATGGAACCTATGGATTTCTGAATCCCGGACAGCTGCCGGATGAGCCGCTTCTCCTGCTGGATTTCGGCATTGAAAAAAGGCAGGCGGAGCACTATGATTTTACGAACATCGACCGGGACTATGACGGCTATCTATTCCAGTATACCCTGCAGGGAAAAGGGCTCTTTGAAGCGGAGGGGGAGGTCTGTCCGCTGCTGCCGGGTACCGCTTTCTTTTCGTTAATCCCGGAAAACAGCAGATATTATCTGCCTGCGGGGGAGCCTGCTGATTGCTGGGAATACTTTTATATTCATTTCCAGGGGACGGCAGCGCTCCCTTTTTTCCGAAAAATCCGGGACAGCTTCGGTTACGTCCTTTCTCTTCCCGCGGACAGCTTTCCGGTACAGATGTGGCTCAACCTGCATGAGGATATGGGAAAAGGCCGGCAGCTGCGGCGGTATGAGGGAGGGGAGCTGGTATATCGTTTTCTCTCCTCCCTGCTGCGCACCCTGGAATCTCCTGCTATGCCGGGGCTGTCCTCTTGTGTGGAAGACAGCATTCTTTATATGAAGGAACATTTTCCGGAGCATTTTTCCATCGAAGAACTGGCCGGCCTGAAAGGGCTTTCTTCCGCCTATTTTACCAGGCTTTTTACCCGGGAAACCGGACAGGCCCCTTTGAGCTACCTGACGGATCTCCGGCTTTCCCATGCCCTTTCCCTGCTTCTGAATACATCCCTTTCTGTGGAGGCAATTGCGCGGGAATGCGGTTTTTCCTGCGGAAATTATTTTTGCAAGGTTTTCCGGAGAGCATCGGGATGCTCTCCGGCGGAGTATCGGCGCAGGTATGGGGGATAAAGCGCCCGCCATTACCGTCCTCTGCCCGCTGCACCTGCCCGGACTGCTGAATCCCCGC
>URMK01000132.1 GCA_900548905.1 uncultured Lachnospiraceae bacterium | reverse complement strand
CCTTTCAGGCCATGAAGATGAGACCGGTCAAGTGTGTCAGCCTCATCTGACATACTTGACGCATTCGGGCTCATCGGAATGTCCGGCCTGACGGACTGGCGGACATTCCTTTCCCGTCCCGGGGGACGCCGCTCTGCCGGCGGGCGGAAGGCCATTTGGCACCTGCGAAATTTGCGTAAACAATACGATAACATGGTTCCTACTCTTTGCGGCGCCTTTTTGCTGCGTAGTCTTTCATTCCGGGTACTGCTCCGCCGGCTGCTGCCCAAAAATACAGGCTTGCCACACTGCAGCAGGGACTTAACCGTCTGCGGTATTTTTCAAACAGCTTGCGGTCAATATTTCTGTGATGGTACACCATCCGCATACCGCGCAGAATTGCTAAATCGCCATAGCTTAACACATCAGGGCGCTGCATACAAAACAGCAAAATCATCTCTGCAGTCCAAACGCCAATCCCCTGTATTGTTGACAGCTGCGCTATCACTTCCTCGTCTGTTTTATCCCAAATGCCCTCTGAATCAAAAGTACCGTCTTTTACTTTCCGGGCAAAATCAGTGATGTATTCTGCTTTTTTGAACGTCATTCCAAAGGCTTGTAAGCGGTGCGTCCCTGCGGCAAGTATCGTGTCTGCATTAACCGTACCGAGATTGTCATTCATTCTGTGCCATATCGTTGCCTGTGCCTTTGTTGAAATCTGCTGTCCCACAATATGATGAACAACAGAAGATAACAAATCCGTATCAACCTCACGTTCAATCATCCCTATTTTGTCAATTACCTCCGCAAGGCGTTTATCCTTTTGTCTTAAGTAATCGATTTCTTTCTCGCCATACGGAAAATACATACCCGCTTCACCTCCTGCCTTGACTTACTTATCGCTTCCTATTATGATATTATCATAGTTGAAAGAGATATAATATTAAAATATCGTCGGATACTATCACAATGTATCCAACCAGGGAATATAGAAATGACAATCGCACAAAATGACTATATAAATTCCGTCAATCTGAATGCAGAATCGGATTTTCCTTACCTTGTGCTTGATGTAATTAATGATCAAAGCTATCCGAGGAATCCCGGCTTTCAAGTAATGCACTGGCACGAGGATTTACAGTTTATTTATATACTTGACGGCGCAATAGAGGTTAAAACCTTGGATACCTCCGTTCAGGCAGGTAAAGGCAGCGGCGTCTTTATCAACAAGAATATGATTCACCTTATCAGCCAAACAGCGTCCTGCCACTATCTCAGTTTCATTTTTCCAGACTATTTTCCTGCTTTTTATTACGGCAGTCCTGCAAAGGCTTTTGTTGAGGATATTGTCGGCAGAAAGGAACTGCCGGTTTGTCTTTTTCCGAAAGAAGCCGGATGGTGTAAATCCATCTTACATTTACTGTCTGAACTTGCTGCGCTTGAAAACAGAAAAACACAATTTTATGCCTATGAGGTGCTTTGCCTGCTTTCGCAGCTTTGGCTTGAAGTATGCAAACACATTCAATTGCCGGCAGTAAAGACAGACACCGTTTTGGGGCTGCGCATGCAGAAATTTCTACAATATATAGACGAGCATTATGCAGAGGATATTTCCTTAGCCCGTCTTGCCGAAAGCGCAAATGTCAGCAAATCGGAGTGCCTGCGCTGCTTTAAGGCAAGTATGCAGACCACTCCTTACAAATATCTGATCGAATACAGGCTTTCAAAAGCCGCTGACCTGCTGAAAAATTCCGAAAAGCCAATAGGCCATATCGCTGACAGCGTGGGTTTTCGGCAAACCAGCCATTTCGGGAAATGTTTTAAGGAAAAAACAGGATTTTCACCGAGAGATTACAGAAAAATAAAATAACAAAAACGGCAGGGCTTTTGTTATTGGCCATTCTAAATTATTGTTACCGTTAGCAGTCTGCCGCTTGCGGTTATCATGTTCCTGTACGAAAGGAGGATTCGGCATGCAATACGCTATCGAAATGTACTTTGACACTGCGACTGAAAAGGCTATTTACAATGTAGCAAATAAAATAGCCGAAAGGGGGATCAGCAGCAAATTTATGGATTGGAAAACCCGTCCCCATGTTACGCTTGCGTGCTTCAACGATGTGGATGAGGACAGGTGCCAAAAGTTATTAAAGGATTTCGCAATTACCCATGGGAAAAAGCCGGCTTATCTTGGTTCCGTCGGAATGTTTAATGATACCAAAACAATATTTCTTTCGCCCATAATGACAAAAACGATGTATGATTTACAAAGAGAATTACAGGAACGCATGAATGTGTTCGACACGGCCGGGTGGGAATGGTATTTGCCTGACAGATGGGTGCCGCATTGTACCGTAGCATTAACCGGGGAAGATCCGGAAGAAGCATTTTTTGATGCGGCAGATCTTGTCCTGCATGAATTTGAAAAATTACAGGGCACCTTTACTTCGCTCGGCTTGGTTAAAGTAACATTTCCCGTGGAGGAGCTTTATACCGTAGAACTGTTATAGACAAAACTGGAAGATTTGAAAATTATGACAGTACTGATTTCCACGCGTAATATCGGACAAGAAATAGAACCATTCCGGCACAGCCGAAGAAGACTCTCCTTCCCCTGCTGCGCCGGAATGGTTCTTATAATATCCCACTTCTTTTATCGCGTTTTCTACCAGGGGAACGTGGCCCCATCATTATCCATAAAGACAGCTTCATTACGGCCTTCCCTGACCTCCTCCAGCAATTCCGTCAAACGGCATGCGGTTTCGTAAGGATCCTGGGTCGCGGCCTGCCCTCCCATATCCGTGCGCATCCAGCCGGGATGGACGGCGATAACCCTTATGCCCTTATCCTTCAGATAGTTATGAAGCAGCTTGGTTCCCATATTCAGGGCCGCTTTGGACATGCAGTAATCAAATTCCTTAATCCGCCCTGCTGTACCGATGCTTCCGCTCTCGGAGGATATGTTGGCTGCCAGTCCGGAATTGCCCTTCAGCAGAAGGGGGAGAAACGCCTTCACCACCCGGAGAGGCCCCACCGCATTCACATTATAAACCGGCAGGCAGTCATCCAGATCGGTATCCTCCAGTTCCAGAAATGAGGTATCCGAATGGATTCCCGCATTATTTATAATAATATCCAGGTGATCCGTACAGTCTGACGCTGCGGCGGCAGCGTTCATCACCGACCGGGTATCGGATACATCCATCCGCAGGGGTATCAGCTGGCCGCCGTACCTGGCCTTCAGTTCTTGAAGCCCTGGCGCGCCTTCCTCTCTGGCACCGGCGAAAACCGTACATCCCTCCTCCAGATATTTTCTTGTCAGGCATAACCCCAATCCTCTTGAAGCCCCAGCAATCAAAACATTCTTACTCATATCTTTTCCTATCCTTTCTTTTCCACCCGCCGCAGAACCGGCGGCCGGCGGCGTAAACTTTGTTTTATATGTATCCTTTTTCCCGCGGGCAACGAGCCAAACGGATGCACTCGTGCATCCACTTGGCGGCTGCCGCGAGGGGTGCTACGTGCCGGTGGCACATGTTTAGCACCAACCGAAGCGGAGCGTAGACCATATACCCTTACACTTTAGTGTATTGCGCTCGCTGCGTAACAAATTTGATGCCCCGTCAGCTTGCTGCGGGGTATTTGACTTTCTATACCGACGTAAAAGCGTAAGTATTTTGTCGGACTGTTCTTCCGGCACCGTGCTTTTATCCAGCAGGAATTGTAAATACTCTTCCGAATCCTTTCCCGTACCATTTTCCGCCGCCAAATCCGCACCCGCTTGAAGGAAACGTTCCAAAAGCTGCAAATCCTCCTCACTAATTATATTATCCTCCACACTATATCTTATCACATATTGTACAGGCGGCATGACATTATAGCTGCGGCAGACATCAGGCTGATAGTCCAGAAGCAGATTCAGCATATCCACGTTTAATACCGAATTAATCGATCTGCTGCACACCAGTGCTATGGCGGTATCCGATCCGGCTTCTCCCACCCGATTGACATCAGCACCCGCATCCAGCAGATAAGCTGCCACCCGGGGAGAATCATAGCGGATTGCCGCCCCCAGCGGATTATAGCCCTCATGGGTAATATAGCCGTTTAATTCCGGTGCCTCTGCCAGCATGCCGGCAACAAGATCCGTATCATCTGCCTGTATAGCCTTTACGAAATCATCCGCCTGCGACTGAAGAACCTCTGCCGTTCCGGCGGCGGTCTCCACAGAAACGGTTTTCGGACGGCTGACAAGCAGATACAGGACTCCGAAAAAACAAAAGATAAGTAAGGCAAGGATCCCGCTGACAATGGAAACAATTTTTTTGATCCCTCTGCTGCGGAAGCGATCCGGGCGCTTCCTGCTTTTCAGATACAAAACCGCGGAAATAATACTCACGAGAAAAGCTGCCGCTCCTATAACAAAAATCCCCAGCAAAACCCAAAAAATTAAATTAACCTGTTGTGCTATTTCTTATTAAATTTGTTTCAGGCCTACAAAAGG
>URMK01000131.1 GCA_900548905.1 uncultured Lachnospiraceae bacterium | reverse complement strand
GGGAGATTGCCGCCCGGTATGGCGGGACGGTGCAGTTTGAGCAGAAAGGCGGGATATTCTACGCCTCCGTGCTGCTGAAACTCGTCCCGGACGGGACGGAGGAAATCGCACCGGCTGGGAAGTATGCTTCATATTTGAGCGCGTCCGGCAGGACGCGCCGACGCCCCGTTAGGGGCGATGAAAAAGTTCGCCGATGACGGCTCTTTTCCGGGGTTTGGGTTCCGGCACCCAACAAGCGTGTTGCAGGAGTGTGTACGCTCATGCCTTGCTTGCCACGATTATTTTCGGTGGAATTGGGATTCCCACCGCGTATGAAGATAGCCCCGGCATGAGACGGGGCTAAGTCTCACGCGGGGGCGGGTGTATGGAACGATAGAAGCCCGTTTTCAGGGGTTCAGGTGAAATGGTACAGGCCCTCTCGGTTTGGCGTCCGCAGAGGCCCATTTTGCAGCAGATAAAATCTCGCCCAAATCCCGCCCAACTTTACAAAAGTATGTTGCAAGAACTTTTAACACAGAATGGGGTAGATATGCGCAAACCCGCATGAAATCAAGGTTTTCCGCGTGACGCTTTAAAGTTCTATACGGCCTTTTGAGCTATTTTTTTGCTATTCAGGCAATAAAAAATAGTTATTAGGGATTAGTGAATATATACAGACGGGCATACTGCTATTTGTGCGCGCGGTCCTGAATAATCTGGTTCTATATTGGAAATTAGCTGCAGGTAGAAAGCAAAAAATCGCCTGCAGCTTTTTTTGTTATAAATTGGGAAAAGGGCGTATTTTTTCGGATATTTGTAATGGGTGGCTTTGCTTTATTCTAATACTGTGGTTTGAGCAACTATATTCTCAACAGTCTTTTTAATAATTTAGGTCAAGGGAATCGTTATGATAGAAATTCCCCTAAAATGTTATTTATATTGAGAAATATGATAGAGAGAAAATTAAATATTGTAACTTAATTTATATTGAAAAGAATAATTTAATGTAGTAAACGTACATTAAAACTGTAGAAGAAACAACAATTTATTATCTTTAATTTTTAAATGTTGTCATTTTTTTAAAGAAGATAATCTATAATATTGTCTTCTGAATGAGCAGAGGCCATAGTTATTCAAATCTGTAATTAGTTTCTGTAACACTTTGAAATTTTAGTATAACTTTCTGGTAATCAATATTTATGATAATCATGTCGAGGAATATTCATCCGTCAGCAGACTTATTAAAAATTCCACAAATAATATATAGTTTTCCAAGAATGATGAAAATTATCTGCATCCTATACCTAAGAATTTTTTTTAATATGATGTTATTCTTAATGGATAATTTGGAATGGCATATGCCTGTTTTCAAACAGAAAACCTAAAATTAAAAGATATACAATGTTATTCGGTCCCTTTTTTAATTTGTTATGGTAGTACTATACACAGCCTTTTATTATGTAATAATGTAAATAAGCGAAATATTTATCTGAAGTTTAGAAAGATAAATGTTCGCTTTTTTATTTTAGGGATTGAAGTATTTAAATGGAATTTTAGCCGTGGACCTCCTTTTTTCTTTGTCGCATAAGAACAAAGAGAAAAAAGGAGGTACATATGAGAGGAGAAAAAACGCAGTCACTGCAGAACCGTTTTTCAGCATATGTGGTAGCCGCTGTTTCCAACCGAAGGGCCAGATATCTGGAAAATAAAAATAGCAACAAGCAGCGGGAATATGCTGTCTTGGAAATGATTGACCGGACTTATACGGATTTTTCAGATGAATTCAATAAATATATTATGGAGCAAATAATGTGTGAATCCGGAGGGATTAGCAAGTTGGAGCAGATAATAAGCCTTACTCAAGGACAAAAAATGATTTATGCATTTTCTTGTTTGAAAGAACGGGAAAAAGCATTAATTTTTGGCCGTGTCTTCGAGGAATTGGATTTTGAAGAACTGGGAAAAAGACATGGTATTTCAGGAAAACAGGCGGAGATGGCTTATTATTATGTGATACGTAAAATCAGAAAAAAAATGGAGGAGAGAATGGATGGAATTTGAGAGATTATTAGAAGATGCTAAAAAAGGAAATTTGAATGCACAGGAAGAGATTATACGAATGTATAAGCCGTTGCTTGTTAAGAATTCAATGGAACACAATGTGTTTGATGAAGATTTGTTTCAGGAACTTTCTATTACTTTGCTGAACTGTATCATGAAGTTTAGAATATGATGGTTCTTTTCTTCGGAGTTGTTTATGGAAAATGGCTGGAACAATAGTAGATTGGAGAGGTGGTGTTGCCAGGAAAAGTTTAGATTTACTATTTAGATATTGAAAGTGTTAAGGGACCGGAATGTTTATTTATATACGCATTCCGGTCTTCTTTATTTTTTTAGATGAGACGGCGTAAATCCTTGTTTCTCTGGAATGTAGTTGAAGAAATGGAGAACGAACAATATAGGATAGCTTTCAGGCAACTTACACTGATAATGTTGAAAGAGTGAATTAAGAGTCAAAAGTAATCTCACCATGTACTTTCTCCCATGCGGCTATGTGTTTGAGGATAAGCTGTTCAATTTCTTTGTTGGCAGAACGACCGTTATATTCGGCAATATATTTTAACTTGTCCATAGTGGTAGTTGGAATACGAAGTGCATAGTGTGGATTTTTGTGTGGTGCATTTGGCATAGTAAATACCTCCTTTGTGTTGCCACTTTGACTACATAATAGCAAAGAATTTAATAATAAAATTAACTTGACAACAAAATGGCAACCACCTATAATTAGTGGCAACAGGTGGACGTCCACCAAAAGGAGAGGGGAAATGATATGCAAGAAAAAGTAAGAGAGGAACTGCATATACAGATGGATTCAAATACGGAATAACAAACCAAAGAGTGCATAAGGGAGGAAGCATTATGGGGAGAGAGAAAGTATCTATAAATTTATCAAGTAAGGCAGGCATACCTCTATTTAAGAAGTTTGCCATGTTTGATTCAGGTCTTGTTCCGCTGGAACGTACCTGCAAAGATGCGGCCTTATTTCAAAGGTGCCGGATATCATCGTTGCGTATGGACTTATTTATTGGGGAACGCTCTATGGAGCTGGGTGACATGGCGGAGGAGACGGAAGGAGGCATCCGGTATCATTGGGATAAGTCGGATAAACTCGTAAAAGTCTTAAAAGATAACAGGGTGACTCCTTATTATTCCTGGTGTTATGTTCCGCTGCCGGTTCAGCCGGAAGGCGGCAGCTTCCGCAGTATCCCTTCGGACTGGGAGAAATACAGGGAGATTATGAAAAACTTTGCGGCGCATTACCGGGAGCTGGATTCGCCTCTGGGATATCAGGAAATTTATAACGAACCCATAAATCCCGGTACCTTTTTTGACGGAACGCCGGAGGATTATAACAAGCTTTATGAGTATGGTGTGACAGGGATCCGGCAGGGAGATCCGGAGGCACTGGTGGGAGGACCGGCGGAAGCCTTTGTTCTTCCGGAACAGGAATGCAGGGAGAATATAGCGGCTTTTCTGGAGTTTGCAGAGAAAAAAGGGCTGCCTTTAGACTTCTTTTCCTTCCATTCCTATGGATTCCAGGAACAGGTGTATGTAAGGCGGCTCCATCTGATGCGGGAAGTACTGGCGGAGAAATCCTGTTTTAACAATGCAGAAATCCATATCAACGAGCTGAATTCAGTTCTTCCGCCGTGGCCGTATGAAAAAACAAAACTGGAACAGCCGGCGCTTCTGCCGGAGATTCTGACTGTGATAGAAGACCTTCTGGAAGAAACAGATGTGGAACTGGTCCATTGGGCGCAGATGCTGGATTCTGGCGTGGATGCCCTGGGGCTGACGGATTACCTTGGCAGGATCCGGCCAGGGTATTTTGCCTTTGAATTATATGGAAGAATGCCGGTAGAGAGGGCGGATGTACAGTGCTGTCCGGATTTGGGCTGCTTGGCTTCCGCGGATAAAGAACGTTTTGCTGCCCTGCTCTGGAATAAATCAGAGGAAGTAAAAGAAATAGAAGAATGTATTTACGGAATTCCTTCCGCCTTTGCCTGGGCGGATGTCTGCGTGATAGACAGCCAGTTCCTGAAGGGATTGGAGAAGGATCCGCAGCGCAGGCTGCAGAAGCAGTTTCGTCTGCCGGTACGGGAAGGAAAGGTGGAACTGCCCCGGTTCCTGTTGGGGATATGGGATGTTTTTTATATAGAAGGAAATGCAGAACCGAAAGGAAAAGTGACCCTAAATCCGGGTCTTGAAATCAGGCAAACCCTTCACTATTACCCGAACCGGTGGAAAAAGTGCTATGCAGAATATGATAAAGACAGCGGCTGCGTATACCTGGGAGCAAATGGCTGTGAAGGCAGGGGGACTGTGCTTTCCCTACGGATCAGAAATGCAGGGGATAGCATTAGGCTGCAGAAGGTCAGCTGTGGGGGAAAAGGAAAGCTTATTCTACGGATGGATTATTACACGGACGGCTATGTAAAGGCCGTGCAGTTTGGCGGCAAAAGGGAGGAATTTAGCAGAGGAACCAAAAGGCCTGCCGATATACTGGCAGAGGAAGCGGATGAGCTGCTGGAAATTGGACGGTATGCACCAAAAGGATGGGAAGGCGAAGGCCTGCTTTCCTTCTCTCCTGAAGGTACAGATGGCGGTTATCGGGAGAATATCCGGCTGACCGCTCCCGTATCCAGGTTGTTTGATAATCTGCTGGATTAATAAATCAAAAGGAGAGGGTTGTATGAAAAAAAGAAGAGTAACATCTATTCTGGCATTGGGGTTGTCTGCAGTTTTACTGGTGTCCCAATTAGGCTGTGGCAGCGGCGTGGGGGCAGAAGAGCCTTCTGAAGAATCGAAAACTACACAGGCAGAAGCATCACGGGAAACGGTAGAAGAAGCAGAAGCACCGATAGAAAAAGGAGATCCCTTCGGAAAATATGAGGAGCCGGTAAAGGTGACAGCCATG
>URMK01000130.1 GCA_900548905.1 uncultured Lachnospiraceae bacterium | reverse complement strand
AAGAGACCGGCGGCGGAGGGACTGGCAGCCCGGCCTGGCCGGAGGGCACAGAAAGGCTGTGGGCAAAGCTTTAACCGGCAGATTATCATATGACAGGGCGGAGGCAGCAGACGGGAGGAGACTTCCGTCCTGTGCTTTCCGCCCCTTGCCTGTCCCGGAAAGGGAAAACCTGGCCGGGAGGGAAGGACAGAGGCGAAGGGAACATGAAGGAAAACAAGAAATTCAGTTACGGAGAAGCTGTGGATTATGTGCTTCAGATTCCGAAATTTACGAAGAAAAATACGCCGGAGGATACCCGAAGGTTTTATGAATATCTGGGAAGGCCCGGGGAGCGCTCCGGGCTTATCCATGTGGCTGGGACAAATGGAAAAGGATCCGTCTGTTCTTATATCGCTTCCGTACTGGGGGAAGCCGGTTACCGCACCGGTCTTTTTACCTCCCCCCATCTGGTGGACGTACGGGAACGGTTCCGTCTGAACGCAGAGTTGATATCCACAGAGGATTTTGCCCGTGTGTTTAATCAGGTCCTGGAAAATGTGGAAAACTTTTGTGAAAAAAGCGGGAACGGTGCATATCATCCCACTTTTTTTGAAATGCTGTTTTTTATGGCGATGCTATGGTTTCAGGAAAAACGGGCAGACTATATTATATTGGAAACAGGGATGGGCGGAAGGCTGGACGCCACCAATGTGATAACCCATCCGTGTGTTACGGTGATTACCCGCATCGGTCTGGATCATACGGAATATCTGGGAAACAGCAAGGAAGAGATCGCCGGGGAAAAGGCGGGAATCATCAAAAAAGACGTGCCTGTGGTGTTCTGGGAACAGGAGGAATCCGTGAACCGGGTCATTGTCGAAAAGGCGCGCGGCTTGTCGGCGGAAGTGATTCCTGTGTCAGAAAAACAAGTTATTTTCTTTAAATTTAAGAATAAAACCGTTGATTTTTCCATGCGCTCTGAGTATTATGGATATATTAGGGCCAGCCTGCCGACGGCCGCTGTATACCAAAAGGAAAATGCAGCCCTGGCCATACGTGCCCTGGAGGTGCTGGGACGTACCTGTCCTTTGACCAGGCAGCAGGTGGAAGCCGGATTGTCCCATGCAAGATGGGAAGGCCGGATGGAAGAGGTCCTGCCGGGCGTCTTTATCGATGGAGCCCATAATGAAGACGGTGTGCGGGCTTTTCTGGACAGCGTCCGGGAGGACGGATGCCTGGGGAAAAGACACCTTTTGTTTTCTGCCGTTTCGGATAAACGGGTGGAAGCCATGGCCGGGCAGATCGCGGAAAGCGGCCTGTTTGATAATGTGGCCGTAACCCGGATTGACAGTGCCCGGAGCCTGACGGAGGAGCAGATCCTTTCCCTCTGGAAGGGAAGAAACCATGCCAGGCTTTATCACAGCCCGGAGGAAGCGTGGGAAGCGCTGCTGCGGGAAAAGGAAGGGCCTGATATCGTGTATGCCGCCGGTTCCCTGTATCTGGCAGGCCAGCTGAAGGCATACCTGAGTAAACTCTAAAACTGTGAACAGCCCGTAGTACAGGAGGACAGCAGTATGATAGATTTTGAAGAAGAATTAAAGAAATTTCATCCCAGCCTCGAAGTAGACGAGGTGGAGGAAGCCATATACAACCACGATTTAACAGACCTGACGGATTTGCTTGTAGAGATAGAGAAGAGCAGAAAAGCAGATAAAAACAGACAGGAATAGAGGAACGCCGATATGAATTGTTATAATTGTGGTGTGGAGCTTACGGAGCACGATTTTTGTACGAATTGCGGTGCCGATGTGGTGCATTACAAAAAAGTCATCAGCGTTTCCAATTTTTATTATAATGATGGCCTGGAGAAAGCAAATGTACGGGATTTGTCAGGGGCGCATGTCAGCCTGACGGAGTGTCTTAAGCTGAATAAATTTAATATTGATGCGAGGAACCTGCTGGGGCTTGTCTATTTTGAAATGGGTGAAACCGTGGATGCCCTGAGTGAATGGGTGATAAGCAAGAACCTGAAGCCGGAAAAAAACATTGCCGATGCCTATATTGAGTCCGTGCAGAACAGCCCGAGCCAGCTGGAAAGCCTGAACCAGGCGATCAAGAAATTCAACCAGGCGCTTGTTTACTGCAGCCAGGGGAGCCTGGATCTGGCGCTGATACAGCTGCGCAAGGTACTTTCCGTCAATCCCAAGTTTCTGCGTGCCCATCAGCTCCTTGCCCTTCTGCATATGCATAATGAGGACTGGGAGAAGGCCAAACGCGAACTGGTAAAATGTAACAGGATTGATATCGGAAATACGCGTACCCATCGTTATATGAAGGAAGTGAATGCCGCCCTAAATGTGGATGACGGCTTGAAAAACGGCCATAAGACCCCTAAAAATGAAGAAATCATCAAATACCAGAGCGGCAACGAAACCATCATCCAGCCCCTGGCGGTAAAGGAACCGGGAAAGAACTATACCGGTCTGCTGTATCTGCTGGGCGGTGTGGTAATCGGTCTCGCGGTGGCCCTTACCCTCATTCTCCCAGGAAGGCTGCAGAGCCTTAAGGCCCAGCTGAACGAAGAAAGCAGGAGCGTGGGGGAACAGCTGGATAAGAAAAATACAGAGCTTGCGGATATGCAGAAGCAGCTGGATGCCCTTACCGCCCAAAATGCGGATCTGCATTCCGAACTGGAAGTCTATGCGGGAACCGACGGAACGCTCCAGACAGTGGAGGATCTGCTGAATGCAGCCTATACCTATCTGGATACACCGGACGACATGGAAAAGATATCCCTGGCATTGGAAGGCATCGACAAGGACGCCATGGAATCCGATACCATTTCGCAGGCATACAAGAACCTGTATGACAAGCTTTTGGAAACGGCGGGGCCGGGGATCAGCAAGGCCTATGCGGACAGCGGTAACAAGGCTTATAAAGCAGGGGACTATGATACCGCCATCCGGGATTTGGAAAAAGCGTTTTCCTATGATGAAACAAACGGGGATGCGCTCTATATTTTGGGCAACGCCTATAAGAAAAAAGGCGACAGCAAGAACGCCGTTAAGATATACAACCAGATAATCGAGCTGTTCCCCAATACGGAAAAGGCACGCCGGGCGAAGGATTATCTGAAGGAGCTGGAGTCCTGACACGGCGCCGGCGGAAATAAAACATGCGAGCCATATACAAAAGAGAACTGCCATGGGAATGGCTTCCTTCGGGAAGCCGCATGGGGGTCTCTTTTTTATTTCATAAAATCAGGAAGGAGAAACAGATGGAAGAAGAATCAAAAGTGCTTGATAATTACAGGGTTATTGAGGATTGCCTGTGCATCAGAATGCCGGAGGAGGTGGATCACCACCGATCCGAAGAAATCTGTAAAAATGCGGACCATTTTATCCTGGAATCCCAGGTGGCAAATGTAGTGTTTGATTTTGAAGACACTCATTTTATGGACAGCTCAGGCATAGGTATCCTGATCGGCAGATACAAGCTGATTTCCTGCTTTGGAGGAAAAGTATACGTGCTTCATCCGGACAAGCAGATCCGGAGGATGCTCCAGCTTTCCGGTGTGGAAAAAATCGTGGAAATCATGGAATAAGTAAGACAAAAATTACATTTTGCATTTGCCGTACAGGCAGAATGGAGGAAAAATGAGCAACGAAATGAAATTGGAATTTGATGCGGTTTCAGAGAATGAGGGCTTTGCCAGAGTGGCTGTGGCAGCTTTCGTCACACCGCTGGATCCTACGCTTCAGGAGGTCGCGGATGTGAAAACTGCCGTTTCCGAGGCGGTTACCAACGCCATCATACATGGATATGCAGGCTGGGCGGCCCAGGAACCGGGAAAGGTGATCATCCGGTGCTGCCTGAAGGAGGATGTGTTACATATCGAAGTGGAAGATAAGGGAAGAGGCATTGAAGATGTGGAAAAAGCCATGGAACCCTTATATACCACCAGGCCGGACATGGACCGGTCAGGTATGGGATTTGCTTTTATGGAAGCTTTTATGGATGATTTGGATGTGGAATCCGTGCCGGGAGAAGGAACACTTGTCAAAATGGAAAAAAAGCTGGGAACCCTTTCCTGGACGGAAGATGAGGAGTAGTGCATGGAGGAAATATCAGTACTGATTGCACAGGCGCAGGCCGGAGATAACGGGGCAAGGGAAGTACTGATAGAGAAAAACCTGGGACTGGTTCATCATATCGTGAAACGATTCTCAGGCAGAGGATACGATATGGAGGATTTATTTCAGATAGGGACAATCGGCCTGATGAAAGCCATTGACAAGTTCGATCTGTCCTTTGATGTCCGCTTCTCCACTTATGCGGTTCCTATGATAAGCGGGGAAATCAAACGGTTCCTGAGGGATGACGGGCTGGTGAAGGTGAGCCGGACCCTGAAGGAAAACGGATGGAAGATAAAACAGGCCTCCGAAAAACTGGCCCATCGTTTCGGGAGGGATGCCACACTGGAGGAAATCGCCCGGGAAACAGGCATTGCCAAAGAAGATATTGTCATGGCCATGGAAGCCAATGTGGAAGTGGAATCTATCTATAAAACCATTTACCAGTCCGACGGAAACGAGGTGCAGCTTCTGGACAAGGTGGCGGCAGGCAGCGGCCAGTCGGGATGTATGGATGAAGAAAAGGAAAAACTGCTGGATCACATGCTTTTGGATCAGCTTCTGGACAGCCTTACCGATTCGGAAAGAGAGCTGATTGAAATGCGCTACTTCCAGGACAAGACCCAGACCGAAGTGGCGGGGGTAATGGGGATCAGCCAGGTGCAGGTAAGCCGGCTGGAAAAGAAAATCCTGCTGCGCATGAGAGAACAGCTGGTTTGTTAATACGTTAAACAGATAAAATATACCGGATGCAGATAAAAAAAGCGGGTGTGTCCGGGCAAAGGTTCCTCCCCCGTGACGCGGTATGGAAACTCCCGGCCCCTCCCCGGACAGGCAGTGTTCCTTCCAGGGGACGCTTTCGCTCGGCTGAAAACGCAGCAGTACTAACGCTGCAAAAGACGCAGCGTAAGGACTGGCGTTTTTA
>URMK01000129.1 GCA_900548905.1 uncultured Lachnospiraceae bacterium | reverse complement strand
CAGAGCAGCTGATTTGTAATCAGCAGGTTATCGGTTCGAGTCCGATCATCGGCTTATAGAGTTAATTAATATGGATGGATTCCCGAGTGGCCAAAGGGGACAGACTGTAAATCTGCTGCAAATTGCTTCGGTGGTTCGAATCCACCTCCATCCATTTTTTATCAAATAAAAGTTGCATGTAGTGCCGATATGGTGTTACAATATATATGGTTAACGCGGGGTGGAGCAGTCTGGAAGCTCGTCGGGCTCATAACCCGAAGGTCATAGGTTCAAATCCTGTCCCCGCTACTCAAATGCCCAGATAGCTCAGTTGGTAGAGCAGAGGACTGAAAATCCTCGTGTCACTGGTTCGATTCCGGTTCTGGGCATTTCTTACTGTCACAAATTAAATAATTATTAAGGAGCACTAGCTCAGTCGGTAGAGCACCTGACTTTTAATCAGGTTGTCGGGGGTTCGAATCCCCCGTGCTTCAGTCAAAAACCTCAGTAATTGGTACTGAGGTTTTTTTGTGCTCAAAATCAAAGGAAAAAGGCTTTTTTAAAGAGGATACCTTGCAAGAACCGGGAAGAGGTATATAATTTAAAAGAGACGGTAAAAACGGAAGGGGAGGATTCTATGGCAAGAAGAGACAAAGAAAATTATTATCTTGATTTGGCAGAGGTGGTGTCCCAGCGGTGTACATGTATCCGCAGGCATTATGGTGCGGTTATCGTTAAGAATGATGAAGTGATTTCCACAGGGTATGTGGGAGCGCCGAGAGGAAGGAAAAATTGTTCTGATCTGGGCGAATGTATTCGTTCCAAGATGAAAATTCCCAGAGGGGAGCGTTATGAATTATGCCGCAGTGTGCATGCGGAGGCAAATGCTATTATTAGTGCATCAAGGGATAAGATGATAGGGAGCAGTCTGTATCTGGTGGGAATAGAAATGGATAACGGGAAATATATACAAAATTCCTGTTGCTGTTCCATGTGTAAAAGACTGGTAATCAATGCGGGGATTGAAAAGGTATTTGTCAGGGATACAAAGGATATGTTCCGCGAGATAGCGGTACAGGAATGGGTGGAGGAGGATGAATCATTGACGGGTGCTTTTGGTTACTGAAAACCGGGTAATGAAAATGTCACAGTGTAGTGTAAAGGAGATAAAATGGTTCAGGTTGCATTTTATGATAAAGCGGAGGAGTCCATATTTGATTTTGCTGTAATTATAGCGATAAAAGATGGGAAATGGGTATTGTGCCGTCATAAAGACCGGAAGTCATGGGAATTTCCGGGAGGACACAGAGAACCGGGCGAGTGCATAGAGGATACGGCCCGCAGAGAGCTGTATGAAGAAACAGGGGCGGTACAGTATACACTTCATCCTGTTTGTGCATATTCCTGTCTGAGACAGGGAGAAAGAGCCAGCTTCGGTATGCTTTATTATGCCGAGGTTAAGGAATCAGGCTCCCTGCCCGCCTTTGAGATAGCAGAGGTTAAGTTATATGATAAATTCCCAACAGAAAGGGAATTCTGGACGTATCCCGATATACAGCCGTTTTTATTAAGAAAGGGAAGCGAATTGGGGATAAAATGAAAAAAATAATTTCTTTTTATTTAAGGCCCTATTATAAAAGGATGGGTATTGGTTTTACAGTTAAATTTATCGGTTCTATTATGGATCTGTGTATTCCCTGGGTACTGGCCTATGTAATAGATAATGTGATACCTATGAAAAGCCTGCAGAAGATCTATCTGTGGGGAGGAGTCATGATAATCTGTTCCTTTGTGGCTGTAGCATTTAATATCATTGCAAACCGGATGGCCTCCAGGGTTGCAAGTGATGCAACACAGATTATCCGGCATGATTTGTTTGCCAAGACAATGTATTTGTCGGACAAGCAGACGAATTTATTTACGAAAGCATCCTTAATATCGAGGCTTACGACGGATACTTATAATGTAAATCAGATGATTGGCAGAATCCAGAGACTTGGGGTCCGGGCGCCTATCCTGCTTGTGGGGGGAATTATTTTTACAATGGCTTTGGATCCGGTTCTGGCGTCTGTTCTTCTGCTGGTCATGCCTGTTCTGGCAATTGTCATGATAGCAGTCTCCCGGAAGGGCATGCCGCTGTATCGCAGACTGCAGGAAGCTGCGGATAAGTTTGTTTGTTTGGTCAGAGAGGATATTGCAGGAATCAGGGTTATCCGGGCGCTGTCTAAAATGGATTATGAAAAGGACAAATTTGACCGTATTAATACATTGGTCGTCACATGCGAAAGGAATGCGGAGCAGACTATGGCGGTCCTGAATCCGTCCATGAATATGCTATTAAACCTGGGGTTGGTGGGGGTTATCCTGGCAGGAGCCTATCGCGTAAATGCGGGAACCTCCGAGGTTGGTAAGATATTGGCATTTATGACGTATTTCACTATCATCCTCAATGCCATGATGTCCATTTCCCGTATGTTTGTCATTATTAATAAGGCGGTGGCATCGGGGGCCAGGATAGATCAGGTATTGGGCTGTGGGGAGGATATGGAGCGCATGTGCGGTATAGATAAAGAAGAGGAATCTTTCGACTCCGGCGCGCAGAACGATAAAGAGAAGGAAACAAAGAAAGAGAAGGAAAGAAATCAAGAGAAAGTGTGGCCGGAATGGGAAGAGCAGGGGCAAAGACAGAAAGGGATAGTGTTCGACCATGTTACCTTTTCCTATAATAAAAAGGAACCAAATCTGAAGGATATCTCTTTTTCTTTAAAAAAAGGAGAAATGCTGGGGGTAATAGGGGCGACCGGATCCGGGAAGACCACACTGGCAGCCGTACTGATGCGGCTTGTGGATGTGGATCAGGGCAGGATCCTGATAGATGGGATGGATATCCGCAGTCTGGAGAGGAAAGAGCTTCAAAAAAAGTTTGGTGTGGTTTTCCAGAACGATACGATTTTCGAGGATTCTATTTATGAAAATGTAAGGATGGGGAGAAAGCTGTCTCGGGAAGAGGTAATAAAGGCGCTGGAATACGCGCAGGCAGACGAATTCACAAGGGAAAAAGAACGCAGTGAAGGAGCTATGCTGGATATCAAGGGAGCCAATTTGAGCGGCGGCCAGAAACAGCGTATTTTAATTGCCAGGGCACTGGCAGCACGGCCTGATATCCTCGTGCTGGACGATTCCTCCAGCGCACTGGATTACCGGACGGATGCAAAACTCCGGAGGCAGCTGAAGGAGCATTTCCGGGATACGACCACGATTATGATTGCCCAGAGGATCAGCTCTGTTATGCATGCCGATCATATACTTGTGCTGGAGGACGGGGAGATGATCGGATATGGGACGCATGAGGATCTGTTAGAAAGATGTCAGGTATACAGGGAAATAAGCAGTTCACAGACAGGAGAAGCCGTGGTATGAGATGGGGAGGAACAGGAAAAAAACAGAAAAAAGACAAAGGGAAGGCCGGAACCCTGTTGAGGCTCGGCGGGTATCTGATGCATTATAAGTGGTATCTTACCGCCGCTTTTGCTTTGACGGTAGGCAGCAATTTATTTGCGCTGATAGGGCCGATGCTTTCCGGCTATGCGGTGGATGCCATTGAACCGGGCGCAGGCAGAGTGGATTTCAGCAGGGTTTTTTATTACGCGGCATGGATGGCGGGCTTTTATGTGGTGTCCTCCATTTTTTCTTATCTGCTTCAGGTATTGATGATAGCCATAAGCCGGAAGGTGGTCTACAGGATGCGCAGGGATGTGTTTGAAAAACTGCTTTCCCTGCCGGTGGGGTATTTTGACGTGCATCAGAGCGGGGATATTATCAGTCGGATTTCCTATGATATAGATACGGTGAACGCTTCTCTCTCCGATGATGTGGTGCAGCTTCTGACTACGGTAATAACGGTAAGCGGCGCATTTATCATGATGGTGCTGATTTCTCCACGGCTTGTCCTGGTTTTTGCTTTTACCATGCCTCTGTCCATATGCATCACCCGTTATCTTACGGGCAAAACAAGGCCATTGTTCCGGGAGCGATCGGCGAAATTGGGGGAATTGAACGGCTTTGTGGAGGAGATGGTTTCCGGGCAGAAAACCTTACGGGCCTATTGCCAGGAGGATAATACCATTGATCGGTTCGAGAGGAAAAATGAAAAGGCTATGAAGGCCTATTACCGGGCGGAATATTACGGCAGTATTGTAGGGCCTATGGTAAACTTTGTGAACAATCTTTCTTTGTCCCTGATCAGTGTATTTGGGGCAGTATTGTATCTGTTTGGGAGTATGAGCATCGGGAACATATCTTCGTTTGTTCTGTATTCCAGAAAGTTTTCGGGGCCGATTAATGAAGCGGCTAATATAATCAGTGATCTGCAGTCCTCGATTGCCGCCGCAGAGCGTATTTTCCGGCTGCTGGATGAGCCGGAGGAACCGGCGGATGCAGAAAACTGCATGGTGCTTACACAGGCGGAAGGGGATGTGGAACTTTCCCATGTAAAATT
Source organism: uncultured Lachnospiraceae bacterium (assembly GCA_900548905.1). Lineage (GTDB taxonomy): Bacteria > Bacillota > Clostridia > Lachnospirales > Lachnospiraceae > Eisenbergiella. Next base: position 790 of record URMK01000129.1, on the reverse strand, counting down.
TGGCTATAATTCTGTTAAAACTATTATCCATGACTTGAGTTTTCATGTAAAACCCGGTAAAATGGTAGCGGTTGTAGGGCCTACAGGGGCCGGAAAGACCACCCTCATCAATCTTCTCATGCGGTTTTACGATATTCAGGATGGACGTATTTGTGTAGACGGTAATGATGTCTCCGGTATTACAAGAGAGAGCCTGCGTAAGTCCTATGCCATGGTACTGCAGGATACATGGCTGTTCCAGGGAAGTATTTATGATAATCTGGCCTATGGCAGCCTGGGCGGGATGGAACAGGGAATGGAAGCGGAAAAGGTCCGGGAAGCGGCCAAAGCGGCCGGGATTGACGGATTTATCCGCAGGCTTCCCCAGGGCTATGATACAATTCTCACTGATGAAGGGACCAACATATCCAAAGGGCAGAAGCAGCTTCTGACAATAGCCAGGGCGATGCTCCTGCCGGCAAGGATGCTCATCCTGGATGAAGCAACTTCCAATGTGGACACCCGTACCGAGATGAAAATCCAGGAAGCGATGAGAAAGCTGATGGAGGGGAAAACCTGCTTTATTATCGCTCACAGATTGTCCACAATACGGAACGCCGACATTATTCTTGTGGTAAACGAAGGTGACGTTATTCAGCAGGGGACTCATGAAGAGCTGATTCGACAGGACGGTCTATACAGACAAATGTATCTTGCACAGTTTGAATAGGGTTTTACCGCTGTGCATCACGTCCGAACCTGCCCTGGGTGTCCCCGGCTGCCTTCCCGGCGTTCCCCTGGGGCGGTGCTG
>URMK01000128.1 GCA_900548905.1 uncultured Lachnospiraceae bacterium | reverse complement strand
AAACGCCAGTCCTTACGCTGTGTCCTTTGCAGCGTTAGTACTGTTGCGTTTTTAGTCGAGCGAGAGCGCCCCCTGTAAGGAACCTTGCAGTACCGCCGCCCCAGGGAAAAGCGGGGAGGGAAGCCGCAGGACACAAAGGGCCGTCTGAACTGTTACGTCCATACCTCCATAGTTACAAAACGTTTACATACTGCTGTATACTTTTTACGTTCCTGCGGGGTACAGTAAGGATGCCGGGACGCGGCGGAAGCGGTAACCGGCAGATTAAGGAACGTAAACGGTTCCAAAGATAAAGAGAGGGAAAAGAGATGGCAGGAAAAAGATGGGCTGCGGCGGCAGCAATTATGAGTCTTGTATTAACCGTTCCGGTAGGATGTCAGGCGGGGAATGACGTTTCCGCGGGGCAGACGGAATCCGCGCAGGAGGATTTGGTGGTGCCCAAATCCCAGGACGGCACCGCTCCTGTACAGACGGCAAAAGAAGGGAATATTGCTTCGCAGGTACAGGCGCCGGATGTTTTCGAACTGCAGTTTTCCGACGATACCGGACGGATTCAGGTAGAGGTTAAAGCTAATGTGGTGATCCCGGCAGCGGACGGATTCCGGCTGAAAACCGTTACCAGCCGGATTTTTACCCAGGAGGATTATGATGCGGTCAACCGGGTGCTCCTGCAGGGCGGCAGTCTCTGGGACAGGGTGGTGGATGAAAACGATCCGGCCCATGGCTTTACAAAAGCGGAGATTGAGGAACGGATTGCCCTTCTGAAAGAAGAAAAGGAATCCGGGGCATCCTATGTGGATCAATACGGTGACGGAAAGGATTACGACAAGAAAATTGCGGAGTTCGAGGCTATGCTGGAGGCGGCGCCGGAAACCGCACAGATCCGGGAAATCGATCCTGTCGTCCGGTTTGACACAAATGCTGTGGAAAACGGGAATCCGGACGGAAATATGCTGATGGGTTATGTGACCATGGAAGGAAAAGATTATTTTACGGTTCTGGATAATAATATTACCCCCACATGGAGGTGGATTTATTTTTCGACTGAATACACCGGTAAGGGAAGCAACTATCTTCCCGGACTGGCAGACGGGGAAACGGAAGGAAAACCGGATACGCCCCCTGCGGAAATTGAGCAGAAAGCCGCAGAGGCTGTGGAGCAGATGGGGCTTACGGAATTTAAGTCCTGCGGCGGGGAATATTTTACCTCTTATACCGAGGAAAAAGGGAAGATGATTCCCCTTGCATATGCCTATGGCGTACACTTTACCAGAATGATTGACGGGATCCCCGTTACCTATACCAACAACGACGGTACGACAGCGGAAGGGAACAATGCTTCCTGGCCCTACGAGCATATAAGCCTGGTTTATGATGATGAAGGGCTTGTAAGCTTCCGCTGGACGGATCCCTATACGGTAACGGATATGTCGGATGAATATGTTTTTCTCATGCCCTTTGAAGAAATCCAGCAGATTTTCCGGGAAATGATTCAGAAAAAATACAGCGATTTTGTCCAGGCAGGAATAGATATGAAGTTTCAGGTCGAGGAAATACGGCTGGGCTACATGCGTATTATGGAAAAAGGAAATCCTACGGAAGGGACTATGGTACCGGTCTGGGATTTCCTGGGAACAAGGACAATGAACCATACCAATTCCGACGAACCGTATACCGAAACCTTCGGCGGCCCCTTTGAGAGCTTTCTAACCATTAACGCCATGGACGGCACAGTGATCGACAGGGATTTGGGATATTAAGCAAAAACTGCAGGTCAATATAGTACAATAATCGGTCAAGAAAAAAGAAGAAAAGGCCGGGCAGAAGTGATAATTTGGTAGTATACCAATTACATAAAAAGGCCGATCCCCTTCCAGTATGAGGAAGAGCGAAAGGGGAAGAACCGTGACAGGAAGAAGGAGGAACAGGATGCAAATTAAGAAGCTGAATGAGAACTGGCAGATGTGCATCAACGGAACGGAGGAATTTCTGCCCGCCGCCGTACCGGGAAGCGTATACCAGGATCTGCTGGATAACGGAAGGATGGAGGATCCCTATTACCGGGACAATGAACTGAAAGCCCTGAAAATCATGGACAATGATTTCACCTACATTACCCGTTTTGACGTGCCGGAGGCTATCCTAGGGCGGGAATCCGTGCTGCTGCATTTTGACGGTATTGATACCATTGGGGATGTGTTCCTGAACGGAACGCTTCTCGGGTGTGTGAAGAATATGCACCGCACCTGGGAATTCCCGGTAAAGGAACTGCTGCTTGCTGCCGGAAACGAACTGAAGGTAGTGCTCCATTCGCCCACCCGTTTTATCCGGGAGGCATATGAAGAACGGCCTATGGAAGGCAGCTCCGATGCCATGAAGGGCTTCCCTTATCTGCGTAAGGCCCACTGTATGTTCGGCTGGGATTGGGGTCCCCGTCTTCCCGACGCAGGTATCTGGAGGGACGTGGATCTGATCGGTTTTGATACGGCCCGGCTGGACGGGGTATACCTTTCACAGGAGCACGGGGACGGCAGGGTTTCCCTGAAAGCCCGGATCGATGTGGATGTGTTGAAGGAAAACCACTCCTGCCGTTTCGGCAGAGAAGAAAAAGAACTGCAGGGCCTGACCTGGCGCATGAAGGTGGCGGATCCGGAGGGGAATGTAGTTTTTGAGGGGCTATGCCCGGAAGAAGCGGTTATTGAGAACCCCCGTCTGTGGTGGCCTAACGGCTATGGAAGGCAGCCTTTGTACCAGGTGGACGTAGCGCTTCTGAAAGAAGACCATGTGCTGGATACCTGGAGCAGACGGATCGGGCTTCGTACCATGACCGTCCACAGAGGAAAGGATGAATACGGCGAGCAGTTTGCACACGAAGTGAACGGCGTCCGCATTTTTGCCATGGGCGCGGATTACATACCGGAAGATAATATCCTGCCCCGGGTAAAACCGGAAAGAACCTACGATCTTTTAAAGCAGGCCAGAGATGCCAACTTTAACTGCATCCGCGTATGGGGCGGCGGCAACTACCCGTATGACGGCTTTTGGGATGCCTGTGATGAACTGGGGCTGGTGGTATGGGAGGACTTCATGTTCGCCTGCGCGATCTATGACCTCACGGAAGAATTTGAACAGGATATCACGGCGGAATTTGTGGATAATATCAAACGGATCCGCCATCATGCCTCCCTTGGCCTGTGGTGCGGCAACAACGAAATGGAGATGTTTGTCCAACAGGGACAGTGGGTCACCAGGCCCAAAGAAAAGAGCGACTATGTGAAGATGTATGAATACATCCTTCCCAAAGTGCTCAGGGAATACGACCCCAACACCTTCTACTGGCCTGCAAGCCCTTCCTCAGGCGGCGCCTTTGATGAGCCGAATGATGAAAACCGGGGAGATGTCCATTATTGGGATGTATGGCATGGAAACAAACCAATCACGGAATACCGGAAGTTTTTCTTCCGCTATGTGTCCGAATTCGGCTTCCAGTCCTTCCCTTCCCTGAAGACAGTGGAAACCTTTACCGAACCGGAGGACAGGAATATTTTCTCCTACGTTATGGAAAAGCACCAGCGAAACCAGACCGCCAATGGGAAAATCATGAACTATATGGAACAGACCTTCCTTTATCCCAATGATTTTGACACCACTCTGTATGCCTCCCAGCTTTTGCAGGCGGAGGCCATACGATACGGTGTGGAGCATTTCCGGAGAAACCGGGGAAGATGTATGGGGACAGTCATCTGGCAGCTGAACGACTGCTGGCCGGTGGCGAGCTGGGCCTCCATAGATTACTGCGGAAGATGGAAGGCACTGCATTATTATGCAAAACGGTTTTTTGCCCCGGTAATGCTTTCCTGCGCCGAGGAAGGGATCCTCACCCAGGATACCAATCCCAATGCGGAGCCTTATGAAGTAAAAAAATCCATCCGTCTCTGTGTTGCCAATGAAACCATGGAGGAGCAGCGTCTGTTGGTGAAATGGGCTCTGCGTAACAGCAAATCAAAGATCCTGCGGGAAGGGGAAGAAGAGGTTACGGCAGCCCCCCTGTCCAGCGTCTGGCTTGCAGAGCAGGATTGTATGGATGCGGATACCTATGGGGACTATGTGAGCTATGACTGCTATCGGGACGGACAACTCATTTCCGGCGGCTGTGTCATCTTCTGCGCGCCCAAACATTACCGCTTTACGGATCCGGAGCTTACCGTTACGGCCGAAGGGGATGTGCTGACCGTGAAGTCCGTCGCCTATGCAAGAGGGGTGGAAATTACCAATGAAGCGGATGATATGCTTTTAGACGATAATTATTTCGACATGAGCGCCGGTGAAAGGAAAATCCGTATCCTGAAAGGCTCACCGGATGGTCTGAGAATCAGAAGTGTGTACAATATCCGGTAACAACACCGCCTGTTGCGCAGGCATGCCCTGCTGCAATCTGTAAAAGGAAGAAAGCGTGCGCTTTCTTCCTTTTACAGATCCTGGATATTCATTTTATCCAGCTGCTTCTTTTGTTTTATTTTGTCCCTGCGGATGAAATAAATGACAAGAAGCAGCAGCGTGGAAAGATTGCCGGCCGCCAGGGTGCCTGCGATAAGTCCGATAATACTCCAGGCCGACATGTTTTCCGTGATAATCAGATTAAAAACCAAAAACAGGGAATAAAGAAAGGAAAGAAGGGGAAGCAGTAACCCCGGCATCCGGCTTTCTCTTCCGGACAAATAGACCTGCAATACAATAGCGCCTGCGGCGGCAAGCAGGATAACGATCAAGGAAATCCATATCATAAGGGTACCAACTGCCATTTATAATTCCTCCCTGTGCATTTTTTTATATTCGTTTATCAGTATTTTGGCGGTATCAAAATCCAGCCGTTCGTTTATGGCAAGACGTTTGATGAGAGCGATATAAGGATCCTTTTCTGCTCCTTCACTGAGCATGATCTTCTGGATCAGCTTATCCAGCCTCAGCCTGACCGTGGGATAGGTCACTCCGTACTGCTTTGCGATTTCCTTAAGCGAGCCGGAGGCCAAAAGAAACCTTTTCATAAAGGCCACATCCTCATCATCCAGATTAAGCATCCATTCCGGTACTATTTCGATTGCCATGGGAACTCCTCACTTTCATTATGTTAAATATATACTTTAATATTGTTAAAGTCAATAGTGAAAATAATATTTATTTTTAAAAAGAAGATATCATGTAAAACAGATAATACTATACGGGGGAACGTAGAATAATAACCAATGACATGACGGTACCGGGCATGATGGTACCGGAAAAGAGGAGTTGACTTTCTGCCAATACTAAAGTATCATAATTATATTCTTACCTATTTTATACCTCACAGTCAGAGGTAAATTTTAACCCGTGCATTCGCACATTCTGGCAGTTTCTGCCGAAAAATCACAAGTATTAACAGGGC
>URMK01000127.1 GCA_900548905.1 uncultured Lachnospiraceae bacterium | reverse complement strand
GTGCCCGCACGGTTCGGGAGGGAGTGGCTCCGCAAGGAGTTGCTTACCTCATGATTTGGTAAGATATAGAATTACCATCACTTTATTCCATGAAAAAGGCGCCGGCCTGTTAAAAATAAGCCAACGCCTTTCTGAATCCTATCCCTCAGGAAGGAAAATACACATTATAGATTTCATTAATCCGTGAAGTTATCAAAATATCCCTGCACCAGAATAACGGGAGTCCCCTTATCACCGGATCCGCTGGTCAAATCGCACAGCGATCCGATTAAATCCGTAAGCCTTCTGGGTGTCGTTCCCTGGGACGCCATATCTCCCACCAGATTATCCTTCTTTCCTTTGATTCTGGAGGAAATCGCTTCCTTTAACGCCTCGCCGGACAGCTCCTTGAAATCATTGTCCGCCAGGTATTTCAGCTTCACTTCGTTAGGGGTTCCTTCCAGCCCTTCCGTATTTGCCACAGCAACACAGGGGTCGGCCAGCTCCCAGATCTTTCCTACCGGATCCTTGAAAGCACCGTCGCCGTATACCATAACTTCCACATGTTTACCGGTCTTAGCCAGAATCTGGGCCTGGATATCCAACACCAGCTCCGTACAATCCCTGGGGAACAGCTTAATGGTGTCCTCTGTGGATTTATTGGAACCAAGCAGGCCGTATTTCTCATTGCAGCCGCTTCCGTCCACGGATTCGTTAAGGATATCGTCCAGGCCGCATACCGCCTGTGCGCCGCTCTCCTTCAGTATCCGCTTGGTACGTGCCCTGCTGTGGATATCACAGGTGAGCACATTCTTTGTATAATGCAAGATTTCTCTCGGGTTATTCGCAAAAATCACTTCCACTTCCGCACCGGATTCCCGGATTAAGTCGCTGTAATAGGCCACATAGTCCACACCGGTAAAAGGATGCTTATTCTCACCGAACAGCTCCCTGTATTTTTCCAGTGTCAGCACATCACTGTAAGGGTTCACTCCCGCCGCGTCCAGCTGATCCAGGGAAACCAGTTCATTTCCCACCTCATCGCTGGGATAGCTCAGCATCAGCACCACCTTCTTCGCCCCCATGGCAATGCCGCGCAGGCAGATGGCAAAACGGTTTCTGGAAAGAATAGGGAAAATAACGCCTATGGTGTCTCCGCCCAGCTTATCCTTCACATCCTTTGCGATTGCTGTAACGGGTGCATAATTTCCCTGTGCCCTTGCGACGATAGATTCCGTAACGGAAATCACATCCCTGTCTCTCAGTTCAAATCCTTCACTTTCCGCCGCCTCCAGCACACTGGTTACCACGATGTCAGCCAGATTATCCCCTTCGCGGATGATAGGACAACGGATTCCTCTTGATATGGTTCCTACTTTTCTTTCCATACATATCCCTCTTTTGCTGTTTCCACTTTTTTCTCTTGTCCGGCGGGCACTTTGCTGCCTCACCGCATCACCGGCCCGTTCTCTTTGTGCCGGCGCACAAAAACATTATAATATAAAGAGTGCTGTTAGGGAAGCGTTAATTTTCCTTTTTTATAATTGACAACATAACACCGGTAACAGCCGCCGCGCCGCTTAGAGATGATTTAGAGACTCCTTGCGTATAATGCAGATAAAGCCCGGCGGCCGCCGGATCTACGTGCAGGCGTATATATCCGGTTCATTGCCCGCGGGAATACAACTTATGACAGAAAAGAGAGGGAGTTGGAAATGAATAAGAAATTCATATTGGCAGCAGCCGTTCTGGCACTCATGATGACACCGGCAGCAGGATGCGGCAGTAAACAGCCGGCGGAGAACAGCAGCAATGCTTCTTTACCGACGGGCCAGTCAGCCGGAACCAATGCAGAGGATGCATCGCTGCCGGGCCAGGAAGGCGGTACGGATGGAACATTAAGCGAAGGGACCGGAAACGATGAGACAGGAAACGCCGCACCCGGAAACAGGGAAGCGGGAGGTGATGCACCGGAAAGCGATGGAACGGGAAGCCGGGAATTGGTTTGTATAGGCGGAAAAGTAAGAAGTGTTTCACAGGATTCTTTTGTAATCAGCCTCACGCTGTCGGAAGAATCCGCAGACGGATACGGATCGGTCGTTGTCATGCCGGAAGCCGGAAGCCCGGAGGAAGAGTTGGTGACTGTCCGTTGTATGGATTCCACCGTATTCAAACGGTGGACGATAAAGGGATCCGGTGAGGATATTAAGGAAGAGGAAGCTGTTTTTTCAGAGATTCAGGAAGGAACCGGACTGGAAGCGCAGGGATACTTTGACGGGAAGGAGTTCCTGGCAGAGAAAGTGATCATTGAGATTTATGAGTAAAAAAAAGGGATACAGGAACTCCTTGCCCGGCAAAAAAGCCTATGCAAGTGAAGTTCCCGTATCCCTTCTTACGGTCTGTGCATTTCCTGCGCAGACCCGTTATACAGTCCTCTTTTTTCGTATCTGTTCTATTCTGTCACATTGTCTTTTTTCTCTCATATTTTACAAAGTGATAGGTAGTATCGAAATAGGTCTGCTCTTCGCTGTCGGCCGTTTTTTCCCATTCTCCGTCTTCCTCCAGGTTAGGGAAATATGCGTCTGCCTCATAGGCCCTGTCAATTCTGGTCACATGGGCCGTATCACAATAAGGAAGCAGCAGCCGGTATACACTGTCCCCTCCGATCACATACACATCCCGGGAATCATACTTTTTCACTTCCTCCAGAAGCTCCTCCACCGAATGTACCGCCACCGCATCCTTCACCCTGTAATCCGGATTCCGTGTGAGGACGATGTTTGTCCTGCCCTGGAGAGGCAGTCCCCCGGGGAAGGTATCCATAGTCTTCCTGCCCAGTACCACTACTTTTCCTAAAGTCTCGTTCCGGAACATTTTGTGATCCGCGGGTATCCTCACAAGCAGATCCCCTCTGCATCCGATAGCCCAGTTTTCATCCACAGCAACAATAATATTCATAATTTTGCTCCTCTCCATATCCGCATGCAGCCGCTCGGGCAGACCTGTCCGGCCTGTTACAACCCCTTTCCGTCAGATGGCAATGGGAATATCCTTTATCTGTTCTCCGGTAACATAATCCTCCACCATAACATCATTTCTGGTAAACTGGTAGAAATCTTTCACTTCCGGATTCAGGCTGAATTTGGGAGCCGGATACGGCTGCCTTGCAATCAGCTCCCGGATGATGGGGATATGCCTGTCGTAAATATGGGCATCCGCTATCACATGCACCAGTTCTCCCACCTGCATATCGCATACCTGAGCCAGCATATGGAGCAGAACCGAATACTGCACCACATTCCAGTTATTGGCCGCCAGCACATCCTGGGAACGCTGGCTGAGAACGGCGTTGAGAGTCAGCTTCTCCTCCCCCTTTTTCTGGGTCACATTAAAGGTCATGCTGTAGGCACAGGGGTACAGGTTCATTTCATGCAGATCCTGATGCACATAAATATTAGTCATAATCCGTCTGCTGAAAGGATTGTTCTTTAAATCATAGATCACCCGATCTACCTGATCCATCATGCCTTCCTTATACTGATGCTTTACTCCCAGCTGATAGCCGTAGGCCTTTCCGATGGATCCGTCCTCGTCCGCCCATTCATCCCAGATATGGCTGTGCAGATCATGGATATTATTGGATTTTTGCTGCCATATCCACAGAATCTCATCCGCAGCCGATTTCAGTGCCGTCCTGCGCAGGGTCAGCAACGGGAATTCCCGGGACAGATCGTAGCGGTTCACCACGCCGAATTTCTTTATCGTATAGGCCGGCGTACCGTCCGGCCACTTGGGACGCACTTTTTCCCCTTCCGTGCTCGTTCCGTTTTCCAGTATATCCTTACACATCTGAATAAATGTCAAATCAGCTAAACTCATATTGCTTTTTCTCTCCTGTCCTTCATCTCAGGAACCGCCGCAGACAATTCCTTACTGCCACTTATCACAAAGCGCGTTAATTTGATCCGCCAGCTTGCCCATATCCTTATTGGCCATCCCTTTAGCACTGCGGATAATCGCCAGCAAACGCTGTCCTGCTGCCTCCAGACGGGCATATACACTTTTCACCACAGCCGCTTTGGCTTTCTTTTCCTTCGCCCTGGGCGCAGCTTCGTATTCAAAAACATTGTTAATAAGGTCAAAACGGGTGCCGCTGAAAGGCGCATAGGTATCATACCCATGTTCATATTTCAGGCATTCCGAAAAAGAGGTGCAGACCGAATCCTCTCCATGCACAATAAAAACCTTACGGGGCTTTTCCTGAAAACTTTCCAGCCATTCAATCAGCCCGTTCTTATCCGCATGGCCGCTCAGCCCCTGGAAGGCCATGATCCGTGCGCGCACATCCACGGACTCCCCGAAAAGCTTCACTTCCGCAGCGCCCTCCAGAATACTCCGCCCAAGAGTACCCACTGACTGGTAGCCCACAAACAGAATCGTACATTCCTCCCGCCAAAGGTTGTGCTTCAGATGATGCTTGATACGCCCCGCCTCGCACATGCCGGAAGCGGAAATAATCACCTTCGGCATATCATCAAAATTAATTGCCTTCGATTCGTCGCTGGTAATGGACAGACGCAGCCCGGGGAAGGAAATAGGATTGATTCCCCGGCGCACCAGATCCATCGCCTCCTCGTCAAAGCAGTCATTAATATTTTTTTCAAAAATTTCCGTAGCCTCCACGGCAAGAGGGCTATCCACATAAACCGGGAACCTGCCATGATTCACCACCAGGCCCTCTTCCTTGATCTTACGCAGGAAATACAGGATCTCCTGGGTTCTTCCCACGGCAAAGGAAGGAATCACCACATTGCCGCCCCTGTCAAAGGTTTCCTGGATCACCCCGGCCAGGCCGGCGATATAATCCGGCCTTTCCGTGCTGTGCAGCCGGTCTCCGTAGGTGGATTCCATAATAACATAATCGGCCTGCGCCGTAGGCTGGGGATCCCGTATTAACGGCTGGTTCTTGTTTCCGATATCCCCGGAAAAGCAAAGCTTTCGTTTAAAACCTTTTTCCTCCGCCCAAACCTCAATGCTGGAGGAGCCCAGCAGATGCCCGATATCCGTAAAACGGATCCGGATTCCGGCACAAACCTCTATCATTTCCCCGTACTCACATGGTACCAACAGCCCTATTGTCCCCTCGGCATCTTCCATCGTATAAGGCGGTTCATGCTCTTGGGTCCCGGAATGCCTCTTGGCCTTACGGTTCTTCCACTCTGCTTCCTGCTGCTGGATATGCGCGCAGTCGCGCAGCATAATATCGCACAGCTGTGCAGTCGCCCGTGTGGCATATATCTTTCCCCGGAAACCCCTGGCATACAGCTGGGGAAGCATGCCGGAGTGATCCACATGGGCATGTGTCAGAAACACATAATCAAGCATAGCTTCCTGTACCGGAAGTTCCGCATTCTCAAAGGGATTCATTCCCTGCTCCATACCTCTGTCCACCAGAATGTGCTTCTGCGCAGCTTCCAGATAATGGCAGCTGCCCGTCACTTCATGGTCTGCTCCGATAAAAGTTAATTTCATGCATACTCCTGTTCCGTGCCTCCCGGCACATCAACCTTTTGGAACCAGGCGTAAAAAAAGCCCGACAAGGAACAGCGTCCCCCGTCAGGCCTTTTGTGCCCGGCCTGCTGTCTATTAGTATAACATGATATGCAGCCACCGGCAATTTTATTTCAGAAAAACGGGTGTAGATAAAAAAGTTCGGCGTCACCTGCCCCTGCTTCCTTGTGCGGCCTGC
>URMK01000126.1 GCA_900548905.1 uncultured Lachnospiraceae bacterium | reverse complement strand
TTTTCAGTCCCGGGGACTCCGCTCTGGCAGCCATCGGACGGCCATTTGGCACCTGTGGAGCTTGGGTAACTTATAACGGAAGCATTACTTCCGTCGCAAATACCCCTTCTTCATTCTGGCGGTTTACGTATCCTCCGTTTTGCTCCGCAATCACGTCGATCCGCATTAGCCCGAAGCCGAAACGGGCCATTTCGTCCCTGCCGCTTTTGGATGATAGAAAACGGCCGCCTGTTTTTTCAGGCTTTTTTCCCATGGAATTAGTCACGGAAATATATAACTGCTGTTTCATCGTACCGATGTAAACCCGTATAAATCTCTTATCGGGATCTTCTATCCGCATGCAGGCTTCAATCGCATTATCAAGCAGGTTTCCCAACACGGCGCAGAGATTCACATCTGAAATCCGCATCCGGGACGGCACCTTTGCTTTGGCATTCACAGCAATACCTCTTGCCCCGGCCAGTGACAGCTTGCTGTTGAGTATTGCATCGGCCATAACATTTCCGGTTTTCAGCACCTGATCCACTTTTGTCAGATCTTCATTCAGGCTGTTCATATAGTCTTCCAGCCGTTCCATTTCTCCGTTCTGCAATAAAATAAGCATTGTCTGGATATGGTTCCGGAAGTCATGGCGCCACCCCCGCATCTGCCTGTACATATTTTCAACTTCATCTATCTGTCTGCTTATCAAATCCTTTTGAAAGCCTTCTATTCTCCGATCCACAAGCCGGGTCAGATACCATCGGAAAAACAGGGAAATGCTTCCCGCCGCCAGCAATATACCGGCAATCGCTATACCTGCCATCCAAAGCTCCATGTTTCTTTTTTTCCTTTCCCGTTCAGTCTTTCCCATCCTCTTCCAGCCGGTAGTAAGCCACAAAAGCTCTGTTAACCTCCGCAAAAAGCCTCCGGCTGACGGGTATGGCCGTCCCGTCATCCAGCACAAGCTCTGTTTTCCTTATTCTCGCAGCATAGGCCAGTCCGACAATATAAGAACGGTGACATCGGACAAAATTCTTCCCTTCCAGCTGCTCTTCCAGCACATGGATCCCACACCGCACCTCAAGGGTTTCTTCCTTTGTGTGAATTCGGACGGTATGGGCGAAAGCCTCTATATACATAATGTCCTTCTGTGCAGACCGTACCTTTTCTCCGTCTGCCGTTGTTAAGAGAAGGTATCGCTCCTTTTCTTCCTTCTTCAAAGCCTTGTCAAGGCAACGGAAAAGCTTATCCTTGTTTATTGGCTTTATCAGGTAATGAAGCGCCGCCACATCATATCCATCTTCTATGTAATCCGGGATTGCGGTTATAAAAAGTATCTGCAGCTTTTCATTTCTTTCCCGCAGGTACCGGGCAAGGGATACCCCATTTTCTCCCCCCATTTGAATATCCAGAAGAAGAAGCCACCAGTCCTGCTCCTCTTCCCAGGCAAAACGAAACGCCTCTGCACTGGGGTAAATTCCCGTTTGTATTTTTATTCCCGAAAGGCCGGCCCATTCCTTTACATACTTCTCCAGCATCTCTGCCTGTTCCGGTTCATCATCACATATTGCGGCTCTAAGAGGCATCGGTATACTCCTGTTCTTTTTACTGGCGGCCCGAACATAACAAAACCGGAATGGTCATTTGTCTTATGCTGTGTTTGAGCCATATATGTATCCTTTTTTTCATTCTAGGACAGACACATATGAATGTCAATGCGTATACATCCGCGTTCTGCGTCGGATACCCGCTTTTCCTTCCCGTGGCAAATGTCCGGAATAAGCCTTGCAGATCCATGCACCGCAGGCATATAATGATATTAAAATAATTTCAGGAGAATAATTACATATGCGTAAAGGAAAAAGAATCGGTTATGCGCTGCTCTCTTTATCACCGCTGCTTATGATGCTGTTGCTTCAGGTTTTGGGGGTACAAGTATTTTATACCGTTATAACAGCTTATGTTTCCATGAAGCCTGGTATCGATCCTGCGCTGATTGACGAAATTGCTTATACTTATTATGTGGAACATACTGTCGGCTTCCTTGTTCTCATCCAAATTCTGACCCTGCTTGTTTTCGCATGCTGGTATTATCTGGGCTTTGTCCGCAGGAAGGTAAGGGCCGCTTCCAAAAATATATTCTCTTTTCGCAGCCTGGCGGGTACTTTTCTGCTCTCCCAGGGCATGTACTTCTTCATTACCCTTTTTTTGGCGGCAGCAGATTATTTGGTGCCGGATATTATGGCGGAATACAATATGTTGATGGAGGATAGTGGAATTGGAAGTCTTACTTTGCTTTCCACAATAGCTACCCTGGTACTGGCTCCGCTGAGTGAGGAGCTTATTTTCAGGGGACTTACTCTCCATTACTTAAAAAAGACAGGGATTGGCTTCTGGGCCGCCAACCTCATACAGGCAGCATTGTTCGGCATCGCACACCTGAATCTGATACAGGGGATTTATGCTTTCCTGCTTGGCTTGGTTCTTGGCTGTCTTTATAAATATTTTAAAAGTCTCGCAATGCCCATGCTTTTTCATATGTTCTTTAATTTTTCAGGAACTTACCTGGCTTCCCTTCTGGAGCCTATACCGGAAACCATTTGGCTCTATCTGTTCCTGACAGCTGCCTGTATAATTTTATTTTTCCTGGGAGTAAAATTATTAGGGAAAAAGTCCTGTCCGACGGGTGAACAAATATAAAAAACAAGGAAAAAATCATATAATCTGATCTTTTCCCTGTTAAACCCTACTCATGTAGTTCAGTTTATTTATTATCCGTATGCGTTTCCTTCAGACTCAATCCTCCAGAACCAGATATTCCCGGTATTTCGTATAATCGCTCTCTCTGCAATCCACAAAGAGCTTTACCCCTTCCGCCAGATATTCCTGGCTTATCACAGTAGCGTTGCCGTTCAGGTAGCTGACAATCTCCCCTTTATCATATGGGATCAGGAATACACCTTCCCGATTGCCTGAGAATACCCTTTTTTTAATCATCTGTAAAAGTTCCTGCAGGCCGATGCCTTGGCGGGCAGACATGAATATTTTATCACCGTCCAACTTCGGGAGATCTTCCTCAGCCATAATGAGATCCGCCTTATTCATAACATAAATACAGGGGATTTTTTCCGCCCCCAGTTCCTGCAGGGTCTCCTCCGTTACCTGGATGTGTTCCCGGTAATGTTCATCCGATGCATCCACAATCTGCAAAAGCAAATCTGCATAACGGACCTCTTCCAGAGTGGAGCGGAAGGCCTTAACCAGACCGTGTGGCAGCTTACTGATAAAACCAACGGTGTCCGACAGCAAAAAATCCTTTTTGTCATTCTGGTTGATTTTCCGGACGGTAGTATCCAGCGTGGCAAAGAGCATATCCTTGGCCATTACTATTTTTTCCTCTTTCCCCACATAGGTTTCCACCATCTTGTTCATAAGGGTGGATTTTCCCGCATTGGTATACCCCACAAGCGCCACTTGGGGAAGGGAAGAATCATTTCGGCGCTTTCGCTGGGTATTTCTGTCATGCTCTATAGCTTCCAGCTCCCGCCTCAGTTCACTAATCCTTTTTTCAATTTTCCGGCGGTCAAGCTCTATCTGCTTTTCACCGGTACCTTTATTACTCATGCTTCCGCTGGCTCCGGCCTGCCGGCCAAGAGCCTCCCGCATACCAACCAGCCGGGGCAGCATATATTGGAGATTTGCAGACTCTACCTGAAGTCTTGCCTCCCGGGTTTTGGCCCTCCGTGAGAAAATCTCCAGAATCAGATTGGTACGATCCATTATGGGGACTCCCACTACCTTTTGCAGATTTTTTAATTGGGAGGGGGATAAGGTTTCATCAAATATCACGTAATCCAGATCCATAAGCTCCACGGTTTCCTGCACCTCGCTCACTTTACCGCTTCCAATATAAAAAGCAGGATTCGGAGAAGAAAGGTTTTGTTCTATTTTTGCCGCCACTTCCATTTCGCAGGCATCGGCAAGGCTCTCCAGCTCATCCATGGAGGTTTCAAAGTCGGGATTGTCATCTACATTGACACCTACTAAAAGTACGCGGGTTATATTTTCCTGCTGTATTTTATTATTTTCGTTCATTCATTTCCTCTTTTCTACGCCGCTTCTCAATATTATGCTACTAACTCAAACTTTGCACCTGCAAAGTTTGAGTTACTTACCTGCTCCGGCAGGCATAAGTCTGTGACAGCAGCGCAGACACAAACTTATCTATATAAGGTTTCCGTTCCTGTTTCCATTCCTTAATCTGATAAAACATTTCATATTATTAAAAAACATTTCTTTACCTCCGTTTTCTCATTTCCAGGTACAAAAAAAAGAGACTGCTTCCTGCATATTCCGACCGATATCTATCCCCGGATTATGCCTAAGAAACAAATACTATTCCCCTTATACGCTGCAATATACAAAAAACCTGCCGCTGCTCCCGGTATCTGTCAACCGTGCTGCGTCAGAATGTATTTGAAAAGTCAGAATGTATTTGAAAATCGCTATCTGCAAGATGTGCTTCGAAATATGCAGGAATTATGTCCCAAATTCACGAGACGATGCGGTCTACGGTAATTGGACTTGGGATCGATTCCACACAAAGTGGTGCGTGAATCTCGCCGGAATTAATTTTCAAATACTCTTCAGGCTTTCATGCGCATATATTTTCTTCGGAATAGTTATCTGAATCTTATTCTAATAATCAATCTCTATGACCTCTGATTTCTATTTATTTTGTAAGCACCTGAAAATGTAATTACAAATTTATCATAGCGGGTAACTGGATGGTTTGTCAAGGATATTCTGGATGAAATAGAAATGGAAGGAACGGGCAGCAGTACAGGGGGCCGAAAACAGTAAGGGAGGGGCCATTGTTTTCACAATGACCCCTCTCATTTACGTTGACACCCTTTTTATTCTACTGTTCTTCTTTTTTACGCTTTCTTGCTGTAATGCCCAATGTGATAATCGCTCCTACTATGAGAAGTGACCATCCGGCGATGGGTGCTGCGTCTCCGGTTCCGGGTCCTTTGGCTTCCCCAAGGACTCCTACCTCGGGTGCCAGTGCTTCCCCAAGGACTCCTACTTCAGGCCGTACCGGCGCAAAGGCCTCACCCAGCACACCAGTTGCTGCTGTAGGGGCGGCTGCGGGAGTCGGTCCATCAGGCGTTGTTCCGGTGGGTTCATCAGGAGTCGGTTCCGTGGGAGGTGCAACAGGATCCGCTTCAAAATGTGCGGTATAGGTTGCTGCTACATGTAAACCTCCCACTTTAGCAGGCACATATGCTGCATCCGTACTCACTACTTCATCAGCTTCATTTGTCCAGTTAACGAAATGATAACCATTAGAAGCTGTCGCTGTGGAACCCTGAGGTTTCCCGCTTACTGCGTGTATTGTTTCACTGGCATTCGTTACACTTCCGTTTGTGTCGGCGGTGTAATTGATTGTGATTTCATTTTCAGAGTATATTATCTTAATTACCTTATTTTCTTTCGTAATAGTAGTTGGCAATACTGGTTCAACCCTATTACGTGTATAGCCGGCGGGAAGTTTATCACTATCCGACACATTTTTTACTTCGGGATTTGCCACCAGTACACTCTGTTGCGTTGTGATATCAAAAGGAACTGTTTCACCATCTAAATAATGTTCTACACTGTAGTCCAGTTTCTGGGTTTCATCTACTTTATAGTATACTTTGATGACATTGTTGCTGACGGTTATGGTTGCCGGCAGTTCCGGGGCGGTTCTGC
>URMK01000125.1 GCA_900548905.1 uncultured Lachnospiraceae bacterium | reverse complement strand
GCCCGGCGGAAGCGCAAAAGGGGCGGGGAGCGGGAGGTACACACCGGCAAAGAGGGAGGGATCCGCTGTGACCGGAATATCGTTATCACACAGGCGAATCGGAAGAATGTTGAATAACAATATTTCTTGACAACAATATTCTTATCTGGTAAATTAGTCTGTAATCAGACTAATTTACCGGAAAGGGTACTCAATGGATCCCAATATTTTAGAACAGCTAAAACAGTATTATTCTGCCTGGCGGGCAACCAATGCCATATATGAGGAGTGGGCCAAAAAGTATGGGCTTTCTTATTATGAACTGCTGGTGCTGCTTTCTTTATGGGAAGGGAAGGAGACCTGTACGCAGAAACAGATCTGTGAGCAGTGGACTCTGCCGAAACAGACGGTTCATTCCATACTCCGGAATTTCCGGGAACGGGGCTGGATATCGTTCCATGTATTGGAAAACGACAGGCGGAATAAGGGGGTCTGTTTCACGCCGTCCGGTTCTGTTTTTGCCGGGGAGGTCATGGAGGCGCTTCAGGCGCTGGAATGCAGGGTATGGGAGCGTTTGGGGGAGGAAAAGGGAAGTGCTTTACTGGAAAGCACTTCTCTCTATGTATCTTATTTCAAAGAGGAAAATTAGTAACAGCGAAGGTATTCAACCGTTACAAAATGCAGATTGGCAGACAGGAGAGTTACATAATGAATAACCGTAAAATTTTTTATCAGGCAGTTATCCCTTCCATGCTGGCTTTCGCACTTTCGGGTATTTATTCCGTGGCGGATGGTTTTTTTGTGGGGAATTCTCTGGGGGATAACGCACTTGCCGCCATTAATATAGCCTATCCTCTTACCGCTTTTATCCAGGCTGTGGGCACCGGGATCGGGATGGGCGGTGCGGTGCAGTTTGCCATTCATAACGGCTCCGGCGACTATGGACGCAGCCGGCAGTTTTTTGGGATTTCCCTGTTGCTGCTCACACTATCCGGCCTGCTGTTTACGGCGTTTTTTCTCGTGAGCGGCGGACCTATTCTCCGGGCATTCGGAGCCAGGGGCGTTATTTTTGAATTGGGAGAGGAATACTTCCGTTATATCGCTTATGGTACATTATTTCAGATACTGGCTACGGGAATCGTGCCTTTTATCCGGAATATGGGAAGCTCCGTAACGGCTATGCTGGCAATGATCGGGGGATTTGTCACCAATATCCTTCTGGATTATCTTTTTGTATGGGTGCTTCCTTACGGAATGGCGGGCGCTGCGGCAGCCACCGTTATCGGGCAGGCGGTAACTCTGGCCGTGTGCGTTATCTTTTTGCTGAGGAAACGGGAAAGGCCTTCCTTATCTTTTCATAAAGAAAGCCTGCTTATGGCGGGGAAGGTGCTGTTTGTAGCCATTTCACCTTTCGGGCTCACCTTTTCCCCGAATATCACGCTGATCCTCATTAATAAAAGCGCGGTTTTTTATGGAGGGGATATGGCGGTGGCCTGTTATGCCTCCATCAGTTACATTTCTTCCGTTGTCTTTTTACTGCTGCAGGGTGTGAGCGACGGAAGCCAGCCGCTCATCAGCCTTTGTTATGGTAAGAAAGAAGGCACGCAGGCGGTGTCTTACCGGAATATGGCTTATCGGTTCGCCCTTGGGGTATCCGTCATATGTATGCTGGTTATCTTTTTTAGCCGGGGAAATGCCGCCGCTTTGTTTGGGGCTTCCCGTGAGGTTACGGAAAATGTGGGGCGTATCTTCCCTGTTTTTATTGCGGGTTACCTGTTTGTAGGCTTTTCCCGGATCACTACTTCCTATTTTTATGCAACGGAGAAAAACCGGCTGGCCTATATTCTGATTTACGGGGAGCCTTTATGCCTGCTGCTGTTCCTCACGGTGTTTCCCAGGCTGTGGGGAATTGAAGGGACCTGGGTGACCATCCCGCTCTCCCAGCTGTGCATGATGCTGCTAAGTCTGCTGTTTATCCGAAAACAGGGGCGTCAAAGCAGGGAAAAGGCAAAACAAGCGGGGGAGGGCTCTTATGCAGGAATTTCATGAACTGATCAAAAATTTTGATAAGATAAGAGACTATATGCGTCAGTTCTATGTATACGGATTTAAAGTGCGCAGTGATTTTGATGCCAAAAGCGCCCGTACCTACGATAATGAAAGGCGGCGAATTGAAAGCTGGCTGGGGGATTATACCTGTTCCGGGTACACTTCCAAAGGAAAGCATCTGTATATCAGTGTGGACGGCAAAACCATCCCCCGCAATCCCCTGTATGCCGCCTGGAAGTCCAAAACCTTTACGGATAACGATCTGCTGCTTCATTTCTTTCTGACAGATCTGCTGACGGACAGGGAGCGGGGAATGACGGCTGGTGAAATTTGTGACAGTATTGTCACTTCATATGGCTGTATCTTTGACAGTCAGACTATCCGGCTCAAGTTAAAGGAATACGAATCACTGGGACTGTTTCTTTCCGAAAAGAAGGGCAAGGCTTTGTATTACCGCCTTGTCCCGGACCTGCCCTGTGAAAAAGAAAGCGCCGCCGGTGAACAGGAAAGTGTTCCGGGGTTATGGGGGCGTATTCTTACAGCCGTAACATTTTTCCAGGAAGCGGCTCCTTTTGGATTTGTGGGAAGCACCATTCTGGATCGGAGCGGCATCCGGAATCAAATCTTTCAGTGGAAGCACCATTTTATTGTCCATACACTGGAGGACAGTATCCTTTCGGACGGCCTGGAGGCTATCCGCAAAAGATGCGCCGTCCGCCTGGAAAATAAAAGCAGCCGCAGCGGAAAGCTCACGGTTATGGAAGGGATCCCCCTGAAAATTCTGGTGAGCACCAGGACCGGAAGGCGGTATCTGTGCCTGTACCAGGAAGAAAGCAGACGTTTTAACGCACTTCGGCTGGACTGCATCACCAAAATACAGCTTCTTCAGGAGTGTCCTTTCTATGAAGAGCTTTCCCTTAAGCTGGGGCGCAATCTTCCTCATTGCTGGGGCGTATCTTTCGGAGGCCGCAGCAGCAGACTTGAGGAGGTATGCATCAAGCTTTCTATAGATGAAAAAAAGGAGCCTTATATCCTCAACCGCCTGTACCGGGAGGGACGGGGCGGCGAGGTGCTGCGGATACGGGAAAATGAATATCTTTACAGCGGGTTTTTCTTCGATACCAATGAAATGCTTTCCTGGGTAAAGACCTTTACCGGGAGGGTTATGGATATCCAATGCTCCAATCAGGCGGCTGTCAATAAGGTTATGACGGACTGGGAACGGATGTATCAGATGTACTGCGGCTGCGACAGCGCAGACAGCGGGGAAACGAGGTGACAAATGGAACTTTTTCATGAAATATACAGCTGCTACCTGGATGTGGTGCGATGCATCCTTACGGAGGCGGAGCAGTCGCCTGTCACGGTCAGACGGATGGAACAGCTTGCGGCCAAGAAGGCCTTCGGAGAAAGCGCGCTGGCTATTCTTCCCAAACTGACAGGAGGTGACTGGCCTCTTCTTGTCCCCTGCGGGGATAATACCTTCCGCTCCCGCCTCACCCATATCCCCCATGTTCCTTTAAGCACGCTGCAGAAATCCTGGCTGAAAGCGCTGCTGGCAGACGGGCGGATCCGCCTTTTTTTCAGTGATGCGGATCTGGAGGCGCTGGAGGATATGCTGGGAGACGTGGAACCGTTATACCGGGAAGAGGATTTTTATTATTTTGACCGGTATCGGGACGGAGATCCCATTGGGGATACGGATTATCGGCTGCATTTTGGAACGATACTCCGGGCGCTTCAGGAGAACCGGATCCTGCTTGTGTCTTACGAAGGGAAACAGGGACTTCGTTCTTTTGAAGCGGCACCCTATCAGCTACAGTATTCCTCCAAAGATGATAAGTTCCGCCTCTGTTGTCTGAAATACAGCAGAGGCGCCTTCCGGCTCAATACACAATTAAATCTGGCTAAAATCAGGGACTGCCGTCTTTCTTCGGAAAGCTGTCCCGCTCATACGGCAAACTACCGGTTCCGTCCGGTCAGCCGGGCGCCGGAACCGGTTCTCCTGCAGATAAGCGGGGAACGTAATTCCCTGGAACGATGCATGCTGCATTTTGCCAGCTATGAAAAGCATACGGAATATGAGGAAGCGCGGGGATGCTACCTGTGTTCCATCTATTACGATCTGGCCGATGAAACCGAACTGCTTATCGATATCCTTTCCTTCGGGCCTGTGGTGCAGGTCCTGGGACCGGAATCTTTTCTGGAGCAGGTTAGGGAACGGGTCAGGCGGCAGCATTCCTGGTAGACAGATACCAGAAGGATATGCCGGAAACCGCCAGCAGCCCGGCACATACAAGCGGCTGGGCAAGAACACTTCCCAGACCGGCCACATTGATAAGAAGGAAAACGGCCAGATTACCTGCCCCATGGAAAATAACGGGGGCCAAAAGCGTACCGTAACGTTCCTTTATCCAGGCAAGCATGATGCCAAGCAGGGAGGCATAAATGCCCTGCACCAGATTTCCATGGTAGAGTCCGAAAACCACGCCGGAAAATACCATGGCAACAGACGCCCCGAATACTTCTTTGGATTTACCGTAGATAATCCCCCGGAATACCAGTTCTTCCGAAAGAGGGGCCGCCGCCCCAAACAGACAGATACCCAGCCAGAGCGGCAGGCTCGCCTGCTGCTGTGCCACCTGCTGAAAAGTTTGGGAATGCCGGGCCAGATCCAGATAAGCAATGATGATATTCAGCCCCAGAGAAAGGGAGACCGCCAGGAGGATAAATGCCAAAAACCGCTTCCCGGCGGGCTTTTTTTTGATCCGGAAATCCAGGGAGGATTTCCAGACCGCAAAACATACCAGGCCTCCTGTCAGTATCATGATCAGGTTCGTCAGGCCGCCGGCCAGCCCCTCATTTACCGCACCCGCACCCGCGCCGCCTGTCATTCCATATTCCAGCAGGATCCCCGCCAGGAGCAGTCCCGCCGCTTTCCCGGCTTCATATACCAGAAGCGCCGCTATAACAGACAGCATCGTTCTGAAAATCTGAGGTTTACCGGTAAACAAATTCTTATTCTGTTTCCTATCTGTCATATTATATCTGTCCTTTGTTGGTTACTTACCGGATATCCGCGTCCACGTCCCGAATCCTCCACCGTGCAGATGCTCCTATACATGCTGCCCTTCCTGCAGAATCAGAACTCTTCCCAGCTCATCCATATCATGCACTACATATTCCGCCCCTGCGGCTTCCAGTTCCCCTTCCTCCGCATAGCCATATGTGACGCCAACCTGATGCAGCCCCTTTGCCCGGCCCCCAATGATGTCAAACTTTCTGTCGCCTACCATGACAATACTGTCATATGGAATGTCACCATCCGGGAAGAAACGCCGCAGAGCTTCCTCCACTACCTCTTCCTTTTGACTGCGGGTTCCGTCCATTTCACTTCCCACCACCACATCAAAATAACCGTCTATATCAAAATGGGCCAATATCTGTTCCACAAAACACTCTGTCTTACTGGACGCAACAGCCAGATGGCAGCCCGCGATCTTAAGCGCCTTCAGCAGACGTTCCATACCGGGATAAAGCGTATTCTCATACAGGCCTTTTTCGGAAAAACGCTCCCGGTATTTGACCACCGCTTTTTCTGCCTGTTCTGTATCCATACCATAGAACTCCCGGAAGCTGTCTCGAAGCGGCGGGCCGATGAACGGCTCCAGCTTATCTAAATCAGGCTCTTCAATTCCCATGGATTGAAGGGCATATTGAACACATGTGGTAATCCCCAGCTTAGGATCGGTCAATGTTCCGTCCAAATCAAATAAAATATAGGAAAACACGGCTTTATCCTCCTGATCTTTTTCTCACTATAACAAAGTTCATGCGAGAAGTCAAAAGGCTTTCCTCCGATGTTTGTGTAAAGCAAACGTTGGCAACTTTCCTACTTTTTTCTAAATGATTTCGGT
>URMK01000124.1 GCA_900548905.1 uncultured Lachnospiraceae bacterium | reverse complement strand
CCTTTTCCAGCCTTATCAGCATCCTTATTCCTGCTAAAACCCTGTTCGATGCCACTTTCACAATTTCTTTTAAGTAAGTTTTTTCCATTTGAGTTAAGTAGCTATCATCTGCTGTATATAAACAGGCCATTTCCTTTTTTGATGTAACATAGTTTTTCACTGCCAAATCTAATTGTGGAATCTCTCTTAGCAGGCAAAGTGTAAATTCATCCACCTCCTTTTTTACCTCCGGCGCAAGAAGCTTGTATGAAAGCCGTCCTTTCTCCGGCATAATAGCCCGCAGCTGTAAAAGCTTATTCCCCATATCCATAAGACAGGCCTCATCAATATCAAAGGTACCCTCCAGTTCCGTATCCAGTCCAGCATCGATTTGCTGATTTGGTATTCCTTCTGATTTTCTGTAATAATTTTCAAAAGTTTCTACATGTTCATCTAATATTTGCCTTACAGCTTTAACGGCTTTCTCTTTTTCCTCCAGATATCTCTTTATTTTGTCTGGAAAGGTATCCTTTATCATTTGCTTCCGTATTGCATTTGGGATTTCCGGAGGGGTATATGCCTTTCTTATTTCCCCCGATTTATCCCAAAAAACAATATGGGCATGAGGGTGGTCTTTCTCATTGTGGATAGCAGCTGCCCACTGCAGGTTTTCACGCCTGATATTATTTTTTTCAGCCATTGTGGCAATGTGCCGTTCCAGGTACCGTTTCCATGCTTTCTGATCCAACAAATGTAATTCTTCTGCTGTCTTTTGTGAAAACGATACAATACTGCGGTACATGATAATGCCTTTCCGGGAATTCGCATAAACTGCGGATGCAATGCTGCGCCAGTCCTCAAAGGCAATGACATCTCCGGGCTGCAGACGTCCAAAAAGGCCGTGTGTCATGTTTTCATTTTTCATGACACGCGGCCTGGTGGCGATATATCGGATATGTGCATAATTCGCTCCCGCGGTCTTCTTAAAATTAGGGTTCCGGAAACGCTGTTTATACATCAATATGGACAAAGCCTATATCCTACCTTTCAAATACGGATTCCTCTTCCTCTTGTTTCTGGACCAGGGATAAAAATCGTGACATTGTCCTTCCTGCACATTGATAACGGACTCCATTAAAGTTTAATGATTTTGCTGCTTCATTTACCTCGATATCAACATATCCGCTTGCAACAAAAATAGCTTTACAGACTATATCAAGATATGGACATCCCAGTCTGGATATTTCAAATGGGGAAACCAATGATTCTGTCTGATACCGGAACAGATTTTCAGCAATCAGCAGGATTGATTTATCCCTATCATCCCAGATAGCGAAATTTTCTATATCGTCAAAAGGAATTCCTTCCCGGCAAACCATCTTACTGGCTATATCATATAAATCCTGGGAGGATGCTAACAGATAACAGGCCGCCTGATAATCATTATCTTTTTCTTTTCCTGTAAGGCTAATAAGCTTTATATATCTTTCATCGTGATTCATCTTTTTCTCCTTGTAGATAAAAACCACCACTTGTCCCGGTATTGATACCTAAGGCAGGATTCCATAGTCTGAAAGAGTTCTTTGTTCTTTATACTCCTTCAACCGATTTCTTGCCGAGTCATAACGTAATGGATCAATCTCAAAACCTACATATGGCAGCTTCGCTTCCTCGTAAGCTATCAGATTGCTTGCACTCCCTACATGGGTATCCAGTATTTTCCATCCCTGTAATATATATTGCTGAATAATCCATCGGTACAAATTGACAGGTTTCTGCGTGGGGTGAATACGCCTTTCATTTAATGCTTTGTTGCCCTGCTGACGCCAGCCCTCATTTACAGATTTCCCCTGCATCATACCATTCCACATATATCGGTATAGACGTACCGATTTATGCAGACTGCAGGAAGCGATTTCACAATTTGAGAGAAAACTGCCATCATTACATTTATCCCATATAATGCGTCCTGGCGGGAAATGCCAGTCAAAATAGTTGCACCCCCAAATAATCTGATTTTGGGAAACCCGCTCCAACTCCTGAAAGTATGCAGCTCCCGGTATGCTCCACGCTTTAGCCGACTGTTGGTAGGTATGAGAGACTCCAATAGGGCTTCTTTTACTTCCAAATCGAATTCGTTTTTCAGGTCCACTGTAATAAGGAGGATCTACAACAGCAAGGTCGAAATAATTATCCGGGAATTCTCTCATACCCACATTGCAATCCATTAAGTAAAATCCATAATCAAGCATAAAATAAGAGAGCCGATTTTTCCGGCTCCACTCTCCTTTCAGACTGCATGCTTTTCATAATTTGTCTGCCCTTTCCATTAGGTTACTGGTATCCTGCAGGAAACTGTTAATCTGAAAATCCTTTTTCTGCATATAATCGACCCCTAATTTAACAGAATCCTGAATCATGCATTCGAAATCATCCCTGCTTCCTTCATTCAGCATAGTCATCAAAACCTTAATTAATAAGTAAAACATGGCTCCGTCGATTTTTCCGATTTTCATCAGCATTTTGGCAAGCCGGTCTGTGTCATGATCCACTATAACCTTCACATCATTCAGCTGAAAAACATCACTAATTTCCTGTCTGATAATAGAGGCGATAAGATCCACTTCTTCCTTACTGCTTTCCAGTGCAAGTCCTTTTCGGACAAACTCCCTGGTTAATTCGGAAATGTTACTGCTTCGTTTGACTGCCAATTTTTCCAATGCATCCAAATCGCTTGGATAAAAGGTAATTGACTGCTTTTTTCCCTTTTCAGGCATAACTACATTACCTTTCTTCTTCGAATTCCATTTCGTCTTCCTCCATATATTCCTCAATCCGATTCTTAGTTTGCTCTCTTTCTGTTACCATAGATATCCTATGTTCCTGGCAGTCATAACAATAAATTTCATCCGATAAAAATTCTTCCGGGTGCAGCGTTGTCCTGTTTACGCTGATTACCATTTCCTGCAGCTCTTGTACACATAAACTCCCTGTATCTTTTACCAGAATAAGTTCATGTATGCTGCTGGGCAGGATTAAAAAATTACTTCCTTCTCTTTCTGCTATATTCTGTAAAGTTTCCGGATATAAAAGGACAGTGGCTCCATTCAATTTTTGCTTGTTGCTTAATACATACATTTCCTGTGGCGACAAAACATATTGCATGGACTCTTCTGATGCGTCCATATTTTGCAGGAAAGAGACTGCATTTGGATCTATCTCCTCCATAAGAGAAAGATATGTGATAACATCCCCCATATTCATCAGTTCCGGAGGGAATAATTTAGGAGTATTTATAAGTGCCTGTTCGTAAATCTCTTCTTTCGAAACTCCCCATACTGATAAATAGTTTTCATTTACTGGAATGACAGCCTGTTCTTCTTCATTCCTATGGCAGAGTATTTTTGTAACCGCCGCCAAATCGGTTCCCGGTACCTCTTTATAACAGGAATTCTGTATGTACTGTTCATTTTTTTCCTTATTCAAAACAGAAAGAAAAAGCCGTTCTTTTACCTGCTCATAATCACTAATATCGAATCCGATATTTTTTTCTCCCTGATTCATGGACTCCTGATATTTGTGCGCCATTAACTGCATCGTTGCTTCTATATTTCCTGTTTTTTGATACACACGGTAACATTCCTCCAAATATAAATTGGGAATTATATTCTGTTCCGTTTCCATTTCCAGTGATGTATGTTTCTCATCATTTTCTTTGATAACATCGACAAGTTTGAAAACGGCATTGTGATACTCCTGCGTCATATACTGCACCATCTCTTTTTCTACTTTTTCGCAAAATTCTTCATAGCTTAACATCGGTGACCTCCTACTTATTCAATCTATTTTCATGTGAATACTTACCAGACCAAAGCCATTAATCAGAGGTTCCAGCCAGAACCCATTCTTTTATAACAGAACCCCGTTGCAGGCTTTGCCTGCAAGCTGTTTCCCGACGGAGTGGAACCCGCCTATTCCTGCCTTTATACCAAAATCTATGATTTTGGCAACAAGTAGCCCCCACCGCAAGCGGTGAGGGCTGTTGGTCGCTGCCGCTCCTTAAAAGAGTGGAAAGAAAAATCTGCCGTGCCACATCTATGGTGAGCCATGAAGATGGTGGCGGCTGCTATCGTTCCCAACCGTCCTCCTGTGCAGGCAGCTGTTCACACTGTCTATGCAGAGATCGAAAAGCTGGAACATCATCCTGTTTTATCGCTTCTCTTAAAATGCTGGAGATGACGGCGGCATCCGCAAGCCGGAACCGTTCATCCTCTTTTCCTGACTGGAAATCCTCTGCATAAAATACCATGATGTAATCCAAATCCACGATTTTGGAGTTCATACCGTTCTGCACCGCCTCTTCAAAGCTCATGCCATAATAGTGTTCCACTTCTGACATTTCTCCGCCGCAGCCGTGCAGGATCAGTCCCTCCAGCATCCTTTTGATTTCCGCCTGCTTTTCCTCGGAAAGCTGGCAGACAAATACCGGCCTCATCTTTGCATCCCTTTCTCTTCTTTCTTTTCGCTGGTCTGTTGTATCTGTTCCTTGCCAAATAGTATGGGACATACTTTTTTCCGTATTTTTCTCACCTCCCGTATAACGCAAAAACGCCGTCAGAAAGTGATAAAAACCACTTCCTGACGGCGCTGCACGTTATAGATTATCAGTCCTTTTTTAATGTTTTACTAATCTTTTTCAGCGATCCCATTCTTCCCCGCTGTATGCCACATCCTCCTCCTCTGCCACTTCATCGCTTTCCGCAATTAATTCATTTCCGGACCATCCAGCACCTTTTCCCTGCATCTCTTCCTTCCATCTTCCCATGTAACCATTCTCGGCAAAAGAATAGGCACACTCGCCCCCAACAATGATATGATCCAATAAATCAAAACCCATCATTTTTGTCTGCCGAAACAATTTTTCCGTAAAATTGATATCCGCCTGGCTTGGTTTTATTTGCGTACTGGGGTGATTGTGTGCTACGATAATTCCACTTGCATCTGTCTGTATCGCCCGTTTAAATATCTCTTTAATATCTATTGTACAGTTATCCACCGCACCTTCTGCTATTTTATAACTGGCTATCGGACGATTCCCATTATTAAGATAAGAAGCAAACACCATTTCTTTTTCTCTATACTGTGCCAGACATCCAATATAATATCTCTTGGCCGCTTCTGTATCACATAATTGTATTTTTTCATCCAATTCCGTATTTCTCAAATAATGATAAGAATTGATAAAATCCTTCAGGTTATATATCTTTTCATATTGTTTCTGAGTGATATGAAGGACATAAGGATGATCCAGGACATGCATGATACTGCCTTCCTTTGCATATGCCCTAAGGTCGCTTAATTTAAGGCCGATTAATTTATGCAGGCCTAAAATAAAAGCCTCGCATCTGTCTTCCTCATAAGTCATAGCGCCCCTCCGTACTACTTACGATTACATACAATGCAGCTATCCTTTGTTCCGTTTGGGTACTTAACCTCAATTCCGGGAAGTGTTCCAGCAGATCCTGTAATGTATTCAGTTTCACGTAGTCCGTTATAATCTGTATTTCATCCGCTTTTGGTTCCACAAGAAGGAGCAGCTGACTTAAAGCAGATTCTTTATATATTGCGGGATCTCCCCTAATAGTATTCCCATTCGTCTTCATATTCCGGTTCTCCTTCTGTTTCCTCTTTTCCCTGCTCCCTAACATTTTCCTTATAAAAAGATAAAAAATGGGAAACGGACTGATACAGGTTATCTGTAGTCAGCATTGCATTATAATCCTTTTCGCAGGGCGTTTGTATCCATGTCTTATATCCCCGCGCCCGGTAATAATCACATTCCTTCATTGCTTTTATCTGTCCATGGTTATGCGGGGTACCGTCCGGAAGTTTGCCATCCATATCATTATCATAGCAAAATACAATCTCATTGATTTCCGGGTGATGCGACAAATATCGATCCAATGCTTTATTTGACAAACAGCCTTCTGAAACCCTATGATCCATTTTCCAATCCATACCCAGCATGAAAAAAAAGGATGCATGACTCATTGCATCAATGGGGGCTTCGAACTCATAGACTCGGTTGCTCTGGCCTTCCATAATGAAACCAAAGGATTTATCGCTGTCTGGTAAGTCTAAACGATAGCTGCTTCCTGCACTGCACCCTCTGAGTGCACAATATTTAACCTGTCCATTCGTGTCTTCCCCCGTGAATGCACAATTATTGATAACCTTATCCCTGACCTGCTGTCTTGTTTGATATATTTTTCCTTTGTTAATCATGGTTTTTACAATTTCAGGTTCCAGTTTTCGTGTGCGGGTGAGATAAGCAAATACTTTCCGGTTATTATTATCCTTAGGAGGGATCTCCAGCTTACCTCTCTTCTCCTTTTCCATAGGGGGAATGATATGCTTCTGGTTCTCATAAGCCTTACACCCCAGAATTTCTTCCATTGCCTGCCTTTTAGTGAAACCCAGGAACTCCACTGCAAAATCTACGATATTGCCCTTGCCTCCGGAAAAGCAGACATACCCCCGTCCATGTTTAAAAAGGTAAAGCCCACCA
>URMK01000123.1 GCA_900548905.1 uncultured Lachnospiraceae bacterium | reverse complement strand
AGGACGCAGCCTAAGGACCGGCGTGCTTATAACGCCCCTTCCAGGAATCCTTGCATGGCTGCAGGCCGCACAGGGAAGCAGGGGCAGGCGGCGCCGGACTTTTTCATCTACACCCCAAAAAGAAGAATGTTTCAAAAAGGAGGACGGATATGAAACTGGTATCGTGGAATGTGAATGGCCTGAGAGCCTGTATGGGCAAAGGCTTTATGGATTTTTTTAAGGAAACGGATGCGGATATTTTCTGTATCCAGGAGAGCAAGCTGCAGGAGGGGCAGATTTCCCTGGATCTGCCGGGGTATTGCCAGTACTGGAATTACGCGGTTAAGAAAGGGTATTCCGGAACGGCCATTTTTACCCGGAGGGAGCCTTTGTCGGTGGCTTACGGGATAGGGATCGAGGAACACGATCAGGAAGGCAGGGTGATCACCCTGGAGTTCCCGGATTTCTATATGGTGACGGTATATACCCCCAATTCCCAGGATGGGCTGGCGCGGCTGGATTACCGGATGGCCTGGGAAGAAGAATTCCTGAAATACCTGAAAAAGCTGGAAGAAAAAAAGCCGGTGGTTTTCTGCGGGGACCTGAATGTGGCCCATAAGGAAATCGATCTGAAGAACCCAAAGACGAACCGGAAAAATGCCGGGTTTACGGATGAGGAGCGGGAGAAATTTTCCGTGCTTCTGGAAAAGGGCTTTATAGATACGTTCCGGTATTTTTATCCGGATTTGAAAGATGCTTATTCCTGGTGGTCCTATCGTTTCCATGCGAGGGAAAAGAATGCGGGATGGCGTATTGATTATTTTCTGGTATCGCCCCAGCTGAAGGACCGGCTGGAGGATGCCGTGATTTATAAGGATGTTTTCGGTTCGGATCATTGTCCGGTCGCCCTGATTTTAAAGGACGAATGACGGAAAAAGGAGATGGCAGTATGAAAAAAAGCAGTTTCAGATGGAACAAAAGAACCGGGAGCGCAGTGTTTACAGCAGGTATCTTAGCCTGCGGCCTGCTGCTTTCCGCGTGCGGGAAAGATACGGATGAGACTTCGGTGCGTATCACGGAGACGGATATCCAGAGCGAAGAAGAGCGTACGGCGCCGGAAAGCAGTGAGGCGGAAAGTACGCAGGCGGAAAGCAGTACACAGGAAAGCGTTTCTTATGATTGGGAAGCGGAAGAAATCGGGATGGCGCCTACCGGTACCCATGACGGTATTGTGGTGGACGCGGCGATGAACAGCATGGTGATCGATACGGCGGATGGAAACATGTATGCGGTGAGTTTCCCGGAAACGGAGGATGTGGTGGACACGGCGGACGGCATTCTTTTGGGGCAGGCGGTTACCGTAACCTGTAAGGACGGCGTGGCCTCCCGTGTGACGGACAGTGACAGGAAGCCCGCGGCTGACAGGGAAGCCTTATCCTTTGCGGCGGATGTGCTGTTCGCCTGTAAATACAGGGATATCAACGCACTCTCTGAATTGGCCGGTTATCCCCTGTATGTGAACCTGGGAGATAAGGACATGGAGGTGGAAAACGGGGGAGATTTTCTTGAAATACCGGCATCCGAAATCCTGTCCGGGGAGCGGGTAAAGGCGGTGCTTGGCACCAACCTGTTTGAACTGAAGGAGCTGGACGGCGGAAAATATGTGCTGGGAGCCGAAGAAGGAAAGCCCAACATTATATTCCAGAAGGATACCGGAAGGGATAACGGATTTGCGATAACAGGAATTAATTAAAAGCAATAGTATACTTCGACAGACAAATAACAGCCATACCCCATGCAGCGGCACTGAAAGCCGGGAAAGGGGTATGGCTGTTTTGGGGCGGAGGGGAGGTGCTTTTTCAGCAGGGGGCTTCGCAGAAAAACGACCGGGCTGCTGCCTGAAGGAGGTCGGGAAGGGAAAAACCGGCCTGTGTAATACAGAGCGAAGCGCCGCCGGGAAGGGGAATCCTGCCTTCAGAATCGATTTCCAGAAAACAGGTCCTGTCCGATATTATATAGTCGATCCTTTTATAATCCGCAAAAAGTTCTATGGGAAAAACCGGATGTTCGGGATGATATCGTATCTGGTAGATGGATTCTGCCAGCCGTTCCCGAGCCGAAGGAGGCGTATCCTTCTGCGGGAGAAAGAAAAGCAGAGGGGATTCGCAGTCCTTCAGACGCAGCAGCAGTTCTTCTCCGCCGCTGTCCGAATAGTAATAGTGGTTGGCGGCCAGGCATTTGTTCTGCCTCAGAAGGCTGATATTATTCCGGTAGCTGGGGGCAATTTCTGCGGAAAGCAGCAGATTGCGGCATTGGGAAAGCAGGAGAACATCCTCTTCCTGCAGTTCTTCGTCTGGGAGGAAGAGCAGAAAAGCACTGTTATCGTACCGGCGGAACAAAGAGATAAGCCCCTGCCAGTCCTCCGGGACAGCTTCCAGACACAGACAATACGTATAGATGCCCAGGCTGCGTCCTTCCTGAATCAGCGCTTCCAGCCGGGAAAGACAGAAGGCTCCTTCCGGATGATAATGGATAAAGAGGCTCCAGGGAACCGCAAGCCCATGTTCCCTTTCATAGGCACGGATAAGCTGCGCTCCGTAGGT
Source organism: uncultured Lachnospiraceae bacterium (assembly GCA_900548905.1). GTDB lineage: Bacteria > Bacillota > Clostridia > Lachnospirales > Lachnospiraceae > Eisenbergiella. The sequence continues at coordinate 4,041 of URMK01000123.1, read as the reverse complement.
CCAGCTGGTATATCCGATATTGATGCCGAATTTTTTGAGTGTTTCATGGTCGATCTCTTCCGTCAGACGGGAAAGAAGATAATAATAGGGGCTGTTGTCATCCAGAAGAAGAGTCTGGGAAAGCGTAAAAAAATTCTTCTGGAAACGCCCCCGGGCAAACTGCCTTCCCAGATCGGCAAGCTTGCGGACGCTCCGCTTGGGATCCTCCTGCATTTCCTTAATGCCGCGGTTTACCGCAGCCTCTATGAGATAACGGGTGAACTTTTCCGGTTTCAGTGATATCACTTCCTATCCGTCAGATTTTAGACAGCTTAATCTTTCATTCATTGTATCATACCCGAACTGTTCTGCAACGAAAAGAGACACTTTCCGCAGAGTGTCCCAAAATGTGACATTTTCAGGATTTGTCCCAAATAGGGACACCGTGCAAAGAGTGTCCAATGACAGGGAACGCTTCCGTAGTTAAACTGGCAGGTAACAGGGATACAGGAAACAGGCAGGCGGCCCGCACGGGACGCAGAACGGAGGAAAGTATGGATTTTACACATCAGGCAGAACGGAACGCGTTCCGTATCGCTATTGACAGTGCTTTGAAGCATGTAAAGAAGGATCGGGAAAAAAGCTTCCTGCATCTGATTGATTTGGCGGAAAAATACATGGGAGGCGACAAATTCAGGAAAGAGGATTATGAGCGGGCCAGGGAACTGGTCAAAGATCCGGACGGAAAATGGATGAAATATGCGGATCGGATTCTGCGGGAGGTGGATCCCCATGTTGTGAAGATGACGGCGCTGAATCTGGGATTTGAAGCGTTTTTTTTCGGGACGAAACGGATTAACCAGATGAGAAAGATACATAACTGTAATATCCCCTGGCTGCTGCTGGTGGATCCCACAAGCGCATGCAACCTGCACTGTACCGGCTGCTGGGCGGCGGAATACGGGAACCGGCTGAATTTGAACTATGACGAGCTGGACGGCATCATAACCCAGGGGAAAGAGCTGGGCGTCTATCTGTATATGTATACGGGAGGGGAGCCTCTTGTGAGAAAAGACGATATCATCCGGCTGTGTGAGAAGCACAATGACTGTGAATTCCACGCCTTTACCAACGGGACCCTAGTAGACGATGCTTTCTGTAAAGAAATGAGACGGGTGGGGAACCTGTCGCTGTCCATCAGTCTGGAAGGTTTTGAAAACGCCAACGACGGAAGACGGGGGGAAGGCTGCTTTGAACGGGTGATGGAAGCCATGGATCGGCTGAAAGCCCACGGGCTGCTATTCGGAACCTCTGTCTGTTATACAAGAAATAATGTGGAAGCGGTCACCAGTGATGAGTTCCTGGATATGATTATAGAAAAAGGCTGCCGGTATGCCTGGTATTTCCATTATATGCCGGTGGGGAATGACGCGGCGCCGGAACTGATGCCTTCTATGGAACAACGGGTTTATATGTTCCGCCGGATACGGGAAATCCGGGCGCTGGAGGGAGGGAAACCCCTGTTTGCCTTTGATTTCCAGAATGACGGACAGTTTGTAGGCGGATGTATTGCGGGCGGCAGGAACTATTGCCATATCAATCCTAACGGCGATGTGGAGCCTTGTGTATTCATCCACTATTCCGGGGCAAATATCAGGGAGGTATCCCTGCTGGAAGCGCTGCAACAGCCTCTGTTCATGGCATACCGGGAAGGGCAGCCGTTTCATGACAACCTTCTGCGGCCTTGTCCCATGCTGGAAAATCCGGAGATTCTCCGGGAAATGATTGCCAGGACCGGGGCGAAATCCACGGATCTGCAGTGTCAGGAGAGCGCCGGGCATCTTTGCGGTAAATGCGAAGCATATGCGGCGCAATGGGCTCCTATTGCGGACCGACTGTGGGAAGAGGAGATGGATAAAAAAGGAAAACACAGGTAGCGGCGCCAAACCCAAACCGGAGAAAGAACCCTGTTCAGTCCGTAGGAGGAGCCTCCTCTCCAAGTTTGCTGAAAATTTCTTCCGCAAACAGAAGGAGGACGCATTTCAGATGGCCTGTAAATTCTTCGGCAGTGGTTTCATTTTCTCCGGAAAGCCAGCGAAGCAGGGCGGAAATCAACCCGTCATAGAAGAAATCCAGTAAAAACTGCTGATCCTCGTTGCTTTCAAAGCTGTCCGAAAGGAAAAGGGGGACCAGCGGCTTGATGATTTCAAGAAAATAATCCTGAAAGGAATTCTGCCCCTTAATAGCCAGGGCACAGCGGTAAAAACTTCTTTCGCTTTCAAAATACCGGCAGACATCCACCAGCAGATCCCAGCCGTTGTCGTAGCGGTCCACATGGATATGGGTAACAAATTCGGTGTAGAAAATCCAGTTTACCAGGTCATATTTATCTTTGAAGTGGTAGTAAAAGCTTTTCCGGTTCATACCGCAGCCTTCACAGATATCGTTTACATTGATCTTACCGAAGGGCTTCTGCTCCATCAGGGATTTTAAGGAAGAAGCAAGAGCGTTTTTTGTTATATTGGAATCAGCCATACATTCCTCCCGCAGCACTTAAATATGTAACCAGTGTACTGATTTTTAACGGGAAAGTCAACTTGAAAGGAATGTCGGGTGTTGAAAGGAATGTCGGGGGGCTCCTTCTGTTTTCGCTATATGACATGCACGGAGACGGAACCATCCGTGCATGCCGGCAAAATGCCCGTGAGGAAAGTAACGCCCGCCCGGATGGGCGGTCACGCCTGACCTTTGAGCGCAGGAGTTATTCCTTGGTAAACTGTATTTCTTCAAACATCCGGCCGGCTGTCAGGAAAGCCAGCCCGTCGTAATAATCGTGCCATACGTCGGGGGAATAAAGGATCTCCGCAGCCATTTGCCTGGGCAGCAATGCGGAAAGGCCGTCGCTGACGGCGCCGATGCAGTCCGGGCGCAAATCCGGACCGCCCAGAGCCACGTAAGCGGGATTGAGGATACCGCACACCCAGCCGATAATTTTTATCAGATGGTTAACATATTCGGTATCATTCATCGTCTCCGTCAAATAGTCGTCCAGCAGATGGTCACCGTCTGCCGGCAGAAGGCCAAGCTCCCCTGCAAAATTGTGGCAGCCGCGGATAATCCGCCCGCCGCTGATGAAGCCTGCGCTGATGCAGCTTTTTTCAAAATGCAGAAAGGCCATATTGGTATCCTCCGGGTTCTCCTCGGGAAATTCTTTTGCATAGCAGCGGCCGAAGCCGATTGCGGTGGCATTCAGATCGTTTTCCATGATGACGGGAATATGATATCGTTCTGTCAGAAAATCGCCGATATCCGATTTATAGAGTTTGCCGTCCTCCCTGCTTTTCCTCCAGTAACATCCTTTTTCCACAATACCTGGAACGCCGAGGCCGATTGATTTGATTTCTTTTTCCCGGATCAGTTTATCCAGGCAGGAAAGCAGCGGCTGCCGGTAATTTTCGCCCGCCGCCTCAAGCTCCTTTTTTTCCACGATTTCCCCGCACATATTGACCAGGAGAAAAATCACCCGGTCATCCAGAAGGCAGAAAGCGGCGCCATGGTAGCGTTCCGGATTCAGGCGGTAGCGCTGTGCTTTCCGCCCCCCGCTGGACTCATCCAGGCCGATGCCTTCAATTTCTCCGTTTTCCAGCATTTCGGAAAGAAGGGAGCGCACTGTGGTGGAACTGATCCTTGTTTCCAAGGCGATTTCGGCCCTGGTGGCGGAACCGTTTGTTTTAATGACCTTGCGTATCAGGGACAGATTGGCCTGTTTTAAAAGATTGGGTCTGGCGGTTAAAGAATCCATATTATCATTCTCTCTGCAACTTTTATAGTAAACTTATATAAGTATATGATAAAAGTATAACCCGGCAGCGGACATCTGTCAACCGGAAGAAAAGTGCACGGGTGCAGATAAAAAAGTTTGGCGTCCCCCGACCCTGCTTCCCTGTGCGGCCTGCTGCCCTGCAAGGTTCCTTACAGGGGATGCTTTCGCTCGGATAATCACGCAACGGTACTAAGGCTGCAAAGGACGCAGCCTAAGGACCGGCGTGCTTATAACGCCCC
>URMK01000122.1 GCA_900548905.1 uncultured Lachnospiraceae bacterium | reverse complement strand
CCTTTTCCAGCCTTATCAGCATCCTTATTCCTGCTAAAACCCTGTTCGATGCCACGTTAACAATTTCTTTTAAGTAAGTTTCTTCCATTTGAGTTAAGTAGTTATCATCTGCTGTATATAAACAGGCCATTTCCTCTTTTGACGCAACATAGTTTTTCACTGCCCCATCTAACTGAGGAATCTTTCTTAGCAGGCAAAGTGTAAATTCATCCACCTCCTTTTTTATCTCCGGCGCAAGAAGCTTGTATGAAAGCCGTCCTTTCTCTGGCATAATAGCCCGCAGCTGTAAAAGCTTATTCCCCATATCCATAAGACAAGCCTCATCAATATCAAAGCTACCCTCCAGTTCCGTGTCCAGTTCAGCATCGATTTGCTGATTTGGTATTCCTTCTGATTTTCTGTAATAATTTTCAAAAGTTTCTACATGTTCATCTAATATTTGCCTTACAGCTTTAACGGCTTTCTCTTTTTCCTCCAGATATCTCTTTATTTTGTCTGGAAAGGTATCCTTTATCATTTGCTTCCGTATTGCATTTGGGATTTCCGGAGGGGTATATGCCTTTCTTATTTCCCCCGATTTATCCCAAAAAACAATATGGGCATGAGGGTGGTCTTTCTCATTATGGATAGCGGCGGCCCATTGCAGGTTTTCCCGCCTGATATTATTTTTTTCAGCGATCGTGGCAATGTGTCGTTCCAGATACCGCTTCCATGTTTTCTGATCCAGCATCTGTAATTCTTCTGCTGTCTTTCGAGAAAACGATACAATACTGCGGTACATGATAATACCTTTCCGGGAATTCGCATAAACTGCGGATGCAATACTGCGCCAGTCTTCAAAGGCAATGACATTTCCTGGCTGCAGACGCCCAAAAAGGCCGTGTGCCATGTTTTCATTTTTCATGACACGCGGCCTGGTGGCGATATATCTTACATGTGCGTAATTGGCGCCCGCTGTTTTTTTAAGGTTTGGATTCCGGAAACGCTGTTTATACATCAATATGGACAAAGCCTATATCCTACCTTTCAAATACGGATTCCTCTTCCTCTTGTTTCTGGACCAGGGATAAAAATCGTGACATTGTCCTTCCTGCACATTGATAACGGACTCCATTAAAGTTTAATGATTTTGCTGCTTCATTTACCTCGATATCAACATATCCGCTTGCAACAAAAATAGCTTTGCAGACAATATCAAGATATGGATATCCCAGTCTGGACATTTCAAATGGGGAAACCGATGATTCTGTCTGATACCGGAATAGATTTTCAGAAATCAACAGGATTGATTTATCCTTATCATCCCAGATAGCGGAATATTCCTTTTTTATTTCGTCAAAAGGAATACCTTCCCGGCAAACCAGCTTACTGGCTATATCATATAAATCCTGGGAGGATGCTAACAGATAACAGGCCGCCTGATAACCATTATCTTTTTCCTTTCCTGTAAGGCTAATAAGCTTTATATATCTTTCATCGTGATTCATTTTTTTCTCCTTGTAGATAAAAACCACCACTTGCCCCGGTATTGCTACCAAAACCTACATATGGCAGCTTCGTTTCCTCGTAAGCTATCAGACCGCATTCTTTTCATAATTTGTCTGCCCTTTCCATTATGTTACTGGTATCCTGCAGGAAACTGTTAATCTGAAAGTCCTTTTTCTGCATATAATCGACCCCTAATTTAACAGACTCCTGAATCATGTATTCGAAATCATCCCTGCTACCTTCATTCAGCATAGTCATCAAAACCTTAATTAATAAGTAAAACATGGCTCCGTCAATTTTTCCGATTTTCATCAGCATTTTGGCAAGCCGGTCTGTGTTGTGATCTACAATATCCTTCACATCACTTATTTGGTAAACATCAGTAAGTTCCTGCCTGAGGACGGACGCTATCAGATCCACATCCTCTTTGCTGCTTTCCAATGCAAGTCCTTTCCGGACAAACTCCCGGGTTAATTCAGATACATTGCTATTCCTTTTTGCTGCCAATTTTTCCAATGCATCCAAATCCTTTTTGTAAAAAGTAATAGACTGCTTTTTCCCCTTTTCCGGCATGTATCCCCCTTATCTTTCTTCTTCAGTTTCCATATCAAAATCGGAAGAAGCATAATCAATCCCATTAGGTAAAAAATGGTCAGCCAGCATCTTTGTATGTTCCTTTTCCGTTGCCATATACAGCATGTGCGTGTGGGAATCATAACAAAATACTTCATCCGATAAAACCTCTTCCGGAGACACCTCCGTTCTGTTTATCTCCATTACCATAGCCTGCAGTTCTTCTGCACAAATCTCCCCGTCGTCCTTCATTAAGATAAGTTCATGGATACTGCTGGGTAGGATAAAATAACTGCTCCCCGTTTCTTCTGCAATTTTCTGTAATGTATCCGCATATAAAAGAGTTGTTGCTCCATGCATCTTCTGCTGGTTGGTAAGTATATATTGTTCCTTTGCAGCCAGGGCATATGGCTTTGCTTCTTCTGTTTCTGCCATGGATTGTAAAAAAATCTCCATTAACGGAGCTGTTACCGTGTTAAATGACAGTTCCCGCAGAGTGTCCTTCATACTCGTTAATAAAGGGGGAAATAATTCAGGCGTATTCTGATATGCCTGCGCATAAACTTCTTCCGGAGTAACTCCCCATAACGATAAATGACTGTCATTTACCGCGAACGCAGTAACTCCCATCTCCTTATCATCCCCACAGAGAACCCTGACTACCGCCGTCAAATCGGTACCCGGTACTTCCCTCTGGCAAATCCCCTGCAAGTATTCCGAATTCTTCTCATTATTCAGCACAGAAAGATAAAGCCGTTCCTTTACCTGCATATAATCTTTTAACTCAAAGGTTAAAACCTCTCCGGTTTGCTCCATACAATCTACATAATTCCGGGCAACTTTCTGCAGCAACCCTTCCATGTCCCCATTTTCCAAATATTGCTCATAATACTCTTCGAGAAATAAGTTGGGGATAATTTCTTGTTCCTTAACCATAACCAGTGCCGCATGTTTTTTATCGTTTTGTTTTGTCAAATCAACAATTTCAAATATCTCATTACTGTACTTGGGCGGCATGTAATTCACAATTTCATTTTTTACTTTTTCTTTAAAAGCTTCAAAGCTTAACATTTCCTTCCTCCTGCCATTTATTTTTTCATTCACAGATACTACCTATAGAAAAACAAAGTTCCCTGGTGAGGTTCCTAAAAGAACCCTTTCTTTTATAACAGAACCCCGTTGCAGGCTTTGCCTGCAAGCTGTTTCCCGGCGGAGTGGAACCCGCCTATTCCTGCCTTTATACCAAAATCTATGATTTTGGTACCAAGTGGCCCCCACCGCAATCGGTGAGGGCTGTTGGTCGCTGCCGCTCCCTAAAAGAGCGGAAAGAAAAAACAGACGAATCAAATCTATGGTGATCCATGAAGAGGGTGACGGTTGTTTTCGTTCTCAACCGTCTTCCTGCATAACGCAAAAACACCGCCCGGAAGCGATAAAAACCACTTCCGGACGGCGCTGCACTTTACAGATTATCAGTCCTTTTTATACGTTCACTCTCTTTTTCAACGCTCCCATTCTTCCCCGCTGTATGCCACATCCTCCACTACATCAGCCGTTCGATCATCCACGGGATATAAATTTAGGCGTTCACCCATTACCTGTGCCAGACGTTCCACGCGCCCCCGCAAAGCAGCGCAGAGGGCATCAGCGCGGACCGTATCGATAAAGAGGGAGCCTTTTACCAGTTCCCGCAATTCTTCGTCAATTCCTGCCAGCGCGGTAATATCCAGCCAGGCAAAAGAAGACACCAGCTTAATCTGCTCGTCATGGGTGGTCTTGAACGGTTTACTGGCTGCCTTTGCCCCGGCATTTATCATCGTCCAGGGCTTATCAAACCAGAGGGATGTGCCGCTGTCATAAATCGGCGCACAGCCTGCCCATTCTAATGTACCTGCATTGCGGACAGCTCCAAAATTATTCAGATGCCTGTCCTCATTGACAATCAGATAATCCAAAACCAGCATACGGTCAAGGCTTTCCTTTACGCCGGGTATGCCCAGCGCTTCACAGCAGTTCAGATAATGCTGGTATACGGAAATGTGGTTTGGTTTTGGCCGTGTCTGGTAAATACGCCACGCCGTTACCAACTCCGTATCCGGCGTAATGAAATCCTCACATACGCTGTATGGATAATCCTCCTGCACGGACAGCGAATAAGGGACATGGGGGATTTGCAGCCGCTCCATGATCCGGCTTGCCAGCACCTCGTTGTACGGCTCCTGCTGGGTCGCACCGCTGCCTCCTTTCAGCAGACAGCGTTTTCCATCAATAATCGCCCATTTCTTCTTTAGCCAGCCATCCGAAGTATTATCGGGTGACATCAGGCTTACCGCTTCGCCGCTGGATGGATGCCCAAACAAAATATTGCCTACATCCTCGGAAAAGGGATTTTCAAAGAAATTGACTTCATGCCATGAAATCTTTCTGTCAGCGGGGCAGATCCAATACTGATCCGATAGGGAAAGCCCCAGACATTTTTCCAATAACGCCTGCGGGGAATTGATTTGCAGTTCTTCCAGCGCATGGCGCAGGCCGGCCCGGCTTGCAGGGATTGCCCGTCCCTGCCACCATTCATTGAGCGCGGCACGGTCAATTTTCCCTTTTTTCACAGGCATACCCACCGGAACATGGGCTGGTTCAAATACCTCTACAACAGCGGAAACAGAGGCCGTCGCACTGTCCAGACGGATTTTGGCCACAGGAATGTCCTTATGCATTAAAATATATGTTGTTTCTACCATTTTCCCAACTCCAATCTATTGTAGTGTTATTCTAACAAATTGCAGAAACTTAAACAAGCGGTTTTACACCTCAGGGTTCCTCTTCCCATTCAAACGCCTCTGCCACTTCATCATTTTTCGCTATAATCCCATTACCGGACCAGCCAGCACCTTTTTCCTGCATCTCCTCCATCCATTTTGTCATGTAACCGTTCTCAACAAAAGAATAGGCACACTCGCCTCCAACAATAATATGATCCAAAAAATTAATATTCATTAACCGTGTTTGTATAAAGAATTTTTCTGTTAAGTTTATGTCTTCAAGACTTGGTATAATTTTAGTGCTTGGATGGTTATGTGCAAGGATAATTCCACATGCATCCAACTGAATCGCTTTTTTTATTATCATACGACTATCTATAAAGGCACTGTTTACACCTCCCTCTGCAACCTTATGACAGGCTATTAAATGATTGGAATTATCAAAAAAGGCTGCCAGCGCTATTTCCTTTTCCCTATATTGTGCCAGACATCCAACAAAAAAACGCTTCGCTTTTTCTACATCCTGAATCTGGATTTGTTTTTCTGCTTCCGCCCGTCTGAGATAATGATATGCATTGATAAAATCCTTAAGAAGGTATATCTTATCATATTGCTTTTGGTTTATGGGCAATACCGTAGGATGATCCAGAACATGCATGATATTATTCTCTCTTGCATATTGCCTCATATCCTGTAATTTTAATCCGACAAGCTTATGAAGGCACTGTATCAGGATTTCACTTTTCTCCTCATCAAAAGTCACTGTATTCCTCCACTCCATCCCAGGACGTTAACAGAGACAATGATAAAAGCTTTTGTTCCGTTTCTGTGCTTAGTCTCAGTTCGGGGTATCGGCTAAGCAACTCCTCTAACGTGTTCCTGTTTACAAAAGCAGTAATAATTTCTTTTTCATCTTCCATAGGTTCAACAAGAGCCAACAGCTGCCCTAAAGCAGATTCTTTACAAATGGCAGGTTCTCCCCTAATAGTATTCCCATTCTTCTTCATATTCGGCTTCTCCTTCCGTTTCCTGTTTTCCCTGCTCCCTTATATTTCCCTTATAAAAAGAAAGAAAATGGGATACGGATTGATACAGGTTATTTGCAGTCAACATCGTATTAAAATCCTTCTCACAAGGCTTTTGTATCCATGTCTGATACCCCCTTGCCCTGTAATAATCACTTTCTTTCTCCGCTTTTATCTGCCCATGGTTATGTGGGGTACCATCTGGGAGCTTACCATCGATATCATTATCATAGCAAAAGACAATCTCATTGATTTCCGGGTGAATCGACAAATATCGTTCCAATGCCTTATTCGATAGGCACCCTTCTGATACTCTATGATCTCGTTCCCAGTCCATACCCAACATGTAAAAAAAAGAAGCATGGCTCATAGCGTCAATCGGAGCCTCAAATTCATAGACACGGTTGCTATTTCCCTCCATGACAAAACCATTTGTTTTATCGCTGTTAGGCAAATCCTTACGATAACTGCTTTCCGCACCACAGCCTCTTAGCGCACAATACTTTGCTTCTCCCTTTGTATCAAAACCCATAAATGCACAATTATTGATAATCTTGTCCCGGACCAACTGTTTCGTTTGATATATCTGTCCTCTATTAATCATGGCTTTTACAATTTCCGGTTCCAGTTTTCGTGTACGGGTTAGATAAGCAAACACTTTCCGGTTATTATTATCTTTCGGAGGAATTTCTAATTTGCCTCTTTTCTCTTTTTCAACAGGCGGAACAATGTGGTTTTCATAAGCCTTGCATCCCAGAATTTCTTCCATTGCCTGTATTTTGGTTAAATTCAGGAATTCCATTGCAAAATCAATAATATTTCCCTGGCCTCCGGAAAAGCAGACATACCCCCGTCCATGTTTAAAAAGGTAAAGCCCACCA
>URMK01000121.1 GCA_900548905.1 uncultured Lachnospiraceae bacterium | reverse complement strand
ATCATCTAACACGAATTTACATGGTGAAACAAGAATTAACTATTACATTTTAGGGGTTCCATAAAAATTCTTCTTGACTTTACAGTTAGTGTAACGTTTATTATAGCGATAACAGGAAGCGGGAGTCAAGGACGAGTGCCCGCAGGCGCATGGAAAACGGCAGGGCGGGGAAACCGTTCCGAGCTGTCTGAACGGTTCCCGGCTGGGAGGACCCGGGAGGAGTCATGCGGCGCCGGAATGCTGTAAAACGAAAAAGGAGCGTATTGCTATGGAAAACAGAGGAACGGGTATTGTATACAGAGAACTGAAAAAAAGGGATTATAAGGCAGTGGAGGATATCATAAGAAAAACCTGGGGCTACGATAAGCTTAGCCCCAATCCGAAGGATGCGCAGCGTATGGCCGCTTTATATCTGCGAAGCTGCCTTGCGAGAAAGACATTTTCCAGAGTGGCGGTAAGAGGGGATAAGGTACTGGGAATCATTATGGCACGCAGCGAGGCGGCAGGAGGCCGGATCCGCCTGGGGGATGATCTCCATCAGACTGCGGCGGCCCTGCATCTGCTCACAACCAAAAGCGGGAGGCGGATCGGATGCATGTTTTCCGGCTTTGATAAAACGGATCAGGAGCTGCTGAAGGAGTGCGGACGCCGCTTTGACGGGGAGCTGGTTTTCTTTGCCCTTTCGGAGGAGGAAAGAGGGAAAGGGACGGGAAAGCAGCTGTTATTACGGGCACTTGCCTATCTGAAGGAGGAAGCGGTTTCCGAATTTTACCTGTACACGGACAGCACCTGCAATTATCCGTTTTATGAAAGCCAGGGATTTCTGCGGCGCGGGGAAAAGACAGTGGATTTCAGACCGGCTGCGGATTATACGCTTCATATGTTTATTTACAGTTACTCATTCGGGAAAGCTGATTCTGCTTCCTGACAGAAGGAACTCCCTGCGTAACACTTCAGACGGCCCTTTGTGTCCTGCTGCTTTCTGTGTTTCCATCTGGTTCCAAAGGCTTGTTTTTCCCATGCAGAGATGGTAAGATGACCATAAACTATCGGTTCACGGAAAGAACAGGATAGAATAAAACTGACGGAGCAGGGAATGAAGGCAGGAAAAACATCTAATAGAAAACAAACCGCAGCCATGGCCGCCGGGGGAGCCGCGATGGTGCTGCTGGTACTGTTTCTGCTGGTATGGATGGTGCGGGAGGACAGGAAGGAAACCAACAGGACCATCCTGGAAATCAGCGATATCTATCTGGCGGAGATGGCCGATCAGATGGCCGGTCATTTTGATACGACAATGGCGAGCCAGTTTACCCGTGTAGGCAGTGTCATGACCAATATCGAACCCAGGAATCTGGAATCGCAGGAAACGCTGCAGCAGTTCATGGCGGAAAAGCAGCAGAACAATAATTTTGCATTCCTGGCGATGCTGGATGAAAAAGGGAATTACTACTCGGCGGATGGCTGTTATCCTGCGGCGGAGGTTATCGAAAGTGCGCAGGCACTTTTGGACGGACAGCCCAAATGCATGGAGTCCAACCGAACTCTGCTGGGACGCCAGATAATTCTTATTTCAGCCGTGATGGAACCTATCCCCTTCGGAGACACCCGGATGGTGGCGGCTATTGTGGGGATGGAGCCTGACTATCTGAGCGAGAGACTGTCCCTGTACCGGGAAGGCGCCAATGCTTACGGGAATATTATAGACAGGGAAGGCAGCTATATCCTGCGGTATGAAGGATATGAAGAAGACGGTGAAAATGTCCTGGATTTTCTGGAAAGCAACGCTGTGTTTGATGACGGGTATACTTCCGATATGCTCAGCAGGGAGATCAGAGAGGGAAAAACGGGAGTGACGGCATTCACTCTGGACGGGGTGCATAAATATCTGTATTATATCCCCCTGTCCGTGAACGGCTGGTATATGTGCGTAAGTATGCCCTATGGAAAGCTGGATGAAAGGATCAGTGAACTGAGCGGCGGCATGACCCGGATGGCGATGGGGATCATCCTGATTATTACAGTCGCATTACTCAGTATATTTATTGGCTATGCCATGATTATAAGGCAGAAAAACCGGCTTCTCGCACGGGAAAAAAGTTCCACGGAGCAGGCGCTCAGGCTGGCGGAGGAAGCCAGCCTGGCTAAGAGCGAATTTTTATCCCGGATGTCCCATGAAATACGGACGCCGCTGAACGGTATTATCGGGATGAACCACATTGCCATGCATAACCTGGAGAACCGGGAGAAGGTGAAGGACTGCCTCCATAAGGTGGAACTGTCCTCCGGCCAGCTGCTTTCCCTGCTGAATGATGTACTGGACATGACGAAGGTAGAGAGCGGCAAAATTGAGCTTTGCGTGGAACGTATGGAATTCGGGACAATGCTGGAACAGCTTGCAGCGATTGCCGGTTCCCAGGCGGCGGAGAAAAATATCGATTTCCGTATGGAGACGGAGATGGACAGAGATGCCGCCTATCTGGGGGATTCCCTGCGCATCAGCCAGATCATCAATAACCTTCTTTCCAATGCTTTTAAGTTTACGGAACCGGGGGGACGGGTAAGCCTCCGTGTACGGGAAACGGATGTCAGGGAAGGCCTCCGCCGCCTGCAGTTTACAGTGGAGGATACCGGATGCGGGATCCGTGAGGAAAATAAGGAAAAAATATTCCGGCCCTTTGAACAGGAGTGCAGTGCCACCGCAAAGAAATACGGCGGCACCGGCCTTGGGCTGGCTATCAGCAGGCGCCTTGCGGAGCTGATGGGAGGTAAGCTTACGGTAGAAAGCCGGCTGGGGGAGGGCAGCTGTTTTACCGTGGAAATCCCTTTATGGGAAGCCGGGGACGGGGAGCCTGCGCTGCAGGGAGCGGGACAGAAAGAGAGAGAGCCGGAAAATCCTTCGCAGGGAGCGGCGCATTCGGTGCATCAGGGGAACGGTCAGGATAATCCGGCGCCTGAAGTCTCTCCGGAAGAAAAAGGGGATTTGCAGGACAACGGAGCGCCTGCCGATACCGGAACACCTGCCGATACCGGAGTAGTGAAACCGGAGGGCAGAGCTTTCGAAGGCAAACGGATCCTCATCGTGGAGGATAACGAACTGAACCGGGAAATTGCATCCGAATTCATCCATATGATGGGGGCGGAATCAGAGACGGCGGAAGACGGGAAAAAGGCAGTGGAAAAGTTCGCCGCCTCCCCTGTGGGCTATTATAATATGATTCTTATGGATATTCTCATGCCGGAGATGGGCGGCTACGAAGCTTCCGGCCTTATCCGTTCCATGGAGCGCAGGGATGCGGGTACAGTTCCGATCCTTGCCATGACGGCAAATGCTTTTGCGGAGGATGTGGAAAAGAGCAGACAGGCGGGTATGAACGCACATATCAGCAAACCTGTTTCTGCCGAACTTCTGTATGCACAGATGGATAGGTTTTTTCGGAAGGAAGATTCCTGAGAAATAAATAAAGTCCCGGAAACCAGAGAATGCTTAGACGCAATTGAAAGCTACCTCTTGTCATTTCTCACTGATGATAGTGACCAAGACATAGATACACTCATATCTAGTACATTTGGCTATTTTCTTGCTACCGCAGAAGAAAAAGAACGCTTGAAAATCATATTCACAACAATCAGAGAGCATATACTGAACACGATTAGTAGCGCAGATAAGCGATCGGCTTTTAGTCGCACATTGCTTGGAACAAAACAACTCCTTGAATTAGAAAATTGGGTTAATGAAAACTGTGATGGGCTAATGAGCTGTGAGACGACATCAGAAATTCTACAGTTAATTATTCAAAAACTGATTGAATACAGTGAAAACAAATGTCTGAGGGCAGTGATAACAGCAGAATCAATCCCCATTATGGCCAATATGTGGATTGATGGAGCTTCGTATAAGCAAATTTGTGATTATGCATCTGAAAATGATGTCAAGATTATCCGCAGGAAAAAGGAAGGAGATATACAGCTTGGAGAAATCATTGATATTTGCGATGATGGGTTTGGATATGCCTCAACACTCATTATTAATGCGATCGCTGAGCTCATGCAACTACATTACGAAGAAATCGAAGGCACATGTAGGCTGCTGGGTGAACTAAGCAGGCAGATGCGATATGGCCTTCCATCTAAAAAGAGTATTATTATTTATGAATCAGGTTTTGGCGATAGAGTTATATCTTTAAGACTTGCAGCGGTACTTTCAGGGGTTCCAATAAAAAACAAAAGGCAATTTCAAAAGGTGGCAAAAGAAAGAAAAGACGTTTTAATGGAAACCCTGACTGGGTTTCCTCGAATATTTTCAGATAGAGTATCTGAAATATAATAATTAACCTGAGTTCTGTATTGTTAATCGCACTTGACTATAAGAGGAGGAGTCGTTCATGGGTATATTTGATAAATTGTTCGGCAAGAAAAACGATGAAAGCGAAAGTCCAAAAGCTAAGCCAGAGCCAAGGGTCAATACTGTTTCGAATTCCCCGCATGTAGATGTTCGAATCTCATGTGGCAGCTGTAATGGCTATTATAAAATCCGTGAAGGGAAATATGGTGTATTTGCAGGATGTTCTAATTATCCGTCATGCAAATCAACATTGAATATTCCCGACTTTATATTAAAGTATATACAAAACTATGGATTGAACATCTATCGCTGGGAAAAGGAATGCTATAAATGCAAAAAGAAAACGCCAGTTTATTCTTATTATCTTGATTATGATCTTGCTGATTTGGACGAACTCTTTAGCCTAGGTGGCCCCACAGTTGGATTGGGGGATTTAAGTTATATTGATGATTTGCTGTCAAAGCAAATATCAACTATTCAGTTACGCTATAGCAATACCACAAAATCAAAATATATGGCTAATATATGTGAACATTGCGGCGCATTGCAAGGCAGGAATTATGTTGTGGATGATCCACATGAAATCATTGGTGAACTTTGGCATAATCGGGACATGGGAAAATATCTTTATACCAATATCAAAATAAAAGATATAACTCCGCTTAAAATGGATATTAAGCAACTATATGCCCAAGAAGAATAGTTACCTATATTTACGGGTTGAGCATGAGGAACGCTCAATTGTAATAAATCCGCTCGTACAAATACGAAGCGGATTTATTACGGTTTCACATTCAATTTTTTAAAACCTTCTCCATCGGTTTGCCTTTCGCTAATTCATCAACCAATTTGTCAAGACAACGGATTTTCTGCATGAGAGGATCTTCGATGTTCTCTACACGAACGCCACAGATTACGCCTGTAATCTTATGTGCATTGGGGTTGATTTGCGGGGCTTCAGCAAAGAACGTCTCAAAATCAACCTCTTTTTCAATTTGCGCCTGCAATCCACTGTCGTCATAGCCCGTCAGCCAGCAAACCACCGTGTCGAGTTCCTCTTTGGCACGGCCCTTCTTCTCCACTTTTTGAATATACATGGGATAAACGCTCGAAAATGTCATCTTATATACACGCTCGTTGTCCATTATATTTTTATCCTTTCTCCTCCTGTGCTTGTTCCTTCTCGATCAATGTCAGCGCAATTTTCAGAGCGGCGATTCGCCGTTTAAGAAGATTCTGTTGTGACTTGCCCAGTTTGGCGGCGTTCATCTTCTTGCACTTATACAGCGTGGTCCGCAAAGCGCGATGCGCTTCGCGGAGCTCGTCAGGAGTAAAGTCTGCCGGCATCAGCCTTGCTCCTGTTTCGGCTGTTCCTCGGCGACAACATTCCAATTCACGCCGAACTGATCCGTTACGGCGGCATGGAATACGCTGTAGAACGTTTCGGTCGACGGAAGTGTCACTTCGCCGCCTTGGCAAAGTGCATCGAAGATAACCTTTGCCTCCTTGCCCGTGGGCACGGCAGCGGTCAGCCTGATGTTGCCCCCTTCTTTGACCGGTGTTGCTTCATCCGCAAACCAGACATTCGTACCACATATTGTCATCTCGGCGTGCATCACCCAGGTGCGCATAAGCTCCGGCGGGGTCTTGGAACCCTCCGGCATATAGTCTCCATAAGGCAGGACTTTCGGCTCGCCACAATGGAATATTGTGCGGTAAAAATCCAGCGCGTCATTGCAGTTACCGTTAAACACAAGATAAGGTGTAATCATTATCAGCTCTCCTTCTTTATTTTATTTCCTCTCCGTTATCTTAACGGTCACCGGATCGCCAATTTGCTTGCCGATTTTTGCCCGGATGTCCTTTCGGATACCGATGATATAGCAGACAGAGCCGTCCGGGTTCTTCACTCCCATGTTCACGACACTGCCATCGTAAGGCTCGCCGTCAAATGTTGCATGGACTTTGACACGTCCCTTGCCGAATTCCCCACGGACATCGTATGGAAATACAACATAGGCGCCGCATTTATCGGTGGACTCAATGATTGCATCATATTCATAAGTTTTATCATTCATCTTATTCTTTTCCTGGACGCAGGCCACACGCCATCGCGCCATGTCCGCTATCAGCTCAAAGTCAATGGGCTTGTCAAACGGAAACTGAACCGCACCCTTCGTCCTGTGATACCCAGTCAGGCGTTCTTCAAAGGGCGCAAGGGACAAATCTCCGGGATAGATGCCAATATGCTTTTGAAACGCCGCAAAGTGGATAATGTTCTCGCCTTGCCAAAATGTAGGCATCCGCCAGGAGATTTTCTCTACGGCATCCGGTGCGGCAGCGTGGATGGCTTCACGCACTTTATGCAAAATCAGCTGAACTGCCGCAGGCTGGCCGGCGATATATTTATCAATCGTATTTAATTTACCGCAATAATGGTCTTGATTCATCTTCTTGAACTCTTTGCCACATTCCGAGCATCTCCACATAATATCACCTCTCTTGCCAAAGTGTACATACAATCCACTTTTTTAATCCGCTGGTTTAATATCAGATCACTCTATCAGTTTAACTGCCTTTTTCTCAGTGAAACAATATTGTTTATTATAGGCAAAAAGCTTTTTATTTACGCATAGAATTTACCCGAAACACTACTGTAAACCGTGCAAAGTCCACAAGGGTGAATCAGAAGTTCGGCGATAAAGGTACGTGTAAATGTAATGTCATAAGTTAAACAACATCAGCGGTTAATTATTTTGGTTTTAAATAGAGGGTGCCGCTCAATCATCTCTATTCAATGATTTTGCGACACCCTCTGTACGCTGTTGTATAGTACGCACCTTCTCTCCTTTTTCTCTAAACAAAATCATGTTTAAGTAAGGACATTTCGGTGTTAAATTCATGCGGTTAACAGGACTTGAACCTGCATGGTCTCCCACCAGAACCTAAATCTGGCGCGTCTGCCAATTCCGCCATAACCGCAAATCACAGCATAGGAATGCTGTCACAGTCTATATTATACCGTGGCAGTTTCTGGCTTGTCAATAGTCAGGAAGGAAAAAGACAGGACAAAGCGTATCAACCGTTACCGTTCACGCCCCCTGTGGTGCTGCCGCGTGGTTTTGCCCTCCGGCTTTTCCCAGGGGCAGCGGAACTGCAAGGTTCCTTCCAGGGGCCGCTCTCGCTCGGCTAAAAACGCAGCAGTACT
>URMK01000120.1 GCA_900548905.1 uncultured Lachnospiraceae bacterium | reverse complement strand
CTGCCCCCGGGAAAAGCCGGGAGGGGAAAACGGGCAGGCAAAACCACAAGGCAGCGGCACAGGGGACGTGTACAGTGACTTCCCGGAGGGGTTTCCCTGCAAAACCCTTGAGATATGGACAGAATAATGATATACTAAGTTTAGTGGGATGAAGTGGTATTCCCTACAGGGATGAAGAAACAGGAGGTAATGTTCATGGTAAGCCAAAAGGTGGTTATAAAGAATCCTACAGGACTGCATTTGAGGCCGGCCGGCATCCTATGTAAAGAGGCGATGCAGTTTAAATCGCTGATTACTTTTACATTCAGGGACAGCACGGCAAATGCCAAAAGTGTTCTCAGTGTCCTGGGTGCATGTGTAAAATGTGGTGATGAAATCGAGCTTACCTGCGAGGGTGAAGACGAAGGAGAGGCTTTGAAGGCGTTGGTAAATGCCATAGAAAGCGGTCTCGGAGAATGATAGATAAATCAGCCCAACTTAAGTTCCGTAAGACAAGGGATGAGGGCTGATTTTTTATGCCATAGGATGCAGAGAGAAACAAGGAGGCAGGTTATGCTGAATTATAAAAGATACCGTAAAAATCCGGTGGTTGCGTATCCGGAAAGGGAGTGGCCCAACCGGGAAATAGGGAATGCGCCGGTTTGGTGCAGCGTGGATCTCCGGGACGGAAACCAGGCTTTGATCGATCCCATGATTGTGGAAGAGAAGATAGAAATGTTTCAATACCTGGTGAAGCTTGGGTTCAAGGAAATAGAGATTGGATTTCCGGCGGCAAGCCAGATAGAATTTGACTTTCTCCGCCAGCTGGTGGATCGGAAGATGATTCCTGATGATGTGCGGGTGCAGGTGCTGACCCAGTGCAGGGAAGAGTTGATTGACAGGACGTTTGAATCGATAGAAGGCTGTAAGCAGGCCGTTGTACATATTTATAATTCCACATCCACCCTGCAGCGTGATGTGGTGTTCCATGCTTCCCGGGAAGAAATCATTGCTATTGCGGTTAGGGGCACCCGGATGGTAAAGGAGCGCGCGGCGGCTTTTCCGGGAAAGATCGTCCTGGAATATTCCCCGGAGAGCTTTACGGGAACTGAACTGGATTTCGCCCTGGAAATCTGTACGGCGGTACAGGAGACCTGGGGGCCGACGAAGGAAGAACCTGTTATTATAAATCTGCCTTCCACCGTGGAAATGAACACGCCTAATGTGTATGCGGATCAGATCGAGTGGATGGACCGTCACTTCAAGGACAGGGAGACTATCGTACTCAGTATCCATCCCCATAATGACCGGGGAACCGGTGTGGCAAGCTCCGAGCTGGCCCTTCTTGCCGGAGCCCAGAGGGTGGAAGGGACTCTGTTCGGAAACGGAGAGCGTACCGGAAACGTGGATCTGCTCACTATCGCCTATAATATGTTTTCACAGGGCATTGACCCGGAGCTGAATATCGAGCATATCAATGAAATAATAGAGATCTATGAAAGATGCTGTAAGATGCCTATTGATGCGAGACACCCCTATGCGGGCAAGCTGGTATTCACCGCCTTTTCCGGTTCCCATCAGGATGCCATTAATAAAGGCGTGCAGGCAATGAAGGAAAGGAACAGCCAGATCTGGCAGGTGCCTTATCTGCCTATTGATCCTTCGGATATCGGAAGGGAATATGAGCCTATTGTCCGTATTAATTCCCAATCGGGAAAAGGCGGCGTAGCCTTTATTATGGATACTTACTTCGGCTTCAAGCTTCCCAAGGCCATGCATAAGGAATTTGCCAATGTAATCCAGAAGATTTCCGAGAAGCAGGGTGAGGTATCCCCCGATGAAATCATGGATTCTTTCCGCAAAGAATATCTGGATAAAAAGGAACCCATCCATTTCCGCAAGCTGAAAATGGATGATCTCACAGGAGAGACCGCATCTGAATTTGACACCAGGGTTACGGTGGATTATACCAATCACGGGGAACCCGGCCAATTCAGCGCTGTAGGCAACGGCCCTATCGATGCGGTGCAGAGAGGACTTCAGGTGGAACTGGATGTCCGTATCAAGGTGTTGGATTACGAAGAGCATGCGCTCCAGAGCGGATCCAATTCCCAGGCGGCTGCTTATATCCATCTGCTGGATGCGGATACCGGACGGGTCACCTATGGCGTGGGTGTGAGCTCCAATATCACCAGGGCGTCCGTAAGAGCCATTTTCTCGGCAGTTAACCGGCTGGAATTGGGGAAATAAAACCAATTCGCCGTAAACGGAGAGGTAACGTAACAGTTACAGACATAAAAACGGCAGTACCCTGAATAAAGGTACTGCCGTTTTTGTCTGCAGAGTGGAGTATATACCGCTATTTATTCGTATCCGAAGGTATCGCCGTCTTCAACAATGCAAATCATGGTTTTTCCGGTATTCAGTTCTATTTCATTCCCGGCGTCATCATAGAATTTGGTGGGATCGTAATCACCGGTCTTTTTCCAGTTTACATGAATTCCCTTGCCGTTGGTGAAATAGTATCCGTCTCTGGTGGTATCGTGATCCTGGAAACTCAGATAACCCTTTTCATCTCTCACTTCATAATAAGCGAACTGTACAAGAACATTCTTAAAAGCGAGCTGTGCGTTATCAAAGCCTGCATCCACATGGGGTTTTCCATATTCATAACGATAGAACAGGCCGTCCTCTTCATTATATTCAAAGTAGGTTTTTGAAATAGGGTAGCATTTCGCCATATCTATTTTTTTGACCGTGAGGGCGTCACTATACTGTTCCAATGTATTAGGGCTGGATTCTCCCACGAATTTAAAATGATCCGGATTATAATAGTTTTCCCGGTAGGTTTTGGAGATCCCCAGCTTATCGATGGCTTCATTGGCCCCCTCCGCACTCAGATAGGCATTCTGGGGCGCTTTACGGTCGGAACTGCGGAAATAAGCATTGCCGTATATCCCTTTTTTGCCGGTACCGCCGTAATTGGCGCCGGTTACATTGTCGGTGCTTTTCTGTTCGATGACAGGAGCGATATAATAAGGCCCGCCAAAATGGAAATAAATAGCATCCCATTCAAAGGCCCAGTAAACGAAATAATCCCTGGAGCTTCTTACGTTGCCGATACGTTTCATTTCTTCATTGTCCCAATCCTTGAAAACGGCCATGAGACGCGTGATCTTGCCTTCCACAGGACATTCGTACAGGATGTCCGCTTTGGAGAGGCTGTAATGAGGCAGTGCGGAGGAATCGTTAGGAATCATGACCGCAATGGGCCTCTGATCCGCAATATCCCCGCTGATCCATTCGTTGGTCAGAGGACTTCTCACCATACCCTCTTCAGGAGGCACATCTTCAGCAGGCGTTTCCGTCTCCGATTCCGATTCTGTCTCAACCGGCACGCTTTCCGCCGTTTCTTCCGTTGCCGGTGTGGTTTCCGGTTCCTCCTTGTCTTTTCCGCAGCCAAATAACAGCATGGCGGACGACAGGCCTGCCAGGAGTAATACACCCAGTTTTCTCATGATAAATCCTCGCTTTCCTTACTAGTTTCTCGCAGGTAAATACCGGCGCCCCGATATATGCGCCGTTTTATACAGGGCTTGCGAAGACCCTGCCCGTATGGAGTCAAACAAACTCTAAGTGACATTATAGACAAAAAAGGATGGATTGTCACTAAAATTAAGGTTTTTTTAAGGAATACCAATACTCCGTCGGGTGTAGATAAAAAAAGTTGGTGCCGCCTTCCATGTGGTAAAATCTGTGTGATGGTGATATAATAAAAAAATGTATCACTGTAAAGGGACTGAACAGTTACAAAAAAATGCAAGCACGCATGTGGAAGGTTTCGCCTGAAGCTTCCTGCCTGCGGAGAATTTGGAGGTTTCCTGAATGAAAAAAATTATTGTAACCGGATGCAACGGACAGCTGGGACGGGCTGTAAACCTTTTTTTTAAAGAGAATAAGGATATCAGTTTTGTAAATACAGATGTTGGGGAGCTGGACATTACCAATATTGATAAGGTTATGGAACTGGCGAGGGAGGTGCAGCCCTATGCGATCATCAACTGTGCGGCCCATACCGGAGTGGATGCCTGTGAAACGGAGTATGACAAAGCATTCAAAATCAATGCCGTCGGGCCAAGGAACCTGAGTATTGCAGCCCGGGAAACAGGGGCGAAGCTGATGCACATTTCCACGGATTATGTATTTGACGGGAAGGGGACAAGGCCCTATGTGGAGACGGACGCCACCAATCCTCAGGGAGCATATGGTTCCACCAAGCTGGCGGGAGAAGAGTTTGTGAAAGATTTTGCCGGCAGGTATTTTATCCTGCGGACGGCATGGCTGTACGGAGATGGTAAGAATTTTGCCAAGACGATGCTCCGGCTTTCCGAAAGTAATGATAAAGTGAGGGTGGTAGGGGATCAGTTCGGCTCCCCCACCAGTGCTTCTGAACTTACCAAGGCAATTAACGCACTGCTCTTTACGGAAAACTATGGTCTGTTCCATGCCACCTGTGAAGGCTCCTGCAGCTGGGCAGAATTTGCGGCGGAAGTATTCCGCCTTGCGGGGAAGAACACGGCAGTAGAGGCAATCACCACCGAAGAATTCGGGGCACCCGCTCCCAGACCGGCTTACTCTATCCTGGAGAACAGGATGTTTAAGCTGACTACGGATTTTATGTTTGCCGACTGGCATGAAGCCATTGCGGAATATATGAAAACGCTGTAAGAATAGAAAAAAGGGAAACAGCCCTGCCTGGATTATTTTCGGCAGGGCTGTTCTTGTATGGCAATTCGGATGAGTCTGCACATTTACGGCACCTGCCGTAAGAAAGCATGATCGCGGCAGGTATCCAGCCCCGCATGCAGCAAAAGCGGCATGGCGAAGATAAGGGAATACAGATATCGGACATCAGAAGCTACCGGAGTGGCCGCACAGAGGGTCAGGACAACGGCAAAATATGGGATGAACAGGATCCAGTTTTCTTTTTTTCCGTTAAGCAGACAGTTGGCAAACAGGAAGATGGCAGCCCAGGTAAAAGCACCGATGCTGTACAGCAGTCCGTAAAGAGGGAAGATGGTATACAGTTTGCAAATAATTTCCACAAATTTGGTAACTCCCTGTCCATGCAGCACCGGCTGCCAGGAGAGCCCCAGTTCATTGGGGGAGATGCCTTCATTGGTGAGCAGTCCGGGCGCATCGGGGAACCAGTAGCCCTTGGTTTGATCCACAAACGCATTCCAATAATCCACAGGATATTTCAGGCCCAGCCGGATCCATAATTTCAGGTATTCCCCTTTATGCGCTTCCAGGTATTCCGGGTGTCCGTACTGGATAAGGGCTTTTACCGGATCGGATAGTTCCGGCTGGTAATAGCCGGGGATAGAAGGATAATCCAAGGTTTTCCCTATGAGGGAGATCTGTTCCTCCGTGAGCTCACGCCCCTTTGCAACCACACGGGCGATCTGCTGGGCGGGGATGGACAGGGATTCTGAAAAAGCCGGTTTTTCTACTCCCAGGGAATCCATGACGGGTCCCTTGATCAGCATGGCGCTTCCCAGAATAAGCAAAAGGGAAGGCAGAAGAAGCTTCCACTGCTTCCGGAAGGCCGCCAGCAGAAAGGGTGCCGCTGCCGCCGTTACATACAGGCCGTTGGAACGCATCAGACAGACAAGAATTCCCCACAGAAGAAAGGAAAGGAAAAGCAGCGGTTTTGTATAGAGTGGTTTCCCTTCCCGATAAAGGGGGAGAAACTGATAGATGCATAAAACAAACAACAGAAGAATGCCGGAAAAAAGAATATCCTTCCACATGGTGACTGCAAAAATGCCGTTATAGGGCACGAGCGCATAAAAAAGAAGGAAAGCAAAACTCAGCTTCTTTCCGGCTCCGCAGCGGATGAGCACGTGGATGCAGGTAACGATAATAAGCGCCATTGCTATCATCTGAAACACGGTGTAACAGGCGATCCCAGCATAAACATTATGAAACAGGGCATTGCCCAGGGAAATGAACAGACGTATCAGCAGCGTGTGCACAAAAGGATGATGGTTGCTGTAGCCGGTCAGCCCTATGGCCTGGCTGTACTGGCTCAGGCTGTCCGGCGTCATTACCCCCGGAAAATGATACAAAAACCAGGGAAGCCAGCAGGCGAGAAGAAGAAGAAATAAAAGCAGCCTCGTCTGTACGGAAAGTATCGGTGCCGGAGAATCCGGTGTTTTCCGGGAAGCGGATATACGGGAAGACCGGTTTCCCAGATACAGAAGAAGCAGACGGCAGCCTCTGTAAAACAGGAAAAAAAGCCCGGCGGCCGTCATGAGCAGATAAACAGCCTGAAACAGCCGGTTTTCCAGGGAGCCGGTAAGGACACCATGCTCTGCCGCCATATAAAAAGAGGTATAAAGGAATCCTAACACAGCCGCCGTGCTCTTTCTCTTACGGAAGGAAATGGTATTCACCTTATTTTTCCCATCCGCGGACAACGCATGTTCGGTTTCTTTTTTATCGGCAAAAAGAAACAGCTGGAAGCACAGGAAAAACAGGACCAGGGTTATAATATTGGTAGTTGCAATGTTTCCGATATTAGCAAGGGAAAATGCCGCGAGATAACCCTCCGCAGCGTTTCGCAATATAGGTTTCCTTTTATTCATATATCTTCCTTTCCATATTCAACAATCCCGCGGGAATAAACGCCTGTAAATACGCATACTGCCGGATGATTACCACTTTTTACGATATTCCAGCGGGGTCATGGTTTCCGTTTTTTTGAACACCTTAATAAAATAGCCTGCGTCTGCGAAGCCGCATTGCACCGCAATTTCCTCAATGGAGCTGTCCGAAAAACGGAGAAGAGATTTGGCATGGGACAGCCTGCGCGCCGTCAGGTCGCTTCCGATGGTTACTCCATAATTTTTTTTGTATTCTCTGGAAAGATGGTATTTGCTGATGAAAAAAAGAGAGGACAGTTCTTCCAGGGAAATTTTCTCCATATAATGCTCCTCCAGATACTGACGCACCTGGGCAAGCTTTGGTGAGAGGGCGGCGCCCTGAAGCGTTTCCGGCCGGTTTTCCGTGAAAATAAGAGTGATGATGTCCGTTAAATACTTATGGGCGCTTAATTCCATAAGAGATGGCTTTGCCTGCATCAAACCGAACAGAGCGGTTAGACTATCTGTAAAAGGAGCCGTATCCGCCGGATGGAAAATGGAACTGCGTTCCTGTCCCTGATACGACTGATAAAAATCATCCGCGCCGTTTCCGTTAAAATGCACCCACATCAATGTCCAGGGATGCTCCGCAGAGCTTTCATGGGCGTATTGGTTCCTGCAGTTAATATAAACACAGTCCCCGGCCTGGATATAATGCTTCCTTCCACGGTAGGTCAGATACCCCTCTCCCTTCTGCACAGTAAGAAAAAGGTAAGAGCTGATATTCTCCCTGGAACTGACATGAGGCTCCATACTGGTCAGCGTACCGATTTCCTGCACGTATAAATAATGCTTTTTCGCATAAGAGGAGGGCGTTGCAAGAACGCGGTCCGATAACGATTTTCCCATGGCATCCCCTTTCCTGAAAGTTATAAACCCGAACTTCGCAGGTGCCAGACGGCCCTCCGCCCGCTGTCGGCGCCCC
>URMK01000119.1 GCA_900548905.1 uncultured Lachnospiraceae bacterium | reverse complement strand
TTGCAGGGCAGCAGGCCGCACAGGGAAGCAGGGGCGGGGGACGCCAAACTTTTTTATCTGCACCCAGAATTGACGTACAGATTGTAACCGCCGCCGGGTTACTCTATAATAAGAAGAAACAATGGTGGGGGCATACATGAAAAAGAGACTGAAAAACCTGTCGATCCAGCAGCGGATCAGCTATTCCTTTATTTTGTTTTTTACGGTGCTGGTCATCTGCATCATTTTTGTCCTGCGGGGGATTTACAGCAGCCAGATGTATGAAAAACTCATACAGGGTAGGAATTATGAGGATAATCTTATTGTGCAGCAGATGGCAGGGCTGGCATCCAATACCGCCAGCTGCTGCAACAGTATTATTGTAAATCTGAATAATACCCTGGAACTGAACGGTTCATCCCTTTTTTACCCCAACCTGTATAATACGTCCACGAAAAAGAAAATCCTGAATATTATTGAAAACAGCTTTCTTCTTTACCCGGACGTGAGCCATATTGCTGTCCTTTATAATAACGGGGATATGTATGAAAAGGAGCGGAACCGCTCCTACCGAAGCTCGGACGGAAACCTGGAGCTGGTACGGCAGTTTGGGGATATGGGGATCACCACCACCGGCCAGTGGTATTATTCCCTCAGGATAGAATCCGCATTTTCCGGTTTTAACCTGCATTATGTAAAGGTATTAAGAGATGTGGAGAGCAATGCGGATGTGGGCTACATCATCCTGGAGCTGGACGAACAGAGGCTGTATGAAACCTATCAGTATAAGGACGGCGCCCCGGAAGTGGATATTTATCTGACGGATAAAAACGGTATGCTCCTTTCCAGCGACGACAGGGAGGCCATGAGGGTGCTGCGCGCCGCGTCTGATTACAGTGCCCAGTCCGCCTGTTCGGAGGAAATATCCAGCCGGGTGGAAGATAAAAAGGCAGCGCCGGGATACCGGATAGGCAGCTACCAGGTGAACGATACCTGGAGGCTGACTACGGTTTTGGACGTCAAAGCATCTTTGTCAGCGGTAAATAACATGACCCTGGTCATTATCGGGGTGAGCCTGCTTCTTCTGTGTGTGTTTAATGTACTGAGCATTGCTATCGCCCGCCGCATTGCCCGCCCCATTTCCCAGCTGTCCGGGCATATGCGTAAATTCACCGATTCCCTTCCGGAGAATCTGCCGGAAACGGATGCGGAAAATGAAGAAGGCATTCTGATATCCAGCTTTAACCAGATGGTCTGTATGAACCGGGAGCTGTTCGAAAAGGTAACCAATGAAAAAAAAGAAAAAAGACGGCTGGAGCTGGCTTTGCTCCAGGCCCAGATCAAACCCCATTTCCTGTATAACACCCTGGATACCATTTTCTGCTTAAACAGCATGGAATGTTTTGGGGATGCCAGCCGCATGATTAAACTGCTCGCGGATTATTACAGGCTGGTGCTGAACAAGGGGCTGGACTGGGTCTGGATGGATCAGGAACTGGAGGCACTGCAGAAATATCTGGAAATCCAGTCGGTACGCTATAACGACAGCCTCAGCTATTCCATAGAAATGCCGGAGGAGCTGCGCGCTTTTAAGATTCCCAAGCTGACGCTGCAGCCGCTGATAGAGAATGCCATTTACCATGGCATTAAACCAAAAAACGGCAGGGGACATATCCTGGTTACCGGAGAGCTTGTGGATGACTGGGCTTATATTTATGTGGTCGACGACGGAATCGGCATGAGCCGGGAAACCTTCGGACGGATTTTATCGGGAGAGCAGAAGGAAACGGATACGGAAAGCTTCGGGCTGAAAAATGTGTCGGAACGGCTGAAGATTTTTTATGGCAGGGGTACCTGCATCCAGCTGGATGATACCCCTATCGGCACCAGTATTGCCTTATGCATCAATCTGAAAAGGAGCGGCGGACATGAAGTATAAGGTTCTTCTTGTGGATGATGAAACTATCTATCTGCAGTATCTGTCCCGGATCATAGACTGGGGGGAGCTGCATTGTGAAATATGCGGTTATGCCAAGGATGGGGAGGAGGCGCTTTCCCTGATACGGGAATGGCATCCGGATATTGTGTTTATGGACATTGCTATGTCAAGAATGAACGGGCTGGAGGCCTGCGAAGCCATTAAGGGTACGGAAAACGAAACAAGGGTAATTATCATGACGGCCTATGATGAATTTTCCTTTGCCCATCAGGCGATCAAGCTGAATGTGTTCGATTATCTGCTCAAACCCTTTGATAAGGAAGAACTGAAGGAAGCCTTGGGAAAATGCATCAAGGATATTGATGAATCCAAGAAAAACAAGCACCTGAGGCAGGAAATGCTCTTACGAGATGCGGTGGAAGCCCAGCCGGAGCTTCTGCTGTGGAAGAAAGCGGATTCCTCCCCGAAAGCAGATACTTCCCTGGAAGAAAGGCCTTTTCTGGAAGGACTTCCCCGCAAAGGAAGCCATTATGTGGTGGCGATCCTGCGGATGCGCAAAGGCTGTGCCGACTGCGATAGTACCAGGATCCGGGAGCGGCTGGAGGCCTCTTTGGGAGGGGCGGGAATCGGCAGCTATTGCCTGCGCAACGACGGCAGCTGTATTACAATCGCCCATGTTGCGGACAGGAAAGAAGGAACCATGGAGCGGATACGAAAGGCCTATGAAGCACTGCTGGAGGACGGAAAAGAGGGCATGACGGATGGTATGCCGGATTCGGCCGCCCTGAGCTGTGCGGAAGAAGGACTGGGCCGTCTGCAGGAAGCCTACAAACAGGCCAGGCTTGTTTTTGAAAACAGTACCAAGGTGCACCGGAAGGTTGCCTGCTATGAGGATTTAAAGTCGCTCAATACCGATGTGGCCTTTTACAGCACCCAGGATATCAACCTGCTCATCAAATGCTTTGAACTGAGGGATTATTCCAAGGTGGATGATATTCTGGAAAAAATGTTCGGCCTGTCCGAGAACCAGATGTTTTCCTTTCAATACATAATAAATGTATACTATTCCCTCATGATAGGCATCCATTCCTATTTCAGGCAGACGAATGAAAACCCGATTTCCGACTATCTGCAGATGCAGGACAGCATTATAACCGATCTGAAGGACTGCTTTACGGTAGCCCAGGTAAAGGAAATCATAAAAAACTATGTCTATGAAATGCTTTCGGACTGTACCTACGTCCCGGTGGGCAGCAAAAAGGAGATATTGGTCAATAAAATAGAACAGTATCTTCAGGAGCATTACCCGGAGGGAAATCTTTCGGTCAGCACCATAGCGGAACATTTATTTTTCGAGAACAGTTACATCCGGCGTGTCTATAAGACACAGACCGGGAAAACCATCATGCAGCGGCTGGAAGAAATCCGTATTGAAAAAGCCAGAGGGCTTCTAAGGGAAGAGGGCATCCGGTGTGCGGAAGCGGCTGAACTTACCGGTTTTTCCGATCCTTATTATTTCAGCAAACGGTTCAAGCTGTTCTGTGGATGTACGCCCTCCGAATACCAGATGGCAGGGTCAAAAAAATAGAATAGAAAAAAAGAATAGAAAACCGGTTGACACACAAAAAAGCGCAAGGACAGCCGGCATGACTGACACGCGTTTATCTCACGCAGACGGGAGCAGATATGGAATATTGTGAAAATTGGGACAAAATCAGAAAAAGATACCTGGAATACTGGGCGATGGAAAACCATGACCGTCCTCTTGTAAGCATCCGGGCGCCCAGAGCGAAACAGGAGAAAAAGCCGGAAAGCCGCCATACTTCCCTCAAGGAACGATGGATGGACACCGAATACATTATAAAAAGCAGCAACTGGGAAATGCGCAATACCTATTACGGAGGGGAAGCGTTCCCTGCGCTGAATCCCAACCTGGGACCGGACTATTTTGCGGCCTGTTTCGGAACCAAGCTGGAATTCGGAGAGGATACCAGTTGGTCCGTTCCCTTCCTCACGGATGAGGACGTGGAGGAATACCAGGGCTTTCTGCTATGCAGACAGAATGAATATTACCGGAAAATGCTTGAAATCACCCAAGCCGCGGTAGAGGATGGTAAGGGGAAATACCTGGTGGGCGTTACGGATATCCACCCGGGGCTGGACGGGCTGGTATCCATGAGAGGCCCGCAGGAGCTGTGCATGGATACCCTGGATCAGCCTGCATTTATCCGGAAGGCAGCTATGGATCTCCTTCCCGCTTTCCGGGAAATTTATGAAGAACTGTATACCATGACCACCAAATACCAGGAAGGCAGCACCTGCTGGATGGGTATCTGGCATCCGGGAAGATGGTATCCTACCTGCTGTGATTTTTCCTGTATGATATCCACGCAGATGTATGAAGAGCTGGTAGTGGGAGAGCTTCTGGAAGAGCTGGATTTCCTGGATGCCAGCATATACCATCTGGACGGTCCGGATGCCCTGAAGCACCTGGACAGGCTGCTTGCTATTGATAAGCTGAAAGGCATTCAGTGGGTCTACGGCGCGGGACAGCCCACGGCTTCCCACTGGCTGCCTGTGCTCAAGAAAATCCAGGATGCCGGTAAAAGAATACAGATTGAGGTGGCACCCGGGGAACTGGATCGTATGCTTGAAAATCTGAAACCGGAAGGCGTGATGTTTTCGATTAGCGCCAGTACGGAAGAGGAAGGAAAGGCATTGGTAAAAAGGATAGAAAAGTAGAACAAAGCAGGCAGGCGGCGCATACGGGGGCCTGCCTGCTTTGTGGGACGCCGGGTATTATGCCAGTGTATCATCACGTAAAGCATCCGCCAGGCTGTATTTTAAAATCCGTTTTCCTCCGATATAATAAGCCAGGGCCACAAAAGCGAAAATGGCAAGGCTGAACAAGGCAATTGCCGCAACCGGGATTTCACGAAAGGCTTCCATCAGCTTCAGATAACTGGCCTTTGCGGTAAATACGACGAAGAAAAAAGTAAGGGGCAGCGTAATGAGCACCGGACGTCCGGCAATAACCAGGGCTTCCACAATAAACATCTTCCGGATGCCGGCAGGCGTCAGCCCAACGGACATATACCGGGCCAGCTCCTGCTTCCTTTGGCGCAGGAAGCCAAGGGTATAGGAAAAGACGTTGGCAAGCCCGATGATTGCAAGCAGGACGCAGAAGGAACCCAGCACCAGCTTATAGGCTTTTATTATGTTATCATTGGTAATGTTATCTTCGAGCCGGTTTTCACTTTCACATTCATAAGAAGCGCTGACCAGCTTACCGGCCTGCATTTCCAGTGCAGTAAGCTCATCAAGAGTAACGCCTTCCCTTGCCAGTATCCGGATTAAGGTATCCTTTTCCGTATATCCCACATTATCTGCTATTTTCTCCCATAAGGACAAGGGGAGAAACTGCACCAGTGTATAGTCGTCGTATTCTTCTTTCAGGACAGGGAGTTCTCCGGTATAGCCAAGTATGGGGAGCTCTCCGGTCTGTTCTCCGCCTTCTGCATTCTGCAGGACAATCGAAGGGAAATCCTCGGTAATAAAGGGGACATATTCCCGGTAACGAAAGACACTGTGCAGACTGTCCCAAATACGGTTCAGGATAATGGTTCCGTCCAGACCCGGCGTTATACCGATCTGTTTACAATACCGGAGGAATGAGGCATCATCCAGAATGACGACCGGCGCTTTTACCAGCCAGAAGCCGTCCGTATGGGATACAGAGGATCCCGCTACAGCTGCCGGGCCTCCGAGAGCGGCCAGTTTGGGACTGATGCCCGCTTCCGGGATCGGGACAATGGCCTCTGTTTTCTGGTAGATGGTTAAATCCCGGACTCCGTCCAGCTTCCCCAGCTCTTCTGTAGTCCCGTAATTCACGATTTCCGTATCTTTGACGGTAATCATGATATCCCATGCGTCCTGATATTTTTCAATATACGTATATTTGAGGCTGAGATCGGTCAGGGCAAAAAAGCAAAACATCATGGAAAAACCGAGGAACGATAATGTCAGAGACAGAGTGGAGGTACGCAGGTTTTTCTTCTGGGCTTTCAGGGCATTTCCTGCCAGTTCTCCTTCCGTCCCGAACAGCAGAGTGAGCACAGGGGAGTGTTTTCTCCTCTTTAGCTGCAGCCCGCCCGTCTCCCGGATGGCCTCCAGCGGGGTGAGCCTGCTTAACTTTGCGGCGGGAAGCCAGGCGGAAAACAGGACGGTTGCATAGCAGATAAACAGGGTGACTACAAAGATCGCGGGATGGTATTGAAAAGGAATGATATACCGCCCCGGCATATCCCTGGCTATCATTTCCATTCCCTGCTTCGCTCCGAAGCTGAAAGCGATTCCGAGTACGATACCGGCCAGGATAGGAAGGGCACACAGCACAGAGGCCTCCTGCAGAAGGCAGGTCCGTATCTGGCCCGGCGTAGCACCGATACTGGAAAAAATCCCGAACTGGCGCACCCGGGCATTCATGGTAACCGCAAAGGAATTATGAATGACCAGAATCAGGGAAATAGAAACCAACGCTATTATAAGAAGATAAAAGGTCAATAAAAGCGGAGGCACCTCATCCTCCGGATCATGGATCAGGTATTTGGATAAAAGCAGCACATTATAGGAAGCCGCATCCTCCTCAAGCCCCAGTCCCCGGATAATCCGGGGCAAATCCTGAAACACAGTCCGGGCATTCCGGAAATACACATCTGCCACGACCGCATCCTGCGTCGTTAATTCCTCATTGATAACAACACGTTCTACATTGGCATAATTCTGTATGGCGGGCAGATCCTCTGCGCTTATATTACCGGTAATACGCCCCTGCCAGTCCCCTTCTTCAATAAGTACCCTTTCTACATCATAAAGCCACAAATTATAGAAAAAACTGCATAAAAATGATAATAACAGACTGGAAATCAGGGCGGCAGCCATAATGGATATACTGGAGGCCCTGCTGTTTTTTATAAAGCTTCTGGAATAATCCTTCCACATGTGATTCACCCCCGTTTCTCATCGCTGATAATGCGGCCGTCCTCGATGGTTATAATACGGTCCGCCTCCAAAGCGATTTTTTCATCGTGGGTTATCAAAAGAATGGTCTGCTTCAGATTACGGTTGGATAATTTCAGCATGTCAATGATTTCCCTGGAATTTTTCTGATCCAGATTGCCCGTAGGCTCATCCGCGAGCAGGAGGGCAGGTCGGTAAACCAGTGACCGGGCAATGGCGGCACGCTGCTGCTGACCGCCGGAAAGCTGGCTGGGAAGCGCTTCCAGCTTATCCGTGATACCCAATGTCTTTACCACCTGATCAAAATATTCCTGGTTTGGTTTTCTTTTGTCCAGCAACAGCGGCATCAGAATATTTTTACGTACGGTCAGGGTGGGGATCAGATTGTAAAACTGATAAACAAGACCCACCTTCCTCCGCCTGAAAATAGCCGCCTGTGTCCGGTTCATTGCGGAGATATCCACTCCGTCAACGATAACCTTTCCTGCCGTGGGCTGATCCACACTGCCGAGAATATGCAGGAGCGTAGACTTTCCCGAGCCGGAGGCCCCTATGACAGCAACAAATTCCCCTTTCGCCACAGACAGATCTATTCCGTCCAAAGCCGTTACCTGATTATTGCCGTTACCGTATATTTTACTGACTCCCTCGCATTTTAATAGTTCCACCGATAGTTCTCCTTCCTGTTATGTTACGCAAACTTCGCAGGTTCCAAATGGCTTTCCGTCCGCCGGCAGAGCGGTGTCCCCGGGACAAAAAA
>URMK01000118.1 GCA_900548905.1 uncultured Lachnospiraceae bacterium | reverse complement strand
GCCCCAGGGAAAAGGAGGGGAGGGGGATGCCACAGGACACAAGGGGCCGTCTGAATTGTTATACTATCTGATCGGTTACGGCACCGTACTTCCGGCAGCTGATTGATAATGGGGACGAAATGTGATAGAATGAAAAAAATAAGCCCCAAAACAGTGAGGAGAATGTGGATTATGGAAAGCTACAAATCAGAATTTATCGATTTTATGATTGAAAGCGATGTCCTGAAATTCGGTGATTTTACCCTGAAGAGCGGGAGAAAATCGCCTTTTTTCATGAATGCCGGAGCCTATGTTACCGGTACGCAGCTGCGTAAGCTGGGAGAGTACTATGCGAAGGCCATCCATGATAATTATGGCCTTGATTTTGATATCCTTTTTGGGCCTGCCTATAAAGGCATTCCCTTGTCTGTGGCTGCCACTATGGCTTTCAGCGAACTGTACGGTAAAGATATCAAATATTGTTCTAACCGCAAGGAAGTTAAGGATCACGGGGATACGGGGATTCTGTTGGGAAGCAAGCTGAAGGACGGCGACAGGGTGGTTATTATCGAGGATGTGACGACCTCCGGCAAATCCATCGAAGAAACCTTTCCTATTATCAGGGCACAGGCCGATGTGACGATAAAAGGGCTGATGGTATCCCTGAACCGCTGCGAGAGGGGAAAAGGCGAGAAAAGCGCCCTTCAGGAGATTCAGGAGCTGTATGGTTTCCCCGCCAATGCTATCGTAAGCATGGAAGAAGTGGTGGAATACCTGTATAATAAACCTCATAACGGCAAGATTATTATTGACGATGCCATGAAAGCGTCAATAGATGCATATTATGCGCAGTATGGAGTGAAATAGGAGGAAATCTATGGACGAAAAAATTTACAGGACCATGAAAGGGACCGGCGTTACAAACATTGTGCTGGGAATTGTCACCATGGTAACCGGAATTACCGGCGGGATTCTGTTAATCATCAGCGGCGCCAGGCTGCTGGCCGGAAAGTCCAGGATTATGTTCTGACGCTTAAAGGTGCCTTTTTCGAGGCACTTTTTGCTTTATGGAAAAGGAGGGAATGGAATGGGCCGTAAATATATATTTACGAATAAAAAAGAATCCAAAAAAGGGATTATGTCCGCAATTCTGGGGACTGTTTCCCTGCTTTCCCTGTTCCTGGCAGTGTATGGGACCTTTCAAAACCAGGGTGAAGCGCTGGTTAAGTACGGTATGGGCGCCTTGTTTGCCCTTCTTTTTGCATTGGCGGGTATAGTCCTGGGTATTATGTCTAAAATGGAAGAGGATAAATTTTATGTATTCTCTTATCTGGGGATTCTGTTAAATATACTGGCGATTGCCGGAGTTGGTTTTATTTTATATGCAGGAGTATATGGATTATGATGGAAAACAAAGAAGAAAATATTCTGATGGAACGTTTTTCCCTGTGCCGGGAACGGATTTCCCAAATCGGGGAGGAGGGACTTCCGGAAGCCGCATTCCGGGATTATTTTTACCGTACGGCAAAGCAGACTGAGCTGTTTATACAGGAATATCTGTATGTGGCGGAAGGCAAACCGGAAGAGGCGGGGATGAAAGAGCTGCAGGAGCGCAACCGCAGGCTTTATGAGGATATTCTCCCTGAAAATTATGGGAAAAGCTATGCCAACCCCGCTTTTGCATCGGCAGCTTTGGGAAAGGAATTCGGACAGATCCTTTCTTTCCTGGCGGCGGAATTAAGAAGCCTGATCGCTTTTGCTTATGAACAGGACGTGGAATCCATGGTGATACGGATGGAGCTGTTCCTGGAAGTATACCACGCCTTTGTGTTTGCCGGAGAGGAAAGAAAGGCTTTGCCGGAATACGGGGAAATCAGTGACATGATATACTGGTTTGCCAGTGATTATTCCGAAACCATGCTGGAAAAGAATATGCGTTCCACCTTTGACTGGAAGGAAGATTTTGCCCTTACCATTATCATGGACAGCGATTTGACCGATTTACGCTATCTGTACCGGTTCGGTGAATATATTACAGAAAATGAACTTCGCATGGCCGGTTATCTGAATACGCTTTCCGAGGAAAAAATCGCATTGATGGCGGATACCTATACCGAAGGCTACCGCATCGGTTTTGAGATGACAGGGAAGGATATCCATAAGAAAAAATCCGTGAATATCCGTTATTTCCTTGGTTTTGAGCGCGTGGTAAGGAAAGCGGTGGAGAATTTCCGTAAAATCGGCCTGGAGTCCGTTATCTACCGGGCGCCCTCCAGTTTTCTGGAAGGCCGGAAGCTGAGTAAAAACGGTTTCTATGGAGCATCTGCCAACAAACAGTTTGATTATGACCATGAATACGATCAAGCCCTATTTTATGATAAAAAATATGTGCATCATCGCCTGGAAAATTATCGTAATGCGCTGGAAAGTGTGAAGGAGCTGGCCGCCGTGCACGGCGGGCCTGCGGTCATCGAGGAATTCGGGGACGTTCCCTTTGAACCGGAAAGCAAGGAGGAAAACCTCCGCCTGAATGAGGAGCAGCAGAAGCTGGCTGTGGAATTCCAGTCCGCTGCCGGTGCCCTGATGAATGAATATGTTAAAGGGGAAGAGCGGAGCTTTACAATCATTGCATTTCCGGTACCTGAAATCGGGGATAATTTTGAAACCATTTTTGACGGTGTGCTCCGTATCAACACGTTGGACTATAAGCTTTACCAGGGAATCCAGCAGAAGATTATCGATACCCTGGATAAAGCGGAATACGTGCATATCAAAGGCTGCGGCGCAAACCGGACGGATCTGCGGGTAGCGCTCCATAAGCTGGAAAACCCGGCGGAGGAAACCAATTTTGAAAATTGCGTGGCTGATGTGAATATTCCGGTGGGAGAGGTATTCACTTCGCCTGTGCTGGCAGGAACGAACGGGGTGCTGCATGTATCCAAGGTATACCTGAACGGATTGAAGTACCTGAACCTGGAGATGACATTTAAAGATGGCATGATCACGGATTACAGCTGTACCAATTTTGATACGCCCGGGGAAAATAAAAAATTTATCAGGGAAAATGTACTTCATCATCACGACACGCTGCCTATGGGCGAATTTGCCATAGGGACCAATACCACGGCTTATGTCTTCGCACGCAAATATGATATCGGAGATAAGCTTCCCATTCTCATTGCGGAGAAAATGGGGCCGCATTTTGCGGTGGGAGATACCTGCTATTCCCATGAAGAAGATTTGGTAACCTGCAATCCGGACGGAAAGAGGCTAATAGCCAAAGAAAATGAAGTGTCCGTCCTGCGGGGGGAGGATATGGCCAAGGCTTATTTGAACTGCCATACGGACATTACCATCCCTTATGATGAACTGGGAGAGCTGACCGCAGTGGACGGCAGCGGAACGGAATATCCGGTTATCCGCAGCGGAAGATTTGTCCTGGAAGGCTGTGAGGAGCTGAACCGGGCATTTGACGAAGAATAAAGAAGGAATGAAATAAGCGCTGGGGCGGGGTAATCCGGTATTTGTAACAACCGGTTATCCCGCCTTAGCGCTTGTTTTGTTTAACCGTTCCGATTTGTCAAAACGGCGTCTGATTTTTATCAATTGTTATGGAACCGCTTGCGGCACTTACCGTTACCGAATGGAAAGGGGCAGTGCCATAGCGGGAGGAAACGGCGCCATCCGCTTTTTTATAATCAGGAATCGGGAAAAAGGTATGGATACTCCCGCTTCCCACGGAAGCGACGGTAACGTCCATTGCTGTATTTTCCGGGACGGATATCTGGATACTGCCGCTTCCGGTATCCATGGTAAGAGAGCCTGTGAGCACCAGGGTATCGGACAGGATCCGGCCGCTGCCGCAGGACAGGCTGCCGTTTCCGGTCAGTGACTGTATTTCCATGGTTCCGCTGCCTGTGGATACCGTATAATCCTTTGCGGTTAGCTGTCCTGCAGAAACCGGACCGGAAATGGTGGAAAGCTGCAGGGAGCCGGAAACGTCCAGACTGTTCAGATACAAGTGTCCGCTCTGGTTTTCGGCGCTGCATAGGGAGGCTGTGATATCCCCGGCCGTTAATTTCCCGGAGGAATTGGCAAGCGAAATGCTTTCCCGGGAGACAACCGTATTGACGGTAAGCTTGCCGCTGGCGTTATCCAGGACACATTGTCC
Organism: uncultured Lachnospiraceae bacterium; assembly: GCA_900548905.1. Classification (GTDB taxonomy): domain Bacteria; phylum Bacillota; class Clostridia; order Lachnospirales; family Lachnospiraceae; genus Eisenbergiella. Next base: position 3,614 of record URMK01000118.1, on the reverse strand, counting down.
GCCGGAAAGGGAGCCGGCCTGCGTGGATCCGGAATGGTTGATCAGGGAAAGGCTGCCTTTTGTGTTGACATCCATAAGCGTCATTTTGCCGGATGCGGTGTCAAAGGAAGCGGAAGAAGCCTGCAGGTTTGTAGTGCTTTCCAAGCTGCCGCTGCCGATTTCCGCCTGCAGGAAGCCTGCAACGTCGGCGGGCATATAAATATAAATTTTAGGCTGCCATTTATTTGATGAGATCTTGCTCCATGACGGATTGTATTTGCCGGATTCCAGGGTGACCGTTCCTTCATCCTGACGAAGGACGGCGATTTCATCCGCGGCATAAGAAAATGACTGGCGGCCGTAGAACAGCATGGTCAGTGTATTGTCGGCCGATGGGTAAATGGTCACCTCCTCATAGGAGAGAAGAAGCTGCAGTTCCCGGATGGAAGAAAGGGAAACGGTTTCGGTTTTCAGAAGTGTAAATCCGTCCGGGGTGGCGGCATCAGCGTAGGCTCCTGCCGTTTTGTTGGCGGAGGGCTTCTGCGAGGAGAGGGGAATGGCGGCAGTGGTATGGGCGCCGGATGCCGTATTCTGTTTGGGGGAAGGGACGGGCATGGTATTGCCGGGCAGAGAAGCATCACCCGGCGCCGCATAGGCACCCAGATAAAAGGCGCCAAAGCACAATCCCGCAGTGAGAAGAGGAGTGACAATTTTTATAACACTGTTTTTTTTCTTATTCATCTTTATTTTAACCAGCCTTTCTTTTATAAATGCCGCGTTTTCACACAGAGATGCGGAGGCGGCGGGTGAAGGGGAGAAGGCACCCGGTTCCAGAGCGTCCAGCAGAGTAAGCCCGTAGGCCTTGCGTTCCTGCAGGGTCATGTCCCTGATTACCGCTTCATCGCAGGAAAGCTCACAGCAGCGTTCTACCTGACGGAGGAGGAGGTAAGAAAAGGGATTAAAAAAGTGAATGCATTTCACCAATTCGAACAGCCATTTGTACCAGATATCTTTCCTTTTATAATGAGTCAGTTCATGCAGAAAAATATAGGAAAGACTGCCGGAACGCTGCAGGGTATCCGAAGGAAGGACTATAGCTGGCCGCAGAAGGCCGGTGAGCATGGGGGATCCGGCATCCGGGCTGAGGAGCAGCCTGGGAGGACGGCGGACGGTGAGCCGGGCGCAGGCGTCCTTATAGCAGGAAAGGATGACCGGGGAAGCAGCCGGGAAAGCACGGCGATAGACTTTTCCGAGAAAAGCGCGGGAAGCGGCTGCCGTACGCAGGAAAAGAAAAACCGCCGTAAAAAGCCAGGACGCGGTAAGAATTGCCGGCAGATAATCCACGGATCCGGTAAGATAAGAGGAAGCCGAAGAAGGAGAGCCGGCGGCTGTCCGTATCCCGGAGCGTTCCTCCCCGCCGGGATTATCCCGGCCGTTCTGTGCCGCTGCCGTATCCTGCGGGGAGTCGGCCGGGAAAGGGGCGGCAGACGCTTCCTCGGTATCCGGGAAAGGCGGGACTGCAGCCTGCCCATCGGCCTGGAAACGCACACCGCTTGTCTGCCCGTCGGCTTGTATCCCTGTACTGCCGGACAGGGCCTGTTCCTGCCGGGTCTGAACGAAGCTGCGGACGGCATGGTTCAGCAGGCCCTGCTCCGGGGTGAGGGGCAGAAGCATCCGAAGGGCAACTATGGCCCAGATATAGTACATCCATGTGCCGGAAAACGTTTTGCCCAACAACGGACGAAACGCAGTCAGCAGGATAACCAGAAAACCGCCGGACAGCGACAGGGAAAGAAGCAGGATAAGAAAATCAGTCATTCGTTTCCTCCTCCCAGAACTGCCGGAGCGTGCGGATATCCTCCCGGCTGATTTTATTGTTTTCCACAAGCATGGAGACCAGCTGACGGGAATCCCCGGAAAAAAACTTGTCAATCAGATGTTCGGTCTGCTCCAGGGTATATTCCTGCTCCGAGAGAGCGGCGGAATAATAGGAAACGGTTTGTTTCTCCCGCAGCAGGGCGCCCTTTTTTACCAGCTTGCTCAGCATGGTATAGATGGTGGTATCCTCCCAGCCGCACCGCTGCTTCAGTATACGCACGATTTCCGTACTTGCGGCAGGCGCCTGCTTTTCCCATACAATTTTCATAATTTCCAGTTCTGCTTCACTGATTCTGTTCTTCTTATTCATCGTTCCTCCTGAACACTCTATAGTGATAGAGTATAATGTTACTCTATCACTATAGAGTGCGTAAGTCAAGAGGGAAACGGAAGAAGCCGGGCACACCATAAAGCTGCTGTTAACCGTTCCCGCCGGCCGGGACAAAAAAGCCATGATTGCGGTCTGCGGTTTAAAATGCTAAGATGACTGTAACTATAAATTGCTGTAAAGCAGGGATGCTCAGGGATTGGGAACAGGCATGAAAAATAGTGTGACTTTAAAGGGCTGTGTCGTAGAAAAGTGTATTCGGATTTCCTCATTGTTCAGTGCTTTCCGGCAGGTGTTCGGACAAGATTATTATTTCAGCGGGGAAACCCATGATTTTTGGGAGCTTGTCTGTGTGGTGGAAGGAGCCATTGGGGTTACGGCCGGTGAGGATGTATTTCTTCTGGAAACCGGGCAGGCTGTTTTGCACCGGCCCATGGAATTCCACAGCTTCTGGTCGGAAAAGGATACGTGCCCGGATATTATCGTAGTGACGTTTACCGGGGATATTATGCCGTCCATGAAGGAATGGCGTTTCCGTCCCGGCAGGAAAGACGTGGAGGAACTGTGTGCTCTGCTCTCCTCCCTGTCACGGATTTTTCAGATCGAACAGAGGATCCTGGTCGAAAAGGTTCTGGCAGGAAGAGAGGCGGAGGCCCATCTGTTTGTCAGCCGGCTTGAAAATATTCTTTTGGCGGCATGCACCAAAGAGGAGGAGGAGTTTACCAGGATCCGGTCGGCGGGAGCGGAGAATTACCGAACTGTGGTCCGGGTGCTGGAGGAGCATATGGGGCAGCGGCTTACGGTTTCCGACGTGGCCCGCATGTGCAGCATGAGTGAATCTGCTATAAAGAAAACCTTTACCCGGTATGCTGGGATCGGGATGATGGCATATTTTAACCAGATGAAAATGCGCCGTGCCGTGAAGCTGATGGGGGAGGGGATGAGCGTGGGGCAGGCCGCGGCAGCGGTCGGTTTTTCGGATCAGAATTATTTCAGCACGGTTTTCAAACGGACCACGGGAATGTCCCCCCGTGCTTACCTTTCCGGCAGGGAATATACCTGAATTCAAAGATATTGTCCCCCAAATCCTATAGAAATGTATTTTTGGATATGGTAAAAATAAGGTAATCATGAAGGTACTGAACCGTTACAAAACTCAAACTTCGCAGTTGCCGAACGGCCTCTCGCCGGCTGTCTACGTGGCGTTTCCGGGACAGAAAAGGATTTTCGCAGGTCCGTCAGTCTGGACATTCCGATGAGCCCAGGGGCGCCAAGTGTGTCAGATGAGGCTGACACACTTGACTGGTCTCATCTCCATAGCCTGAAAGGCACCTGCGAAAATTCCTTTTCGGTCCCGGAAACGCCACGTAGACAGCCGGCGAGAGGCCGTTCGGCCTCTGTGAAGTTTGAGTTACAAAAAAGTAACGCG
>URMK01000117.1 GCA_900548905.1 uncultured Lachnospiraceae bacterium | reverse complement strand
CGGGTGGGGAAAACGGGCAGGCATAACCACCGGGCAGCAGGCACAAGGCCATGAACGGTAGCTTCCACCCAAAAAATAAGTAATGAATCCAAAAAAACAGTAATCTTACGAATGAGAACCTTTGTTACAATAAAGATATCAGGAAACAACAAAACAGGGCAAGGGCCGGAAGGGACAGGTGTCCGGCTGCCCGGACGGATGTGCGTGCTGTGAGGCGCAGATGGGAGAAGAAATGAAAAAGAAACTGGTCAGTATCTTATTGTGTGCAGCTATGGGTGTAACGGCTCTGGCAGGCTGCGGGAACAGTTCCGGTGCGGGAGCGGCGAGTGAGCCGGCGGCAGCCGTACAGGAGGAAAGCAAAACGGAGGAGGGTTCCACGCAGGCGACAGAGAGTCAGGAAAGTGCGCCTGCAGAGGACGCCGGTGTGGACGGCGGCGGGGAAACCCTGAATGTTATGTGTCATTCCAGCTGGAGGACCGAAGAAGCCAATGCGGTGTTTGATTATGTGGCGGAAAAATGTAACGTTAAATTTGAATTTGAAGAGGTGCCGGAGGGCGGATCCGGAAACGAGCTGATTTTTGCCAAAATGCAGTCCGGCGAGGTACCGGATATCCTTTGGTGGCAGGGAGCCAAGACAAGTGCTACGGAAATCGGGGAAGATTTATTTATGGAACTGTCCGGCGACTGGACACAGGATTATAATGCCAGCATTCTGGAATCCCCCAACCAGACCTACAATGGAAGGCTGATATGCGCACCCTTCGGGGATGTGACCGTTTTCGGCATGTGTTACAATAAGCAGGTTTTTGCGGACAACAAGATTGCAGTTCCCCAGACCTGGGAGGAATTCCTGGCCGCCTGTGAGACACTGAAGGCAGCAGGGGTTACCCCCATGTACATTTCAGGAACAACAGATAATGAGTGGACGCTTCAGATCATTCCCATTGACGCCCGGCTGAAGCAGGAGAGTACGGTGCCCGGAAGCATTGCATCTCTAAACAGCCATGAAAAGCTTTGGGCGGATATGGAATATATGCAGCTCACCTTTGAACGGATGAAAGAAATGAAGGATCAAGGCTATATCCAGGATACCTTCCTGTCGGACAGCTATGCGGATGCCCAGGAAGCGCTGCTCACTGGCACGGCTGCCATGTATCCCCAGGCAACCTGGATCTATGCGGAGCTGACCAAGCTGGCGGAATCGGAGGAGGAGCTGGATAATATCGGATTTTTCCCTATTCCCGCCACGGCTGCGGCAGATTCCGTCGCTTATACGGAAACCCCCACCGGGTTCGTGATTCCGGCAGGCGGAAAAAAAGCGGAGTTGGCAGCTCAGATTGTGGGAGAACTGGTATCGAAAGAAGCGATGACAGAGTATTATAAGCTGCACCAGGGCATTCCCGCCGTAAACGGTGTGGAAGTGGAACTGAGCAGTATCCCGGCGGATGTATCCGCCCTGATGGAAGCGGGAAAAACAAATACCCTTCCCAATACCCTGTATTCCACTCCTTCCATGGCAAGTGACGTACAGGCCATGCTGGCGGGCGACAAGACCCCCGAAGAGGTTCTGGCAGGCTATGATACCGACTGGGATACCTATGCAAAAGAAGCGGGTAATCCGGACTGGGGCTATTGATCCCCATCGGATAAGGGACGCGGGTCCGGCTCCGCAGCCGGGCTCCTGCCCCTTTTTTAGAAGGAAGGAATGATATATGTTAAGAAAAAAACAATACCCCGTCTATTTTGCCCTGCCCGGTATTTTCCTTTTTCTGCTATTTTTTATCGTCCCGTTTCTTATGGGCTTCCGGTATTCTTTTACGAACTGGAATTTCAGGAGAGCGGATTTCGTAGGCCTGGAAAACTATGTGAGTATTCTGAAAAACCCGAATATGAGCATTGCTTTTAAAAACACATTCCTCTTTACCATAGTAACCACCGCAGGAAAGGTGTCCATCGGTATGCTTCTGGCGGTGCTGCTGAACCGGAAACTGAAAACCACCAACTATCTGCGCACTGTTTTTTATATGCCGGCGGTGGTCAATTCCATAGCGGTAGGCATTGTCTTCACTTCTTTGATGCACCCCTCCAAGGGATTGATCAATACGGCGCTGCGTGCGGCGGGACTCACCGGTTTCCAGCCGAAATGGCTGACGGATACGGGCATTGCCATGCTGTCCATCTGTTTCATCGAAATCTGGAAATGGTCCGGGTATACCATGATGATTCTATTGGCCGGCATGCAGAATATATCCAAAGATTATTACGAGGCAGCGCTCATGGACGGGGCTACTAAATGGCAGCAGTTTACTAAAATCACGGTTCCTCTTTTGATGGCATCTATCAATAACGTGGTAGTGTTGAGTATCATCGGCGGACTGAAGGTATTTGATATCGTTGTGGCGACCACGGGAGGAGGGCCGGGCTATGCCACGGAGGTATTCAATACCATGATTTATAATTCCTACAGCTACCAGAAATATGGGGAAGCCACAGCGGGAACCACCCTGCTGGCCGTGATGATTCTCATCATAACCCTGTGCACCTACCGGACAATTGCCAAAAATGAGGTGGAGGTTTGATGAAAAAGAAAAAATTTAAGCAGGCTGTTTGTGAAATGTTGGGCGTCCTGATCAGCTTCCTGGTTCTGGTTCCTTTTCTGATGGTGCTACTGAATTCCATGAAAAGCAAAAGGCAGGCCAATCTGCTGGAATTGAGCCTGACCGGAATCTCCTGGAACCAGTTCCTGGAAAACTACGGAACCGTAATCCGGGAAGCCAGGCTGGTCTCCAGCTTTATGAACAGTGCCATAGTCACCTTTCTGGGAGCAGCTCTGGTGCTCTCCTGTGCTTCCATGGCAGCTTTTGTCGTGGTCAGGAGAAAAACAAGGGCCATGAGGGCGGTGAATAATTTTATCGTGATGGGCCTGACTCTTCCCCTGGCAATGGTACCGGTTTATTTTATGCTGTCAAAAGTACATATGACCACTGGAACAGGAGCGGTTGCCGGTGCTATACTGGTATATGCAGCCAGTATTTTCCCTTTTATCTTTTTTATTTATACCGGTTTTATAAAGGGGATTTCCAGTGAAATTGACGAAGCCGCGATCATTGACGGTGCAAGCCCCCTTCTCATGTATTTCCGTATTATTTTCCCGCTGCTCAAGCCGGTGACCATCACTGCGCTGATGCATTGCGTGATGTCCATATGGAATGATTTCGGGATTTCCCTTTATTTGCTGAATAGTGCAAAAAGGACCACCGCGGTGCTCACCACCTATCTGTTTATGGGACAGAAGGCGTCGGACTGGCAGCTGCTGTTTGCGGATGTGGTATTGGTTTCCATGCCTATTGTCATTTTATATCTGTTTATGCAGAAGTATATTGTGGCAGGGCTGTCGGACGGGGCGGTAAAGGGTTAACTTTATGAAGAAAAAGTTTTTCAGTATGAAGCATAAATTTGTTATTATTGTGGCCAGCCTGCTTTTTGTATTTGTTCTGGCCACAACCGTGATCTGGGGGGTGGCTTTTACCCGTGAAATTGACGAGCGCGGGGTGGAGTATGCGAGCCAGATGACGGAAACTGCCAACGGAAACGTGGAAAGCTATTTAAAAAAGCTGCGCCTCATTGCTTTTGTCCTGCAGAATAATACGCTGGCAAAGCCCATACTGAATAAAACCTCTTACGAGGACGACAGTGAACGTCTGACGGATATGAGAAATATGCAGCTTTTATTAAAGGCTGTCATGACCGGTGCGGAATATATGCAGAATATTTATGTGTATACGGAAAACGGAATGGAATTCTCCGCGGGAGGGGCGTATACGGAACTGGATGATAAAACCCTGAAGTATTATAAGGATATGGCCGGAAAACAGGATGTGGTATTCGGGGTGCAGCAGGCCCGGGATAAATACGATTATCCGCGGATCGTGCTGACAAAGCAGCTGAATATGGGAAAAGGGACGCCCGGGGCCTGGGTGGTCATGCTGATTAACTGCCGCGGGATATACGGGATTTATAACGAGACGGAACGATATGACTCGGGGCTGCTCGTCTGGGATAAAACCTGCGGGCAGGAAATATACAGAAATAACCTGGAATGGTTTGAGCAGGAGGGCGCCGTCGGAGCCGAAGAGATATCCGGATTGGTACGCAGTCAGGATAAGGCGGTGGGCAGGATCGGAAACCGGAAGGTGCTGCTGCTGCGGATGGTATCAGAGGTGACCGGCTGGCAGAGCATTGTGCTGATACCCTATGAACAGATTTCCGGGCAGCACAGCAGAATGCTGTCCATCAACGCAGTGGTTCTGGTGCTGCTGTCCCTGGTTGCGGTATTTTTATGCCGCGTCCTGGCGGATCGGTTCTTGAAAAATATAGAAATCCTCACCGATGCGGTGGGAAAAATACAGAAATCTAATCTCTGCCTAGATGTGGCTATCCACTCCGGCGATGAGGCGGAGGTGCTGTATCACCGGTTTGGGGATATGATTGATCGGATCAAAGAACAGATCACGGATATTAAAAAGCATGAAAAGGAAAAAAGGGTATTGGCATTGAGGGCCTTACAGGCCCAGATCAATCCCCATTTTCTGTATAACAGCCTGAATACCATCAAATGGATGGGACAGATGCAGGGGGCGGATTCCATTGTGGATGCGGTAAATGCCCTCAGCTCCATCATGCAGGTAAATATGTCTAAGAATACCTATATGACCTTTCAGGAGGAACTGGATTATCTGAATAAATATGTCTGCATGAAGGAATTCCAGAAGGCGGCCCGTATAAAATTCGTATGCAGAATCGAGGAAGGGCTGCGGTCATGCTATATTCTTAAGATGCTCATACAGCCTATTGTGGAAAATTCCCTGAAGCACGGCGGGGTGATGGATCGGGAGGGCGGTTGTATTTCCGTATCCGTCTATTCCGAAGGGGAAGATGTGCAGATAGATGTGGAGGACAACGGAAAAGGGCTGAGTGAGGAGGAGAGCAGGGATATCCTTGCCAATCTCCAGAATGGGGAGGGGATAGGCCTGTTCAATATCCAGAAACGGATTCAGCTATATTACGGAGAGAAATACGGTGTGAGCATCACAGGGGAAAAAGGTATTTTCACCTGTGTTTCGCTGTGTATTCCGAAAAGATATCAGGTTGGTGAAGAAGATGATTAGAGTATTGTTGGTGGATGATGAATTGCTCAGCAGGATGATGGTACGCTCTCTCATCGACTGGGAAAAGGAAGGCTATTGCGTCTGCGGGGAATGCGGCGACGGAGAACAGGCATGGTCCCTGATCCCCCGGCTGCGTCCCCAAATCGTGATTACCGATGTCAGAATGAACCGGATGAACGGGGATGAGCTGGTGCGCCGGATCGCCCGGGAATATCCCGAAATCTGTACCATTTGCCTGAGCGGCTACGATGATTATAAATATGTGAGGGACGTGTTAAAGCATAATGCCATCGATTATCTGATTAAAAATGATCTGACACCGGAAAGCCTGCTGGAATCGCTGCATAAAGCGGAGGAGGTCCTGAAGGTAGGCCCTAAAATCAAAAAAGATGAGAACAACCTGCAGGCGCTGCGCAGGCAGTTTGTGCTGCAGCTGATAAGCGGGGAGTACCGGGGAAAAGAGGCATTTATTGAACGGGATATGCAGGTCTTGTCCATTGAACTGGATGCCGGCCGGGTCATTCCCGTGCTTTTGAGTATCCGGAATCTGGAGGAAAAGATAAACGGAGGGACACTGAGGGATAAAAGGCTGGTGATTTTTTCCGTGTGCAACGTGCTGGAAGAAATTATACGGGAAGAATTCCAGGGGCTTGCCGTGCCTCTGGAAAAGAATGAAATACTGCTGATCATTTCCCTGAACGGCGTTGTCAGCGAGCAGAAAGCGGGGGAGGAACTGCGCCGGATCGTAAACCGCAGCAGCTTCTGCCTGGATAAATTCATGCGTCTGGAAGGAAATTTCCATATCGGAAGATCCGGTGCACTGACGGAAATGCAGGACGGCTTCCAGGAGTTGGAAAACAGGAGGAGAAATGAATTCCTGGACTTAAATAAGCCCAAAGAGGCCGCAGCCAATCGGGAATACAATGAAGGGAACGGCATCCGCCTGGAGGAGGAGCAAAAGCTGACGGCGGCCCTGAAGCAGGGGGATAGGGAAGCGCTGGAGGAGGTACTGGAAGGTATTTTCCGGGAAATTTATGAAATGAACACGGGAAGGACCGGCTGCAGCCAGCTTTTTTCCGACATGATCATCCTTTCTTTATCCTTTTGCAAAAAGCAGGGCATCGCGTATGAAAAGGTGTACCGGCACCGCACCGGAGTTCTGGAGTATGTGGCTTCGCTGGAAAAGCTGAAGGAATGCCGGGAATTTTTCCTGCAGCTGTTCGGGGCGGTTCTTGCGGAAAACGGAAGGCTGGAAAACGGGAAAGACTATTCCGTTCCGGTAAAGAAAGTGGTATCCTATATCCATCAACATTACAGGGAAGGGATATCCCTGGTGGATGCAGCGGAAAATGCGGGCATGAACAGCTCTTATCTGAGCACCCTGTTCAAGGCCGAGGTGGGGACCGGGTTCGTGGAATATCTGAACGAGGTGCGTCTGGAACGTGCCAAGGAATGTATGGATACGTCGGACGGGAAGCTGAAGGAAATCATAGACCGTTCCGGTTTTACCAGCTACCCTTACTTTTTCAGCCTGTTTAAAAAGAAATATGGGATGACACCAAAGGAATATCAGAAAAGCCGGAAGTAGAGCGTGCAGAAAGAATTTCCGGACACGCGTAAGGAGGAGAAGGATTATGGCGGCATTTGAGCTTGTTTTTCTGGGTACGGGAGCTGCCGACTGGCCGCTGCGGCCGGGAGCGGATGTGAGATACGATACGGGCGGAGTTATCCGCCGTACTTCCAGCCTGCTGGTCAACGGAAAATATCTGATTGATCCGGCCCCGGAGTCCTGGTTTTTTGCCAAAAAGGTATTGAAGCTGGATTTGTCGGGTCTGAAAGGCATATTTCTCACCCATAGCCATAAGGATCATTTCAGCCATAAGGCGTTGCATGATTTTCTGGGAGAAGCAAAGGGAAAGGTGGGTTTTTACTGCCATGAAGGTACGCTTCCCTGGCTGAAGCTTACCCGGGAGGAGCTGGATCGGATGAGGCTGCATCCGCTTAAGACCGGCGCGCGGGTAAAAGCCGGAAGTGTGTCCGTTCTGCCGCTCGGTGCCAACCATGAGGTATCCAGGACACAGGAAACGGCTCTCCACTATCTGTTTTCGGCAGAGGGGAAGGCTTTTTTCTACGGCTGCGACGGCGCCTGGTTTCTTGCCCATACCTGGTCGCTCCTGCAGAAGCAGAAACTGGATGTGATGATTTTGGAGGCTACGGTGGGAAATCTGCGGGCCAATTACCGGATAGGCGGACATAATACCCTGCCCATGGTGGAGCTTCTCGAGGCTTCCGTCAGGGAGTGCGGTATCCTGAAGGAGGACGGGAAGCTGGTGCTTTCCCATATGGCGAGGGAGCTGCACAGCCCGGATGAGACGTATGGAAGCAAGATTGCGGCATATGATGGAATGAAGCTGGAAATATAGGGTAACAGTTCAGGCTGCCCTTTGTGCCCTGCGGCATCCCCTCAACCCCCTCCCCTGCATTTCTATGGGGCGGCGGTGCTGCAAGGTTCCTTACAGGGGAACGACTTTAGTCGTTTTCACTTCTCGCTCGGCCAAAAACGCAGCAGTACTAACGCTGCACAGGACGCAGCGTAAGG
>URMK01000116.1 GCA_900548905.1 uncultured Lachnospiraceae bacterium | reverse complement strand
ATTCGGGCTATAAGGATAATCCATGGTAAAAGTAAATACTTTACTCATATATACCCTATCATACATCCTTTGATTCCATTGCTGGAGGTGATCATACCAACCGACTTCATCCCCACGCATTTTATGCCATGCGGATAGCTTCATCAGCGGAAGACTTGGAAAATGATGTCCATCAACATCAATTAATCCGATACGCATGAATGCTTTTATAATCCTTTCTTAAGCTGTACCTTATCTAAAGGTGGATTCTCATTTACTACCTGCACAAAATAAAGCAGAGCCATTGCAGACACATCCCCTTTTTTTTCAGCCTCTTCCAATAGTTTCTTTCTTTTGTCTTCTGGTATGGGAGCCTCTTTAGCCATACTATATAAAATAGCAAAGTTTTCACAAATCCAGCAGAATGCTTTCTGCATATCCGGACAAAGACTCTGGTACATGGCTAACAGCTTCGTATATTCTTCCATAGAATTTCCTCCGTAAAGTTTTTAAAATGGAATGATTTCATTCCAATATTACAACAAAATTTAACTAAAATCAATTATATCGGAACGATTTCATTCCATTGATTTGCAAGGAGGCTATCTATGAGTAAAATCATTAATCAGGACATATCTATCGGAAAAAACTTACAGGTTCTGCGGCTTCGCTCCAAACTGTCACAGGAAGAAGCCGCCGCTCAATTACAGATAAAAGGCTTTGTAATGAGCCGTGAAATCATATCCCAAATAGAATCAGGAAGGCATAATATCAGGGTAAGTGTACTGCTTGCTCTTAAAGAATTGTACAACGCCACCTTTGAAGAAATCTTCGCAGATCTACCGTGAAAGCTCCATATCTTCCTCCATTTCCTCTTCTTTTACGGGTATATCAGCTATCCCCTCTGTCCATACATCGGGAAGTGTCGTCAGCAATCCATTTTTGTAGGTATATATCTTGTTTGACAGGATTTCGTCTTCCTGCAAAGGTATCTCCATGGAAGTGATGGCCGATCGGATATCATCTATTGACTCTTCTTCCCGGAACAGCAGCAATTCACTGACGTTGAAAGGGATCACCCTGAAATTGCCATCCAGTTTTTCCTTTATTCTTTCCAAAATCCCCGGAATCAGGATAACTGCCGCACCGCATGGATTTTCTTCCGTAGTCAGCTTATAAAAAATCTTACTGGGAAGATGTGCTCTCGTTTCCTCCAAACTAACCGGCATTTCAATAGGTTTTTTATTTCCGATAAGAGGAATACAGGCATTCATTTTTAAACCAATCCAAGATAAATGGGATACTGCCAGGTTATATAATTCATCCTCATTTACCTTCCAGGTTTCCATCATATTATGATCTATTGGTGTGGGAAGTTTCCTTTTATCTGAAAAATTTCTGATACCATAAAATATATACAGATCAGTTCCCTGTAACTGCCTGAATGGAAATTCCTCCTGGAACTGTAACGCTTCCTTCTTTGGAAGCAATGCCGCTGTTATATTTTCTTTAACACTCTCCCAGTCTTTGTAATGTACAAGATTTTCCGGTTTGATGCTCAGCAGTTCACTTACTACATGCCCCAGCAGTTCGTCAAGTGCTTCATCAGGATTTATTCCCTCCTTATTTAAATCAAATAAGTCTTCCAGATCCATGCCGATTCCATAATAACTGTCAAATAACCGGAATATGATGTTGTCTACTTTGTACCTGTTATTTCTTCGCACAGTATTAAGCTCTACTTTTGCCTCAGGGTACTTCTTCCGCAAATCTTCCTGCATTTTTGCTGCTGCATATTCTGCAAATTCTTCATTCGTCAACTCTGTCCATTTCCTCCCTTTCCTCCTGCGCAACAGAATTCAAGATATGCTTTGCAAGCATAAGAGTCATCTCATCGGTAATCGTCTTTATTTCTCCATTACTATATTCATAGACGTTATTTGATAAGTAATCCTCCTTTTTCTCTAAAAGCTTATTTCCGCATAATACAATAATCTGCAGTTCAAGGGGATTTTCCTGTTCATCCTTTTTGACAATTATAAGTTCATGTACACTGGTAGGAAAAATAGTAAATTCCCCTTGAAACCATTTCTCCAGTTTTTCAAGCAATCCCGGCTGAAGTATGGCTGCGGCGCCAAAATATTCGCTTTCATTTGTCAGACTGTAAAGTGTATTCTTCTGCGCTTTTCCATTTTCCATATCCACTTCTATGCCTGACCTATTCTCCCTGTCATCAGACACCACCGAATTGGGAACCAACAGAGAATTACACACCACCTGTTCTTTTTGCAGGAATGACATGGCGCTGGTATAAAGATCCTCTTCCTTCTTTCCCCATAGCTCGGCAAGATCATTCTGTACCATCATACGCACTTCATTTGAATAAAAGATATCATAAAGCATCACGAGATCTGTTCCTTCTATCTCTCTCCAGGGTACCTGTCCCATAAGAGTCTGATTTGTCTCCCGGTTTACTACTCTGACTGTAATTTTATCCTTCCATACATCCCATTCTTTTAAATGTTCTATATCAGGAATACTTATGAGTGGTTTGGCATTTCTCTGGTATGAATCCCGTATCCTTATCATTATGCCTTCCAGGGTCTCCCCTGCCTGATATTCTTCATATAAATCGCTTACTCTGAATGCGGGAGCAATGCTGGAGTCCTTCGGCATTATCAAAATAGATTCGATTTCTCCTGTATTTGGCTTTGCATATTTTTCTATTTTGATATCTGCATCGGCATACTCCTCCGGAAGGACATCCTTTATATGTTCCACTATATGATCTTTGAAATCGCTGTAAGACAGCATATATACCTCCAATTTCCCTGACTTATAGTATAACTGTGTCCAGAATCAGCCGCTGTAATCAAAAAGTGCCTTAATTCGTTCGGTAACCGAAGGTAATACGGTATCTTTAAAAAGAGTATACAACCCTGCAAGAAGCAGAGCACCAATTACCACACTAATCAAAATCTTCACGGCCGTATCAATAAATCCTTCCCCGGATTTTGATTTGAAAAGCTGGGAGCATTTCTCCTTCCCTCTTACCCCCATAAGGTATGCATTAATAATAGCACCGTCGATTTTATTCTTTATTCTTCTCATGGTTTTCCTCCAAATTATTTATAGTAGCTAATAAGTATATTAAGCATCGCGCTTCCAATGACGGCTCCAATGCAGGAAATGATTACAGTCACAATCCGGTTGTTCCATTTTTTCTGATCCATCTCGTCAGCTGCACTCCTGCGGATACAGAAATAAATAATAAGCAGACCGCCTACCACCGGTGCGATAATTAAAAGCCAGGTAGTTGCATCCGATATCAATTTTTCTGTTCCCTTTGCCAGCTTACTTTCTCCAATGCTGCTTGCCTGTACTGTAAGTGTCTGAAAAAAACACATAAGACAAGCGAATGCTGACAACATCAGCCCTCTTAAGCGCGCCTTTCTTCTTTTACTCCTCTTCATTCTTGTTATTGCTGCCTCCTTTTAAAAACATTTCGGAAAACATAGCCATGGGAACATTTGGCCTGGAATTCTGTTTACTTTCTTTCATTTCCAAATCCTTTGCGTAATATTTCCAAATCCCCCAAAGCATAACTTCCTCATGAGCCATATTTACTGGCCTCCGCAATTCCCTTGCTTCCCGCACTTTTCTGTTATGTTCTTTGTCACCCAGGCCGAGCATTTCATTAAAACACCATCCGGATAAATCCGGTGAAAGCATCATAGCCGGATGGGATCTGGACATAACGATCTGGTACGGCCTTGATACCCTCCGGATCTCGTCCGTTGTCAATAAATCTCTTGATACCAGCGAGACGGAACTGCTGCTTGTGGGATTCGTAAATTTACCATGCTGGCTGGAAATCTGATAACCGGAACACGTATATTTCCCCAGTTTATCGCAAATCTCTGTAAGAGTCTCCTTGTCGTCTGCCTGCAGATATACCCAGGTTTGGCAGTTCGATTTCACAATATTAGCGGTTTCCTTGCTGTACTTTTCAGTCAGCTGTTCCAGACTCTGCAGGAAGAAATGAAACCGCATCCCTCTGCCGCCGCCCACGGTAAGTTTATTGGTCAGATCATTTAACTTGGTAAAATTCCCGAATTCTTCAAGGACAAAATTCACGCGGTTTATCAGCCGCCCGCCTCGTTCGTCGGACTGCCTTACCAGCAATTCATATATCTGGCTCACAATCAGGCTTGCTATGGGATAATAGGTCGTTTTTTCATCCGGCAGGATAATAAAAAGTGCCTGCTTCTTTTTACCCAGATCAGATATGTCATAATCACTTGATCGGGTGATAAAATACATGGAACGGCTTGTAAACAGGCGCAAAGTAGTCAGCGCGGATGTATAAAAACTGCCTCTTGTACGGCTTGGTGCCACATCGGAAATAGAAAGCAAGGCCCTGGCCGGATGACCGGGACTTAGTTTTTTTACATACTCCTGCATAGGCATTTTATTTCCGACTGTTTTGCACATTTCAGCCAGGAACCAGTATACATTGGTAAGATTTTGATATTCCGGCCTCCTTTCGTTGTCCACTACCACGCAGAGGATAGCCGCAGCAATTGTGGATTTTTCACCGTTTTCCCATATCTTTTCGTTGGAAGTATTATCTCCCACTAAAATATTGGTGATATCCCATGCATACATTTCTGCCCGATCCATGTCCTTTTCTTTTACCGCGTCTATGATCGGCTGCAGAAGGTTGTACCGGCTGCTCTTTTCCGGATTCTTAAAATCCAGGCATATGACTTCATACTGTAATGCCCTCAGGTAATCGATACAGTATTCGTATAATTCCGCTTTCGGATCACTGATTACCATACTTTCTCCGGATAATGCCATCAGACAAATGGACTGCAGTACCAGCGTGCGTGTTTTGCCGGATCGGGTAGCCCCCAGAGTCAGGGTATGGGTATCCTCCGGTATATAATATATTTTTTCTTTTCTGCCGCATTTCTTCATACCCACTACCAGGCCGCCTTCTTTCAGCAGGCGGAAAGGATCTTCTCCTGCTGTACCCTTCCCGTTCCCCGGTTTCTGTTCCTTTGGTGCTATTTCTTCCTTCCAATCCCCAGCCGGATGGGGATTTTCCTCCTTTACTTCAAATTCTACTCTTTCAAATCCATCAAACGCTTCCTCCTTTTCCTCTTTTTCCTCTTGCTTTTTATCATCTATAGAAACATCGGAAGGGGAATACTTTCTGTTCTCCCGCATTCCCCTCCCCATGGTTTCCTCTAATAAAGTACTGCTGTCTTCGCGTCCCTTTCGCATGAGTTCCTTCAGCATGGGATCCCACGGATCCAAAAAATAGCTTCCAAAAACCTGATCATATTCATTCTCCTTCAGCCATCGGGCTGATCCATGCTGGAACTGTCCAACAGGCACAGGGATCTCTATGTCGTTGGTTACTTTAATTAAGTCCGAATAACAGGCGTATCCACTCTGTTGATAAAGTGCAAATAAACATAATACAAGAAATCCCTCAAAAACAAGAAACAAAAGCAGCTGCTGTTTTGCATGGAATAACCCTATGATGCATTCCATGGGATTATATATTTGTATACTTTTTGTAGTTCCCAACAATAGCAAATGGAGGGAACGGGTAAAAAGAATGTTAAAAAAAGTCCCGGTCACAAGGACCAGGACTGCTATCCATATTTTCTCTTTTTTCTTCATATTTCCTTCCTAATATAGAATTCACTCCACAGGAACATATACTAATAGTATATTCACCGATTCTGAATCAACAGCTACTTGAATATAATAATCTCTGATAAAATAGTCCTGCATGGCATCCGTCACAGGATATATCATTCCTGTTTTCATATCCAGAAGAGTAATATCAAATATTTTTCTTTCTTCATAGTCACAATAGTACTTTTCATGATAAATATTTCCTTTACATTCGGTGCAAAACACTTCCTCAAAGCTTTCATTATCCGTCCAGCTGTTCACTCCATAACTACAGTTTAGCCGGGACATTTTACGGGATTCATAGGTGGTAATAAATATCGTACTACCCTTATCTCCACATACAATAAGGCGGTTGGAAACTTCTTCAGCCCTCTTATTTCCTGACGTTTGAAGCACATCTACAACGGCCCCATTATGGGTATTAAATATAACCACATCATCTGTTTTTATCTTGTCTGCATAAAGCAAGATACAATCCTCAGTTCCTTCATGATCCAGCACCGTTTTTCCACAGCCTGACAATATAAGTAAGATAGCAGACAAAAAAATGCTGCCCATGAAACCCGATTTTTTCATATCCCCGCCTCCTAGCTACATTATAATTCAAATGCGTAATCTATCTGCTCTCCAAAATCTTCCATTTCCTCAAACTCCAGTTCTTCTTCCTGATCCGTTTCTATTTCTATTTTTTCGATCTGACTTTGTAAAAACAGGTTCGGAACCGCATCTACAGCTTTTATCTTTTCCTTGTCAGGCAGTACACGATTCATGTGTTCCACATATGTAGGATAATCTGCTGTTAAAGTTGCAGTCAGACTGTCTTCTTGTACTATCAACTTTTTGCATTCAGGGAAATAGTTACGAAGTTCTTGTAAGGGTAAGGCTATGGCCTTATCTGAAAAGACATAATAATCATTTTCTAATTTGCTGTATTCCAGTGCATAGGGACTCAGGAACACCTCTGCAAGCGACTTATGGATAAAGAACTGGCTGCCCTCCACAGGCATATATATTCCATTTCTGATCTTCTGTAGTTCCTGTTCAACTGAAGGTGGCGTGAAAACTCCGAAAGAATCATTTGCCGTTTTCTCTCCCTTTTGATACTGCTGCATTAACTTAATGCATTCAGCTTCCACCTTCTTTGTCATAATGAGTCTCTGCTCCAATAACTCACTCATGACAGAATCCATAGGATCCCCGCTCTCAAAATAAAGGTTGCCGTCTTCCTCTACAGCTTTTTTTACTGTCTCTTCGGAAAATTGAGATGCTTTTTCTTTTGGTATCACAATACCACTGCCGTTTTCTGCATGAATAATGTAAATATTAAGGGCAATCTCAATCATTAAATTAATGGTTCCCCAAATACTCTCCTGCATAATTAACTCCTTTCAGGATACTATAATTATATATTAGTATTTAATACAAGTATATATATATTATTTTTATATACATTATCCCCCATAATTATAAAAAAGTAAGATTGGGAGAAAAACATATGAAAATTGGTGAACGTTTGGAAAAAATAAGAAAAGAGAAAAGCTATAGTGTTTATAAGCTTTCTAATGAAACTGGAATTTCACAGAATCATATCCACAGCATTGAAAAAGGAATGTCCCAGCCCAAAATCGATACTCTGGAACGAATACTGAAATCTCTGGGTTTGACTATGGCTGAATTTTTCAATGCAGAAGCCGATTCCTATTATCCCAGCGATTATGAAAAAGAATTACTGCACGCTGTCCGGGATCTGGATCCGGAACGTGCAGATATTTTGCTTAAGCTGGCAAAATACATGAAGGGATAAGCCTGCTTATCTCTCTGATCCCAGGGACAGCGCATTTATGAGCCGGCTGACGTCAAACCTTTTTTCCTCCTTGTGCAGTTCCGGAATAATATCTTCCAAATGATCCACTAAAGCATCCATATTCTGTGTATCCTCCGTACTTATATCCTTCTCTGCGATCTGATACTGAATCAATGTTTTATGAAGGATTCGTAATTCGTCCTCCGAGAACATTTTTCGTTCGTCTACCAGGCCGCTTCGAATGGCAAAACTTTCAAATGCACTTTGCTTATCATAGAAGTATAAGCGTTGGATCGGTTTACCTTGGTTTTCCGCGTCCTGTTTATATGTGGACATGACATAGCCAAGTAATGGATGCTCTTTACATGCCAGTACAACATCATTATGTTCATTGATTTTAACTATGCCGTTAGCCATCTTTTTGACTTTTTCCTCATCATATGGTTTTTCTTTACATATCCCACATAAATTAGCTGTTGCGCGTGCAATATCCATAATCGTTTCAAGTTGCTTTTCCGATACGGTTTCAAAGGGATTTGCCTCGAGCAGATCTGCTTTTGTAAAAAAAGCTATCGTCTTCTTTTTAT
>URMK01000115.1 GCA_900548905.1 uncultured Lachnospiraceae bacterium | reverse complement strand
TTGCAGGGCAGCAGGCCGCACAGGGAAGCAGGGCCGGGGGACGCCAAACTTTTTTGTCTGCACCCAAAGTGCACAGGAAAAAAGCCGCCCGGTTCTTAAAATAAGAACAGGACGGCTTTCCTATGGTTAATTTTTGTTCATATTAGCTCTTTTTCTCTTGGTAGGATCAAGAATTTTCTTGCGGATGCGCAGGTTTTTGGGGGTAACCTCCAAAAGCTCATCGGTTTCGATGAAATCCAGCGCCTGCTCCAGGCTCAGGATCCGGGGAGGGCTTAGGCGGAGGGCTTCGTCAGCGCTGGAGGAACGGGTATTGGTCAGCTGTTTCTTCTTGCACACGTTGACTTCGATATCCTCGCCCCTTCCGTTCTGGCCGATGACCATGCCGGCATAGACTCTTTCGCCTGCGCCGATGAATAAGGTTCCGCGCTCCTGGGCATTGAACAGGCCGTAGGTTATGGATTCCCCTGTTTCGTAGGCGATGAGGGAGCCCTGCTTGCGGTACTGGATATCTCCCTTATAAGGGCCGTAGCCTGCAAATGCCGTATTCATGATACCGTTTCCTTTGGTGTCGGTCATGAATTCCCCGCGGTAGCCGATCAGGCCCCGGGAAGGAATATTGAATTCCAGGCGGGTATAACCTCCGTTGGCGGCGCTCATATTAACAAGTTCGCCTTTGCGCTGGCTCAGCTTTTCAATTACGCTGCCGGAAAATACCTCGGGTACATCGATATAGGCGGTTTCCATAGGCTCCAGGCGCTTGCCGTGCTCGTCCGTTTTATAGAGCACTTCCGCTTTGCTCACGGCAAATTCAAAGCCCTCACGGCGCATATTTTCGATAAGGACGGACAGATGCAGTTCGCCGCGGCCCGATACCTTAAAGCTTTCCGTGGTGTCCGTTTCTTCCACGCGGAGGGAAACGTCGGTATTCAGTTCCCGGAAAAGCCGGTCCCGCAAATGACGGCTTGTTACAAACTTGCCTTCCTGTCCGGCAAAAGGAGAGTCATTTACGATGAAATGCATGGCAATAGTAGGTTCGGAAATCTTCTGGAATGGGATGGGCTGCGGATTTTCAGGAGAACATAACGTATCCCCGATATGGATATCCGCTATACCGGAAATAGCAACGATGGATCCCATGGAGGAAGTCTTTACGGGAATCTTGCTCAGGCCGTCGAATTCGTACAGCTTGCTTACCTTCACACGTTTCTGCTTATCCGGTTCATGGTGGTTGACAATCACTACCTCCTGGCCTTCGGAAACGGTGCCGTTGTCCACCTTGCCCACGCCGATACGGCCTACATATTCGTTGTAATCTATCGTGCTGATAAGCAGCTGTGTGCCGGCCTCCGGATCCCCTTCGGGAGCGGGGATATACTCTAAAATTGTATCAAACAGGGGCTTCATGTCTTTATTTTTTACGGTCAGGTTCAGTGTGGCGCTTCCTGTTTTGGCGGAAGCAAATACAAAAGGACAATCCAGCTGCTCGTCATTGGCGTCCAGATCCATGAAAAGCTCCAGAACCTCATCCACAACCGCGTTGGGCCTGGCTTCCGGGCGGTCTATTTTGTTCACACAGACAATGACGGAAAGCTGCAGCTCCAGCGCCTTACGCAGTACGAACTTCGTCTGGGGCATGGGGCCTTCAAACGCGTCCACCACCAGGATAACGCCGTTCACCATTTTCAGGACACGTTCCACCTCGCCGCCGAAATCCGCGTGGCCGGGCGTGTCAATAATATTAATTTTTGTTCCCTTATACATAACGGCTGTATTTTTGGAAAGAATGGTGATTCCTCTTTCCCGCTCTATGGCATTGGAGTCCATGACTCTTTCCGCCACATCCTGGTTTTCCCTGAACACGCCGCTCTGCTTCAGAAGCTCATCCACCAGCGTTGTTTTGCCATGGTCAACGTGAGCGATAATAGCCACATTCCTCACATCTTCTCTTTTCTGCATCATACTTCAATTCCCTTCCTATACCTCTTCAAACGATCCGGTACTGAAACAAAAGACTGTCTGAAATTTCTTCTGCAGCCCCCGGTGTTATGTGGATTTCGTATGCCGGAGAACGAACAGCTCACGAAACGGGGCTACAGGAGAAGTTTCGGACAGCTACCTTATTATTATACAACTTACTTCAAACTTAAACAGTATAGCACCGATATTTTCATCTTGCAACCTAAAAACTGCAAAAACCCCCGATATCTGTCGATTTTCCGGAAATCGCGGCGACCCATGGCGGTTCTAGGATCGGTTTTGCTGCCATAAAATAGTAATACATGACAGGAAAAAATTCTTAAAGGTGGTTTCGGTCAAACCGAAGCCCAAGAAGGGAGAACAAAAAATGACAGATAAGGTAATTGAAAACAACCAGGTGATCATCATGGGGAAAATCGTGAGCAACTTTACATTCAGTCACGAGATTTTCGGTGAGGGCTTTTATATGGTAGATGTGGAGGTCGCCAGACTCAGTGACTCCTATGACATCATTCCCCTGATGGTATCCGAAAGGCTCCTTGATGTGGAAGAGGACTACAAGGGCGCTTATGTATGCGTATCCGGACAGTTCCGTTCCTATAACAGACATGAGGAGAGGAAGAACAGACTGATCTTATCCGTATTTGCAAGGGAAATTGAATTTGTTGAGGAACTGGAGGAAAGCTCCAAAACCAATCAGATATATCTGGACGGCTATATCTGTAAGGAACCGGTTTACCGGAAAACACCTTTGGGAAGGGAAATCGCCGATGTGCTTCTGGCTGTAAACCGTCCTTACGGAAAGTCCGATTATATTCCCTGTATCTGCTGGGGACGAAACGCCCGCTTTGCAGGCGGCTTCAATGTAGGGGAGCGCTGCGAGGTATGGGGCAGGATCCAGAGCAGGGAATATATGAAAAAAGTAGGTGAAGAGCAGCTGGAAAAAAGGATTGCTTATGAAGTATCCGTAAGCAAGCTGGAGCTCATCGAAGAGTAGGCTGCGGGATTAAAAGTTGCATCACCCGGATGCTTATGGTATTATTAACAGGTCAAATACCCAGCCGCAGGCAATGGGATGTTATGGCTGCTGTTTTACAGGGCTGCCTGCAGGAGAGGAAGCTGCAACGAATGACGATAGCGGTCCGGTGCCGCAGAATACCGTAGAGGGGCGAATATATGGCAGAAGGAAAGGTTTATATTTATGGAGGAAAGGGACACGGCAAATCGCCGGCGGCTATAGGCTGCGGGCTGATAGCGGCGGCCAGGGGGGCACGGGTGGTAATCATCCAGTTCCTGAAAGGGAAGGGACTGACCGAGGATGAATATCCGCGCAGGCTCGAGCCGGGGATCAAGCTTTTCCGTTTCGAAAAATCCAATGAAGATTTTGTGTCACTGCCCAGGGAAAAGCAGGAGGACGAAGTCCGGAATATCAGGAATGGCCTGAACTTTGCCAAAAAAGTTCTCGGTACGGGAGAATGCGACATGCTGATCCTGGATGAGGTGCTGGGGCTTGTTGATAATAAAATTATTACCATCGCGGATTTGAAAAACGTGCTGGATACAAGGGACGGGGAAACGGATATTATCATGACCGGTATTTCCCTGGATGAGGAAGTCTGTGCCCTTGCCGATTATGTGTCTGAAATCCGTACAATCAAATAAAAGGCCGGTTTGCTGTCTTTCAGACCGACCTGTTATCGGGCCGGGTCCCCTGCTGCTTGCAGCGTGGGATCCGGCCCTTGCGGCGGCCGGTAACTGTTCAGACGGCCCTTTTTGTGCCCTGCGGCATCTCCTCCCCTGCTTTCCCTGGGGCGGCTGTGCTGCAAGGTTCCTTACAGGGGACACTTCCGCTCGGCCAAAAACGCAGCAGTACTAACGCTGCAAAGGACGCAGCGTAAGGACTGGCGTTTTTAGACGCCCCTTCCAGGAATCCTTGCAGCACAGCCGCCCCAGGGAAAGCAGGGGAGGGGATGCCGCAGGGCACAAAGGGCCGTCTGAACTGTTGCGGCGGCTGTCCCGCCCGCGTAAAACGAAAGAATATGTGCGTTGACAGGAACCGCACTGCGTGCTATGATTATTTTCAGATAGAGGTTGCGCGATTCAGGAGTAGCTTTTCGGATGTGGCAGGCACAGAGGAAGAAAAGGGAAAGGGGAAAGCGCCGAAAGAGGAGGGGCCTGGCGTCCGAATCTTGGGCATGCGGTGAAGAACCGTATGACTGTCATCTGTACAAGATGGGGCGCTATCATGAAGAGAAAATAATCTCCGGCCGCCTCCGTATTTTTACGTAAATGGATGGCCGGAGAATTTTTTTACATTTGTAACTGTCCGTACCTTCACAGTTACTTATATTTCATCAGGCAGTGTCGCTGCCGTATCAGAGGGCGCCGGAGGAAGCGTTCCAAAACAAGGAGGAGCATATGGCAATTTTTAAAGGAGCAGGAGTAGCAATTATCACCCCTTTTCATGAGGACGGAAGTGTGAATTATGAAAAATTCGGGGAACATATTGAGGCGCAGATCGCCGGAGGCACCGATGCCATCATCGTATGCGGCACCACAGGTGAGGCTTCCACGCTGACCCATGAGGAGCATCTGGATGTGATCCGTTATTGTGTGGAGAAAACGGCAGGCAGGATTCCCGTGATTGCGGGAACCGGTTCCAACTGTACGGAAACCGCGGTTTTCCTTTCCCGGGAGGCGGAAAAAGCAGGTGTTGACGGTGTGCTTGTAGTGACTCCTTACTATAATAAAGCCACCCAGAAGGGGCTGTATGAGCACTTCAAAATCGTGGCGGAAGCGATTAAGGTTCCTATGATCCTTTATAATATCCCGGGCCGGACCGGCGGTGTGAACATTCTGCCGGAAACCGTGGTCAGACTGTGCAGGGAGGTTCCCAATATCGTGGGCGTGAAGGATGCCACAGGCAATATCAGCCAGATCGCCGAGCTGATGAGCATAGCGGGTGAGGACGTGGATCTGTACTCCGGCAACGACGATCAGATTGTACCGCTTCTGTCCCTCGGCGGCAAAGGGGTTATTTCCGTCCTTTCCAACGTGGCTCCAAAGGAAACGCATGAAATGTGTGCCAGGTTTTTTGAAGGGGATGTGGAAGGAAGCCGTGCCATCCAGCTTAAGGCTATCCCGTTATGTAAGGCCCTGTTCTGTGAAGTAAACCCGATCCCGGTTAAGAAGGCCATGAACCTGATGGGGCTGGAGGCCGGCCCTCTGAGACGGCCTTTAACGGAAATGGAAGAAGAAAATGCGGTTAAACTGGAAAAAGCCATGAAGGATTTTGGCATTCTGTAAGGAGATACCTATGGTAAAAATATTGATGCACGGCTGTAACGGCCATATGGGACAGGTGATTGCACGTCTGGCCCAGGCGGACAGCGATACGGAAATCATTGCCGGTGTGGATGTGTCGGATCATATCTCCAATCCCTATCCGGTATATAAAAGCCTGGAGGATTACAGGCAGGCTTGGGAACAGGATGCGTCCCTGAAAGCGGACGTGGTGATTGATTTTTCCTCCTGTGCAGCGGCGGATAAGCTGCTGGACTACTGCAGCGCCGCGCAGATGCCCGTCGTACTTTGCACAACGGGGCTTTCCCCGGAGCAGCTGGAGCGGGTGAAAGCGGTGGCAGGTAAGACGGCTGTCCTCAAATCCGCCAATATGTCCCTGGGGATCAACCTGCTTTTGAAGCTTCTCAAGGAGGCGGCGGCAGTTCTGGCGCCTGCCGGCTTTGATATGGAAATCGTGGAGAAGCACCATAACCAGAAGGTGGATGCGCCCAGCGGGACGGCACTTGCCCTGGCGGATTCCATAAATGAAGAATTTAATAACGAATATACTTATGTTTATGACAGAAGCACCCGGAGACAGAAAAGGGATGCAAAAGAGATTGGACTTTCTGCCGTACGCGGTGGTACAATAGTAGGAGACCATGATGTGATTTTCGCGGGAGAGGATGAGGTGATTACCTTTTCCCACACGGCGTACTCCAAAAATGTATTTGCCAAGGGCGCGGTACAGGCAGCTAAATTCCTTAAGGGGAAGCCTGCGGGGCTCTATGACATGAGTGATGTAATCGAAGGCGCATAGCTGCCGTCCAGACCTGTCTGCGGGGAAAGAGACAGCATCCCGCAGGGAAGGGACAGCGCAGCTGCAAAAAGGGGATAAGAATAAGGGAATCGAAGGATTCCCTTTTTTCAATGGTTCGTCCGGTTTGTCATGCGAACTGTGGAAAAAAAGATTTATGCAGCAGAAAGGGGATAATGCAAGCATGCAGGATTTGGAACTGACCTACCTGAAAAGCCTGTCCAAAAGTTTTCCGACCATTGCGGATGCGGCGACAGAAATTATTAATCTGCAGGCTATTTTGAGTCTGCCGAAAGGGACGGAACATTTTCTGACCGATATCCATGGAGAATATGAGCAGTTCAACCATGTGCTCAAAAATGGTTCCGGCAGCGTGAAGCGCAAGATTGATGAAGAATTCGGTAATACCCTGAGCAGCAGGGACAAGCGGAGCCTCGCCACATTGATTTATTATCCGATGGAAAAGCTGGAACTGGTGATGCAGGAGGAGGACAGCCAGGAAAATCTGGAGGATTGGTTCAAGATAACCCTGCACAGGCTGGTACAGATGACCAAGAGGGTAGCCTCCAAATATACCCGATCCAAGGTAAGGAAAGCCCTGCCCAAGGATTTCTCCTACGTTATCGAGGAACTGATTACGGAAAAAGAAGAGGTGCAGGATAAAGAAGCCTATTACAACGAAATCATCCATACCATTATCCGTATCGGAAGGGCGCCGGAATTCATCGCCGCCCTGTGTAACCTGATTCAGCGGCTGGTGATCGATCATCTGCATATTGTGGGGGATATTTATGACAGGGGCAACGGGCCTCATATAATCATGGATACCCTGAGCCAGTACCATTCGGTGGACATCCAGTGGGGAAACCATGATGTGGTGTGGATGGGGGCGGCCAGCGGGCACACGGGCTGTATCGCCAATATTATCCGTATTTCCGCCAGATATGGCAATCTGGATATCCTGGAGGAGGGATACGGCATCAACCTCATTCCGCTTGCTACGTTTGCCATGAATACCTATGCCGATTCCAACTGTGATGTTTTTTCCATTAAATATGGGGAGGATTATGACACGAAGGATCTGGAGCTGGATAAAAAGATGCATAAGGCCATTGCCATAATCCAGTTCAAGCTGGAGGGCCAGCTGATGAAAAGAAGGCCGGAATTCGATATGGCGGACCGGCTTCTGCTGGATAAGATCAATTACGAAAAGAAAACGGTTTTAATAGACGGGAAAGAATACGCCATGAAGGATGTGGATTTTCCCACGGTGGATCCCAGGGACCCGTACCGCCTGACCCCGGAGGAGGAGCAGGTGGTGGAAAGGCTGCGGCACGCGTTTGTCCATTGCGAGAAGCTGCAGCGGCATATCCGTTTCCTTTTTTCCAAGGGAAGCCTGTACAAGGTATATAATTCCAACCTTCTGTACCATGGCTGCGTGCCGATGGACGAGGAGGGGAATTTCCTTAAGGTGAACGTATTCGGAAAGGAATACAGCGGGAAAGCACTGTATGATATCCTGGATCATTATGCCAGGAAGGGCTACTATTCCCAGGATAAGGAAGAGGTGGAAAAAGGGAGGGATATCATCTGGTATATCTGGACCGGCCCCAATTCCCCTGTGTTCGGCAAAGATAAAATGGCTACCTTTGAACGGTATTTTGTGGAGGAGAAGAGCACTCATACGGAAATCAAAAACAGCTATTACAGGCTGATGGACAACGAAGAGGTGCTGGGCCGCATCCTGAAGGAATTCGGGCTGGACGAGAACAGCGCCCATATCATTAACGGCCATGTCCCTGTGGAATTAAAGAAAGGGGAGACGCCAATCAAATGCGGGGGGAAGCTGCTCATTATAGACGGCGGCTTTTCCAAGGCCTATCAGGGGAAAACCGGAATTGCCGGCTATACCCTGGTTGCCAATTCCCACGGCATGACGCTGGTGGCCCATGAACCTTTTGAATCGGCGGAATCGGCCATACGAAAGGAATCGGATATTTTTTCGGACTCCATTATCGTGGAGACAGCGCCCCGGCGGATCCGGGTGGCGGATACGGATATCGGTACGGAGCTGAAGGAAAGCATCGGTTATCTGGAAAAACTTCTGGCAGCCTACAGAGACGGTACTTTGATCGAAAAAGGCGTATGAGAATCCGGTAACAGTTCAGACGGCCCCTTGTGTCCTGTGGCATCCCCCTCCCCTCCTTTTC
>URMK01000114.1 GCA_900548905.1 uncultured Lachnospiraceae bacterium | reverse complement strand
CCTTGCAGTGCCGCCGCCCCCTGGAAAAGCCGGGAGGGGGAAACGGGCAGGCAAAACCGCAGAGCCGCGGCACAGGAGGCCGTGAATTGTACCATCCCTTTGTGGATTCTAAAAAATACTTGACTTTGACGCAGCGTCATGGTTTAGACTACAGTTATTCAGGATAACCGGTTATATGAATGAAAGGAAGGGGAAAAAATGCAAATGAAGATCAATGAGGCGGCCAGGCTGACAGGGGTTACAATACGTACGCTTCACTATTACGATCAGATAGGGCTGCTGCGGCCGGAAACGGTAACGGAAACCGGGTACCGTCTGTATGGGGATAAGGATATGGAACGGCTTTCCCAGATCCTGTTTTTCCGGGAACTGGATTTTCCCCTGGCTCAGATTAAGGAAATGCTGGATTCCCCTTCCTTTGACCGTCAAGAAGCGCTGCGGGCGCAGCATGAACTGCTGGTGAAAAAAAAGGAAAGGCTGGAGAAGCTGATCGATTTGACAAAACGGAGAATGGAAGGAGATAAGGAAATGAGTTTTCAGGAATTCAGTATGGAAGATATCGAATGTTGTAAGGAGAAATATGCCGAAGAGGTAAAGGAGCGCTGGGGAGGAACCGGGGCCTATAACGAGAGCAAAAAAAGGACGGACGGCTACAGCCCTGAAAAATGGGGACAGCTGATGCAGCAGAGCAACTCCATTATGCAGGCCTTTGCGGACTGCAGGGAGCTGGAACCGGGATCCGGGCAGGTACAGGAGCTTGTGGGCAGATGGCAGGATTTTATCAGCAGCAGCTATTACGAATGTACGGATGAAATTCTGGAAGGGCTGGGTCTGATGTATACAGGAGATGAACGCTTCCGCAAAAATATTGACCAGTTCGGCGAGGGTACGGCGGAACTTATGTCCAGAGGTATCGCCTGCTATATACAGAATAAGAAGAACCGCTGATAAGCAAGTTAAAAAAGTCCGCAGGATGTTTTCTATCCTGCGGCTTTGTGTTATTCTGGGGAGAGAAAGCGAGGGAATGAAATGACAATAGATATGGAAAAACTGATAAAGCTGGTTATGGAAACGCAGCCTCTGCTCACGAATGAAAAAGCAGCGGCCCGGGTGACCGTAAAAGGGATATCGGACTATGTGACCCAGGTGGACTATCAGGTACAGGAGTTCCTGAAGGAAAGGCTGCGGGAGGAATGGCCTGGGATCCAGTTTATGGGGGAGGAAAAGGATAACAGTGAGATCGATTTTGACGGTGCGGTATGGATTCTGGATCCGGTGGACGGAACCACCAATCTGATCCATGATTTCAGGAACAGCGCGGTATCCCTGGGACTATGTGTCAAAGGGGAGATGGTGTGCGGCGTGGTTTACCAGCCGTTTACCAATGAGGTTTTTCATGCGCAGAAGGGGAAAGGGGCTTTCCTGAACCGGAAGCCTATCCATGTCAGCGCGTCGGCTTCCATGGGGGAAAGCCTGATTTCCATAGGAACCACCCCCTATGAGCATGCATATGCGGACCGCAATTTTGCCATCTTTAAAAAGGTGTTTCTGGATTGCCAGGATATCCGGCGTATCGGTTCTGCGGCAATTGAACTGTGCTTTGTGGCCTGCGGCCGCCTGGAAGCCTTTTTTGAAATGAATCTGAAGCCATGGGATTTTGCGGCCGGACTGTTGATTATTCAAGAAGCGGGCGGGACGGTTACGGATTTTGAAGGCGGAAGGCCCTTGCCCTGGGAAAAAGGGAATATTGTGGGAAGTAATGGGAAAATAGGGCGTATACTGGTGGAACAATATCTTAATTAATGCTACAATTATAATACAGGCTGACCAGCCGGAAGGGAGGTACGGATAAGATGCTTGCTAAGTTAACCGCAGTTACAATGGGAATGGTACTTTCTTTGTGCGGGATGCAGCAGACCCTTCCGCCGGAGGGACGGCTGCCGGAGAGGACACGGAAGCAGGAGTCCTGCGAATGGGTGCCGGTGATGAAGGAAGATCAGAAGATTGCCCGGTCCATGGGAAGCAGCTATGATATCATGCAAGAGGATGCCTATGGCTTCAACGTCTCCGGTCAGTGGACGACAGGGCCTGGACCTGACGGCATACCCTGGGGGATCTGGTTTGCCCGGTCCGATGCGGTCCTTCTTGTGGATGTCAGGCCCACCGTAACGGAGGGCCGCCTGTTCGCGGAAGAATGGGAGGATACCCAAACAGAACTGGAGCGCACTGCCAGGGAAAATCTGGGTTCCGAGCTGGACGGTATCCGTTTTTTTACCAGGGAAAGCGGCGGAGAAGATTTGATTTATGTCATGGAGTATTCCTGTATCAGGGAAGGGCAGAGATGGTATGTGACCGCCTGCTACCGCTTCGGTGACAACTATATCGGAGAATTTATAGGAGTGAATCCCTATTCGGCGACGGACTGCAGGGAAGTGACCATAGGAGCGGCCGCCTCCTTCCGGGAATTGGGCAAAAGCGCCAAAAGGGAAGGGACGGATGGCCCGGATAAGGATGGATGGCCGTTCCCGTTTCTGCATAATCCTTTCGCCATAACCACATACTATATGGATGAAGAAATCCCGCCGGCACCCTCCGGAGAACGCAGGGCGGAAGATTACGAAATCAAATGGAAGGACGAGGGAATAGAGACTATTCTGCGCGCCCTGCTTGGAAAAAAGAGCGGGCCTGTGATGTCCAGCGATCTGGATCGATATGAATCGCTGTATATCGTAGGCTGGCTGGGGGATTTTTACCGGGTGGGACTGGGAGACCATATGATGGAAATCCCTGCGGAAGGAATTACCATCCGGTCATTGGAGGATGTGAAGGAGTTCCGGAACCTGACCTCCCTGACGGTTCAGATACGGGACCTGTCGGATTTATCGCCCCTGGCCTCCCTGGAGGGCCTTACCTATCTGAATCTGCTGGTATCCCCCAAACTGTCCACGCTGGACTGGCTGCAGGGAATGACCGGCCTGGAAGAGCTGATGATGTGGGGGGAATCCTATCCGGAAATCAAGGATATCCGGGTGTTTGAAGGGATGGAAAATCTCACTTCGGTCATGATTATCCTGCCTTCCGTTAAAGATATCTCCGTGTTTGCAGACCTGCCGAAGCTGGAAACCCTTTGGATAAACTGTAATAAAAACGTAGACATCACACCGGTAAAGGAAGCGGGCCAGATCAAAAGCCTGATGGTCAACACGGAAGAAATCCGCTGAAGCAGCCCCCTGTGCCGCCCTGTGGGTGTGAACCGTAATGATTCAGTAAAATTACCAGTTCACAGGGGCGGTAAATGTTGCTATAATAACGAGAGTAAAATACCCTGCCAAACCCAAACACAGGAAAGAAACGATAGCTAGTTAAGGTAAGGAGGAATACAGGAGAGGGTTCCCTGTAAGTAAACTTATGAAATTTATGAATAAGCAATGGAAAAAACAGTTCCTGGCACTGGCACTTTGTGTCAGCAGCTTTTTTACCATTCATGTAAACGCGGCGAAACCCCAGGCGGAAACAGTGAATGCGGCGGGAATACCGCAGGCGGAAGCCGTTCAGCAGACAGAAGCGGCCGGGGATATCTGGCAGCAGCAGGCGGCGCTGGAGGCGGCAAATGCGGAAGCATACCGGAAGGCCCAGGAGGAATTTGCAGCCCAGCAGGCGGCATACCAGCAGGCCTTGCTGGAGCAGCAGGCGCGTGAGCAGCAGGAAGCAACGGAACAGCAGGCACGTGAAGAAGCAGCCGCCCAGGCAGCCCTCCGGCAGAACCTGACGGAAGCGGCGCTGGCGGCACAGCAGGAACAGGAAGCCGCAGCCCGGCAGGCAGCAGACCTTGCCGCCAGGCAGGCCCAGGCGGAAGCTGCCGCAGCCCAGGCGGCACAGTCCCTGCAGACACTGCCCCAGGACGGGACAATTGCCAACGGGCGTCTGATTGCCGCAGGCCTCTTATCCGCCCCCATCGATTCCCCGTTAAAAGGAAAGAGTATTTCGATTCTGGGAGACAGCATATCTACCTACCAGGGGTATATCCCTTCCGGTTATGCCTGTTTTTATCCGGAATCAGGGAACGATGTGAAGGATGTGACCCAGACCTGGTGGATGCAGGTGCTTTATAATACGGGCATGCGCCTTGCGGTGAATGGTTCCTACTCTGCCAGCTCCGTATGCGGGGATTCCCAGGCAGAGGATTCCAGCGCCGGCTGCAGCGACCGGAGGATTAAGGAACTGACGGGGGCCGACGGAATGCCGCCGGATGTGATTCTGGTATATCTGGGAGCCAATGATTTTTTCCGCTGTATGGAACTGGGAAAATTTGAAGGCATCACAGGCCGCGGTGAAAAATATTATACCAACTTTACGGAAGCCTATGAGCGCATGGTCCAGAAGCTTCTGAACACCTACCCCACATCCCGTATTTACTGCATGACCCTGATTGAAGCCAATTCCGGGGATCATCCCAGAATCAACGAAAAGGGAAATACGATTGCGGACTTTAACCGGCGCATCAAAGAAATTGCCGCTGCTTATGGATTGCCGGTAATCGATGTGCATAACTGCGGCATGGAGGTTTATGAACTGAATCATTATACCAGTGACGGGACCCATCCCAATAAAGAAGGGGCCGCCAAAATGGCCAACTATGTGACCGCGATGCTTTTGCAGGCCGCATAGGGACGCAGGCAAAGCGCTTTCTGGCATGTGACTGGAGAATCAGGAGGATCGGATGGTATCTGTTCTTTGCTTGATCTTGGTTTTGATTTATTTATACAGGCATCATTTATACAGCAAGCTGGACAGACGGAAGCTGTCACACAGCTCTTATTATGATGTGACCTTCGGCGGGGAACGAAAATGCAGCGACGAGGTGGTGCGCATCCTCAGGGATGTGGGCGGCTATAAAAAAATAGTGGTAAACTGGCATTACGTGGAAAATGGCGAACCTGCCTGTGCCGATGTGATCCTGCTTCATGAAACCGGGATCTATGTGGCGGAGGCCAAGGATTACCAGGGATGGGTATCCGGGAATCCCGAGGATGAATACTGGGCGCAGACCCTGTGCGGCAGCCAGCTGACTTCCTATAAAAACTACTTTTATAATCCCCTGTTAAAAAACAGTGCATGCATACGTGCTCTGCAGAAGGAACTGCCCGATATGAAATGGCTGCCCTTCTTTTCCCTTGCCATCTTCGGAAATACATGTGAACTGGAAAACGCCGGACTGTCGGATAATACCTCCAAAATCATCCTGGTCCGCCAGCTTTCCTACACTATTTACGGGATGGTGCGCAGCGCCAGGAAGTTCCTTGCGCCACAGGTGATAGATGAAATCTATGACAGGCTGCAGGTGCTGCCTGCGGCGGAAACAGCCGGAGGAACGTATTCCGGTCTTGACAAAAGGGCAGACTTTTATTATAGTAAAAAATAATCGGCGGCAGGCGGACGGATTAGGTTCTTTTTCGCGTTTGGGTATCCTGTGCCACGCCCCGGAAGATATGACCGCAAAAGATGAGGAAAAAGAGGAGTACGCATAAACACCCGGCAGAGAGGGCATCCCACAGGCTGAAAGGACACCCGGAGGAATGGTATGCGGAAGGTAGCTTTGGAATCGGAGGCCTGAACAGGCAGTATTTCTGCCGGTAGGGCTTCACGCTTTATCCCCGTTAAAGGATTCAATGAGACCGGATTTTTGTCCGGTGAACAAAGGTGGTACCGCGTAAATACGCCCTTTGCCGTAGTAACGGCAGAGGGCTTTTTGTATGACGGATGGCCCCGCAGGACGCGGCAAGCGCTGTTTTTGACTGGAACACGGCTGAGGCCGTTTATGCGCCGCAGGCGCAGAAGGGAGCAAGTATGAGTAAAGAACTGGCAAAAACCTATGATCCTCACGGCATTGAGGACCGATTGTATGAGAAGTGGATGGAAAAAAAATATTTCCATGCTAAGGTGGATCGGAGCAAAAAACCTTTCACCATTGTGATGCCCCCTCCGAATATCACGGGACAGCTCCATATGGGACATGCCCTGGACAATACCATGCAGGATATCCTCATCCGTTTTAAAAGAATGCAGGGCTACAACGCGCTCTGGCAGCCGGGCACGGATCATGCCAGCATCGCAACGGAAGTAAAAATCATTGAGAAGCTGAAGGAAGAAGGCATTGACAAGCACGATCTGGGAAGGGAAAAATTCCTGGAAAGGGCCTGGGAATGGAAGAAGGAATACGGCGGAAGGATTACCGGGCAGCTTCGTAAGCTGGGTTCCTCCTGCGACTGGGACAGGGAACGCTTCACCATGGATGAAGGCTGCAATAAAGCGGTTACGGAAGTGTTCTGCAAAATGCATGAAAAAGGCTGGATTTACAAAGGCAGCAGAATCATTAACTGGTGTCCTGTCTGCAATACCTCCATATCCGATGCGGAGGTGGTTTACGAAGAACAGGCGGGCCATTTCTGGCATATCAAATACCCGCTCCTGAATGCGGACGGATCACCCAGTACCACGGAGTTTCTGGAGTTTGCCACGACACGTCCGGAAACCATGCTGGGGGATACTGCGGTGGCGGTGAATCCGGATGATGAACGGTATGCCGCTCTTATCGGAAGAAAGGTGCTTCTTCCCCTGATGAACCGGGAAATCCCCATCGTGGCGGATTCTTATGTAGATATGGAATTCGGCACCGGCGTGGTGAAAATTACCCCGGCCCATGACCCTAACGACTTTGAGGTGGGAAAACGCCATAACCTGCCTGAAATTAATATTATGAACGATGACGCCACCATCAATGAAAACGGCGGTAAGTTTGCAGGAATGGACCGTTATGCAGCCAGGGCCGCTATTGTAAAGGAACTGGAGGCAATGGGGCTTCTTGTGGGAATTGAAGATTACAGCCACAACGTGGGAACCCATGACAGATGCAAAACTACGGTGGAGCCTCTGATTAAGAAACAGTGGTTCGTGAAAATGGACGAGCTGATCAAACCGGCGGTGGAAGGTGTGAAAAACGGGGACATCCGCCTGATACCGGAGCGCATGGACAAGACCTACTATAACTGGACGGATAACATCCGTGACTGGTGTATTTCCAGACAGCTGTGGTGGGGCCACCGGATTCCCGCCTATTACTGCGACGAATGCGGGGAAATCGTGGTGGCAGCTCAGATGCCCTCTGTCTGCCCGAAATGCGGCGGAACCCACTTTACCCAGGATCCGGACACCCTGGATACCTGGTTCTCCTCCGCCCTCTGGCCCTTCTCCACGCTGGGATGGCCCGAAAAAACCGAAGATCTGGACTATTTTTACCCTACGGATGTCCTTGTTACCGGTTACGATATCATTTTCTTCTGGGTCATCCGCATGATCTTTTCCGGCTATGAGCAGATGGGGGAAAAGCCCTTTTCCACCGTGCTGTTCCACGGGCTTGTGCGGGATTCCCAGGGCAGGAAAATGTCCAAATCCCTTGGAAACGGGATTGATCCGCTGGAAATTATTGATCAGTACGGCGCCGACGCGCTGCGTCTCACCCTGATTACCGGAAACGCTCCCGGAAATGACATGCGCTTCTATTATGAAAAGGTGGAAGCCAGCCGCAACTTCGCCAATAAGGTGTGGAACGCGTCCCGTTTTATCATGATGAATATGGATGGCAAGACCATTCCCGCCGATGCGGATAAAATGCTCCAGCCTGTGGATAAATGGATCCTTTCCAAGCTGAACCGTGTGGTAAAAGAAGTGACCGACAATATGGAGAACTTCGAACTCGGCATAGCGGTGCAGAAGGTATATGACTTCATCTGGGATGAATTCTGCGACTGGTATATCGAAATGGTGAAGCCCAGGCTTTACGATACCGATGATGCCGACAGCCAGGCAGCCGCTCTCTGGACGCTGCAGAACGTGCTGCAAAGCGCGCTGAAGCTGCTGCATCCGTTCATGCCTTTCGTAACGGAAGAGATTTTCTGCACCCTCCAGGAAGAAGAGGAATCCATCATGATTTCCCGGTGGCCGCTGTACCGGGAGGACTGGAATTATGCTGCAGAGGAAAAGGATATTGAAATCATTAAAGAGGCTGTGCGCGGCATCCGTAATGTAAGAAGCTCCATGAACGTACCGCCCAGCAAAAAAGCAAGGGTGATTGTGGTGAGCGCCAGTTCGGATATCGTTAAGGCGTTTACGGAAGGAAAGCTGTTCTTTGGTTCCCTGGCCTACGCTTCCGATGTGACCGTCCAGGCGGATCGGTCCGGCATCGCGGAGGATGCGGTTTCCGTAGTGATTGCAGGGGCGACCTGCTACATCCCGTTTGCGGAATTAGTGGATATCGCCCAGGAAATAGAGCGTCTGGAAAAAGAGGAAAAGAAGCTGCAGGGTGAACTTGCCCGTGTCAATGGCATGCTCAGCAATGAAAAATTCCTGTCCAAGGCGCCGGAGAACAAAATAGCGGAAGAGAAAGATAAGCTGGATAAATATACCAGGATGATGGATCAGGTAAAAGAGCGGCTGGATGCATTGAGATAGTCCGATACCCTGCCGGGAAAACGTTGCGTCCACAGTCTTTCTGTGCCCTCCGGCCAGGCCGGGCTGCCAGTCCCTCCGCCGCCGGTCTCTTTGCGCGGGCAGTCAGTG
>URMK01000113.1 GCA_900548905.1 uncultured Lachnospiraceae bacterium | reverse complement strand
GCTTCCGCTTTTTGCGGTGTCATTATCCGGATATCAATTCCCTGCGTAAAATCAATCCAACTGCGGGAATCAACCAGCTGCTCCAATAGCTCCATCCAATCCTGGCAGGCAATCAGGTTAGGATCTAACAGACAGATATATTTCTGCCCCCGCCAGAATTCAGAAAGATTTGCTGCTTTACGGCTTACAGATCCTTCTTTGGACGCAACCACACAAAAACCGCAGCCCCGTGGACAGCCTCTGGTCAAAAAACCATATGCTGTATCTTTACAGAGCTGCGGATATAAGGCATAATCCGGATACATATGTTCCACATCACTATCCAATTCTTCTCCTCCATCCGGATAAAAATAGCCGGTTCCGCCCCTTATTACCTCCCTGGCATTCGGGCTATAAGGATAATCCATGGTAAAAGTAAATACTTTACTCATATATACCTTATCATACATCTTTTGATTCCATTGCTGGAGGTGATCATACCAATTGACTTCATCCCCACGCATTTTATGCCATGCGGAAAGCTTCATCAGCGGAAGATTAGGGAAATGATGTCCATCGACATCAATCAAGCCTATACGCCGCAATTATTATTGTATTCCTTTCCACATCTCTCAAAAAGTTCTTTCACTCTTCATTCGATTGGTTTTCATGCCTCCTTTCATCTACTATCTGTTGAAAATACAGCAACATTATTGACAAATCCTTCTTTTCTTCTATTGCTTTTCGTAAAAAAACTTCCCGTTCTTCTTTTGGCATTTCTTTTCCTTCCGCCATCTTAGATACTTCATCATAATGTTCCGCAATCCAACAAATTGCATTTTGCATATCCGGAGATAACCTCCTGAACATCTCAAAAAATTGGTTCGATCCCATCTCCATAAATCCCTGCCCCTTTCTACAAATTAATTTCATTTGGAATGTTTTCATTCCAATATTAACTCTAATAATGGATAAAATCAATATATATCGGAATGATTTCATTCCATTTCAGGAGGGCATACAAAATGAGCTGCATTATTAATCAAGATGTATCGATAGGCAAAAATTTGAAAGCATTACGGTTACGCTCCAAACTTTCCCAAGAGGATGTTGCTGCTTTGCTGCAAATTAAAGGGTTTGTCATGAGCCGTGAAATCATATCGCAGATGGAATTAGGCAGACATAATATCAGAGTAAGTGTCCTGCTTGCCTTAAAAGAAATTTATCACGCTACGTTTGACGAATTCTTTACTGGCCTTTCGGTATAAAATTGTTTAGGGGTAACAGCTTAGACAAGTCTGAACTGTTATGTTTAATATTCCATATCTTCCTCTTCTATTTTGTCATTATTAGAAATAATAGGAAGGAATTGTTTGACAATTTCGTTGACTTTTTCTTTCGTTACCATCATTAATTCTCCCTCCTTGTATACATATACATTGTTTGATAAAATATCGTCTTGATTAGCTGCGGACTTATTCAATGATACGATGACCGATTG
This sequence comes from uncultured Lachnospiraceae bacterium, assembly GCA_900548905.1. Classification (GTDB taxonomy): domain Bacteria; phylum Bacillota; class Clostridia; order Lachnospirales; family Lachnospiraceae; genus Eisenbergiella. The sequence continues at coordinate 7,167 of URMK01000113.1, read as the reverse complement.
AATAAGTTCGGGAGCTTTGTCTGCATCATGCAGCAGCAAAAATTCATGTACACTGGAAGGGATAAGAAGGAGGCTTCCCTGAAATTGTTTTTCAATTCGCTCTAATAGGCCGGGTTTTAATATAGCCGCCGCTCCATAGGAATGTTCTTTTGTTGTTAGTTCATACAAAATCCCCTGCGGCAGGACATAATCCTCAAGTTTTTCAATATTTATATCCGCTATACCAGGAGTCTGCCTCTCTTGTCTTGCTTCCGGAATAACCGCCCGGAATGAAACATCCGTTTTAACTAAATTGGCTATCGCCCTATCATATAAATCTGTCTCTGTAATTTTCCAGACAGACATCATTTTATTATCAATCGGAACCGGAAGCTTCCCATGCCGTCCAATTCCATAGAAAATAGAGAGATCTGTCCCATCCAATGCTCTGCACGGAAATTCACCTTGCAGCTGTAATGTCTTATCCTTTCCAAACAGGCAGGCTGTCACATTTTCTTTTACACATTCCCAAATCCTGTAATTAATAAGATTTTCCGGTTTTATTGCCAGCAATTTTTTTTCCACATTTTGCAGCAATCCTTGTAAGCCCTTATCCCTGTCTGTTTGACTGAGGGCATAAAGATCTTCCAGATCCATCGCTATGCCAAAGTCACTGTCATATAACCGGAAGATGATGCTTTCCGCCTTGTAGCTGAAGCTTCTTCGTACCGTATTAATCTCCACTTCCGCCTCTGGATATTTCCTTCGTAACGCATCCTTCATTTTTGATAAGGCATACTCTGCAAATTCTTCCTTCGTCATCATTGCTCCATTCCTTTCCCGTCCTCCTGTTCTCCATGGTTTAAAATTTCCAGTACCTGCGTCGCAAGCATAAGGGTATTTTCATTTGTTATCGTCCTTATCTTGCCGTTACCATATACATATACGTTATTCGATAAGAAATCCTGTTCTTTCTCAAGGAACCGGTTTCCATCCAACACCATGCATTGAAGCGCTGCGGGGGACTTCGCTGCATCATATCGGGAAAGGACTAATTCATGTACACTGGAAGGAAAAATAACTAATTCTCCCTGAAGCCGTTTTTCCAGTTCACTAAGCAGTTCTTTGTTAAGTAGTTCTGCCGCACCAAAAATTCCGTTCTCGTTTGTTATCCGGTAAAGAAAATCTGCGTGCAGCATTTCAGGTTCCACATCTGTTAATTTGGCATCTACCAAATCCACCTTTCCATCCGGCATGCATAAGAATTTCCCTGTCATTTCACTGCATATTACCTGCTCTTTTTGTAGATTAGACATTGCACTATTATATAATTCTTCTTTCCCTACCGCCCATTGATCCATTCTTTCATTTTGAATCAAAATGTGCGCTTCGTTGGAAAGGCGGATATCAAAAAACATAATAAGATCCGTTCCTTCCACATCTCTCCAGGGGACTTGTTCCATAAGAAGCTGGTTTCTGTCTTTATTAACCACCCGTATACTAATCTTATCTTTCCAATAATCCCATTTGTCTAACTGTTCAAGGTCGGAAGGCTCAAGGATTTTTTCTGCATTTATCTGCAGCCCTTTCCTTATATCTTCCATAATCTCCTCCAATGATTCTCCATCCTGATATCCCTTGTAGAAATCATTTAACGGGAACGCAGGGGCAATATTGCAGCCTTCCGGTACTATCATAATGGCTTCAATCTCACCTGCATTTGCCTTTGTGTATTTCTCTATTTTAATATCCGCATTCTGGAATTGATCCGGTAGGTATTTCTTTACATTTTTGCAAAGATAATCTTTAAATTCATTATAAGAAAGCATTTATCGCCTATATCCTCCATTTTTTTATTTGTAACAGGATTACTACCGGTTCTTATTAACCGCTGTAATCAAAAAGGGCTTTAATCCTCTCTGTAACAGAAGGAAGCACGGTATCCTTAAAAAGGGTATATAATCCGGCAAGCAGCAATGCACCGATTACTACACTTATTAAAATTTTCACCGCCGTATCGATAAATCCTTCTCCGTTTTTCCTTCTTATTAGTTGGGCACATTTTTCTTTTCCTTCTATCCCTTTTATATATGCATGAATCAGAATGCCGTCGATTTTAATTTTTATTCTATACATGGTTATCCTCCTGAATTATTTATAGTAGCTGATAAGTATATTAAGCATGGCGCTTCCAATAACCGCACCGATACAGGAAATGATCGCTGTCACAATCCGGTTGTTCCACTTTTTCTGATCCATCTCGTCAGCGGCACTTCGCCTGATACAGAAATAAATAATAAGCAGGCCGCCTACTATCGGGGCGAGGACTAAAAGCCAGGTAGTTGCATCGGTAATCAATTTCTCCGTCCCCTGCGCCAGCTTGCTTTCTCTAATGCTGCCCGCCTGTACGGTGAGTGTATTAAAAAAGCAAATATAATAAGCCAACGCAAACAGCGTCAGCTTCCTAATTCCCTTCCTTATTTTTTTACTCCTCTTCATTCTTATTGCTGCCTCCTTTTAAAAACATTTCCGAAAACATTGCCATCGGAATATTGGGGCGGGAACTCTGTTTGTTTTCCTTCATTTCCAGATCCTTTGCATAATACTTCCAGATTCCCCAGAGCATTACTTCCTCATGTGCCATATTCACCGGCCTTTGAAGTTCCCGCGCTTCCCGTACCCTTCTGTTGTGTTCCTTGTTGCCCAGGCCGAGCATATCATTAAAGCACCATTTTGATAAATCCGGTGACAACATCATGGCCGGATAGGATCGGGACATAACAATCTGATACGGCCTTGATACCCTCCGGATCTCGTCCGTTGTCAATAAATCTCTTGATACCAACGAGACGGAACTACTGCTTGTGGGATTCGTAAATTTACCATGCTGGCTGGAAATTTGATAGCCGGAACACGTATATTTCCCTAATTTATCACAAATCTCTGTTAGAGTTTCCTTGTCATCCGCCTGCAGATATACCCAGGTTTGGCAGTTGGATTTCACAATATTAGCCGTTTCCTTGCTGTACTTTTCCGTCAGCTGCTCCAGGCTTTGGAGGAAAAAGTGGAACCGCATCCCTCTGCCGCCCCCTACGGTAAGTTTATTAGTCAGATCATTTAACTTGGTAAAATTGCCGAATTCTTCAAGGACAAAATTCACGCGGTTTATCAGCCGCCCACCTCTTTCGTCAGACTGTTTTACCAATAATTCATATACCTGGCTTACAATCAGGCTTGCAATGGGGTAATAGGTCGTTTTTTCATCGGGCAGAATCATAAAAAGTACCTGTTTTTTTCTGCCCAGATCGGATATGTCATGATCGCTTGCACGGGTGATAAAATACATGGAACGGCTTGTAAACAGACGCAGCGTAGTCAGGGCCGATGTATAGAAGCTGCCCCTGGTACGGCTGGGGGCCACATCGGAAATAGAGAGCAGTGCCCTGGCAGGATGCCCGGGACTCAGTTTTTTAACATACTCCTGCATGGGCATTTTATTTCCTACCGTTTTACACATTTCTGCCAGAAACCAGTATACATTGGTAAGATTCTGGTATTCCGGCCTCCTTTCGTTATCCACTACCACGCAGAGTATAGCGGCGGCAATGGTGGATTTTTCACCGTTCTCCCAAATTTTCTCATTGGAAGTATTATCACCGACCAGAATGTTGGTGATATCCCAGGCATACATTTCTGCACGATCCATGTCTTTTTCCTTTACCGCGTCAATAATCGGCTGAAGAAGGTTATACCGGCTGCTCTTTTCCGGATTTTTGAAGTCCAGACAGATCACTTCGTATTGCAGTGCCTTCAGGTAATCTACACAATATTCATACAATTCCGCCTTAGGATCACTGATTACCATGCTTTCCCCTGCTAATGCCATCAGACATATGGACTGCAGCACCAGGGTGCGGGTTTTTCCGGACCGGGTGGCCCCCAGCGTTAACGTATGGGTATCCTCCGGTATATAATATATTTTTTCTTTTCTGCCGCATTTCTTCATACCGACTACCAGCCCTCCCTCCTTCAAAAGACAAAAGGGTGCCTCCTTCGCCGTACTTGTCTTTGGTTCCCTCTCCTGTTCCTTCAGCGTTATTTCTTTCTTCCAATCCCCAGCCTGCTGGGGATTTTCCTCTGTTTGCCGGGAATTTTCCTCTGCCGGCATGGAACTTTCCCCCTTCACCTTAAATACTACCTTCTCATACCCATCAAATATTTCCTCCTTCCCTTCTCTTTCTTCTTGCGTTTGATCTTGATCCTCTATAGAAACAGTGGAAGGAGAATTTGTCCTGTTCTCCTGCATTCCCCCTTCACCGGCTTCTTCTATGAGTGCACTTCCATCTGCACGTCCCCTTCGTATGAGATCTTTTAGCATCGGATCCCAGGGGTCAAGGAGGAAGCTTCCGAATACTTTGTCATACTCGTTATCGTCCAGCCATCGGGCTGACCCATGCTGGAACTGTCCCACAGGTACCGGGATCTCTATATTATTTGTTACTTTGAGCAAATCTGAGTAACAGGCATAATTACTCTGTAACAAAAGCGCAAATAAACATAAAATAAGGAATCCTTCAAATGTTAGAAAAAGCATGAACTGCTGCTTTACCTGGAAAAGACCCTTAATACATTCCATAGGGCTGTATAATTGTATCTTATTTGCGCTACCCGACAATAACAGGTGGAGGGATCGGGTGAACAGAAGATTTAAAAAAGTCCCGGCCACAATAACCAGGACTGCTGTATATATTTTTTCTTTCTTTTTCATATTTCCTTTCTGATGGTTGGAGTCAATCTGCCGGAGCATATACCAACAGGAAATTTATGGAATCTGTATCTGCAGAAAGGATATGTACATAAAAGTCTCGGATAAAATAGGACTGCACCGTATCCGTTATCGGATATATGATTCCTGTTTTCCTGTCTAAAAGTGCGATATCATAAAATTCTTTTTCGTCAGCTTCATAAATCCCTTCATCATGATAAATATTTTTCCGGCACTCCGGACAAAACAGTTCTTCAAAGCTATCGTAATCCATTCTGCTGTTCTCATTCAGGTTGCAGTTTATCTGGGATATTCCATGGGTTCCATAGGTAATTATATGGATGATGCTTCCCTTATCCGGGCATACAATAATACGGTTAGAAACCGTTTCTGCATTTTTCTTCCCGGGGGAATGAAGTACATCAACAATGGCTCCGTTATGCGTATTAAACATAACAACTCCATCTATTTTCCCCATTTCCCGATCCGCATGTAGCAATAGGCACTCTTCTGTACCCTCGTGGACTGGTGCAGGCTTTCCACAGCCTGACAATATCATTAAAATAGCCGCCAAAAAGAAGATACCAGTGAAACATGACTCCCTCATAACTCTGCCCCCTGATCAGATTATAATTCAAAAGAGTAGTCTATCTGCTCTCCAAATTCTTCCATTTCTTCAAATACCAACTCTTCCTGCTCCTCATCTGTTTCTATTAAATCCAGCCTGTCGATCTGGCTCTGCAAAAACAAATTCGGGGTAGCATCAGCCGTTATTATTTGTTCTTTATCCGGTAATACGGAGTTCATGCGCTCCACATATACCGGATAATTCGCATGTAAACTCGCAATAAGGCTTTCTTCCTGCACAATCATATCTTTACATTCCGGGAAATAAGCCTGAAGTTCATAGAACGGTATGGCTATCGCATTTCCGGAATAACAGTAATACTCCCCTTCTTTACTGCCAAATTCTAATGCATACGGACTTAAGAATACTTTGGCAAGTGCTTTATGTATATATACATTTTCCTCCTCCTTCGGCATATAAATCCCATTCCTTATTTCTTGAAAATCCTGTCCGCCAGAAGGAACCGGAAACGTCCCTAAAATGTCTGCTATTTCCTTCCCCTCCTGGTAAAGCTGCATGAACCTGGTACATTCTGCTTCTACCTTTTTTGCCATAAGAAGTCTTTGCTCAAGCAGCTCTCTCATGACCGCATCCACAGGTGCGCCGCTTTCAAAGTACAACTTATCCCCTTCCTCAACAGCCTGTTTTACTGTCTCTTCAGAAAATTGGGATGCCTTTTCCTTCGGCATTACAATACCACTGCCGTTTTCCGCATAGACCATGTAAATGTTAAGGGCAATCTCAACCATCAGATTGATAGTCCCCCAAATACTTTCCTGCATAATTATCTCCTTTCCGCATACTATAATTATATATTAGTATTAAATACAAGTATAGATATATTAATTTTAAATGACTTATCCCCCATAATTATTAAAAAGGAATATCGGGGAGTAAAAATGGAAGTAAATGAACGTCTGAGAAAAATAAGAAAAGAAAAAGGGTATAGTGTTTATAAGCTTTCTAATGAAACTGGAATTTCACAAAATCATATCCACTCCATTGAAAAGGGAAAATCACAGCCTAAAATTGATACCTTGGAACGCTTACTAAATGCATTAGGTGTCACCATAACGGAATTTTTCAATGCGGAGTCTCACGTATATTATCCCAGTGACTATGAGATAGAACTGCTCAGTGCTGCCCGTGATTTGGATCAGGAACGTGCCGAAATCCTGCTTCAGGCAGCACGATACATGAAGAAATAAGATGCCTTATCTCTCCATGCCCATAGAGAGGGCATTCAGTATCCGGCTTACATCAAATCTTTTTTCTTCCTTATGTAATTCCGGTATGATTTCCTCCAGATGATCCATTAAAGCGCCCATGCTCTGTGTTTCCTCCGTACTCCATTCTTTTTCAGAAATTTGATACTGAATCAGGGATTTATGGAGAATTCTTAATTCTTCTTCTGTGAATAATTTTTGTCTGTCAACCAGGCCGCTTCGGACTGCAAAGCTTTCAAATGCACTTTCTTTGTCATAGAAGTACAGGCGTTGGATTGGCTTACCATTGTTTTCTGTATCCTGCTTATAGGTGGACATCACAAATCCAAGTAAAGGATGTTCCCTGCATGCCAGAACTACATCGTTATGTTCATTGATCTTTACTATGCCATTTGCCATCTTTTGGACTTTATCATCTTCATAAGGCTTTTCTTTGCATATGCCGCACAAATTAGCTGTAGCACGGGCAATATCCATAATCGTTTCAAGTTGCTTTTCCGATACGGTTTCAAAAGGATTTGCCTCGAGCAGATCTGCTTTTGTAAAAAAAGCTATCGTCTTCTTTTTAT
>URMK01000112.1 GCA_900548905.1 uncultured Lachnospiraceae bacterium | reverse complement strand
AGTGTTTCAAAATCAATGTTTTCTAGAAATCACGAATTCACTTTGAAATTTTACCTTTAACAAATGAATAAATTTTCAGTAGGATATGATGTATGTTGTATGCAACCGCAAAAAATAAGGAAAAGACGAAGGCATAGGCCGGTGGAAAATATGAGGATTAGCGGAACGGGAGCCGTAAGAAAGTGAAACAGGAGTTCCGAAATCCATCGATGAAGGCGGTTTGGGATGGATAATGGCAGAAACTGGTGATGGGACTGAAACGTTACAGGGGATTGACAGAAGGCGGCCCCTTAGATATAATGCATGGGAATGATATCGGTCATCGGGAAGCGTTCCCGTTTAACCCATTAAAAAGAACATAAGCAAGGGCACTTTTTTGCCACCGGGTAAAAAAGACAGGCGCCGGACTTTCTGTCAGCAGGTCATGGAAGACAGAAAGGGCCGGCGCTTTTTATTCCCGCGGGCAACGAGCAAAACGAACGCGCTTGTGCGTTCACTTGGCGACTGCCGCGAGGGGAAACTGACGGCAGGGAGTGTCTGTCTTGTGCAGAGGCAGGGGAAAAATGAGAAAGACACATACAAGTTTCATGGAATTCATGCAATACACGGCCCTGAATGTACTGGGGATGATTGGTTTGTCCTGTTATATCCTGGCGGATACCTTTTTTGTATCAAAGGGATTGGGGGCGGATGGTCTGGCGGCGTTAAATCTGGCCATTCCGGTATATAGCTTTATCCATGGGACCGGAATGATGCTGGGCATAGGAGGGGCCACCAAATATTCCATCTTTAAAGGGCAGAAAATGTCCCGGAATGGGGATTTGGTCTTTTCTGATACCATATATTCCGGCCTTCTGGCAGCTCTGGTATTTCTGGCGGCGGGACTCTTCTTATCCGGGAATATCACTGCGCTTCTGGGGGCGGAAAAGGCAGTTTACGCTATGACAAAGACCTATTTACAGGTGATTTTACTGTTTGCCCCCGCTTTTATACTGAATGATATTTTCCTCTGTTTTGTCAGGAATGACGGCAATCCCCGGCTTTCCATGTTTGCTATGCTAACGGGAAGCCTTTCCAACATTATCCTCGATTATCTCTTTATCTTTCCTCTGGGGATGGGGATATTCGGGGCGGTGCTTGCTACCGGGACGGCGCCGGTAATCAGTATGGCGGTGCTTAGTATACATCGGCTGAAGGGGAAAAACCGGTTCCATCTGCAGAAAACCGGTCTGTCTTATGAGAGGACGGTTTCCATTCTGCCCCTGGGTTTTCCATCCCTTGTGACGGAGCTGGCTTCAGGGGTTGTCATGATTGCCTTCAACCGGATCATTCTGGGGCTGCAGGGGAACACCGGGGTTGCCGCCTATGGGGTGGTTGCCAATCTGTCCCTTGTGGTGCTTTCTGTTTTTACCGGGATCGCCCAGGGAATGCAGCCGCTGATCAGCAGAGCCTGCGGGAAAGGGGACGCAGCGGGAACGGAGCGTGTCTTATGGTATGCGATTCATACAATGCTGCTTCTTTCTTTTGTTATCTATCTGGTTATTTTCCGGTTCGCCGGTCCGATCGCAGGGATATTTAACCGGGACAACAGCAGGCAGCTGGAGGCGATTGCCGTGGAGGGGCTGCGGCTGTATTTTACGGCGGCCCCCTTCGCCGGCTTCAATATTGTACTTTCCATGTATTTTACATCGGTGGAGAAAGCCTTTCCTGCCCAATTGATTTCCCTGCTGCGGGGGTTTCTTCTCATTCTTCCCCTGGCGTTTGGGCTGTCGTACCTGGCAGGGATAACCGGGGTATGGCTGGCATTTCCGGTGACGGAGGGGCTGACGGCGCTGGCAGGGCTTGTTCTTTACCGGAAAAAAAGGCTGCATTAAGTCCGGCCTGTCCGGCTATACAGGCGATTTCCCGGTTTTCACTTGATCCCCGGCGTGAATTTGCCTATTATGAGTATAGGATACCTGTTTTGGATTTCCCGGAGGACGGGCCGAACGTAAGAGCCTGTATGGACATTTGACTGTTCTCCCACAGATCGTAAATCATACATAAACCGCTGGAAACGGGTACATTCAGGAGGAAAATAGAATGAGGACACCGGAAGAATTTATGGAAACGATATTGGGTTTTGCACGGGAGGAGGAAAATATCCGTATGGTTGGCATGGAAGGTTCCCGGGTGAACCCCAACATACCCAAGGATTCCTTTCAGGATTATGACATCACTTATTTTGTAAAAGACAAAGAAGCTTTTATCCGGGATGACAAATGGCTTTCTGCATTCGGGCGTATTATCATGCTGCAGAAGCCGGAGGATATGGAGCTGTTCCCGGCAGAGGAGGAAGGCTATTCCTATCTCATCCTGTTTGCGGATTATACGAAAATGGATCTGACCCTGCTGGAATGCGATCAGCTGGAAGAGTATCTGAAGGCCGACGGGCTGCGGACAATTTTGCTGGATAAAGATAACCGGGTGAAAGGGGAAATCATCCCAACGGATGAGGAATATCATATAAGGAAGCCCGGTGCAAGAAGCTTTGACGACTGCTGCAACGAGTTCTGGAACCTGGCCCTGTATGTGGCAAAAGGGCTGGGACGCAAGGAAATCCTATATGCCGTTGATCATCTGCATCTGATGCGTGCGGAACTGCTGCGTATGCTTTCCTGGAAAGCAGGGCTGGATTACGGGTTTACCTTCAGTGTGGGAAAAAACTATAAATTTTTGGAGAAGTACCTGCCGGAGACACTGTGGAAAGAACTGCTTCACACCTACCGGGAGGATTCCTATGGACATATGTGGGAGTCCCTGTTCCTGTGCCATGAGATTTTCCGTAAAACCGCAGCTGCATGCGCCGGGGCATGGGGATATGAGGTTCCTCCATATGATAAAAACGTGAGCGGTTATGTCATGGACTGCTATGAAAAATATGGAATCCGTGAGTAAAGGGATGGCAGCCGGGGAAAACCATGGCGGCGCCAACTTGTTACTGCTCACTCAGTACTGTGCATTTACTGCACAGTACGTGAGAAAGTGATTCAAGAGTGCATAAATCCCATCGCCGTAGGCGATTTTAAATGGATTTATGCAAGTTACTGGTCACGGAGTGAACAGTAACGCCAACTTTTTTATCTACACCCAACGGATAAATTATGTTTGACATATCCTTCCTGCGGTTCTATACTAATAAATAGCTGCAGGAATTCCGTTTTTATCCTTCAGATTTTGTGAAAACTCACAGAAACGTTTACATTCTGATTCGATTATTAAGAAAGGAGGCAGACAACATGTTCAGGAACAGGATATGCTTACATGTATTTCATAGCAATAATCATATTCTTAACCAAACCATTTTCATGCAATTAATGCGCCCGTTTGCGAAAAAACCAGCATGGTGTCCGGCCTATACCTGTCTTATGTACTGACATGGAACCATCTCCCCTTTTCCGTAACCGGAAGAGGGTTTTTTTTGTTTAAAAACGGCGGCATCGCATCGCTTCAGCAGTGAAAGAAAGGGGAAAGGCGTGTGGATTGGGACATCCGATCACGTGCCGGAACAAGACATTGGCAGAAGAACTATTCCAAAAACTCCCGCCGGTACTTAAAAACCTGGCGGAAGAACGGGGAATCACAAAGGAGGGCTGTCTGTCGGCAGTCCGCTTTGATATGAATTTTGAAGAAAAATATGTGGATGGCTGGTTATTGCTGACCAGGGATCGGATCATGGTGGCGCAGTCGGTCCGGGATCCCCTGTACACGAAGCAGTATAAGGGATGTATGGAGCAGAAGGAGAAATTCCTGGGAAGCCGCACCTATGAGATACGGCTGCTGTCGGTGGCGGAAACCGCTTCCATGCAGGTGCTCAAGCAAGTGGCCACCAACGTTCTGTTTTACCGTCCGGAGGGGGAGGAAGACGATATCCGCCTGGCTTTGTGCTCCAATATGTATCTGGTACCGCTTCGCCGCTTTGCCGCCGTATTTGAAGCGGTAAAGACAGGTAAAGAGCTGACGGAGGAGCTGCTCCGGGGAGAAAAGGAAGAGGAATACTGCAGTAAGTGCGGTACGATGTACCCGGATCCGGAGCGGAAGATTTGTCCCCGGTGCATGAATAAAAGCTCCGTCTTTTTCCGGGCTTTAAGCTATTTTAAGCCTTACGCCGCCAGTATTGCGGGGATGTTTGTCTGTATTATGGCCACCGCCCTGCTGAATCTGATCTGGCCGTATTTAAATGGTACGATACTCTATGATAAGGTGCTGGCAAGAGATCCGGCGTTCCTGGATTTTTTAAACCTGCCGGCAGGCAAATACGTGACGGCGCTGCTGCTTGTGGTGCTCTCCATGTTTATGACGAAGCTTTCCCTCCAGGTGTTCGGCATCATACAGGGTGTATTAAATGCCAGGATCATACCGGGTGTGGTGATGAAGCTGAAAACCGACGTTTTTGATTCCATGGGCCGCCTGTCCATGGGCTTCTATAACAGCAAGCAGACCGGAAACCTGATGACCAGGGTTATGGGCGATTCGGAAGAGGTTACCGGGTTCTTCCTGGACGACCTGCCCTATATGGCATCCAACATATTATCCCTGGTAGCAACAGCCGTGATCATGCTTCGGATTAACTGGAAGCTTGCCGTGCCGGTGCTGGTATGGATACCGGTAGTGCTGTTTACCAGCTATAAGATGGCTCCTACCCTATTCAATTATTTTTCCAGCCGCCATCGGGCGAGACGTTCTTTAAACAGCAGGGTAAATGACAACCTGACCGGCGCGCGTGTGGTAAAAGCCTTCGGCCAGGAGGAAAAGGAACTGGTACGCTTTGATAAGTATAATAAGAAGCTGATGCATGCGGATGTGGAGCTGGTACGCTTTGATAATCGTTTCACCGTGCTTTATGCGGCGGTGGAGAATTTATCCAACCTGCTTGTATGGGCGTTGGGCGGTTTCATGCTTTTCCATTACGGAAATCTGGAACTGGGTGTCCTGATCACCTTTATCAGCTACGTGGCACAGTTGAACAATCCGCTGGATTTCCTGGCCTTCAGTTTTCACGAATGGGCGGAAAGCATGACAAGTGCCCAGCGTATGTTTGAAATTATCGATTCCCTTCCGGATATTACGGAAAAAGAGGAGCCGGTACATATGGAACACATGAAGGGGGATATTCAGCTGAAGAATGTAACCTTCTCCTATGATAAAAACAAGACCATCCTCAAAAATGTCAGCCTGGAGGTGGAAGGCGGCAAAATGCTGGGGATTGTAGGCCGATCCGGCGCGGGTAAAACCACGCTGGTGAATATGATTTCCCGTCTCTATGACCCGGACGAAGGGGAAATACTCATCGATGGGATACCGGTAAAGGATATTGCCTTTACCGATCTGCGGCGCAATGTAGCGCAGGTATCCCAGGAAACCTACATATTTATGGGAAGTGTATACAGCAACATCGCCTATGCCAATCCCGGCGCCACCAAGGAAGAGGTCGTGCGGGCGGCGGTTCTGGCAAGCGCCCATGATTTCATCTGTAAAATGCCCGACGGTTATGATACCATCATTGGGGCTACCGGCAGGGAGCTGTCCGGCGGTGAGCGCCAGCGGATTTCCATAGCCAGGGCAATTCTGGCGAATCCCCGGATTCTGATTCTGGATGAAGCCACGGCCTCCGTGGATACGGAGACGGAGAAGGCGATTCAGGCATCGATCAATTTCCTGATTAAAGGGAGAACCACAATCTCCATCGCCCACAGGCTGTCCACCCTGCGGGATGCGGACCGGCTGGTGGTCATGGATGAGGGCAGGATTACCGAGGAAGGCAGCCATGAGGAGCTGCTGGCTAAAAAAGGGACTTATTTCAAGCTGCGGGAACTGCAGACCAAGGCACTGGCTATGCGGGGACTGGAATAGGAGGTAGTTATGGAAGATTTGTTTGCGCAGGAGTTTGATCTGGAACAGATGGAGGCGGAGACGGAGGCTATGCTTGCCCTGAATTATCTGGACAGGAATAATAGTACATTTCACCGGACGGATGGCGGTTTTGTATCGCTGGATACGCAGGGGGAGCATTACAACAGGGTCCAGGTATTCCGTACCTTCCCTTTTACCGGGAAGAACTTGTATATTTCCATACGGGAACCGGATGAAAAGGCAAAGGAAATCGGCGTAATCCGTGATCTGGATAAGGATGTGGACGAGGATACGCGCAGGATGCTGACCGAGCAGATGGAGCTGCGCTATTTTACGCCGGTTATTACAAAAGTGAAGAATGTAAAGGAAGAGTACGGTTTTGCGTATTTTGATGTGGTGACCGATCACGGGCCCTGCCGTTTCGCCATCCATATGAGCGGCAATGCGGTGGTTCATCTGACCGATACCCGGCTGCTGATCACCGATCTGGATGAAAACCGGTTTGAAATACCCGATACGTCAAAGCTCACAGGGAAAGAGCTGAAGAAAATCGGGCTGTTTCTGTAAAAACAGCCTGCTGCGGGTGGACGGGTGTGAGCGTTTATTTAAACAATTGGCATATATAGTTTTTGGCGCGCTTCTTATGGCGCAGGAATGAGGACATAAATGGAACTGAAAGTAAAACTGCCCCGGGAAATCAGGGCTCTGTTTGCGCTTGCTGAAGGGGAAGAAATACGCTACTGTTCTCCTTTTGACATTAACAGCAGCGGAAAATACTGCGTTTCCTCCTATGGGGTGCTGACAACCATACGTCTGTTGATTATTGAAGAAGGACGGATTGCCTATGAAATGCCGCTTGCGGGATTGGCGGCGATCAAATGTGAATCACAGGTCAATAACGGTATTCTGGTGGTAACACAGAAGCTGGATGGGACAGCGAGGCATGTGGCGCGTTTTTCTATGAAGCATATCTCCCGTTTCGCATCCATTGCCAAGGGCGGGATGCTGCTGCTGGAGGGCAGCGACAGGCTGGTAGAAAACCGGGAATATGAGAAAACCTGCCCCAAATGCGGCCGCGCGCTGCCCGGAACCCGCGAATGCCCCAAATGTGAAGGGAAAAATGTTACACTTTTAAAATTCGTTCGTCTGTGTTCCAATTATAAAAAGCAATTTGTCATGGTAGCGCTGATGATGCTGTTTTCTTCCATAGTGGGTCTGGCAGGCCCGATGTTCCAGCAGCGCTTTATTGATAATACCCTGATGTCAGACAGCGGCAGCGTCCGGGAGGTCATCCGGTTCACGCTGATCATGGCGGTCATTACGGTGCTGTCCATCGTCACAAGGTATCTTCGGAGCCTGTGGAGCGCAAAGCTGGGAGCCGGCATCAGTATGGATATCCGCGGGCGGCTGTACCAGAAAATGCAGGTGCTTACGCTGTCTTTTATCCAGGATCGGCGTCCCGGCGAGCTGATGAACCGCATTAACAACGATTCGGCTAACATCCGCAGATTTATGGAGGACGCCTTCGGCAGTATTTTTTATCTGCTGGTGCTGATGACCGGGGCTATTATTGTAATGCTGACCATCAGCCCGGGACTGACGCTTTTGTCTATTGTCTTTCTGCCTTTGGCCGTTGCCCTTTCGGTGGGCTTCCGTAAGGTGATTCATCGTAAATTCCACATGCAGTACAGCCGTGGGGATGATAACAACAGCGCTCTGCAGGATGTGATTTCCGGTATCCGTGTGGTGAAGTCTTTTGGCAAGGAAAAATATGAATCCGACCGTTTTAAGACGATATCAGCCAGCTATGCCGGGATTCAAAAGAAGAATGAGGTATTCTGGGCATCCTTTTACCCGATGCTCACTTTTATCATGGGCATGGGCATTTATTTCGTAACCGCTTTGGGCGGCCTGAAGACACTGGACGGCGGGCTTTCGATAGGGCAGCTGCTGCAGTTCACCACCTATGCCACCATGCTCTACGGCCCGCTGGGCTGGATGACGCATCTGCCCCGGATGATCATACAGATGTTAACCAGTCTGGAACGTATTTACGATGTGCTTGATGAACAGCCGAAGATACGGAACCGGGAAAACCCGGTAAGCAGGGAAATCCAGGGCTCTGTGGTTTTTAAGGATGTGTGCTTCGGCTACCGCTCCTATGAAACTGTTTTGGAAAAAATAAATTTTGAAATCAGGAAGGGAGAAATGATCGGTATAGTAGGCGCTTCCGGCACCGGCAAATCCACACTGATCAATCTGGTCATGCACCTGTACGATGTGGACGACGGCGAACTTCTGATTGACGGGATGAATATCAATGAGTACCGGATAGAGGATTTCCACCGCCAGCTTGGCGTTGTGCTCCAGGAAACCTTCCTGTTTTCCGACACGATTCTGAACAATATGCGATTTGCCAGGCCGGACGCCACCTATGAGGAAATTATTCAGGCGGCCAAAATGGCGAATGCCCATGATTTTATCTGCAAGACGCCTAACGGGTATAACACCTATGTGGGAGAGAAGGGATACAATCTGTCCGGCGGCGAACGCCAGAGAATCGCCATTGCCAGGGCCATACTCAACGATCCCAAGCTGCTGATACTGGATGAAGCCACTTCCAGCCTGGATACGGAGAGCGAGTATTTGATCCAGAAGGCGCTCCAGAGGCTTACAGCCGGCCGCACCACCCTGGCTATCGCCCACCGGCTGTCCACACTGAAGGATGCGGATCGGCTCATTGTTATCGACGGGCATAGGATCGCCGAATGCGGATCACATAATGAACTGTTGGAGAAAAAGGGGATATACTATAATCTGGTGACGGCGCAGCTTCAGATGCAGACATTGAAAGAAGGGAATGGATCCGGATCTAGCAGTGCATAAAAGACATAAAATCCTGCGATTGGGAATTAAGTGAATGAATAGGAAAGGGTAAGAGGCATGGAATTACTGACAGAGAGATTAAAAATATGTAATTTAACCTGTTGTGCTATTTCTTATTAAATTTGTTTCAGGCCTACAAAAGGC
>URMK01000111.1 GCA_900548905.1 uncultured Lachnospiraceae bacterium | reverse complement strand
GCTGATAAATTAGCGAAACTCTGGTTAAAATTATTCAGTACCTCATCTTTATTTTCCGAGGCACTTTGTTCTATATTGGTTACCGTGTTAGAGAGGCTTTCGAAATTTGACGTTACACTGCTATTAAGACTGTTAAACCAATTATGTACCGTATCCGTCTGTGTCTGCAGGGAATTTACCAATGACTCGAAATTCACACGGTTCTGTGATGAAAAAGAGGAATCTATAGCAGTAAGCGCCTCCAGCAGCTTCTCCTGATTTTTTTCTGTGGAGGATTGAAGAGAAGAGATTAAACCTTTGATATCATTATGCGCAGTCTCCACGGCAGAATTGATATCTACCAGCTTATTATTTACTCCTGCAAAACGGCTGATAATATCCGTTATTTTTTCTTCATCAGCTGCATCCATATCGCTTAACATACTTTTAATCTCTTTTTGTGTCAGTGTTATATCTGCATGCACAATGTCAAGGTTAGTCAAAAGCAGGCTGACCCCGGAATCAATTCCCTGGGTAAGCGTTTTCTCCGAATCACTGATCTGGCTTGATATTCCAGACTTATTACTCGCAGCTTCTTCCGACAGGCTATTTTGGGTATCACTCAGCTGACCGCTGAGTGCCCCATGAGATTCTTCTATCTCAGCAGTCAGCTTCTCTTTGATCTGTGCCAATGCAAAAGTCCATTTCTGGTCCATGGTATCTATGACCTGCACTAATTCCTCATGTATTTCCGTAAGTTTTTCTGTAAGCTCCTTATTCTGTTCTGTAGTTTTGTTCTGAATGTCTGATATTAGTTTACTGATATTCTTATTGACAGACTCTAAATCTTTCCTGAAGGAAGAGGAAAAATTATTTATTGTACCATTTAAGGATTCATATCTTGCTGCATTACTGTCATCCATATTTTGAATATTTGCTGTGATCTCCGACTGCGTATTCACAATACTTTCAGATATACTATCCAACTGAAGAGTAATACTACTAAATTCTGATGTAGTAGTATTTTGTGTATCTTGATACTCATTTTCATATGCAGTAAACTGTTTCTGCAGATTTTTTATGGTACTATTGAGTGATTCCAAATAAACATTTACGCTTTCAAAGCTTCCCGTTTGTCCCGCAGCCAAATTGACAATCTCTTTTTTGTTATTGATTACTGTTTCGTCTAACTGGGAAAGATACTCGTATATATTGTCCAAATCCTGATGCATTTCATTTACTAAATTATTTTTATACTCTGCATCATTCATTCCCGTAAGGGAAGAATCGCTGTTTTCCATATAATTCGTTGTATAAAATTCAACAAGCCATTCTGCCAGTACGGCTGCTTCTTCCTGAGTAAAACTCAAGCCGCAATTAAAAAGTGAATCTTCTAATACAGCGGTCATCTCTTCTTTGTTATTGGTTTCTTTAACAAGTTTTTCTATAATAGGAACTGCAACATCGACAACTGTTCTTATTTTAGAATCATTCATTTTTAAAAAATAAAAATCCATAGTTTCCAGTTCTCTTGTTATCTGTTCTGGTATATTAGAATTCTCATTACGATAGTGCTTATAAAAACACAATGCTCCCAGAATGATTGCAATAAATAAAAGAAACAATACTATCCCTACTAATAGCTTCCTGTCAGTTTTTTGCTGTTCTGTTTTCATACTTTCCTCCTACTTTTTTCTTGTCTTTATGCATTAAAAAAGGAAGCATAGTCTCCTATGCTTCCCGCTACATACTTTTATCTAATTACATCTCTCCAACCATGTTGCCATTATGTAAGCCATTATCGGTCGGGACAGAACTATTCGGCTTTCCGGAATCTTCGATCCACCCAAATCCCGGTACGTAAAACATACCATCTTTTTGTTCTCCCCCCTGCGGTGTTTTCTCTGTCTCCGGCTCCACATATTCAGGCGTTTCCTCCGGGGTTATTTCTGCATCCGGATTTTTAAGTTCCGGCGGCTCCTCCGGCAGGATTACCTCTTCCGGCGTTTTCAGCTTACCTGCAGAAGGTTTCTGTGTCGCTGTTGTGCTCCTGGTTGCATCCACTCCTGAAGTACTCTCTTCCTGAAAATCATCACTTTCTTTTTCCGTTGCCATTTCAGAAATACTCTCTGCTTCTTCTGTTACTTTTTCCGGAAGCGTATTTGAAATTTGGGGAACCACAACATCTTCTGCCACGCGATCCGTTTTTCCTGTAGTCACCGCAGGCATTGATCCATTTTGAGTATACAAAAATAAACCCAGTCCACCAGCCAGACAAACAGCTGCTATCACCAATCCAACAATTATTAATCTTTTCTTCATTTTTTCTTTCATACATTTACCCCACTTTCAAAATATGGTGCTGTGAGGCAGATGCCGTCCTGTTTTTTATCCTCTTTCATGATACCCTTTTTTTCTCCTTTCGTCCAGACCGATTATTTATATTTTAAAATTTGGGCATATACGCTGCTTTTGTCCTTACCTGCATGGACAATGGCGGCAAAAAACCCCATCCAAAGGACAGCGGTACTTCCAGCTTCACGCTTACATCCGCTTCAAAATTCTCATTGGCTCCTCCTGGAGCAAAGGAAACATTCCTGATGGATATTTGTAAGCCAGATATCCGGTATTCATATCCTTTTTCCTGCCATTTCACCAGGTAATCTTCCCTGTCATCCAATCCCAGCAGAAACCCCAGCTGCCCATATATATCCCCACTGTCCACATACTCTGACCACCCTCTTTCTTCTTCATAAAAATACCCTCCGCTATATCCTTCCCGCAGGCCGTCGTATACCTCGTCATAGTTGGTGGTCGCTACCGATATCGTTGCACTCTGCAGGGCATTCCGGACACCACCGGCAATAATACTTAAACGGAAGAATTCAGAGAAGACACAAAGGAAAATCAATAACGCAAGAACCAGTGCCACAGTTAACGGCGTAGACATTCCCCGTCTGTCCTTTAACACTTTTCTTACAGTATGTTCCAATAAAACACACCCCCTTCTCTTCTATTTATAGTAAACCTCACTTTTACCGGTTGCCTTGGCTTTTAGTTCTATTGGAAAGGAACCGAATACAAAAAAACCGATATCCACATGATCGGTTAGTGTAACCGTGATGTCTCCATTTAGCTGCACCTTGCTTCCATTGTAGTAATGACACTCCCAATGGATATCCGGATCAAGCCCGGTTTCACTTTTCAACTGCGCAATTCTGGATCCCACATCTGTACTTCCCGTTATTTCAGCCTGCCGGACGATTTCATCTGCAAAGGTATCCAGCTGTTGTTTTTTCAAAAAAACGGGAAACAATGTTACGGCAAGCGCTACCACAATCATGATACAGAATACGCCAATCACAATATCAAGATAGCTTTCCCCCTTTGCATTTCTTATTTTCTCCATACCATGCCTCCTCAAAACAAACTTTCCATAGACTGCAGAATCTGATAGCCCATAACTCCCAGATAGACAAGCAGCATACAGGCCAGCAGCCAAAAAGAATAACGCCGTATTTTTGGAGGACGCTCCACTGCCAGCTTTTTCAGTCGCTGGATTTCGATCTGTTTCATGTCGTGGGAAAGCAGACGGAAATAGGCCACGCCATCGTCACCTCTGATACAGCCAATCAATCCCCGTGTGATATCACTCAGCATGGCGCTGGATACCCTTGCTTCCAGCCGCAGCAACGCCGCCTCATAATTGCCTGTCCGCATATCCGCTGTTGTTATTACCAGTTCGGATTTCAGGGCTTCACCGGCATTCTTTTCATACGTTTCCAGCATGGACAGAATATCCCTGCTGGCTATCAGCTCCTGCGTTATCGTTGCCACAAAACGCGGCAGTTCAAATTCTATTTCTTCCCTGCGCTTTCTTACTTTGTTTTCTGCGTTTCCCATTTCATTAAAGTAAATCCCGAGTCCTATTATAAGGAATGCAGGTGCAAAAACAGGGACACAAAAAAGGCAGGGGATTGTCCAAATAAGGAACATGCCTGCCTTGATCCAAACCTGCGCCACATAGGTTTCCGGAGTCATAACTATTTCCGCACTTTTAAGTGTTGCCGTAAGCTTACGTTTTTTATATTCGCTCAGATATACAAACCGGGATATTTTTACTGCCAGTTCCAGCAAAAAGGCATCGGCGCTTTTTGCCTGTTTTTTCTTAGCCTTTCCTAAATTTAAAATCGACTTACTCGTCCTATAGGTAGGCATACGCAGAGCCGCCGCCAACAGGAAGTACAGCCCCAGGCTAAAAGGGACACCAAACATAATTAATATTGCTAAATGCATCAAATCACCTCTTATATTCAATCGGCCTGATATGCCGGGAAACAGCTGCCAGCGATACAAAGATAACCGTACCGCATATGGCAAGCAGAATTTTACCAAAGGTTGTATATATGAGGGTATCGTACCAATCCCTGTTTAAAAAATACAGAAGGGGAATGCTGCCTGCCAATAGCAGAAGCATGGTGATATACTCCTTTAATGGTTCGTATAACAATAAATCTAATTCGGCAGATACCACCCGCATATCTGACAGTTTCCCAACGATAGGGGGAAGGGTGGATTTCAGGTTATAATCCTCCTGGCATGCCTCTACTGCATCTACCCATTCCCTGAATACGGCATTGTCAAGTCCGGCCTTCATGTGTTCCAGCGCCTCTTCCATATTGGAGTTGATCAGCTGTACCTGCAGCAGAAAATCACGGAAAAGTTCTGAGACAGGGGGATTCAGGTAGGGGACATTTTCTTCTACTGCACGGATAAAAGTATTCCTGTTTCGCAAATAACTGGTGGAAATCATGGAAAGTGCAGTCTCCAGCTCTACGTTTACCTGTTTTTTATATCTGTTTGCAGTAAACAGGATATAGCAGAAGGGAAGGAATGCGAAACCTGCTGACAGTACCGGAACCATAAAAATATTCTTCATGGCGGCTGCGCTTAGAAGTCCAAGGATAAATAAAAGCATAGACAAGATGCAGACCGCTGTAAATTGCCCGCTTTTCCCGGTTAACCGCAGAATTTCCTTTACCTCGGTAAGGATTCGCCTTATCCCTTTCGGTTCCTTTTTCTTCTTGTTTTTTCTGATCTGTTTTTTCAGGCTTTTATCTTCCGGTTTTAGTCCAGCCAGCCCTTCCCAGAAAGAAAAAGGGGATAAATCCAGCAGTAACAGACTGCCTCCTACTGCAAATAAAAACGATATCGTAAGTAACAAAAACATAGTTTCCTCCTTATTCTTCCCGCAGAAGCATTTCTTGCTGTTTCATGGTGAGTCCGTTTTCCCGCAGAAGTTTCAATAGTTCATCCGATGGATTTGCTATTTTTTGATATTCTCCGGTAATGACAGGCCTCTCATTTTCATATGCATTATCTTTGATATGATACCGGTACAAAGTCTTCAACTGCGGTTTTCCCTGGATTCCCCTGGTACATTCTGTTATTTCCATGATCCTTCTCGATTTATCTTCCAGCCGTTTGGCAAAAACAATAATAGGGAAGGCTTTCACCGCCAGATCTAATAAAGTATCATCATCCATCCCCGGCTGCTCCTGTTTACATAGAGTAACCATGCGGGAATAGGTATCGCCGCAGGAGTTCGCATGGATCGTAGTAATCATGGAATGCCCTGTATTAGCTGCATTAATGGCCTGCATACTTTCATTTCCCTTCATTTCTGCAACGGAAATACAATCTGGATTTATGGTCAGGGCTGTTTCCAGAAGCTTCACCATATCTATATTTTGCTTTGGATCTTCTGAAAATCGGGTAACCAGGTGTACTACATTATTCAGGATGCTTCCATCCTCCCCTTCTACGGTCAGATCAAATTCCCGGCACCCCTGCTCTATTGTTACAATCCTTTTATGATAAGGTACTTGTCCCAAAATCCAGCTCATGAGAGTAGTCTTCCCGGAAAAAGTGGCTCCGGAAATACATAAGGAAACCCCATGGTTATAGCACATCGACAGTAAATCAAGCATTTCCGCTGTAGCCGTACCCGATTGGATAAATTCTTCTTTGGATAATTTTCTGGGATTTACAATACGGATCGATGCGGCAAGCCCTTTTTCCTCATCGATTACACCATCCCCCATGACCGTAATTCTTATTTTATTATTCAGGTGCCCGACCACCACCGTCTGTGCACTGTCAAAAATCATGCCCGACTTGTGAAGCAGACGGCGGATCACATCAACGGCATGCCCCGGGCTGTTAAAATGCTCTTCTGCCGGCAGGATTTCCCCGTTGCTGTAGGTTATCTTCACATCCTTCCACTGATTGATATTGATTTCTTCTACATCGTCCCGGTAAAGATATTTCGTCAGGAAAGAAAAACCCGTCATTTCTCCATAAAGGAGTTCACACAGCGTTTCCTGCTCCATTCCTTCCAGTCCCATATTCTTGTTTTCCAGGAACCGGGCGATATAGGTCTTTACAAGTTCCCTGTTATCTTCTGGCCTGTCCCCAAGGACCGACGCATAATTTTTCGATATATATTCCTGTACAGCCTTCAAAATCTCCGGAAAAGGCCGATAATCTATATTATTACTGAATAGCATCATGGTATCGCGTATATTTATTGTTTCCTGCACATCGTTACCTCCTAAAAAATGATATAATTAAGTCCATAGCTTTTAAATAATAGGAAAGGAGTCTTTCTATGATTACTCTAAGAAACTGTACACAGAAGGATATCCCTTTATTGGCCAATCTGAATCAAATGCTTATTACAGATGAAAAGGCTGATAATTCCATGACATTATCGCAGTTAGAGAAAAGGCTGTTTGATTTTCTTCAAAAAGATTACTGTGCTTTCCTTTTTGAAGAAGAAGGAAACATAGTAGGCTATGCGCTCATCAAAGAGAATGTAGAGCCTCCTTACCTGCGCCAATTTTTTATCTGTCGCCAGTATCGTGGAAAAGGTTATGGCAGGGAAGCATTCCATGCCCTGATTTCCCAAATGGAAATTAAAGAAATAGATGTGGATGTCTATAGCTGGAATCCGATAGCTATATCCTTTTGGAAATCCCTCGGCTTCAAAGAACGCTGCTACAACATGCGTCTGAAGGATTAAACTTCCTGTTTCAGGTTGCCAGTGAAAACCGATGTCCCGTTACTGCCTTATGATGCCTGTGGTAACGTACAACAAATGCATTAGCTTCCTTTAGTTCTATATGTTTAATTCTAAATTTCAAAATTCCCCTTTGCGCTGAAAGGATGGCAGCCGGAAACCGGCTTTCTTCCTCTCCTTTTCTGTTGGGGCTTTTCTTTTTATTTCTTCTGTCTTTTCTCTTTCCTCTGCAGAACAGAATCCGAATTCCTGACGTATCAGCTTCTGCAATTCCATTTGATAGGGCATCGCCTCTTTGGTGTGAAGCTTCTCCAACAAAGACACCTCATCTGACTGCCACATAATTTCCGGCAAATGCTCAAATGTATAAGAAATCCCTCCATACTGCTGGGCCACAGCCTCACATTCCTGTCCCGGATGGCAGTTTCCTATGGCCCATAAGCTCTTTGTACTGATATCTGCCTGTTGGAATAAGCTTTTATGGGAATGGTAAAAGGATATCCCTTTCAAATCCGCAGTCTCCACCCATAGGATACGGTCAGTCATGTCCATGGCCGCCATGGAAAATACATCCGCCTCAAAGCACCCGGCACAGTCCAGTATGACATAATCTGCCAGATGCCTTGCACATACCAGAAAATCCACTGCTTTATCTCTGGTAATCTGAGGGAAGGACAGCAGATTTTCCCCCAGCCTATACCCTAAAAGGCTGATATAGTTTGACTGTTTAACCGTAATACAGGCATCCAGAATAAACTGTTGTGACATGGCAGGTGAAGTGAGCAGACTTCCCAGGGATATATCATGTCTGATATCCGCAGGCAGAAGAAACGGGATCGGCGGGGTAAAGGGATCACATAGAATCAACAGTACATTTTTCTTATTTTTCGCTATCTCCATAGCCAGCTTTACCCCCAGCGTGGTTTTTCCGCTGCCGGGACTGCCGGTTATTGTCAACATCGTATCCTGCATCTTTATTCCCCTTCCTCTTCCTCCACTGTCTTCCCATCATCCGGCTCTTCTTCCGGAACCGTTTCCCTGTTTTCCCTTTCCTCAGGAGCTGCCGTTTCTTCTTTCTCTTCTGAATACAGTTCTTCCAGCAGTTTTTCCTGTTCCCGGATAAATTCTTCCGCCTGCTCGCTGTCTCCCCGATAGACCAATGCAGCATGCAGCTTTCCCGTCTGTTCCAACTCAGCCAGAAGCCTGGCCTGTTCCGGGGATGCCAATAAAGTAACTGTTGACGGCAGTTCTTTTTCCTCTCCCTCCGCATCCGCCTGCACATCGTTATCCACACCTGTACTGGCGGTTGTGGCTATAATTTCTACATACTGCAATTCCGGCGGCACAAGTGTTTCCCGCAGTTCCCCCACATCCGAAGCTATCAGGGAAACAATATCTCCCGCTTCCAGTTTTCCGGAAAGTCCGGCGGCAAAGGACTTTATGGTTACGGAGATAGCCCTGTTTTCCCCATTCAGCTTGCTGAGATATGCATTTTTCAGCATCGGTGTATCCGACAGCTTGCTTTGCAGAATATTATCCCCCTTGTACAGATCGGCATTTGCATATTTGCCAATTACATCCTCTTTTCGATACACCACATCCGGCGGCAGGTTAAATCCGCCGACCTCCGCTTCTGTAACCATATGTGCCGTGATTTGCTCCCCTTTTCGGATTTCCGAGTTGACACGGACCAACGTTACTTTAGCCTTAAGCGCGCCATTAAACAATGGCGTCAATCCAAAACAAATAAGCAGAGATACAATAATACAAAGTAATCCTAAGATTATACGGTTTTTAAATATCTTCTTCATGTGTGACCTCCTAACATCATAACGATACATCCAACAGTTAAATAAGGCACAAGTGCAAACGATTCATTTTGGGGCTTATGCCTTACATTTCGTATCAAAATAGCAAGAGACAGCCCCATGAGCAGGGCTGCATATCCAAGCCGCAGCCCAAGCAGATAGCCACAGGCTCCCATAAACTTGATATCCGCTCCGCCTACGCTGTTTTCCTTTAACAGGGCAGCGATAAAAAGGGGGAACGGTACAAGCAGCATTCCTATCAGTCCCGGAACAGGATGGCTGCTGACAACTCCTGCTAAAAGTAAGAATATATGGACATAATCCGGCACCAGATGTGTTTCATAATCGTAAACAGCCGCATAAAGCAGGAGCATCCCCGTAAGGATGCTCCCATATGCTTTCCATGTTGGTCCAAATCGTGCTAGATAAACGACAGCGATTCCCACAGCCATGAATACGATATACTTACGTTGTGCCTGTCCCAGTAGTTTCTTTACTATCATTTGCAATAAAATTCCTGTCAGTGCTGCTATGATTACGCATCGGTAATAAAGCTCTATATCTTCTAACCAAACCATATTCCTCCTGTATCCTCTTTCCTATTTCATATACAATATTTACAGTTACCGCATTTCCTGCCTGTTTGTATAGCTGTGTATCGCTCACACCGGCAGCTTTTGCCCTGTCAAATAGTTCATCCTCAAAGGCCTGCAGTCTCCAGCATTCCCGCGGAGTAAGACGCCGCGCCCTGAAATACAGGTTCTCATCATCCTTCCCGCTTTCCTGCAGGGCTCCGGTAAAACTTTCTTTCATAAACAGGAGAATACCGCTGGTTTCTCCTGCGTGCCTGACAATGCCAGCATTTTGTTTTGCTTTGACACCGTGGGCGAGTGCTGTCGGCTTACCGCCTTCATTCATGTTTACAAAGCTTGCGTATAATCCGGTCTTGCCTCCAAAACCTCCATATCCGGACATAAGGGTCACTGCAAGTCCTCTGCAGTCATAGACCCTGGCTCCCTGCCTGCCCCCGATAAGCTGCCTGACAGACGCTTTGTTTGGTCGGGGGAGAGGAAGTACTTCTCGTCCGCATCGGCTTCCCAGATGTCCAACAAGGTACACCCGCTCCCTGCTTTGGGGGACGCCGAAATCTTTTGATAATGGAAAGTAAAAAATAATGTAAAGTCACCTCCTTAAAATGTTGTGA
>URMK01000110.1 GCA_900548905.1 uncultured Lachnospiraceae bacterium | reverse complement strand
ACATTCTGGCGGCACTGTGCCAGAGAGTTTTTACCCAAATTGTTTATTAAGACAATTTAGGATCAGATATTAATTAATGGTAACTTTCCTTCCCTGAATCCTTTAGGCGTCATTCTAAAGTATTTTTTAAATGCGTTTTGAAAATGGCTCTGGCTGGAAAAACATAAATAATTGCTGATTTCACTGATAGATTTATCGGAATAGTGCAGTAATATTTTAGCTTCCTCCAGTTTAGAGCGGATAATAAAGGAGCTGAGGTTGAATCCCAGCTCTTTTTTAAATTTATGCGACAGATAGGCTCTGCTGAAACCTGTCTGTTCTGCTATGAGTTCTACGGTGAGATGCATATTGGTATGATGCCTGACATATTGAAGTACTTTCTGCATGTCATGGTTCCCTGTAACGGATAGTTTGGAAGCAGCGACCTGTGCTGCAAAATTCAAATGAGATTCGGACAGCAGAAGATCCACGGATTCCGGAGCCGTGAGTTTTTCCATATCCTGAATATACAGGTCTGAAAGCTGGAAGGCGGCCTCCGGTTCCATCCCTCCGCTGATAGCCGCCCGGGTCATGAGGGTAATGGCACTGATAAAGCTGTTTTTCTGCTGACGGAGATTATCACTGGCTACAATGCCGGTTTGAAGAAACGAAGGTTCAAGAAAGGCCTTTTGAAGCCCCTGCATATCCCCGTTCTGGATCAGCTGCATAAATTTCTGCTCGATTTCCTGAGAATTATTAAAATAGTCGTTTTCTTTATGAGTATATATTTGCTCTGTCTGTCTTTCATTTATCTGCTCAGGAAATGTTTCCGGCTGGGCTAAAATATCCTCTTTTTTATAATCCGTCCGGTTTATAACATAGTTTGCAAGCAAAAGTTTATCAAGAAATAAGGCCAGGGTAGAAACCGGTATATTACGGAAAAAGGCGGAGAATCCATTCCGTGCGGTATCTGCCACAACATATTCCTGTATCATACGATGCAGGATATTTTTGGAATAGGGCACACTGCTGACGGGCCCCATGATAAAGGTATAGCTTTTATTTTCCTGACAGCGTAAGCAGCCGTAATAGGATAAGAAGGAGGTGGTAAGATAGCAGATATCCTTTTTCTGTTCCCAAAGCCTGTGCAGATAAGAAACCGGCGGATGGGTATAAACATCCTGTTCCGGAAATGCCTGGATAAGCTGATTATTCCGATAGATATAAATCGGGATATATAATCCCTGATACAGATAATGACAAGCTTTGTCTATTTTGTCCATAAATGGCTCCTCATTGGAATATATAACAAATATACAATAAAAAGAACATATAAGCAATACAATTCCGCAGGAGATGATAAAATATTATTTATAGTAAATAACAGGCTTCCGCTGATATATTGCCGGAGGGAAATGAAGGAAATGAGGAGGAAAATATGGGCAGGAAAAAAGAGTTAGGTGTGGACCGGATGGGAATTCAGAAAACGATGCGCCTTTCGGATTATCTGGGCGACGGCTGCGGTCAGTTTACATTGAATATTATGGGAGGCCTTGTTGGTCAGCTTACTTATTTTTATACGGATAAGGTAGGCGTTGCAGCAGGCGCTGTAGCTACTATGCTGATGATTGCCAAATTAATTGATGCGTGTACCGATTTGATTATGGGTAAAATTATGGACAATGGCAAATCCAAAAAAGGAAAGTGCAGGGTCTGGTTCCTGCGGATGGTTCTTCCTGTATTTTTGGTGGTAGCGCTTCTTTTTATGGTCCCAGCCGGCTTATCCAATACAGGAAAATCTATTTGGGTACTGATAACGAATATACTGTGTACTGCAGTGGTATATACCGCGATTGCCATTCCCTATGGCTCTATTATGGCATTGCGTACAAAAAGTCAGGAAGAAAGAAGTAAGATGGGAACCTTCCGGGCAGCGCTTGGGTATATATCCGGTATGGTAATCGCAATCCTGATTATTCCTATAACCAATATGCTTGGCGGAGATCAGGCTGCATGGATTAAAGTGGGTATTATCTTTGCCGCCCTGGCATCACTGGCCATGTTTATCCTGTATAAAACCTCCAGGGAAACAGCGGATCCGAAAGAGACGGTATCTGAAGAAAAAGAAGAGGTTTCTTTTGGGGAAAGCCTTAAAATATTGTTTAAAAACAAATATTGGGTTATTATGCTGCTGGTCCAGTTTTTCAGTCAGCTGGCATATGCACTTACTGCATCGACCGGAGCTTACTATACAAAATGGATTCTTGGAAACGACAATCTGGTAGGAATTATGGGAGCAGTAGGACTTATTCCTACATTCGTGGGATTTTTAGCCGTGCAGCCTATGGTCAAAAGACTTGGGGTTGCACGTACGGTAAAGGTTTCCATGGGGATTGCCGCAATGGCCACGGGGATCCGTATTTTCTGCCCGGCAAGTTTTACCGCCGCTCTGGTGCTGGGATGCTTTTCCAGTTTTGGTATGATACCTATTATGGCCTTGGCAAGTGTTATGACCAATAATTGCGTGGATTATAATGAGTGGAAAACGGGCCATAAGCTTCTGGGTATGACAAACAGTGCAACCGGATTCGGAGGCAAAGTGGGATCCGGAGTAGGAGGAGCGCTTACCGGATGGGTATTGGCAATCGGTGCCTATGATGCGACACTTGCCGCACAGCCGCAAAGCGCAGTATACGCTATTTATGCTATCTGTATTTATATCCCGTTGATTTTATATGTAGCCATCTTTCTTCTGGTAAGAAAATATGATTTGGAGGCATTGTTCCCGCAAATTATGCAGGAATTATCTCAAAGGCGAAAAAAGGCATAATAAATTAGCACCACAGGCCGGGTAGATACCCGGCCTGTAAAGGAAGGAGAATTATATGTCTGAGATTCAGAATATAATGATAATTATGTGTGATCAATTAAGAGCCTCCGCTCTGGGGTGTTATGGCAACAAGGTAGTGAAGACACCCTGGATTGATAAGCTTGCACAGGATGGTGTGGTATTTGAAAATGCATATACACAGACGCCAGTATGTATACCGGCACGTTATGGGCTGACGGCAGGATTGAATCCCTGCAGAATGGGGCTGTGGGAAAATCAGGGAAAGCCGCCGAAGATAAAGAATCCACTGCCCAGACTTCTGCGGGATGCGGGCCATCATACCTGCGCTGTGGGAAAGATGCATTATAATCCTGCGCGGGCACATTATGGTTTTGAGCGCCGTTATGTATCTGAGGAGGTGCCGGAACATATAGCAGATGATGATTATCTGGAATTTCTGGCGGATCATGGTTACGGAAACATAGAGGAACCCAATGGACAGCGGAGTGAAAGATATTATGTGCCGCAGATTTCCCCTCTGCCGCCGGAGATGCATACTACCGGATGGACAGGCATGATGAGCTGCGATTTTATCAGGAAAAACCAGAATCGGCCGTTCTTTTTATTTTCATCCTTTATAAAGCCGCATCCCCCATTTGATCCGTCAGATCGTTATTTGGTTATGTATGAGGGGCTTGAAATGGATAAACCTCTGCCGGAAACAGCGCTTACAGGGAAGGATTTATCCATATGGATTCAGAACGGCTATAAAGTAAATGGAGAGGAGAACCTTACGCCGGAAAAGATAGAAGAACTTCGCAGATATTACTATGCATGTATTACTCAGGTGGACGATCAGATCGGAAATATCATCTGCCAGCTGAAAAAACTGGGGTTGTATGAAAAAACACTTATTATTTTCACCTCGGATCATGGGGAAATGTTGGGAGATCACAGGTGTGTGGGGAAACGATGTTTTTATGAAGGTTCCTGCCACATTCCGATGGTGCTCAGTTGCCCTGCTCTGCTTAAAGGAGGGCAGAGAAGAAAACAGCTTGCAACGCTGGAAGATGTCTATGCCACTCTGCTGGATGCCGCGGAAACTGCAGTTCCTAAAGAAACGGAAGGAGTCAGCCTTCTGCCGGCCTGCAGGGATCCGGAGGCAGTTACGCATGAAGTGATTTATGGCGGAAATGGAGATGGGCCTGTTCAGAAGTATTTTCTGATGACAGAGGAATGGAAGTATATGTATTTTATAAACGGAGGATACGAGGTTCTGTTTCACCGTACCACGGATCCACAGGAAGAGAGGAATGTGGCGGAGGAAGAAGCACAGTTGTGTATGAGATTCAGGAATATGTATAAGGTCTGGGTTGTGAAAAACAAGATAGAAGACGTTCTGGTTAATGGTGAATTTCAAAAAAATCCGGCAGCACAGCCATTTAACATTGGGTTTCTTAATCAGAAGCCGGCCTGGCCCGATACGCGTTTGTTTATGCCTGAACGGGATGGAAAATAAGAAGGAGATAAGGAAAAATATGAAAATATCGGATCTTAGAACCGAATACAGACATAATCCTATAGGACTGGACATCCAATGTCCCAGATTTTCATGGATATTGGAATCAGAGGAACAGGATGTTGTGCAGCAGGCATATCATATAACGGTTCAAACAGAGAAGGAAACCGTATGGGACAGTGGCAGGACAGAAGGGGATACCTCTGTCCTGGTGCCATATGAAGGAAAGTCCCTGATGGCATGCACCAGATACCGGCTGACGGTCCGGGTATGGGATAATAAAGGAAAAACAGATATTCGGGAGGCCTGGTTTGAAACAGGGCTGCTTTCCGGGAAAGCATTTCAGGCCGAGTGGATAACTCATGATTTCCCGAAAGAGGAAAAAGCCTGCCCTATATTTTTTAAAGAGTTCTCTTTACCTGTTGGCCATCAGAAGGAAATAGCATATGTCCGGATTTATGCTACTGCGCTGGGTATGTATGAAATACGGCTTAATGGAAGAAAAGTGGGGGATACCTTTTTTGCACCGGGATGGACTAATTACAAGCAAAGGCTCCAATATCAGACTTATGAGACAGATATTCCTCTGGAAAAGGAAAACAGGCTGGAGATAACCGTTGGTAATGGCTGGTATAAGGGAATACTCGGGTTTGCCTGTACTCCTTGCCACTATGGTGACCGGGTAGCCGTACTGGCTGAGCTGCATCTTGTTTACCGGGATGGAACCAGGGATATTCTGCGGACAGATGAAAGCTGGAGTGTAAAAACCGGCTATATCCGCAGCAGTGAAATATATATGGGGGAAACGATTGATAGTTTATGGGAATGCAGAACCGGCACCGACGGAGATAATAAAAACGAAGAAACCAGGCTGGCTGTGCCGGGGGATTATGGAAAAGAAAGGATCCTAGCACAGGAAAGCGAGCCGGTCCGTATAACCCACCGGCTGCCTGCCCAAAAGCTTATTGTGACAACGCAGGGAGAACGGGTTATTGATTTCGGGCAGAATATTACCGGTCTTGTGGAAATGAGGATCATAGGGAAAAAAGGACAGAAAGTAACTGTACGCCATGCTGAAACTCTGGATAAGAATGGAAACTTTTATCCGGATACACTCAGACAGGCGGTATCCCATGATGTATACATCCTGAATGGCCAGGAACAAACTTTCCTTCCTCATTTTACGTTTCATGGATTTCGGTATATCTGTGTGGAAGGGGCAGAGGAAGAGCAGCTTGTGCTGAAAAATTTTACCGCCTGTGCTATGCATACGGATTTGGAGCAGACAGGCAGCTTTTGCAGTTCCCATCCGTTGGTAAATCAACTGATAAGCAATATACAGTGGGGACAGTGGGATAATTTTCTGGATATTCCTACAGACTGTCCTCAAAGGGATGAACGTCTGGGCTGGACCGGGGATGCCCAGGTGTTTTCAGGGACTGCTATGTTAAATTGTAATACGGCTCTTTTCTTTACCAAATGGCTGCATGATCTGGCAAGCGAACAGACCAGGGAGCATGGTGTCCCTCATGTCATCCCCAATATTCTGGGAGAACAGGACGGTGCGGCCGGATGGAGTGATGCTGCAGTCATCATTCCCTGGAATCTGTATCAGATTTATGGAGACAGGCGGATTCTGGAAGAACAGTATGAGAGTATGAAAGGATGGGTGGATTTCATTACTGCCCATACAGAAAAGGATGGATTGTGGCAGACCGGATTCCAGTATGGGGACTGGCTGGCACTGGATAAAGAAGAAAGTGCGGATCGTACCGGTGCAACGGATAAATATCTGGCGGCAAATGTTTTTTATGCCGCCTGTACAGCTATCGTAGTCTGTGCCGCAGAAATCACAGGCAGAAAGGACGATGCCAAAAACTACAGACAGCTGCATGATACCATAAAAGAGGCTTTTAACCGCGAATATATTACAGCGACAGGCAGACTGGTAAGCGAAACACAGACAGCTTGTGTCCTGTCGTTACATTTCAGGCTGGCAAAAGAGGAATACAGAGAACGTATCATGCAGTCTCTGGTAATGAATATAGCCAATCATAAAGACCATCTGTCCACCGGTTTTATGGGGACACCTTACTTGTGTCATGTGCTTTCGGAAAATGGACAGCATGAACTGGCGGGACGGATTTTCAGAAAGGAAGATTATCCTTCCTGGCTATATCCGGTTAAAATGGGGGCTACCACGGTGTGGGAACGTTGGAATTCCATCATGCCGGACGGCAGCTTTGATGAGTCGGGTATGAATTCGCTGAATCATTATGCCTATGGATCGATAGAAGAATGGATGTACCGTAAACTGGCAGGTATCAACCAGCTGGAGCCTGGTTTCCGCAGAATATTAATAAAACCTATGTTGATGAAAGGAATCACCCGGGTTAAAGCAGCTTTTAACAGTCCTTATGGTAAACTTGAATGCGCCTGGATTTGTGAAAACCATAAAATAACAGTGGATATATGTATTCCGGTAAATACCCATGCGAGTGTTTTCCTACCGGAGAAAAAAGAAGGTTTAGAGCTGGGATCGGGCAGTTATCATTTTGTATACGAAACACAAACGGATTTAACAGAAGATAAATTCAGTATGGAGAGTGCTCTTGGACAATTTATGGAGGAACCTGCAGCGGTAGAAATGTTTAATCAACTGGCACCGGGTATGCTTGATAATCCGATGATTGGATTTGCAAAAGATATGAGTATAAGCGAACTGACAGCCCAGATGCCGGCGGAAGGAAAACAGTTGTTTGAAGCTGTTATTACCATGCTTAACAAAGTGGATGAATAAAATGGGGAAGAAAGCTATGGTTAGAAAAATCGTAGAATCGATGACGATAGAAGAAAAAATATCTTTATGCAGCGGAAAAGATTTTTGGCACACAAAAGATTTTGCTTCTTATGGAATTCCTTCTATTATGATGTCGGACGGACCTCATGGCTTGCGGAAACAAAAGGATAGTGGGGATATGCTTGGAATACAGGATTCCTTGCCTGCTACTTGTTTTCCAACGGCTGTGACATCCGGTGCATCCTGGAATCGAAGGCTGATGGAAGAAATTGGAGAGGCGATTGGAGAAGAAGCGAAGGAAGAAGGGGTTCCGATAGTACTGGGACCAGGGATGAATATTAAAAGGAACCCGCTTTGCGGTCGGAATTTTGAATATTTTTCGGAGGATCCTTATCTGACAGGTGAAATGGGGGCTTCCTATATTACAGGCATGCAAAAAACCGGGGTCGGGGCGAGTATGAAACACTTTGCAGTGAACAGCCAGGAATATAAGCGTTTTTCTTCCGACAGCCAGTTAGATGAGAGAACCTTGCGGGAAATTTATCTGACAGGTTTTGAAAGGGCGGTTAAACAGGCAAACCCCAAAACGGTTATGTGCGCTTATCCCAAAATCAACGGTACTTACTGTAGTGATAATAAATATTTGCTCACAGATATTCTCAGGAAAGAATGGGGATTCCAGGGTATGGTTGTTACCGACTGGGGAGCTATGAATGATCGAGTGGAAAGTTTTCTGGCAGGATGTGACTTAAGTATGCCCGGAGGCTCCGCTTTTGGGGAAAAGGATGCTTTACGGGCAGTTAGAGCAGGCAGGCTGCCTGAAACAGTTCTGGATACATGTTCAGAACGGGTTTTGACTATGGTTCTGGAAGCAAACAAGATTATACAGCAGAAATCCCCCTTTGCCTGTGATAAAGATGAACACCACAGGCTGGCCGAACGGGCGGCTATAGAAGGGGCAGTCCTGTTAAAAAACAAGGGTGGAATCCTGCCTGTTGCAGAAAATAAAAGGATTGCAATAATAGGTTATATGGCAGAGGAGATACGCTATCAGGGAACCGGAAGCAGCCACATAAACCCGACAAAATTGGTACAGGTAACCGATGTTTTTGAGCACAGTATCTATCTGGAGGGCTGTGATGCGGAAGGAAATATTACTTCAGAAGGGATGAAGCAGGTCGAAGAGACAGCTGCAAAAGCTGATCTTGCAATAGTATTTGCCGGCCTGCCTGAATCCTGTGAATCGGAAGGTTTTGACCGTGAGAATATGAATCTTCCCCAAGGGCACAATCAGATGATTGAATCGGCAGTCAGAGGGAACACCAATACAATAGTGGTTCTGATGGGAGGAAGTGTCATGCTGCTGCCATGGTTTGATAAAGTCAAAGCAATCCTTTATATGGGACTTTGCGGTCAGGCGGGAGGACAGGCAGTGGCAGATATTATAACCGGTAAGGCCGGTCCGGGAGGCAGGCTGACAGAAACCTGGCCGTTAAAGGAAGAAGATGTCCCCAGTTATGGTTATTACGCTGGCAATAGGAAAAATGCACAATATCGGGAAGGCATATATGTAGGATACCGTTATTATGAAAAAGCAAAAATTCCGGTCCGTTTTCCTTTTGGATATGGGTTGAGTTATACGACTTTTTCCTATGCCGATATGAAAGTACGGGAACTCTCAGAGGAAGAAAGCTTAATAGACAAGACCTTTGGGAGAAACAGATACAGGGTAACAGCAACTATTATAAATATTGGTAATACCGCCGGTACAGAGGTAGTGCAGTTGTATATTGGGGCGTCAAAAAAAGGACTCCACCGTCCACGGAAAGAACTCAAAGGTTTTGAAAAAGTGTTTCTGCAACCGGGAGAAAACAGGGAAGTCTCTTTTACACTGGATGACAGGAGTTTTGCGGTGTACTTGAACGGGTGGAAAATACCAGATGGCAGGTACCAGATTATGCTGGGATCCTCTTTATCGGATATCAGGCTTACCCGGGAAGTGATTATAAACAAAGATTGCATAATCAAAAAAAAGCAGGAAAATATATTGGTGGTTGACATCAATAGTACAACTCCTCTATGGCAAAGAGGGAGTTGGTATGAAACGCCGGCAGGACAGCCGGCAAAAGAAGAATGGGAAAAACTTATGGGAAAAAGGATGGAGGAAGAAACACAGCTACAAAAGGGGAATTTCGATATTAATCATACTTTAATTGAATTAAAGGATTTCAGTCTGATTGCCCGGATTATGGTTTCAGCCATTGAAAAGAATATAGCGAAAGGCATGGGAATTAAAAAGAATGAGAATAATCCGGAGTTTCGGATGGCAGTTACCTCTTCCGCAGATTGTTCTATGCGAGGCATGGTTATCAGCTCCTGCGGTCAGTTCCCTGCAAAGTTTGCAGAAATAATTGTACGTTTTGCGAATGGATGTCTAAAAAAGTAAAGGAAAGTAATAAAGTAAATTGCCATCTTAATACCGATTCATCAGTTGATACTGTTTCGGAGAAATACCTGCTTGTTTTGAAAATGTACGGGAGAAATTTGAATAATCATTAAATCCTGTCATAAAGCATGCATCGCATGGAGAATAACCCTCTCGTAAATATTTTTGCGCTAGGGTTATTTTTTTAGCTATTATATACTGTTGCAATGTAATTCCGGTTATTTTCTTAAAACAGCGGCTGATATAAGTCTCATTATGATGGATATGCTGTGATAAAGAGTGAAGGGAGATTTTTTCACATATATGTTCATCTATATATGAGAAAGTATCTACAACTAAAGATGGCATAATGCCTGTATGCTGAAACTCTTTATTGTCTTCAATATATCGGTTAATCATAACTAATAATTGTTGCACATATGTTTTGGCAAGGATATCACTTCCGTATTGAATTGAAGAAAGCGAATTCTGCAGTTTGTTAGCATACCATATAAATTCACTTATTTCTGCTTCATTTAGATGGATTATGTTAAGCTTATTCGCGGATACACGATAAAAAAAGAAAAATAAATCAGTCATTTCACTACAAAGAGACTTCATAATACGTTCATGTATATTTATTACAATTCTGTCATAAATCTGAAGAGTTAATAGTTCTCCTCTGTGGAATTCATAAGGACTTAAGCATACTAAGTCACCTTGTTCTATCTTTTTCCCGTCACCTTCCGTGTAATAATTCATCTCACCATTAACAAGTAATAATAATTCATATCCATCATGGTTATGAAAAATACCTCTGTGAATTTTTCCTGTTTTTTTTTCGTTTTTATCTAACGCACCAAATTCAGGACGATCTTTATGGGCAATGGTTTTATATTCGCAATTAAGATCTGCATCCAGAACTGCAAAAGTAGTATTAATTTCTGTTTCCATATGAGTAACTCCTAAGACATATTTATAACATACTATATCATATTTAACTAGTGTATTGACATATTGATATATAATCAAATCAAGCTGGTAAATACAGCCGT
>URMK01000109.1 GCA_900548905.1 uncultured Lachnospiraceae bacterium | reverse complement strand
GTACCTGTGAAACAGCATACCGGCCCGGCGGAAGCGCAAAAGGGGCGGGGAGCGGGAGGTACACACCGGCAAAGAGGAAGAGATCCGCTGTGACATATTTCCGTCTGAAAGCTGTGTATAAGTTGACATTCTTACAAATATAAAGTATCATAATTATAGTCGTATAGATAAACACGTGCGTTCGCACATTCAGGCAGTTTCTGCCACCAATCACATTTTAAGAATATGGCAGGAATTGTTACAGAAGCCCAGTGGATATGACTTCATCTGTTCCTGCCGCTTACAGGAGGTATGGATGAAGAAAAAAACATGGATATCCCGGGAGCTGGATGCTGCCGGGATAAAGGCACAGTATGATGAGCATGTAAAGCGTATTCTGGGAAGCCGGCAGGTTCTTGCACGGATATTAAAAGGGACAATACACGAATACGCCCCCTATTCCGTAGAAGAAATAACGTTCTGGATTGAACCCGATATCGAAATTGCCAGCGCTGCCCTGCATCCCGGCCAAAAAAAGATAGATGATCGGGCGATAAACGGAGAGAATACAGAAAGCAGTATCCCCGGAGAGGGAAGGGTAACCTATGACATCCGTTTCAAGGCTTTTCTGCCTGTTCGTGGCAGTCAAAGATCCCGCGGCAATAAATCCAGAATCAAGCTGCTGCTAAACGTGGAGGCACAGAAGAAATTTTACCAAAAATACCGGATTGTAACCCGCGGTATTTTTTATGGAGCACGGATGCTGTCAGAGCAGCTGGACAGGGAGTTTCAACATTCAGAATATAGTAAACTGAAAAAAGTACACACTATTTTTATCTGTATGAATGCGCCCCGGCACATTGGAAACGCCATGGCGGAATACCGGATAACAAAGCAGGATATCATAGGACACATTCCGGAAATTAGGAGGAACTATGATAAGCTGTCAGTAATTATCATCTGTTTGAATGAGAAGCTGAAACAGGGTACGGAAGGAACACTCCATGGATTCCTTAACACGCTTCTGTCCCCTGGAATGGATATCACGGAAAAGAAAGATTCACTGGTACGGGACTACGGTATGAAAATGGAAGAAAAATTAGGAGAGGAGCTGAACGAAATGTGTAATCTGAGCGAAGCAATTGAGGAAAAAGCGATTAAGACCGGAATGAAAAACGGCATGAAAAAAGGAATGAAAATGGGTGTCGAAAAAGGAATACTTCTGGTAAAAAAGGCAAGAAGACTTTCTGCGGAGGGAATGAGTGAACCGGAGATTGCAAAATCATGCGGGCTTACGGCAGAAAAAGTGCATGAGTTACTGGTAGACTGATAAAAGAACGGATATCGTGATATTTGTAACAGGCCGGAACTCCGGAATACAAGGACTGCGGTTTCAACAAAGCGGGAGCGCTCCTGCGCGGGGTACAGGCCCGATCGCGCAGGAGCGCATAACGAAAAGGAACCAAACAGGAATCCGCCCCTGTTTAGCGGAGGAAGCCGGACGCCCCGGGCAGGCGGCGTATTACACTTTGTCGGTAACCCAAAAATTGAAATAGTACAGTTGGGCTATTCGGCTTTTTTGAATGAATGGGGAAAGGTTGACACCAAATAAATCATATGTTTTAATAAAATTGAACTTCATAAAACGTCTTTTTTTATGAAAAATATCTTATAATTAAGAGAGCGCTTTCAAAACCTATAGGATAATGGCACAAAACAAAAGAGTTCATGTTTTGGAGTATTTCAAAAATATTGAACTGGAATGGTATCTTTATGGACTAGGGTAAAGGAGGGTGTTTTTTTTATGCAAAAATTTGGGAAATTTATTCGTTTATTACTTATTATCACTATACTTGGTTCCTTATTGGCAGGGTGCGGGACCGGCACCGGCGGGGAAGAAGTGAGCAATACCGCGGACGGTACGAGTGCAAAAGCAGACGGGATAACCGGGGAAGAAGCCCGGGGAGAGCTGGCAGAAATCCTGGTACGGGCGAAAGAGGATACCAATTTTAAGGAAGAGGGATATCCGCTTGTAAAGGAAACGGTAAAGAAAACAATCATGATAAAAAAGCCCGGCAACATTGGCGACGTGGAAGAAATGGAAACACTCCGCTACATTGCAGAGAAAATGAATATCGAGATAGAGTGGATTGTTGTCGGTGCTGACGGTTGGAATGAGCGCATGAATCTGATGCTTGCAACAAATGACCTGCCGGACATTATTATGAAGGGCGCTATTCCAAACCTGTCCACTGCGATTGAGGATGGGCAGGTGATCGCGGTTGATGAATTAATGGACGCGTATTCCGTGGGGTTAAAACCGCTGCTTGAGGAGTATCCGGGAGTTGCTGTTTCAGCGAGAGCCTCCGATGGGAAATTATATACTCTGCCGGGCATTAATACGCTGAAGCCGAATCTGACAAGCCACAGGAATCTCTGGATCAACAAACAGTGGCTTGACAATCTCAACCTGGAAATGCCTGCGACGACAGATGAGCTCCTGGATGTCTTGCGTGCTTTTCGTGATGAGGATGCAGATGGTGACGGCAGCAGGGATAACGAAATCCCTTACGCAGTGGAGGATTCCGGCGCAGGACATACGGCCAGGGTGGATATTATTTCGGGCTTATTCGGGCTGTATTATAACCTGGACTACGAAAATATCCGATTGGAGGATGGCAAGGTCAGCTTTCTGAAAAATACGGAGGAATGGAAAGAAGTGCTTCAGTACATGAATGTCCTGTATACCGAAGGCCTTTTGGACAATGAGGTTTATACGCAGACGGGTGACTCCTCAATCGGAAAAATTTCCTCCGGGAACTGCGGCGTATTCGGTTTGTCCTCAGATGACCTCTTTACAACGGTAAGCGGCCAGTATGTTGCTTTGGCGCCTGTGCAAAGCCCGAATGGCAAGGATCCGGTGATTCAATTGGCGTCCAACAGCATGGGCAGCAATACGTTTATCACTTCGGCAGACGAAACGCCGTGGGTATCTTTCAGATTCCTTGACTATTTCTTTACGGAAGAAGGCTCCATGACAATCGGCTGTTTTAACGAAGATCTGATAGGAATTACCTGCCAGAAGTATGACGATGGGACATGGGATTATACGGAAGATATGCTGCAGGATGAACGGGGTGTGGCTGTGGCGGTGGGAGATGCCTGCCCGCTTCCCGGGGGCGGTTTTGGGTATTGGAGGAATGAAAATAATTCAAACTATATTTATTCCGCCAAGGTACAGGAGAATGTTCCCGTGTGGGAACCGTATTACCAAAAAGATCCGGTTTACGGCACACCGTTATTCGATTCGGATACCCAGAAAAAGGTGGATGAGATCCGGACGGATCTTGATGTTTATGTTTCGGAATGTCAGGCAAAATTCATCACGGGGGAAATGGGTTTTGATGCCTGGGATGACTATTGTGCCACATTACAATCGCTGGGCGCTGAAGAGTTGGTATCCTATTACCAGGCTTACTATGATTCCCTTTCGTAAGGTTACTGTCCGTTATGACGAGTGCGGCGTCCGGCCGGTAACCTGGAAAATTGATATGGTAGTAAGGAGAAGGGTAACCGTTCAGGCTTGTCTGAACGGTTACGTGAAAGGGGGATGAGAAACGTGTTGTCCGGTGAGGTAAAAAAAGATTCTTTATGGAAGCGTATCCTGTCATGCAGGGAATTGTATTTGATGCTCCTGGTCCCTGTACTATGGTACATTTTGTTCCTATATACGCCTATGTACGGCATTATGATAGCTTTTAAGGACTATCGTGCGGCGAAAGGCATATGGGGAAGCGATTGGGTCGGTTTGGAACATTTTAAACGCTTTTTCAGCAGTTTTTATTTTGAAAGGATTGTGGGGAATACACTTTCGATTAATATCCTGAGCCTTTTGTTTGGTTTTCCTTTTCCGATTTTCCTGGCCTTGCTGTTGGGAGAATTGCGGAACGGGAAATTCAGGAAAGCGCTGCAAAATGTTGCTTATATCCCGCATTTCCTTTCGGCGGTCATTGTGGTCAGCATTATGCAGCTGATCCTGAATCCCAATACCGGAGTCTATAATATGATCCGACAGTGGTTCGGACTGCCTGTGACTAATTATTTTGCGTCAGTCAATGCGTTCAAGCCGATGTACATCATATCCGGTATCTGGCAGAATATGGGATGGGATGCCATTCTCTATATCGCTGCCCTGGCAGGGATTGATACCACTCTCTACGAAGCCGCCTCCATAGACGGTGCGGGGAGGCTGCAAAAAATATGGCATATTTCGCTTCCGGGGATCAGCAGTACCATTACGATCATGCTGCTGCTGCGCTGCGGGCAGATTATGAATATCGGGTATGAGAAGGTGCTCTTAATGCAGAACAGCCTGAATCAGGCCTCCAGCGATGTGATATCCACCTATGTGTACCGGGTGGGAATCCTGGAAGGTAATTTCGATTATTCAACGGCAATCAGTCTTTTTAATTCCGTATGCAATATTCTTCTGCTGCTGATCGCCAATGCGATTGCAAAGCGGGTGAATGGGACGAGCCTATGGTAGGAGGCAGGTAATGAAACAGAGAGTAAAAGGGAAAAAAGAAATTCCGCAGGATAGAGCCGTCAGCCTTTTCTTCAATATTGCAGGTATTCTTATTTTAATCGTGGAAGCCTATCCTTTGATTTATGTGCTCAGCGCTTCCTTCAGTTCCTCGGATGCCATATCGTTGGGAAAGGTTTATTTGTGGCCGGTGGAATTCAGCCTGGAAGGCTATAAGATGCTGGTACAAAATTCCCAAATTCTGAATGGATTCAGGAACAGTATTATTTATATGGGCCTCGGCGTTCTTATTAATATGTCACTTACCATGCTTTTGGCGTTTCCCCTGTCCAGAAAGGAACTGCCCGGAAGGAATCTAATCACTGTCTTTGTCGCAATTACCATGTATATCAGCGGGGGTTTAATTCCGACTTTTTTGCTCGTAAGCAAGCTGGATCTGGTGGATACCCTTTGGGGACTGCTGTTACCGACGGCGATTTCAACGACAAATATGATTATCATGAGAACGTATTTTACCTCCACGATCCCTGAAGAATTAAGGGAGGCGGCTTTCCTGGATGGCTGCAGCTATACGAAATATTTTCTCAGAATTGTGATACCGTTATCGGCACCCATATTGGCGGTGATAGCCCTGTATTATGCAGTTGATTCATGGAACACTTATTTTAATGCGTTGATTTACCTGCGTTCAGCCGATAAAGCAAATCTCCAGTTGGTGCTGAGGGATATT
This sequence comes from uncultured Lachnospiraceae bacterium, assembly GCA_900548905.1. GTDB lineage: Bacteria > Bacillota > Clostridia > Lachnospirales > Lachnospiraceae > Eisenbergiella. Next base: position 5,881 of record URMK01000109.1, on the reverse strand, counting down.
CTCTTAGCGAATCAAGTGAGTTCAGGAGACGGCTCCTATGCGGAGAATTCAAAACTTGGTGTTACAATAAAATATGCGGTTATTGTTGTCAGCTGTGTGCCTATGCTGCTTGTTTATCCGTTTGTACAGCGTTATTTTACAAAAGGTGTTATGATTGGATCGATTAAGGGCTGAAATCGGACGACCCCAAATCAACAAAATAGGAAAACAGGAGGAAATGGGAAATGAAGCAATCCTGCTATGAGAAATGGAATCAGGAGTTAAAAAAGCACCAAATTGAGAGGGTGCAAATCTATCGCTGCCGGGCGAGATATCCGAGACTGCATGGGAAAAATGCAATCCGGGGATATCACGGTTTCGGCGGAGAGATTGAGGTGGCGAAACTGACGACGGAAGATGGAATTTCAGGCTGGGGACAGCTGAGCGCAGGTATGGCGGAGACGGAAACGAGCCGGGATCTTTTGCTGAAACGTCCCTTTACGGAAATTTTTGATTCCGGCACGGGAATCCTGGACGAAAAGCTGCAGGCCTATGATATCCCGCTGCACGATCTGGCCGGGAAAATACTGGGAATTCCGGTATGCCGCATGCTCAATCCCGAGTCGGCGCTCAGAGCGCCTGTGTATGACGGGGCGATTTATATGAACGATATCATACCGGAGGATGCTCCCTTTGGGGTAGACCGGGTGGTACAGGAGAGCATGGACGATGTGCGTTTGGGCCATACTATGCTGAAAGTAAAAATCGGCCGGGGGTATCGGTGGATGGAGCATGGAGAAGGACTGGCGAGGGATGTGGAGATCGTCAAACGGATTCACGAAGCCCTGCCCGGAATTGCACTTATGGTGGATGCAAACGATGGGTATACGCCGGAAGATACCATCGCTTTTCTGGAAGGAATCGGCGATACCGAAATATTCTGGTTTGAAGAGCCGTTCCGTGAAGAAGAAGGAAAAAACAGGCAGCTGAAAGCCTATTTATCGAAAGAACGGCCGGGAACCCTGCTTGCGGACGGAGAATCCGGAACGGATATCCCGTTGTTAAGAGGGTTGGCGGAAAAGAAGCTTCTTGACGTATGGCAGCCGGATGTCTGCGGATACGGATTTACCAAATGGAGAACATTGATGAAGGAAATCAGCCGTAATGGCTGGCTGGCTTCCCCCCATGCATGGGGGAATGTAACCAAAACCCATTATTGTACGCATCTGGCCGCCGCCTATCCGCATCATATCCCCTGTGTGGAAGCTGTTCTGGGATCGATAGAGGGTGTGGATATGGAAGGCTACTGTTTGGAAAGAGGGACGATGCGGATTCCTGACAAACCGGGTTTTGGCATGGAACTTATCTGGGCCTGTGAAATAACCGATTCCTGAAGGGAGGAAGCGGAGGAAAGAAAGGAGCGGTTATAACCGCAGGAAGGTTTTTACATTTTTTCGGATATCCCAAGGGAAACGGAGGGCTTGAAATGATAGACAGTGGGAAGAAAACAGCGGAGTTCAGTTTAGATGATAAGCATGGTCTGCGGAAGATGGCAAGGGCGCTTTCTTCAGAAACAAGACTTGCTATTCTTGATATTCTGCAGTCCGGAAGCAGAAGTATCGGTGAACTGTCTGCACAACTGCAAATCCCCATGTCTACCGTTTCGACTTCGGTGAGTATTTTAGAAGAGAGCGGGCTGATAATTGCCAAAAATAAATCGCAGGAACGCGGCATGTTAAAGCTTTGTTCGCCCTCCGCATCTCAGGTGATTTTCAATCTGAACAGTATCGGTTCCGTTGAAACGGACGAGACGCCCCAAAGCCTTACCATGAATATGCCGATAGGATGCTATACCGACGCACAGAGGATCACGCCGACCTGCGGTATGTGCAATGAGTATTCGATAATAGGGGAAAAAGATAACCCGCTCTGCTTTTTTCATCCGGATCGATTTCAGGCGCAGAGAGTCTGGTTTCATTCCGGGTTTCTGGAATACCGTTTTTCTTTTGCATTTATGTATGATATTACGCTGAAATGGCTTGAAATATCCTTTGAAACATGTTCGGAAGCGCCGATGTACAGGGATCCGTGGAAGAGCGATATCAGTGTTTTGGTAAACGGAGAAAAACTTGGGATATTTGAAAGCCCCTGCGACTGCGGGGGAGTCCGCGGCGTTCTGACGCCTTCCTGGAACAGTGTATTATCGACCCAATATGGATTTTTAATCACATGGCGGCTGGATGAAAGCGGCACATATCTCGATGGGATCCGGACCAGCAGGCTTACCATTTCCGACATCCATTTTTCTGATTTGCCGTATATCAGTGTAAAAATCGGTGTTGCGGAGGATGCCGTACATATGGGAGGTGTGAACTTATTCGGGGATAAATTCGGGAATTATGCACAGCCCCTGGTACTTAAATTGGGTTATCAGCTGGATAAATGAAGGCGGCTGCTGTGTGAGCAATTCTGAAATAACAGTTTGAAAAGCAAAAAAGAGAGCCTTCCGGGGCTTCTTTTTAGTTATTTCTGCAAGCGCTGCATAATAACAACAGCTGTCCTTGGGGCAAGTCTGCTTTCTGGTTCTTTCTTAACCTCGCACCTTTTTTTAAATGATAATTGCCATATAATCCCTTATGATAAGCCTGTAACCAAGATACATAAGCAAATATATGGAAAACGCCCCGGGATCCCCGGTCAAGATTTACCCTGTAGGGCGGATAAATAAGAAGAAAGGAAGTGAAGATATGTTTGTAATGTATAATGCGGACACGATGAAGGTCCCGGTTCGGGTATGGCTTAAAGAGGAAAAGGATTTGGAAAAGGGGTGTATGGAGCAGGCATATCATCTTTCCCGGCTTCCATTCTTACATAAATGGGTAAGTCTGATGCCCGATACCCACACCGGAATGGGAATGCCCATCGGCGGTGTCATCGCCGCAAAAGGCGTAGTGATTCCCAATGCCGTGGGTGTGGATATCGGCTGCGGCATGGCCTATACCGAGACCAATATCAAAGTGGAGGATATCAGGGAGGTAATGACCGGAAACGGCAGCCTCATCCAGGCCATAATCGGAGACATCATGCGGAATATCCCCGTAGGTTTTGCCCACCATAAGACAGAAATGCCCTGTTATACCCTGGATGTGGCTTTTGAGGAAATGGACCGGTATGAGGAGGACGCCGAACTGCTGGGCCAGCTGGAGGCGGGATATTTCCAGATAGGTACCCTGGGTGGCGGGAATCATTTCATCGAGCTTCAGGAGGACGATAACGGATATCTGGCGGTGATGCTTCACTCCGGAAGCCGTCATTTCGGAAAATCCGTCTGCGATTATTTCCATACAAAGGCCCGGGAGCTGGGCCGAAGATGGTATACCCAGGTGCCCGACGAATACCGGCTTGCTTTCTTGCCGGCGGATACCAGGGAGGGGCAGCATTACCTGGACTGGATGCAGCTTTCTATGGACTTTGCCAAAGAAAACCGGGAGAAAATGCTTCTCGCCGTCAAAGCAATTCTGGAAAAATGGATCGGTAAATATACGGATCTGCCCCTTGCATTTTCAGGAGATATCAACTGCCACCATAATTATGCGGCATTGGAGAACCACTATGGGGAGGACGTATGGGTCCACCGGAAAGGCGCGGTCCGTGCCGGAAACGGGGAGCTGGCCGTAATTCCCGGCGCTATGGGAAGCTACAGCTATGTGGTGATGGGAAAAGGAAATCCCGAAAGCTTCTGTTCCTCCTCCCATGGGGCGGGACGGCAGTATTCCAGAAAGGGCGCCATGGCGGCCTTCACCTGTGAAGAGGTTATGCTGGATCTGCAGAAGCAGGGCGTTATCCTGGGAAAGAAAGGAAAGGCGGACGTGGCGGAGGAAAGCCGGTTTGCCTACAAAAATATCGAAGACGTCATGGATAACCAGACCGATTTGGTGGTGCCCGTAAAACGGCTGAAAACCATAGGCGTTGTTAAGGGCTGATACTGTCTGAGGCTTACAGGGCCGCGCATCTTACGGGAAACCGGATGCGGCGGCGTGCCTCAACGGTGCCGCCGCCTTTGGCGGAGAGGTATTCCGGACAGTTGGCATAGAGGAGGGTTCCTGCCGGTCAGGGTTCTCCGAAAGAGCATGATTTGTCGTGGGTTCGAATCCCACCGTGTATCACACGTAGCTAAGCGGGTATAGCGATCATTATGAAACATCTACCAAATGTTTCCACCATGGAAAAAGGAACTGTTCCGTCTTCGCAGTCTCCTTCTGCGGCCAGTGTCCCTTTGGATACCGTTTCTGAGGGCGTAAGGCAGGGTCTGCCGGAAAGCGGCGGCACCCGCCCTTGCGTTTGCGGGGGAAGCTTAAAAAAGGACCCGCCAAAAAAGGAGGAAGCGGGACAGGATTCTTTTTCAAAAGAAAGGAAGTACGTTATATGACAAACTATATTATCAAAGAACAGGAATGCGGTTATTTATGCAGGAACGGTAAGTTCCTCCGCCTGCTCACTGCCGGTAAATATACATATCCCGGGGTTTTTGGCTATACGGTGGAGATCATCCCCATGACAGGGGAAGTGAAAACCTGCGGCATACCGGAGGAAATTCTCATGCAGGATAACAATTTTGCTTCACGTGTGGTGAAAGTTGTCATTCCGGACGAATGCATCGCCATCCGTTTCGTGAATAAGGCATACCGGGAGGTGCTCACCCGTGCGGAGACTTTGTTCTGGAACGTATATGAAAAAAACGAGTTCCGGCTGGTTGACATCACACAGCCCTGCATGGAAGATACCCTTCCCCGTATTTACATGGATCTGATGCCTGTAAAATACTATAAAAAGATCACAATTAAAGACGGGGAAGCCGGCCTGCTGTATTATGATATGCACTTTGAAAAGCGCCTGTCCACAGGCACCTATTATTTCTGGAACTATGGCCGTGAGGTGACCTGCAAGATTTTCAATATGAAAATCCAGCAGATGGATATTTCCGGTCAGGAAATCCTCACCGCAGATAAGGTGGGGGTACGTTTGAATGTGGTGTTGAATTATGCCGTCACCAGTCCGGAAAAGCTGGTGGAGCGGGTGGACGGCGCAGCATCGCTGCTCTATACCTGTGCCCAGCTCATTCTCCGGGAATATGTGGGCAGGTGCCGTCTGGACGAGCTGCTTGCCGGGAAAGAGGAGCTTTCGGATATTATCCTGGAAAAAATGAAGGAAAAGCAGGAGGAATATTGTGTAAAGGTGACGAACGTAGGCATTAAGGACATCATCCTTCCCGGTGAAATCCGTGATATCATGAACACCGTCCTGGTCGCGGAGAAGAAAGCCCAGGCCAATGTTATCATGCGTCGGGAAGAGGTGGCATCCACCCGAAGCCTGTTGAACACCGCCAAGCTGATGGAGGAAAATAAAACGCTCATGCGGCTAAAGGAAATGGAATATCTGGAAAAAATCTGCGATAAGGTGGGCAGCATCACCTTAAACGGCGGTAAAAGTGTTCTGGAGCAGCTATCGGAGCTGACATTGGGAAAGGAGGTGTCCGGATAGGAACAGAACCAACCGATACGGAAAGGGAAAGCGTAAATGGAAAATGCAATAATTGTCAGATAATTAAGAATTAGTATACTTTATTATCAGATTATCTGACAACTTAAAAAAATTTCCTGTTTACAAATGAAAAAAATTGTTTTATAATAACCCACAGGTCGCAAAGAGGCGGATAAAAGTCTCTTTGCGACCTTTTTTGCGTATATAAAAGCAGTGAATACCAAAATGGATTCTTCCTCATGTGCGGATGCGGCGGTGCCCTGTGGGTTGCCTGCCCCGTCCCTGCCTCCCTGTGCAGCCTGCTGCCCTGCAAGGTTCCTTACAGGGGACGCTTCCGCTCGGATAATCACGCAGCGGTACT
>URMK01000108.1 GCA_900548905.1 uncultured Lachnospiraceae bacterium | reverse complement strand
TTTTACCTACCGCTTGCTAAAGGCGGATTTTGATATACACCCTTACGGGCGCACCGTCTTTTCTTTTAGGAAGGAGAAAAAATATATGAGTTTATATTTGAATTATGAACCTGAGGTTTTAGTTTCTACAGAAGGGCTGACCAATGAGCATTGGCTGGAGTACCGGCGGCTTGGTATTGGCGGAAGTGATGCCGCGGCTGTGATGGGATTGTCACCCTTTTGTACAATACGGGATTTGTATTATGACAAATGTGGGATACAGGAGATTATGGATGAAGAAGAGAGCAACTGGGTTGCGAAAAAAGTAGGGCATCGTCTGGAGGATTTGGTTGCAGAGATATTCTCTGTAAAAACAGGTCTGAGAGTATATCCTGTCCGAAAAATGTTCAGACATACGCTCTTTCCATTTATGCTTGCGGATGTGGACTTTTTTATAGATTTTGGAAACGGCAGAACAGGGATCCTGGAATGCAAGACCACGAACTATAATTGTCAGAATAAGTGGGCAAATGACAGCGTGCCTGTAAATTATGAATACCAGGGAAGGCACTATATGGCGGTGATGAATCTTGATGAGGTTTATTTTGCGTGTTTATATGGCAACAATGAAAACGAGTTCATTATCCGGCATATGGAGCGGGAATTGGATATTGAAGAGGATTTGATTGCCGAGGAAGCAAATTTTTGGAAGGAGTATGTACAGAAGAAGATGGAACCGCCATACATAGAAAAACCGGATTTGGTACTGGAAAGTATCCGAAGACATTATGGACCGGCGGAAAAAGATTCGGATACTGTGATACTCTCCCCAACGCATTTGAAGTCTGTGAAAAAATATTTGAGCTGTAAAGGACAGAAAGCTGAAGCGGAAAAGGAAGTGAAACGGCTGGATGAGGAAATGAAGCAGTCGTATCTGGATATTATTGAAGAGCTTGGCCCGAATTGCACTGGGAAAATCAGCAGCGGGAATAAAGAATATATGATTTCTTACAATCCTATGTACCGCGTTAGTATCGACAAAAAAGCCCTGGAACGGCTGAAAATTCAGCGGCCTGACATTTATGATGATTATGTAAGTGTGTCGGAAAGCAGGCGGTTTTCAGTCAAAATAAAGGAGGCGGCATAATGAGATGCAGATATGTGAGGGAAATTTACCGGAATGAGGAGAATGGCTATTGTGTTTTTATTTATCAAACTGCGGATGGTAGTGTGCCGCTTGCGGCCAGGGATAACAGGGATAAAGAAGGCGGAATCCTTTTCCGGGCAGTAGGCAGCGGCCTTCCGCAGACAGATGCAATTGAGGTGGAGCTGTATGGAAAATGGTGCAAAAATAAACACGGTATGCAGCTTGCAGTAGAATCGTTTGAACAGGTTCTTCCCCAGACAATTGAAGGAATCAGAGGGTACCTTGCCTCCGGTATGATAAAAGGGCTCGGACCAAGGACTGCGGAACTGATTACAGAACGGTTTGGAATACAAACCTTTAAGGTGTTAGAAAAGGAACCGGACAAGTTCCTGCAGATTAAGGGGATTACGGAGAAGAAACTGAAGGCCATTCTTTTTTCCTATCAGGAAAGCTATGCACTGCGTGATCTGGCAGCCTATTTAAAGCCATATAAGATATCGGACAGGAAAATCCGGAAAATTTATGAGGAGCTCGGCAGGGATTCTTTGGATATTGTTAAGAACAGGCCATTTGTTTTATGTGGTATTTCAGGGTTTGGTTTTTTAACAGTCGATGAGATTGCCAGGGCAAATAGGTGCAGGCTGAATGATCCGATGCGGATTGAGGGATGTATTAATTACTGCATGGATCGGATTATGAAAGAGGGACATCTGTTTCAGGAGAAGGAGCAGTTTACGGAAATGGTTTACCGTCAGCTGAATGAGGGATTTTCTTCAGAGGTGGTGCAGGAACGGGAGGTTAGCACAGCTATTTACCATATGACACAGGATGGAGATTTGGTGGTGGAACAGGGGGCCATTTACCCTGTATCCAATTATCGGAACGAAACAGAGACAGCGGAGATCATTGCGCAGATACTGCTTGAGGAAGAGCAGGAAGCGGTGGAGGGCAAAGCATTGGACGGATTGATTACGGAGGCACAGAAAGAACTGGGAATTTTGCTATCTCAAAGGCAAAGAGAAGCCGTTAAAATGGTGTTCTTAAATCTGCTCAGCATTATATCCGGAGGGCCTGGAACGGGAAAAACAACGGTGGAGAAGGTACTGCTTTATGTTTATCATAAAACAGGCGGCAGGAATGCGCTGCTGATGGCGCCTACCGGCCGGGCGAGCAGAAGGATGGCTGAAAGTACAGGAGACCTTTCGGCATGTACCATGCACAATGGACTTGGCCTGTTGGGGGACGATGAGGATTTTGAACCTGAACGTATGGATTTGGAGGCAGACTTTATTATATTGGATGAACAGTCTATGGTAGATATGCGTCTGGCCGCTGCGTTTTACCGGCATATCCGTAAAGGCGCCAGAATTGTTCTAGTTGGTGACGTGAACCAGCTGCCAAGTGTTGGCCCGGGGAATGTTTTCCGGGATCTGGTTCTCTGCGGTATTGTGCCGATTACCGTGCTTGATATGGTATTCCGCCAAGGGCAGAACAGCCGGATTGCTTCTAATGCAAAACTTATGCAGGAAAATAATGCAATGTTGGAGTATGGGACAGATTTTGTATTTCTGCCAGCGGCATCTGATAAGGAAGCATCTGAAATTGTCCGAAAAATTTATTTGGAAGCTGCAGAACAGGAAGGTATAGAAAAGGTACAGATTCTGACGCCATACAGGAAGCGCGGAGCTGTTTCGGTAAATGCGCTGAATGAGCAGCTTCGGGAGAAAATAAATCCGGAAGGGGCAGGAAAGGCACAGATAAAGGCAGGCGGAATAATATTTCGGACAGGAGATAAGATTATACAAAACAAAAATAAGGATGGCATCAGTAATGGGGATATCGGATTTATCCGGGAGATCTACCTGGATGAGGATGGCATGAAGAAAGCGGAACTTGAATTCGGCGATGGAAGGATAGCGGAATATGGGATGGAAGAAATGGAAATGATTGATCATTCCTATGCCACTACGATTCATAAGAGCCAGGGTTCTGAATACCCCATAGTTATCATTCCATGGATACCGATGTTTTATAAAATGTTGAAACGGAATATCCTTTATACAGGCATTACCAGAGCACAGATCCAGGTTTACATTGTGGGAAGCAAGAGGTCAATTGTTCAGGCAGTCCATTCCCCTCAGGCGGTAAATCGTAATACCCGTTTAGGGGAAAGGGTCATAGAAAGATTTTATCAATTGAAGAATTCGAAAAAGCGGGATGTGGAGTATGAGCAGATTGCAATGAATTTCTGAAAAGATGGGTGCCGGAGTGCGCGTAAATTATCTGGAGTAGAAGGTTATTTAAATATTTTCAAGGAAAGATGAGACAAACGGATACCTATTTTAAGAGCGGGTATTTTTCGAAAGGAGTGTCGAAGGATGAATGAAGCAATTGGTAATCAGAACGGTATGTATGATGAAGTAAAAGAGGTAAAAAAATTAAATAGGGTAGAAGGTTTTGAACCCAGAAAGTATATGCGCATGATCCGGGAGGAAGGAGGTAAGGTTACCTACTATCTGGATGTGGCATTTCGGAAGTTATGGTTCCGATTGAAGTATCCGGAGGGAAAAGTGGTAAAGAAGATATTGAAGCTGACGGATCAGGTGGTCATAGTGGAAGCTAAGGTATATCTGAACCGCAGTGATGCGGAGGAGAATTTTGTTGCCAATGCATTTGCCCAGAAGTTTTTTTCGGCAGAGGACACGTTCGGAAGTAAATATGTGGAGCTTGCTGAGACTGCAGCTGTGGGAAGGGCGCTTACGGACGCCGGTTTTGGGCTTCAGTTTTCGGATCGCGATGGAGAAACAGATCCTCAGGTGACAGAAGCGCCATTTGAAGTAGATATATTGTTTCAGGAGGAAGGTCTGGCTGAAGGTACTTATATGGATATAAGCCCCGGCGAGGACGGATTTGATGTTCCGGAATCGATTGGAGTATCGGATGAGGGTGATTTTACAGAAGAAAGTAAGAAAATCCCAAAGATGGGTAGAGTTAATCAGAAAGAATCACAGGCTGAAAAGAAGGCAGAACAGAGCATGGCCGACATTCGTAAGGATTTGCCGGTTGAACAGATTTACGCTTTATTAACCAGGGAAAGAGCTGCGGAAGTGGTGATATCCACAAAGTATTATCATGGTATGACACTGGGGGATCTGGCGATAGAAAAACCGCAGGCCCTGGAATGGTATGTGAAATCCTATGGAGGCCCGGATAACCTGCTGCGTGCAGCTGCAAGGTTTCTGCTGGATTCTGCATTAAAACAGGCAGGATAAGTAGCCTTTATTAAGAACAGGCAGCCCGGCTTGCCGGACTGTAGAAAGGAGGCAGGCTGTGGCTTCGGATTTTCCTTTTACAATTAAGGATGTCGCTTATCTGTTGAACCTGCATATCCGTCATAAAAATGCGGTCAGTCTGGATGTAAATTGTCCATTCTGCGGGGAGACGAAGGGGAAGATGAATCTGAATCTGAAGAAAAATGTGTTTAAATGTAACCGCTGCGGAGAGACTGGAGGAATGCTGGCTCTGTATGGAAACGTATATCACGTAGATAACCAGACTGCTTATAAAGAAATTATGGAGGCTCTGGGAGAGAACAGACAGACACTTGCATATCCTATGAAAACCAAGGAAGCAGAACCGGAAATTATAAATGCTATGGCGGCATCAGCTGATGTTAAGGATAAAACGTATACCGCGCTTTTTTCTATGCTGTGTTTGTCGGATACCCACAGATACAATCTTCTGCAGAGAGGATTTACAGAGAAGCAGATCGAAGAAAACGGGTATAGGAGCACGCCTCCTTTTGGGTACCGTAAGCTGGCAGGAAAGCTTTTGGGGGCAGGCTGTACAGTTGAGGGGGTACCTGGTTTCTTTCAGGATGCAGATGGGGAGTGGACAATGCATTTCCATCCAAAATCCTCGGGTTTTATGATACCGGTGCGGAATATTGAGGGACAGATTGCAGCGGTACAGATTCGTCTGGACCGGCCGTATGAAGGCAGGAAATATATGTGGTTTTCCAGCATTAATTATCCTATGGGTGCTTCCTCGGGAAGCCCCATACATTTGGCCGGAAAGCCGGGAGATAAGATAGCATTTGTGACAGAAGGCCCTTTAAAGGGAGATATTGCACATGCGCTCTCAGGCTGTACTTTTGTTTGTGTGCCTGGTGTAAATCAGTATGTGAACCTCCCGGTTTCTTTAGAAAAGATGAAGGGGATGGGAACGGAATATATTTATGAAGCTTATGATATGGATAAAATGTTAAAAACAGAATGCAGGGGGGATTATGATGAGAAATGTATGCAGTGTCCGAATTATCATAGGAAGTGGGATAAGACAAATATACCCTGCGATAAGAAAAAAGTAAAAAGAGAAAATATACAGCGGGGCTGCAGAAAGCTTTCGGACATATGCCGTGAGTTGCATTTGCCGGGTAAGACATTAACCTGGGATCTTGACAGAGATGGAGACTGGACAGGAAATCTGAAGGGAGTGGATGATTATTTATTGGGTTTAAGAAAAAAGGGAAAATAGAAAGGAGAATACCGGAGCAGTTTTGCCAGAAGGCTACTGCTCCTTTTTTTGAAGAATTTTGTTGTCTTTTACATATTCATTGCGTATAAAACATTAGAAAAAAGAAAAGGAGCTGATTATATGTATCAGAATATTATTGTACCAATCGATCATGGAAACAGGAATATGAAGACCCCTCATTTTATTTATACTTCCGGGATAGAGGAGAGTCAGATAAAGCCGCCGCTGGGGGAATATCTTATTTTTAAGGACAAGTATTATACCCTGACGGAGAAAAGAATTCCTTATATGAGGGATAAGACTGTGGATGACAGGTTTTTTGTACTGACACTTTTCGGTATCGGGATGGAAAGTGAGAAGCAGGGGATTTATTGTCCCGGGGAATTGCTCCAGGTAGATTTACCTGTCGGACTGCCGCCGAAACATTTTGGAGCAATGTATAAGAAGCTGGAAGCTTATTTTAAGAGAGAGGAGGTTGTTGAATATTTTTTTCGTGGCAGGAATTATTCCGTTTATCTGGAGAATGTAGCGGCATTTCCTCAGGACTATGCCGCTGCTATTACTATCTACCCTAAAATCATGAACTACGGAAAAACTATTGTGATTGATATCGGAGGGTTTACTTTAGACTATTTATTACTAAGAGGCGGGATTCCGGATCTGGCTGTTTGTGACTCGCTGGAGAATGGGGTGATTAAGCTTTATAACCATATAATTTCACGTATTAATTCAGAGCAGGATATTCTTCTGGAGGAGATGGACATTGATAGTATTCTTAAAGGGGAGAATACTGATTATTCAGAGCGCATCATAAAAACAGTGAGAAATATGGCGGCCGTTTTTGTAAATGATTTATTGGGAACGCTGAGAGAGCGGGGGATAGATTTGAAATCGGGATGTGTGGTATTTGTTGGTGGAGGGGCATTGCTGCTGCGCAAGTATCTGGAAGCTTCTGAAAAAGTGGGGGAGTGTTTCTTCATTGAGGATATTAAAGCCAATGCTATTGGATATGGTATGTTGTATGATCGGGAGAAGAAGGCGGGTAGTGCGCATGGAAAAGAAGAATGAGTATGTGATAACTATTGGGTTTAATAAAAAGCTGGAGGAGCATCGTAAGGTGGCAGGCCTCCTGAATGGGATGGGTAGGACGAAGGCACAGTATATTGTAAATGCGGTTATTGCTTATGAGCAGGAGGGGATGCGGAAAGTACCGTTAAATCGTAATTCGGTTGATTATGAGCAGGTGAAATATTTTGTTCAGCAGGCGGTAGAAGAATATATGAAGGGTAGAGTGGTTAATGATGATATTATGAGGGCAAAGGGCAACGGAAAGAAAGCAAAAGCTATACAGCCTTCAGATGAGCAGAAGACAGAGCTGGCGGAGGAGGCCTGGAATGGTATTATGGATTCGTTAAAATCGTTTAGGCATGAATAATATTGTATGAAAAATAGTTACGTTTTACGTCTTTTCCAACATATCTATGAATACGTCAAAGGGCCACAAAGCCGCATGATTGCTGGGCTTCGCCGCCTTTGCCATATCTTGGTGAAAGCATTGCTTTCGGTAAAATGGTGCCCAGATTGACAGGGCAAGTTAAGAGAAAATAAGAAAGGCGCTGCCGGATTATACATCCCACAGCGCCTTGCCTTGCTGTATTGCTATTCTTTCCGCGCCCCATCCGAGCCGATCTCGTAGCCGTCGATTTTGGTGTCAGCGGCCATGCTGCCGTCCGGGTAGAAGTAATACCACTTGCCGCCTATCTGTTTCCAGCCGGTGACGGGCTTGCCGTCCAGATAGTAGAGCCAGCGCCCGGCGTCGTTCTGGCCCCAGCCGCCCGCCGTGTCGCGGTCGATCACGACCTCCACGAACCGGTGCAGCACGGCAGCGGCCTCGGCGCGGGTGGCGGCGTCCTTGGGGCCGAAACGGTTATTGCCCTTGCCGCTCATAATACCGACCTGCTGAATTGCCTGCACCGCATCTTTCATGCTGCCGGTAATCTGGTTCTCGTCCGTAAAGGTCACGGCCTCCCGCGCCACGGGGAGGGTGTACCCCAGCTTGTCGGCGTACTGCCGCATGATAACCGCCATCTGTTCGCGGGTGATTGCATCGTCCGGGCTAAAGGCGTTATTGCCGGTGCTGCTGACAATGCCCTTGGAGGCCGCCCACTCCACAAAGGGGGCGTAGTAGGCGGAGTCGGGAACGTCGGTGAACCGGCTGGAAGAAGGATAGCCTGCCGGGTCGATACCGGCCAGCCGCCCCAAAGCCGTTACGAACATGCCCCGCGTGATCGTGCTGTCCGGGGAAAACGTGGTTTCCGATGTGCCGGAGAACAGGCCCCGGCTTACCACAAAATCAATATCCGCCTTGGCCCAATGGTTCACAGTGTCGGTGAACGTCGGGGCGGGGTGGTATCCCACGCCGTACACGCTGAAATGCTCCACAGAGCCGATTACGTTTCCGCTGTTCTTGTCGCAGCTGGATTGATACAGCCATTCCGCGCCCTTGTCGTCTGCGCTGTAAACGAGGTACAGGCTGCCGGTCTGCTCGGCGGCGGGCTGGTAGGCGAGGCCCACGGTGGCCCGGCCCGCGCCGAAGCTGGTAACGGTGGCCGCCTTGCCGTCCGCACCGGTGTAGCCCACGCTCAAACGGTAGGCCGGGCGGGAGCCGACGGCGGCCAGCGCGTCCCCGGCAAGGCCGGTTTCCCGGACGGCGGTCAGGGTAATGTCGCCGGTGGCCTGCTTCTGAATCTCTTGCAGGGCCGCGAGGTCAAAGGTCATATCCACAATGGACGTGTTGACGGTCAGCCACTTCACTTTGGCGTCGATCAGCCGGTCAAGGGTGGCCCGCTGAATGACGATGGAAAAGCCGTCGTAGGTCATGGACGATTTCGCGTCGTACTGTACCGCGATACCGTTTGTTTTGGCCTTGGCGTCCCTTCCGGCTTCGGCCAGCGCCGACACCGTGCGCCCGTCGTCCGCCGCGCCGGTGGCGGGCTTGCCCTCTGTCACGGACACGGGCAGCTCGATCACGGCCAGCACGGGGTTATCCGGCTTGGGCGGTTCCGGGGTGGTGATGATGTAATTACGGCTGGTGCCGCTACTGCTACTGCTGTTACCTCCGGTTGTTGCTGCCCGTGTGATGGTGACGGTGTAGCTCGCGGTGCTGCCGTTCTCGGCGGTGACGGTGACAGTAAAGGTTTTCACACCCTCGGCCAGTGTTTTTGTGCCGTTCCCCGCAACGGTGGCCTTTGGATCGTTGGCCGTGGCGTTGATTGTGACGTTTGTAACGCTGTTGCCCACATTTGCGGTATAGCTCGTTGTCGCCGGGTCAAAGGCCGGGGCCAGCGTCCCATTGGACAGGGACAGTTCTTTCAGCGTCGCGTCCGTGCTGGCTGCCGCCCGCGTGATGGTGATTTTGTATTCTTTCGGGGTGCCGTTTTCGGCGGTAACGGTGACGGTAAACGGGTTGTCCCCGACGAGCAAAGACCTTGTGTCGTCTCCGGTCACGATGGCTTTAGCGTCGCTGGCCGTGGCGTTGATGGTGACGCTTGCGACGCTGTTGTTCACATGCGCGGTGTAGTCGGTGGTCGCCGGGTCAAATGCTGGCGTCAGCGTCCCATTGGACAGGGATAGTTCTTTCAGTGTCGCGTCCGTGCTGGCCGCCCGCGTGATGGTAATTTTGTATTTTTTCGGGGTGCCGTTCTCGGCGGTAACGGTGACGGTAAACGGGTTGTTCCCGACGATCAAAGGCTTTGCGCCGTTTCCGGTCACGATGGCCTTGGGGTCGTTTGGCGTGGCGGTGATGGTGACAAATCCCACACCGTTTCCTACCGACGCGGTGTAGCTGGTGGTCGCTGGGTCAAAGGCCGGGGCCAGCGTCCCATCGGATAGGGACAAGCTCTTTAGCGTCGCGTCCGTGCTGGCGAACCCAGCCCCCACGGTCATATCCGTGTTCAGGGTAAAGTTGGCTGTTGGGGAAGTGGAAATGCCATCAGGCAGGCCCGCCCACTCTTTGAACGTATAGCCGGTATCCGGTCTTGCCTCCAGCGTCACTTCGCCGGTGTTCTTATTAAAAGCGGTCATCCATACCGTGCTGCCTGCTGCCGAGGTCACGGTCAGGGTTTTTCCCTCCGCTATTTTGAAAAACGTATAGGGATTATTCTTGCATCTCAGGTCTTTCAGGTTAGTCAAGCCCGACACATTCAGCCCCGTCAGCTTGTTGACTTCGCAGTCCAGTTTTTTCAGGTTGGTCAAGCCCGACACATCCAGCGTTCCGGTCAGGCTGTTGCCGCTGCAGTACAGTGTTTGTAGGTTAGTCAAGCCCGACACATTCAGCTCTGTCAGATTGTTGTTGTAGCAGGACAGGGTTTTCAGTTTGGTCAAGCCCGACACATTCAGATTCATCAGATTTTTGTTGCTGAAGCAGTACAGTGCTTGCAGGCTGTCCAGGATCGAAGCGTCCAGCACCGTCAGCCCGGTACTGGCGCAGTCCAGTTCGGTCAGGCCCGTCAGGCCGGACACGTCCAGCGCCGTCAGCAGGGAATTGTTGTTGCATGCCATAGTTTTCAGGCCCGTCAGGTCGGACACGTCCAGCGTCCCCTGTAATGATTTGGAAGCTAAGCTAAGGCCTTTTATTCTTTTCGGGCTGCTGGTGTCCCATGCGGCAAGCCACCCCCAGCTTGCGGGGTCGTTCTCATTCACGCCGGAAGTATTCTTTAATGTGGGGTGATCGGCCAGTATTTGCCGAAACGCCGCCACGTCGTTGTCGGAATAGCCGTCGTTGTTCGCATCATCATTACCCCCGGCCCGGCTTGCCATGCCGTACCAGACCTCTATTTCCGGCAAGTCCGCGTCCCCGGCCAGCTCGTAGCCCGTCGGCAAGACGGCCCGGTAGTAATAGATCACGGGCTTTTCCCGCCCTTCCTCATAGGCGGTGGGGCTGTTTTCCTTTCCGGTCAGCTCCCACGTCACGCCCTCAATCGTGATTGCCTCCGGCTCCGGGTCGGCGTCGTCGGCCACCGCGTACCCGGACGCGGCCAGCGCGGCGGGTAGGGTCAGATCGCTTTCCGACGCGCCTAACGGCACATTTTGATGTTTCACATTCCTGCTCAACTCGTTAAAGCCCGTAACAGCGATTACCTCCGCACCCTCCGGCCTTGTTTCCACCGGCTGGGTCAAATCGTTTCCACTGACGGTGGGATTTTCTTTGCCGCTGTCCTTGTACGGCTCCCCGGCGCAGACTTTACAGACATAACCGCAGGGCTGGCCCTTCACGGTCTCTACATAGCCGCAATCGGTATCATGCTCATGCTGGCAGTCCAGTCCATAACATTCCTGTACGTGCGTGTGGCCCGCGTCGCTGGTGGCGTCCTGCTCCGCGTCCTCGTCCATGCCGCAAATAAGTTCGTCGGTGTAGCACTCCAGCCCGTGTTCGTGTTCGCAGGCGTGGCCCTTCACGGCCTCCACATACCCGCATGCGGCGGTGTGTTCCGAGTGGTGTTCGCACAGACCGGTGTCTGCCGGATTCCCCTCGGCGTAGGCTGTCGCCCCCAGCTGGGAAAGCACCAGCACAGCGGCCAGCAGCGCCGCCCCTATCCGTTTTCTTCTCTTTGCTCCAATCATTTCCATTTCCCTCCTATCGTCTTGTATGCGGACAGGCAAAAGGGCTACTCCATAGGAGCTGCTGAAGGGGGGATACCCCTTACAATTCATGCAACCGCAACTGTTCCAAACCAATCATTGGATTCCCTCTGTCTTGTTTTCGGTGCAAATATATTCATGCTCCGCATTCGTGAACTATATTCTATTGCGATCGTTACTATAATTTATCTCAGATTAGCTATCATGATATCCTTTTTCAATAAGGTGGCTCGAACTTGCAGGTTTTGGCCGTAACTTGCATTGTAGAAACAGAAAAATTGCGGTAAAATGGTCTTGACAAACAAATGGTTTTGTGA
>URMK01000107.1 GCA_900548905.1 uncultured Lachnospiraceae bacterium | reverse complement strand
CCGAAATCATTTAGAAAAAAGTAGGAAAGTTGCCAACGTTTGCTTTACACAAACCGTGATGGGATAAAAGCAAGACATTTAGTATTATATTTGATATAATAAAATAAAAACTGTTAAAAGTGAAAATCTGGCTGCTAACCAGCATGGAAAGTTTGAAGGTAGAGATGAGATAAGACGTGGTGTGAACTGCGATGAACAGTTGGTGGGGCTAAATCATATCGTAAGGGTGCAAATAGACTCTTTAATAAATTCTTCTGGAATTAAACGGCAGGCTTGAAGATATCAAATTAGCAGAATTAAATAATTTTAAATATGCTAATTTAGAGGGGGAATAGATGTGGAACGTGACTTTAGATATTTAAGGGATCAGCACGGAGATGCTGGTGCGCGTGAAATATTTGAAGAAATCTGTACAGAATTATTACAATCTTGGTTTGAAAATGATGCTCATAATATTCGGGTCAGCCAAGGTGATGGGGGTATAGATATCCTAGTGGGTGATTTTTCAAAACCCCTCGATAACTATCAATGCAAATATTTTATTGATGGATTGGGTGATTCTCAAAAAAAACAAATTAGAGAATCATTCAAGAGCGCAATTGAGTCGCTAGACTATACAATGAAGAAATGGATTCTATGTGTTCCCTGCACTCTTAGCGCAAAAGAATTTAAGTGGTGGAGTGAGTGGAGCGCACAAAAACGTAAGATTCATGGAATTGATATAGCATTATACGATGGTGGCTATCTTATTTCTCAATTGAAAAAGTCTGCCATGTATGACAAAGTATTTGATGATGATATAAGGCAAAAGCTTGATGAGATTCTTTCCTTTTTTGAGTCTGAAAAAACTCGAATTTCCAATGAAATCATTCTGCTTCTCGACGATGTTGATGCAGATGATTATGATAATATGGTATTTGTACAAAAGTTGGAAAATGCAAGGATCAATTTAATTGAAGGGTGCAAGCAGGACTTTTTTAATGCGGAATTTGTTGAGTATATTATCAAGAGCAAAGGCGATCCTGAACGAGTACGTTTGCTTGATAATCTTAAACGCAAAGTACATTCTTTCTGGCAAACTCAATATAGAAGGTATCAGGACGAAACCGATGGTAATGATTTGCTGACCAGAACATACGAGCGTATTGAAGATGCTGATACAACAGCATTAAGTTGTTCTATGTTGCCAGAAATAAGTTTGACAGCTAAAAAAGGTATGCTCCATCAATGGGCCGAAGAATGTAGCATAGGGTGGCTCAAAGATTATAAAAATAAATTAGAAGAGTACTTAAGAACTGGAGGAGAAGAACATGGAAGTTAACTTTTCCGACTATATCAATGATGCTGTTCGAATTTTAATATTACTGGAGACGGTTAAAAACCGTAAATCCTTGAAAATGACTGAGAACAAAATCAAACTGTATGATTATTTTTTGAAGTTTCCTTGTACTATGCTTGGAGATGACATCCAAGAATTAAATACACAGTGGAATTTTGATGAATATTATGCATTCTTTCATTGGCAACCTGATTTAATCAGATATAGGCGAAGTTTGAATTTCCTTATTGCAAAAGGATTTGTTGAAAGAGTATTGGAGAATAATGCAGTTGTTTTTAAAATTAAAGAACATGGTACAGAGGTACTTAGTAGCATGAATACTTCCTATAAAAAGAAACTAGTTGGTTTAGCAGATAAATTTATTCCTAAAGTTATTAAACTTTCAGAGTCTGCAATAGAACAACTCATTCGTGAGAAATCTAACTTATATTTAAGGGCAGGAGGAATTAAACGTGAAAATTAGAATCAAATTAGTAACTTTAACCCTTATAGGAACAAGAAAAAATTACACAGTTCAATTTCGTGACGGCTTCAATTATATTTCTGGTCATACATCAACAGGTAAAACATCCATTCTGGAGATGATTGACTATGCACTGGGATCTAAAGGGCATAAATCATATATAGAGATTGGCAGCGCCTGTTCAAATGTAGAGTTGATTTTATTTATCGGTAATGAAAAATATAAATTACGGCGTCAATTATTCGATTTCAAAGCAGCCGTTGTTGCTGAAACTTGGAATGAAGAAAAGCAAAGGTTTCTTTTCTATAATCGATTGGAGATTGATACGCCTAGTAATCCAAAATCGTTATCTGCATTTTTGATAGAAAAAATAGGATTGGCCAACATATCGATTTCCGGGCAGGCATTTAGTTTTCGAGATTTATATAAATACTGCTATATAAAACAAACAGAAATTGATAATGAAGATATTTTGGGAGAAAAATCTTGGGAAAAGGATTTTAAGCGAAAGGCCACCTTTGAGATTATTTTCAATATCTATGATAAAACATTGGAAGAATTCAAATCCAGTTTGGAAGAAAAGCGAGAAGAGGCCAAAGAACTGGCTATTAAACTTTCTGGAATACAGGAATTTCTGAAATCCATTGATATCGCTGATTTACAGGAATGTACTCAAAGGAAGGCAGAGCTTGAGCAAGAGGTAATAACTCTCCAGCAACAATTATCCAACATAAAGAAAGACAAGGGTTTAGATTCTGCTGCATCAATGACATTGCGAGAGGAAATTGAACAACTAAAAAATGAACTTCAAAAAATTGCCGAAGAAAAATTAGATCAGGAGCAGTATCTTAATAAACTTAGATTGCTTTACAATCAATACGCAAGTGAAATTGAAAAGAAAGAATTGGCAATTGATGGTTATATAGCATTTAATCAGTATGAGTTCCTCTTTTGTCCCAATTGCTTAAGGCCGATTACTCGTACTGATAGTGTAGAGGTCTGTTGCTTATGTGGTAGCGAAAAGAGTGACGATAAGAGCGAGCTTATACTGCTAAAAAAGGATATTTCAATTATTAAAAGAAAATCAAAAGAATTACTAAAATTCACAGAAATTGAAGACTGTAAATATGATGCAATCCTCCGTAATGAAGCCAATTGTAAAACAAAGCTTAACGAAGAGGAAATAGAGTTGTTACAATTGTCAAAAGACTACATCAATCCAAATATTGAGCAGATAGAATATTTCAATTATGAAATCGGGAAAAAAAACAGACTAATATTTGAGCTGCAAAAAGATGTAAAAATGTTTGAAGAAGTTAATCGCTATCAGCAGCTCATCAAGGATAAAGATACATCAATCCAAATATTGAAGGCTAACATTAAGGCATTATCAGAAAACGCAGTTGATAAGCAGGAATTATTGAATGCTCTCTCTCAAGTGTTTGAAAGAATATTAAAAGCATTTGAGTACCCAAAGTTAAATACGGCTTATATTGATGAAAAACGGTATCTCCCATATGTGCGCGGACGTAAATATGACGATATAGGTAGTTTGGCCGGGGTCACGCTCATTACAATTGCATACTATTTGGCTGTCATGCTTGTGGGCACCTCAACAGAATTTTGCCATCCAAACTTACTAATAATTGATTCACCTAGAAAAAACTTAGGCGCTCAAGCAGCAAAAAATGAAGACGAAGAATTCAAGGATGAAAAGATATTCAATGCAACGATAAAGTATTTATATGAAACAGCAGAATCCAAAAAAGAAGATATTCAACTTATTGTCGTGAATAATGGATATCCTGAATTTTTACCTACTGAATGTATTGTTGCAGAATTCGATGCTGATGGGAGAGATGGATTGCCAAGAGGTCTTATCGACGATGCTACTAATTAGTACTTAGGGTATTACGGCTAAAACTTCTGTAATCTGTGGGATATAAAATAAAGGGGGTTGGAAATTTTGGTATCATTATTATTCACAATATATTTGAGGCGTGAGCTTGATATAAGCGTAACGGAAATAGTGACGATAAATTTCAACGCTAAGAGATAAGATTCATTGGTATTGATGACCCTATTTGAAAGAAAAAGTAAATCTGACTTATTATAATATGCTTTTCTAAATGAAATATTACGGGAGACATTATTATGGAAGAATTAAGTGCCGGTTTTTTAAGCCGAGTATCATACCTCCTTGAAGATGCACACAAAAATATCAAGACTGCAGTTAACTTGTCTATGGTTTATACCTATTACAATATAGGTTGTATGATAGTTGAAGAGGAACAAAAGGGAAGTAATCGTGCCGAATACGGCAAATATGTATTGAAAGAATTATCTGCATACTTAGCGGAAAGATTTGGAAAAGGGTTTTCTGTTACAAATTTAAAACAAATGCGGCAGTTTTATATGGTTTATTCTAGTGATCAAATTGGTCAGATAGTGTCTGACCAATTTGAAAATCTTCCAAAAGTAAATACAGACCATAAGTTTTTCTTGAGTTGGTCTCATTATTTACAATTGATGAGAATCGCCAATATTGACGAACGTCATTTTTATGAGATAGAGGCAGCAAAAAATGATTGGAGTTTGTCGGAATTAAAGCGACAGTATAATAGTTCTCTATATGAAAGACTGGCATTAAGTAAGGATCAAGAAGCAGTTGCACGGCTGGCAACGGAAGGACAAATAATAGAGTCACCACAGGATTTAATTAAAGATCCATACGTTCTGGAATTTTTAGGATTGCCAGAATTACCTGAATATTCGGAAAGCGAACTGGAAAGCAGGATCATAGATAATTTGCAGAAATTTTTGCTTGAATTAGGTACGGGATTTGCATTTATTGGTCGTCAGGTGCGATTTACATTTGAAGAAGAACATTTTAGAGTAGATTTGGTGTTTTTTAATAGATTGTTACGATGCTTTGTTTTATTTGATTTAAAAATTGGTGAATTGAAACATCAGGATATTGGCCAGATGCAGATGTATGTAAACTATTATGATCGGAAGGTTAAGCTGTCAGAAGAAAATGCTACTATCGGAATTATATTATGTAAGGATAAGAAACAATCTATCGTTGAAATGACTTTACCCAAGGATAACAATCAAATTTTTGCAAGTAAATATCAAACGATATTGCCAACAAAAGAAGATTTGAAAAAATTATTGGAACAATAATAGATAATTATGTCGTGGGCTTGCCATAAGGGTGACGGAGATATTACGTTTAACAGCAATGGCACAGGAAAAGCGCTTGAAAGGCAGAAAGCCGGAACCGGCGGCCCTTATAAAAAGGACAGCCGGTTCCGGCTTTTTATGGAAAAGACAGGCTTATGTCTGCCTGCCGAAGCGCAGACCATTTACGGGCCGAAGGGATCGCACTTATCCGATAACCGCCGTCACATGGTATTCTTTTTTTCCTTCCACAAAGGGAACAACATTCCCTTCCACCGTTTCACCGTCTACCAGGAGTGACGATACGCCCTTTTCCAGCCGGTCGGGATTTTTTACCTCGATATGGTAAACCGCTCCCCGGAACCGTCTGGTGATGGTGAAATCACCGAAATCCCCGGGGACGCAGGGATCGATGCACAGTCCTGTCAGGCTTGGCCGGATGCCCAGGATGTACTGGGAAATGTTTACGAAGGTCCAGGCTGCAGTACCTGTCAGCCAGCTGTTCTTCGCCTCTCCATGGGTGGCGGCATCCCTGCCTGCGATCATCTGGGAATAGCAGTAAGGTTCGGTGCGGTGGATTTCACTGATATCCTGCAGGAAAGCCGGACAGGTTTTCCGGTATACCTCAAAGGCCCTGTCCCCCCTGCCGATTACGGCTTCCGCGATGGAAATCCAGGGATTGTTATGGCAGAAAATTCCTGCGTTTTCTTTATATCCCGGGGGATAAGAGGTGATTTCCCCAAGCTCCAGGTGATAACGGGTATAAGCTGGCTGCAGAAGCATGATGCCGTATTGGGTATCAAGACGTTCTTTTACACTGTCCAGGGCGCGCTTTGCTTTGCCTTCTTTGACGCCTACACCGGCCAGTACGCAGAAGCCCTGGGGTTCGATGAAGATCTGTCCCTCCTCACATTCGGAGGATCCCACCTTATGGCTATAGGCATCGTAGGCACGGAGGAACCAGTCACCGTCCCAGCCCGCGTCCAGAAGCGTATCATACATGGCGGATACTTCCCTGCGGGCACTGGCTGCAATATCCGTAAGTCCCTGAAGCTCGGCCAGCTGTGCGTATTCCTCTCCGTATTTTACGAACATTCCGCCGATGAAAACGGATTCCGCCACAGGTCCTTCACTGGGGCCGAAGGTCTGGAAGGATTCTCCCGGCTGTGCGGAGAAGCAGTTTAAGTTCAGACAATCGTTCCAGTCGGCGCGGCCGATGAGCGGAAGGCCATGAGGGCCTTTGTGGGTTACTGTAAATGTAAAAGATCGGGTCAGATGCTCAAACAGCGTGCCTTCCCCGCCGTCGTCAAAAGCAACCATTTCGGACAGGATGGAGGTATCGCCGGTTTCTTTGATATAGGCGCTGGTTCCGGCAATCAGCCACAGCGGATCGTCGTTGAAACCTCCGCCGATATCCGCATTTCCTTTTTTGGTCAGAGGCTGGTACTGGTGATAGGTACTGCCGTCGCCGAACTGGGCGGAAGCGATATCCAGGATACGTTCCCTGGCCCTTTCCGGAATCAGATGGACAAAACCCAGCAGATCCTGGCAGGAATCCCGGAAGCCCATTCCCCTTCCGATACCGGATTCGTAATACGAAGCGCTGCGGGACATGTTGAAGGTTACCATACACTGGTACTGATTCCAGATGTTCACCATACGGTTAACTTCCTTACAGCCGGAAACAACCTGGTAGCCGGAAAGAAGTTCCTGCCAGTAGTCCTTTAATTCCGTAAACGCTTTTTCCACGTTTTTCACGGACGCATAGCGGGATAAAAGCGCATGGGCGCGTGCCTTGTTGATGATACCGGGAGATTCCCACTTTTCCTCTTCCTCATTTTCCACATAGGCCAGCACAAAGACATAGGTACGGCTTTCCCCGGGAGCCAGGGTGACATTGATCTGGTGGGAGGCGATAGGGGACCAGCCATGCGCTTCAGAATTGGAAGCCTTTCCTTCTTTTACGACGGCCGGTGCGGCGGGGGTTCCGTAGGTGCCTAAGAAAGCATCCCTGCTGGTATCAAAGCCATCCACGGGTGTGTTAACCGAATAGAGGGCATAATGGTTCCTGCGCTCCCTGTACTCTGTTTTATGATAGATCGTGGAGCCTTCCACCTCCAGCTCGCCGGTGCTTAGGTTACGCTGGAAATTTTTCATGTCGTCGTCGGCGTTCCAGAGACACCATTCCACGTAGGAGAACAGAGAAAGACTTCTGGCTTCGCCGCTTTCATTGGTCAGCGTCAGACTGGTCACCTGACAGGTATCATGCAGAGGTACGAAGGTGAGAACCTGGGCCTTCACCTGGTTCAGGGCTCCGGTGAACCTGCTGTAGCCAAGGCCGTGCCGGCATTCATAGGAGTCCAGCTTTGTCTGGGTGGGCTGCCAGCCCGGATTCCAGATGCTTGCGCCGTCTTTGATATAAAAATACTGTCCGTTATTGTCATAGGGTACATTGTTGTAGCGATAACGGGTCAGGCGGAGAAGCTTGGCGTCCTTATAGAAGGAATAACCTCCGCAGGTATTGGAAATCAGGGTGAAAAAATCCTTGCAGCCCAGATAGTTAATCCAGGGAAGAGGAGTTTCGGGAGTGGTGATCACATATTCACAGCTGTGGTCATCAAAAAATCCATATTTCATACAAACACCTTTCTGTCCGCACGGCGGACGTAGCTTTCGGTAAGGGAAGGCTTTTTCCATATCCTTCCTCCCTGCCGTTTCCGACAGGATACAACGGGACAACAAATTTACGAAAACGATTAAGTAAATGCCTATGTCATGGATTATATAGAAAAACTCCCGTTTTTTCAAGAGGGAATCCTGAAAAAATAATGTAACTGTTCAGTGCCGTTATTATTCACGGCCGGAAGGCCGCTCATAGTAACAATTCGGGGCGATATTTAAAGTTTTACTGCGCAAAACCTGCGGCCTTTGCGACAAGCGGTGTTGTGGTTATTATGCATAGAAAAAAAGAGGTTATTTATATAAAAATGACAAAAATGGTCAAGCTGCTGTGAAAAACAAATATTTCTATTGAAATACCGGGTGAAAGTGAGCTATGATAGAGGAGCGAAAACGATTAAGAAAAACGGCGGAAGGAGTGTGATGCAGATGGTTTCCATGAAGGATATCGCCCGGGCCTGCGGGGTTTCCGTGGCTTCTGTGAGTAAGGCGTTGAATAACCATACCGATATCGGGGAAGAAACCAAGCAGTTAATCCGCCGGACGGCGAAGGAAATGGGATATTTCCCCAACTCCGTAGCCAGGACCCTTAAGACCAACCGGAGCTACAATCTGGGAGTCCTGTTTGCTGATGAAGCGAACAGCGGACTGACGCATGATTATTTTGCGGGTGTGCTGGAAAGCTTTAAGGAAACGGCTGAAAAAAAGGATTACGATATCACCTTTGTCAACCGGAACAAGGAACGGCGCAGGCAGATGACCTATCTGGAGCATGCCAGATACCGGGGGTTTGACGGCGTGGTTATCGCCTGTGTGGATTTTGAGGATCCGGAGGTGGCCCAGCTTGTGGCAAGCGACATTCCGGTGGTGACAATCGATCATATTTTCAATAACCGGATCGCCGTAATGTCCGATAATGTCAAGGGTATGCGCTCCCTGCTGCAGTTTATTTACGGCAAAGGGCACAGGCGGATCGCCTATATCCACGGCCATGCGTCCTCTGTAACCGGCAGCAGGCTTTCTTCTTTTTATAAGACGGCCGAGGAGCTGGGGCTGGATATTCCGGACGAGTATGTGCTGGAAGCCGGCTACCGGGACACGGACGGCGCCGCCGCTGCCACAGAGGAACTGCTCAAGCTCCCCTGCCCGCCCACCTGCATTTTATACCCGGATGATTTTGCCTGTCTGGGTGGAATGAACATCCTGCGGGAAAAGGGATACCGTATCCCGGAGGACATTTCCATCGCAGGGTATGACGGCCTGCGGATAGGAAGGCATGTGGATCCGAAGCTTACCACTTTGAAGCAGGATACCGGTAAACTGGGAAGCTTTGCAGCAGAGAAGCTGATTGGACAGATCGAAAGGCCGAAAACCAGCGTTCCGGAAATCCTTGTGGTGGAGGGAGAGGTTTTTGAAGGCGGGTCTGTAGGCAGTCTGGAATCATAATGAGCTTAAGAAAGAGAGGAAACGAATATGAAATTTACGGAAGGATATTGGCTGCGCAGTGAAAAAGCGAATATTTTATATGCCTCACAGGCATATGATGTGCAGGAAATTCCGGGAGGAATGAGGGTGCTGGCCCCGGTGGGATACATCAGTTCCAGGGGGGCAACCCTGAATATGCCCACCATTACCCTGGAATTTACCGCTCCTATGGAAAATATGATAGCGGTAAGGGCATGGCATCATGAAGGCTATGATAAAAAAGAGCCTGTCTGCCCCAAGCATCCCCGATCTGTGGAGGTCCATGTGGAAATCGGGGAAGAAGAAGCCGTTATGAGGGCAGGAAAGGTTACCGTACGTGTGAACCGGAAGGAATGGGGCTATTCTTTTGAAGCGGATGGAAAAGAGCTTACCAGATGCGGTTTCCATAACCTTGGGTATGCCCGCTGGGACAGAACGCCTTCCACCATGTTTCCCGCAGACAATTATCTGACGGAAAACGGGAAGCCTTATATGGTAAATGAACTCTCCCTGCAGGTAGGGGAAAATGTATACGGCTTCGGGGAGCGGTTCACCTCCTTTGTGAAAAACGGGCAAGTGGTGGAAACCTGGAACGAAGACGGCGGCACCGCATCCCAGGTGGCCTATAAGAGCGTCCCCTTCTATATGACCAACAAAGGCTACGGTATCTATGTGGATCATACCGATAATGTTTCCTTTGAAGTGGCGAGTGAAAAAGTGGAATATGTGGGCTTCTCCGTACCCGGGGAAGAACTTCGCTACTGCTTTATCTACGGCCCCTCTCCCAAGGAAGTCCTTAAATCCTACACGGCCTATACCGGACGTCCCGCCCTGCCTCCTGCATGGAGCTTCGGGCTGTGGCTGTCCACCTCCTTTACCACCAATTATGATGAGGAAACAACAAGTTCCTTTATCCAGGGTATGGCTGACCGGGATATCCCTTTGAGCGTATTCCATTTTGACTGCTTCTGGATGAAGGAATTCC
The DNA here is from genome assembly GCA_900548905.1 of uncultured Lachnospiraceae bacterium. Taxonomy (GTDB): domain Bacteria; phylum Bacillota; class Clostridia; order Lachnospirales; family Lachnospiraceae; genus Eisenbergiella. Next base: position 1,592 of record URMK01000107.1, on the reverse strand, counting down.
AGTGGTGCGATTTTACCTGGGATAAGAGAGTATTCCCGGATACGGAAGGAATGCTGAAAAGATACCATGACAAAGGGCTGAAGATCTGTGTCTGGATCAATCCTTATATCGCCCAGGGAACCCCTTTCTTTAAAGAAGGGGCCGAAAGCGGCTATCTGGTAAAGAGGGCCGACGGCAGAGGCGTATGGCAAACCGACAACTGGCAGGCCGGAATGGGCCTGGTGGATTTCACGAATCCCGCTGCCTGCAAATGGTATGCCGACAAGCTGAAAACCCTTCTGGATATGGGGGTTGACTGCTTTAAGACCGACTTCGGTGAAAGAATCCCTGTGGATGTGGAATGGTTTGACGGAAGCGATCAGGGAAGCATGCACAACTATTACACATATCTGTACAACCAGTGTGTGTTCAATCTGCTGAAGGAAGTGAAGGGAGAAGGGGAAGCCGTCCTTTTTGCAAGAAGCGCGGCTGCAGGCGGACAGCAGTTCCCGGTACATTGGGGCGGTGACTGTTCCGCAAATTACCCTTCCATGGCGGAAACCATCCGGGGAGGACTTTCCTTCTCCATGTCCGGCTTCTCTTTCTGGAGCCATGACATATCCGGTTTTGAAAGCACCGCCAGCCCGGATTTATACAAGAGATGGGCGGCCTTCGGACTGCTTTCCTCCCACAGCAGACTGCATGGATCCGGAAGCTACAGAGTGCCGTGGTTATTTGACGACGAAGCGAGCGATGTAGTCCGTTTCTTCTCCAGGCTGAAATGCACCATGATGCCTTATCTGTACGCCAAGGCTGTGGAGGCCCATGAAGAAGGAACCCCTATGATGCGTCCCATGGTATTTGAATTCCCCGCCGATCCGGCAGCAGCCTATCTGGAAACCCAGTATATGCTGGGCGATGCCATTCTGGCAGCCCCCGTGCTCCGTGCGGATAAAAAAGCGCAGTATTATCTTCCGGAAGGCAGATGGACGGATTATTTCACTGGTGAGGTAAAAACCGGAGGCCGTTACTATGAAGGCGAATATGATTATTTTTCCCTGCCGCTCTATGTCAGGGAAAATACCCTTCTTGCCCTCGGCAGTGTAAACGACAGACCGGATTATGACTACAGGGAAGGCGCCGCCCTGCATCTGTATGAACTGGCGGAAGGCGCTTCCTGCAGCTGCCGTCTGGTGGATCAGAAAGGAAACACGGTGACCGTGGTAACCGCAGGCAGAAGCGGGGATACCATTACCTTTGCAGCGGATGCGGACATGGACGGCCTCACCCTGGTGCTTCACGGCATCAGCGGGGAAAGTAAGGCGGAAGGCGGGGAAATCCTTGCAGATGCCGGGGAAAATACCGTTTCCATAGCTGTTTCCGGAAGCACCCGGAAGGTGACGGTTACTATTAGTTAATAAGTTCACGGGATTAGCTTCCCTAACAGAAACAAGGAAAGCAGAAATAAAAAAAGGTCCGTCCGGTGTATGATAACCGGGCGGGCCTTTTTGGAACACGCGCCCCTCCGTATTGGTATAACTTTGTTCCTGTTCACAGCCCCTTGTGCTGCCGCCCTGTGGATTTGCCCGGCCTTTTTCCCTCCCGGCTTATCC
>URMK01000106.1 GCA_900548905.1 uncultured Lachnospiraceae bacterium | reverse complement strand
ATTTACCAATGACTCGAAATTCACACGGTTCTGTGATGAAAAAGAGGAATCTATAACAGTAAGCGCCTCCAGCAGCTTCTCCTGATTTTTTTCTGTGGAGGTCTGAAGAGAAGAGATTAAACCTTTGATATCATTATGTGCAGTCTCCATAGCAGAATTAATATCTACCAGTTTATTATTTACTCCTGCAAAACGGCTGATAATATCCGTCATTTTTTCTTCATCAGCTGCATCCATATCTCTTAAGATATTTTTAATCTCACTTTGTGTCAGTGATATATCTTCATGCACAATGTCAAGATTAGTCAAAAGCAGGCTGACCCCGGAATCAATTCCCTGAGTCAACGTTTTCTCCGAACCACTTATCTGACTTAATATTCCAACCTTATTACTCGTAGCTTCTTCTAACAGTCTTTTTTGGGTATCACTCAGCTGGCCGCTGAGTGCTCCATGAGATTCTTCTATCTCAGCAGTCAGCTTCTCTTTGATCAGCGCTAATGCAAATGTCCATTTCTGGTCCATGGTATCTATGACCTGCAGTAATTCCTCATGTGTTTCCGTAAGCTTTTCTGTAAGCTCCTTATTCTGTTCTGTAGTTTTGTTCTGAATGTCTGATATTAGTTTACTGATATTCTTATTGACAGACTCTAAATCTTTCCTGAAGGAAGAGGAAAAATTATTTATTGTACCATTTAAGGAGTCATATCTTGCTGCATTAATTTCATCCATATTTTGAATATTTGCTATTATCTCTGACTGCGTATTCACAATACTTTCAGATATATTATCCAACTGAAGAGTAATACTGCTAAACTCTGATGTAGTGGTATTTTGTGTATCTTGATACTCCTTTTCATATGCAGTAAACTGTTTCTGCAGATTTTTTATGGTACTATTAAGTGATTCCAAATAAACATTTACGCTTTCAAAACTTCCCGTTTGTCCTGCAGTCAAATTGACAATCTCTTTTTTGTTATTAATTACTGTTTCATCTAACTTGGAAAGATACTCGTAGATACTGTTCAAATCCTGGTGCATTTCATTTACTAAAATATTTTTATATTCTGCATCATTCATTCCCGTAAGGGAAGAATCGCTGTTTTCCATACAATTCGTTATATAGAATTCAACAAGCCATTCTGCCAGTACGGCTGCTTCTTCCTGAGTAAAGCTCAAGCCGCAGTTAAAAAGTGAATCTTCTAATATAGCGGTCATCTCTTCTTTATTATTGGTTTCTTTAACAAGTTTTTCTATGATAGGAACTGCAACATCGGCAACTGTTCTTATTTTAGGATCATTCCTCTTTAAAAAATTAAAATCCATATTTTCCAGTTCTCTTGTTATCTGTTCTGGCATATTAGAATTCTCATTACGATAGTGCTTATAAAAACACAATGCTCCCAGAATGATTGCAATAAATAAAAGAAACAATACTATCCCTACTAATAGCTTCCTGACAGTTTTTTGCTGTTCTGTTTTCATAATTACCTCCTACTGTTTTCTTGTCTTTATGCATAAAAAAAGGAAGCATAGTCTCCCATGCTTCCTCTACTTACATATATTTACAAGTGAATCGTAACTTATTACATCTCTCCTACCATATTTCCATTGTGCATTCCATTATCAGTATCGATAGACTGATTGGGTTCCCCTGAACCCTTAATGTATCCAAATCCCGGAACATAAATAGCCCCATCATCCCTTCTCTCTCCGTCCTTCGGCGTTTCCTCAGTCACCGGCTCCACATATTCAGGCGTTTCCTCCGGGGTTATTTCTGCTTCCGGATTTTTAAGTTCCGGCGGCTCCTCCGGCAGGATTACCTCTTCCGGTGTTTTCGGCTTACCTGCAGAAGGTTTCTGTGTCGCTGTGGTGCTCCCGGTTACTTCCGATCCCGAAGTGCTCTCATCCTGGATTCCGTCACTTTCTTCTTCTGCTGCAGCTTCCGACATGCTCTCTGCTTCTTCTGTCTCTTTTTCCGGAAGCGTGATTTTGGGAACCACTACTTCTTCCGTGATATCCGTTTTTCCTGTAGCCACAGCAGGCATTGCATTGCCGTTTTTCGTATATAAAAACAAGCCCAGTCCGACAGACAGACAAACAGCGGCTGCAGCTAACCCAACAATTATCAGTCTTTTCTTCATTTTTTCTTTCATACATTTACCCCACTTTCAAAATGTTGTACTGTGAGGCAGATGCCATCCTGTTTTTTATCCACTTTCATGATACCTTCTTTTTCTCCTTTCGTCCAGATCAACTGTTGTAATTTAAAATTTTGGCATATACGTTGCCTTCGTCCTTACCTGCATGGATAATGGCGGCAGAAAGTCCCAGCCAAAAGACAGCGGCACTTCCAGCTTCACACTGATATCCGCTGCAAAATTATCATTGGTCCCTCCTGGGGCAAAGGAAGCATTTTTCAGCGATATCTTCAATTCCGATATCCGGTATTCATATCCCTTATCCAGCCATTTCACCAGATAATCTTCTCTGTCGTCAAGTCCCAGAAGAAGCCCCAGCTGCCCATAGACGTCACCGCTGTCCATATATTCCGCCCATCCCCTATCCTCTTCATAGTAGTATCCGCCGCTATAGCCCTCCCGCAGTCCATCGTATACTTCATCATAATTCGTTGTCGCTACTGATACCGACGCACTCTGCAGGGCATTCCTGACACCGCCTGCTATAATGGACAACCGGAAAAACTCAGCAAATACACAAAGGAACACCAGGAGGCCGAGAACCAACGCCACAGTTAAGGGTGTTGACATCGCCCGCCTGTCCCTCAGAAGCTTCCCCGCCTTTTTATTCAATGAAAATCCCCCTTCCTTTATTTATAATATACTTCACTTTTTCCTGTTGCCTTGGCTTTTAGTTCTATTGGAAAGGAGCCGAATACAAAAAAACCGATATCCACGCGATCAGTAAGTGTGACCGTGATGTCTCCATTAAGCTGCACCCTGCTTCCACTATAGTAATCACACTCCCAATGGATATCCGGGTCAAGCCCCGTTTCTTCTTTCAGCTGCGCGATTCTGGCTCCCACATCTGTGCTTCCAATTATCTCCGCCTGCCGGACAATTTCATCCGCAAAGGTATCCAGCTGTTGTTTTTTCAGGAAAACAGGAAACAGGGTGACTGCCAGGGCCACAACAAGCATGATACAAAACACGCCGATGGCAACATCCAGATAACCTTCCCCCCGTGCATCTCTTATCTTCTTCATTCCATTCCTCCCATCAGAATAGTTCCGCCATGGACTGCAGGATCTGATACCCCATTACTCCCAGATACACAAGCAGCATACAGGCCAGCATCAGGAAGGAATAGCGCCTAATTTTGGGAGGTCGTTCCTTTGCCAGCTTTTTCAGGCGTTGGATTTCTATCTGCTTCATGTCATGGGAAAGAAGGCGGAAATAGGCCACGCCATCGTCACCTCTGATGCAGCCAATCAGCCCCCGCACAATATCACTTAACATGGCGCTGGAAACCCTTGCTTCCAAACGCAGCAGCGCCGCTTCGTAGTTGCCCGTCCGCATATCTGCCGTTGTTATTATCAGTTCGGATTTCCATGTGTCACCGGCATTCTTTTCATAGGTCTCCAGCATGGACAGGATATCCCTGCTGGCTATTAATTCCTGGGTAATCGTTGCCACAAAGCGCGGCAGTTCAAATTCTATTTCTTCCCTGCGTTTCTTAACTTTATTTTCTGCACTTCCCATCTCATTAAAGTAAATACCAAGCCCGATTATGAGGAAGGCAGGCGCAAGGATAGGGATGCAAAAAAGGCAGGGAATTATCCAAAAGAGGAACATGCCTGCCTTAATCCAAACCTGTGCGACATACGTTTCCGGCGTCATTGCTATTTCAGCGCTTTGAAGGGTTGCCGCCAGCTTACGCTTTCTAAAATCACTCAAATATACAAAATGAGATAGTTTGGCTGCCAGTTCCAGTAAAAAAGCATCCGCGCTTTTCACCTGTTTTTTTTGGGCTTTTCCCATTTTCAAAATTGATTTGCTTGTCCGGTATGTGGGGATACGCAGGGCTGCCGCCAGAAGGAAGTATATCCCCATGGTGAAAAAAATACCGAACGTAATAAGTATCATGATATGCATCGAATCACCTCTTATATTCAATTGGCCTGATATGCCGGGACACTGCCCCCAGTGACACAAAGATAACGGTTCCGCAGATGGCAAGCAGAATTTTACCAAAAGTTGTATACATGAGAGTACTGTACCAGTCCTTGTTTAAAAAATACAGTAGGGGAATGCTGCCTGCCAACAGCAGAAGCATAGTAATATATTCCTTTAACGGTTCGTACAGCAGTAAATCCAACTCAGCCGATACCACCCGCATATCGGACAGCTTTCCTGCGATGGGAGGAAGGGTGGATTTCAGGTTATGGTCCTCCTGGCATGCTTCTACCGCATCCACCCATTCCCGGAATACATCGTTGTCCAATCCGGCTTTTAAATGCTCCAGTGCTTCCTCCATGTTGGAATTAATCAACTGCACCTGCAGTAAAAAATCACGGAAAAGTTCTGACACAGGCGGGTTCAGGTAAGGGACATTCTCTTTCACCGCCCGGATAAAAGTATTCCGGTTCCTTAAATAACTTGTGGAAATCATGGATAGCGCCGTTTCCAATTCCACATGCATCTGTTTTTTGTATCTGTTTGCCGTAAAAAGAATATAACAGAAGGGAAGAAAAGCCATTCCTGCCGACAGCACCGGAACCAGGAAGATATTCTTTATGGCAGCTGCAAGTAAAAGGCCAAGAATGAACAGCAGTATCGACAGGATGCAGATTGCTGTAAACTGGCTGTTTTTCCCTGTCAGCCGCAGGATTTCTTTCACCTCAAGAAACATTCTTTTTATCCCCTTTGGTGCCTTCTTTCTCTGGTTATTCCGTATTTGCTTTTTCAGGCTGGTATCCTTCGGCTTAAGTCCAGCCAGCCCTTCCCAAAAGGAAAAAGGGGATAAATCCAACAGTAACAAGCTGCCGCCCGCCGCAAACAAAAACGATATAATAAGTAATAAAAGCATACTGTCCTCCTTATTCTTCCCGCAGAAGCATTTCCTGTTGTTTCATGGTAAGCCCATTTTCCCGCAGAAGTTTCAGCAGACTATCGGAGGGATTTGCTATTTTCTGATATTCCCCGGTGATGACAGGTTTTCCATTTTCATATTTTGTTTCTTCGATATGGTACCGGTACAGAGTCTGCAACTGCGGCTTTCCATGAAGCCCCCTGGTACATTCTGTGATTTCCATAATTCTCCTGGATTTGTCCTCTAACCGTTTGGCGAAGACAATGATTGGGAATGCTTTGACTGCAAGATCAAGCAGGGTATCATCATCCATCCCCGGCTGCTCCTGTTTACAAAGCGTAACCATTCGGGAATAGGTATCTGAGCAGGAGTTCGCATGAATAGTAGTAATCATGGAATGCCCTGTATTCGCCGCATTAATGGCCTGCATGCTCTCATTTCCTTTCATTTCCGCAATGGAGATGCAATCAGGGTTTATTGTCAGGGCTGTCTCCAGAAGTTTTACCATATCTATGTTTTGTTTGGGGTCCTCCGAAAACCGGGTAACCAGATGTACTACATTATTCAGGATACTTCCATCCTCCCCTTCCTTAGTCAGATCGAATTCCCGGCAGCCCTGCTCAATCGTAACGATCCTTTTATGATAAGGCACCTGTCCCAGAATCCAGCTCATAAGAGTCGTTTTTCCGGAAAAGGTGGCGCCGGATATGCACAGGGACACACCATGGTTATAGCAGATCGACAAAAGATCTAGCATTTCTTCCGTAGCTGTACCGGACTGGATAAACTCCTCTTTCGATAGCTTTCTGGGATTAACAATACGAATCGAAGCGGCAAGCCCTTTCTCCGCATCGATAACCCCATCCCCCATTACGGTGATTCTGATTTTATTATTTAGGTGCCCAACCACCACCGTCTGTGCACTGTCAAAAATCATTCCGGATTTATGGAGAAGGCGTCGGATAACGTCAACAGCATGCCCCGGACTGTTAAAATGTTCTTCTGCCGGCAGAATCTCCCCGTTGCTGTAGGTTATCTTCACATCCTTCCATTGATTGAGATTGATCTCTTCCACGTCATCCCGATAAAGATATTTCGTCAGAAAGGAAAATCCTGTCATTTCACCGTAGAGCAGTTCACATAATTGTTCCTGCTCCATTCCTTCCACTCCGATATTCTTGTTTTCCAGGAACCGTGCGATATACGTCTTGACAAGTTCCCTGTTTTCTTCCGGTTTATCCAACAGGATGGATGCATAATTTTTTGAAATAAATTCCTGCACAGCCTTTAAAACCTCCGGGAAGGGCCGGTAATCTATCTTTTTATCAAATAGCATTATTGTGTCACGTATATTTATTGTTTCCTGCACATCGTTACCTCCTTCGATACTCCATTTAGACTAAAATAACAAAAAACAGCGCAAAAAAGGCAGTCACTATTAAGTAACCGCCCAACTACATAAGAATCTTTTTTCTAGTAGTGTTTACTGTAAAGCAATTTGTAAATATTCTTCTTTTAAAATAGCATAATGCATTCTATCATGCATCTTTCCGTTAAGATACTTTGCTTTTCGTTCTATTCCTTCTAAGCATAATCCATTTTTTTCAAGCAGTCTCTGTGCCCCCATGTTATTATCCAAGGTATTCGCATATATGCGCTCCACGCCCAAATAAGTAAATCCATAATCAAGCATCAATTTTACTGCCTGCCCTCCGTATCCTTTGGAACGGTTGGTAATCTTAGCAATTCCCATACCAATAGAACAATTTCTGTTAATCCGGTCAATATCCTGTAATGCGATATCCCCAATCACGATATCATCCATAAGGAAAATACCAAGTCTTACATTTGTATTTCCCTGCAGCTTTTGAATTTCATCAAACCATTCATCTGCTTTCTCATCAGAATGCCCTATGTTAAACTCTTCTGCCGGATTATTGAAATCAAATTTCATAATCATTCCATAAGGACTTACAATCTTTGCGCTCAAGCATTTTTAGATAAATGTTTTCTCCTTGTAATCTCATAAGGTATTTCCTCCCATACATTCGAACGTAAGTTTGTTAGTCTTAGATTAACAATACTTGCCCCCATATCTTTCTTTTGCTTCCTTGGTGTACTGAACGATAAATTCAGTCTTCGCCGCTGTATAACCATCACGATTATATTCATACCGTTTCCATAAATCTAACTTCAAATGCTCATAAGCCTTTGCTATTTCAGGGAACTCATTTAAGTAGTCTCTAAAGTATAATTCATCGTTATCCCCAAAGTAACGAAGATGCAAATGATATATTTTGTCCGCAAAACCATTTTTAGTATATCCACTGTTAAAGGAAATACGGTTCTGCTCCGTACTCATACATATGAAACCCTTCTGTTCTATCCGCATAGCCGCTTCCTTTATATCTTTACTTTTATCTATTTCTATCAGCACATCAATAATCGGTTTTGCCCATATTCCATCTATTGCCGTACTGCCGATATGACTGATACGTACATTTGAGAAAATAGTAAGAGTATCCGTTAAAATAGATTGCATCTCGTCATAGTAATCATCCCATATTTTATTATGTTTCGTTAATTGAATAGGGAATAACTTCCATAACTCTTCCAGCGTCATCTCTGATAATTCTTTACTCATTTTTCCTCCGTTAAACTGTTATTAGAATACAGCCTTTATTTCAATCACTTCATATTATCAATACTATCATATAAGAAGGACACGAACAATAGACAGTACTTATAGAAACAGTTAGTTGCTCTGATCTGTATTTTACAGAACAAAATCATAGAGTTTTTTCGGGCATTCAGGTACCTTTCCTCCCTGCCTTTTTCTGGCCTTACAATCCCAGCTGCCACATTGGGAGTACCGTCGGTACATAAACGCAATACTTTAACGGTATGAATGTGATCTACATTCCTGGCTACAGGCCGACCTACAATAGCCACCTGTGATGGCATTCTACAAAAGCATTGGCTTCCTTTCGTTCTATGTATACGACTCTCAAAATTCTCCCTTATGCTGAAAGGAAGGAAACCGAAATCCGGCTTTCTTCCTTTCCTTTTCTATAGGGGCTTTTCTTTTTATTTCCTCTGTTTTTTCCATACTCCGTTCCTCTGTAATACCAAGTCCGAATATCTGCCGTATCAGCTTCTGCATTTCCCATTGATAGGGAAGCGCTTCTTTTGTATGAAGTCTTTCTAATAAGGAAACCTCATCGGACTGCCACAGAATTTCCGATACATATTCAAATGTATAAGAAATACCGCCATACTGCTGTCCCACAGCCTCACACTCCTGTCCCGGACGGCAGTTTCCAATTGCCCATAGTCCCTTATTCCTGATTTCTGCCTGTTGGATCAGGTTTTTGTGGGAGTGGTAGAAAGAAATCCCTTTTAAATCGGCAGTTTCCAGCCAGAGGATGTGATCTGCCATGTCCAGGGATGCCATAGAAAACATGTCCGCTTCAAAGCATCCCGCACAATCCACAATCACATAATCCGCCAGATGCCTCGCGCATACCAGTAAATCCACAGCCTTATCCTTGGTAATCTGCGGGAAGGACAGCAGATTTTCCCCCAGCCGGTATCCCAGAAAGCTGACATGCTTTGACTGCTTCACCGTAACGCAGGCATCCAGGATCAATTGCTGGGACATGGCAGGAGCCGTAAGCAGGCTCCCCAGGGATATCTTATGGCTGGTTTCTGCAGGCAGGAGAAACGGGATCGGCGGGGTAAAGGGATCACAGAAAATCAGCAGCACATTTTTTTTACTTCTTGCTATTTCCATAGCCAGCTTTGTTCCCAGCGTAGTCTTGCCACTGCCCGGGCTGCCGGCTATCGCCAACATGGTTTCCTGCATCCTTATTCTCCTTCCTCATCCTCCGTTATCACCGTTTCTTCTATTTCTTCCTCATAACCATCATGCGGAACTGTTTCCTGGTTTTCTTCTTCAGAAACATCTGTCTCCTCCTCATCCGCATACATCTCCTTTAATAACTTTTCCTGTTCATCCAGGAATTTTTCAGCCTGGCTGCTGTCCCCCCGATAGACTAATGCAGCATGGAGCTTTCCCGTCTGTTCCAACTCCGCTAAAAGCCTGGCCTGTTCCGGAGACGCCAAAACGGTAATGGTGGCAGGAAGTTCTTTTTCCTCCCCCTCCACATTTTCCTGTACATCGTTATCCACACCTGTACTGGCGGTTGTGGCTATGATCTCCACATACTGCAATTCCGGCGGCACAAGTGTTTCCCGCAGTTCCCCTACGTCCGAAGCTATCAGAGAAACAATATCTCCTGCTTCCAGTTTCCCGGAAAGTCCGGCGGCAAAGGACTTTATGGTTACGGAGATAGCCCTGTTTTCCCCATTCAGCTTGCTGAGATATGCATTTTTCAGCATCGGTGTATCCGATAACTTGCTTTGCAGGATATTATCTCCCTTATACAGATCTGCATTTGCATATTTGCCAAGTACATCCTCTTTTCGGTATACTACATCCGGCGGCAGGTTGTATCCGCCAACCTCCGCCTCTGTAACCATATGTGCAGTGATCTGCTCCCCTTTTCGGATTTCAGAGCTGACACGGACCAACGTTACCTTTGCCTTCAGCGCATCATTAAATAATGGTGTCAATCCAAAGCAGATAAGCAGAGATACAATAATACAAAGCAATCCTAAGATAATACGGTTTTTGAAAATCTTCTTCATGTATGGCCTCCTAACATCATAACTAAGCATCCAACGGTTAAATAAGGCACAAGTGCAAACGGTTCCTTTCTGGGTTTATGCCTTGCATTTCGTATCAGAACAGTAAGGGACAGCCCCATAAGCAGGGCTGCATATCCAAGCCGCAATCCAAGAAGGTAACCACAGGCCCCCATCAGCTTGATATCCGCGCCGCCTATGCTGTCTTCTTTTAACAGGGCAGCGATAAAAAAAGGAAACGGTACAAGCAACATTCCTATCAGTCCTGGAATAGGGCGGCTGCGGAGAACTCCTGCTAAAAGCAATAATATATGGACATAATCCGGCACCAGATGTGTTTCATAATCATAAACAGCTGCATAAAGCAGGAGCATCCCAATAAGGATGCTCCCATATGCTTTCCATGTCGGTCCGAATCGGGCAAGGTATACTACAGCGATTCCCACAGCCATGAATGCTATATACTTAAGCTTTGCCTGTCCCAGTTGTTTCTTCAATATCATCTGCATCAACAGCCCCATCAGCGCCGCTGTCATAATGCATTGATAATACGGTGCCATCTTTACTACCCAATCCATATTCCTCCTGAATCCTCTTTCTCATTTCATAAACAATATTTACAGTTACCGCATTTCCTGCCATTCATCCAACGCACGATACGGATAAATCTGCTGTTCCCTGGCAAACCGGATCATATTTCCGATTTGATCCACCACGCTCTGGTTATATTGATCCTTTGTGCACATCATCACCGATCCGAAAATACCGCTCAACACGGCTACCACTGTAAATGCGATGTGATGTGACGCCAGCCAGATTACACCAGCAATCAACCCACCAAAAAGGGAGCCTGCCAAACTCTGCAGCAGCTCCCTTTTTCCAAATCCGTCAAAAATTTCATTCCCGGTTTTTACACCACTGGGAATGTAGAGCATAATTCCTTCTGATTCCATATCTCTCCTATCCATAATAAAACATCACGATATCCTTGATCTGCCATATGCTCTCTGCGAGGATATAAAAAACGACTACATTTATCAGCCGTTTTTTATATTGTGATGCTTCTTCCTGCGCACTCTGAAGCCTGACCATACAGTAAGCAAACCTCCCTACTGCCCCCAGGCGTATTAGCGCTATCACCGCAACTGATATCTCTTCCAATGTAACCAACCAGCCTCTGCCCCTTTCCTATTTTGCGATGTTCCGTACCATGCCGGCAAGCCGTACGGAGTGGTAAACATTGTTGATGACTCCCCCGCCTCCGCCGGTCGTCAGCAGGAATTCCCGCAGGAATGACGGTGTTTTAATCGCAAGGACCATACAGGCCAGCCCCCAGAACAGGTTCATGTTAACCCCTATGTTCATCATCATGCCCACACCGAGCTTACAAAGACAGATTTGAATGAGTACAGCAAGCGTGCTCTGCCAGAACTTGTTCATATACTGCTTAAAAACACCTTTATCATTATCCAGCAGTCCCACACATGCCATAGGCATGCCGATTCGCAGAATCAATATTTCCAGGCCGCGCATTAAGAATTGGAAATAAAGCATGAAATAACAAATGACAAAAATGAGGCCAAAAACGGCTGTGGTTATCCCCAGAGAGGCAAATCCGTTTGCCCAGGCCTGCCAATTATAATCCGATGAACCTCCTACTGCGGACAGAATTTGACCGGTAAGTTCCTCTGTTATCTGTGCTATCCATCCATACATGACTGGAAAACTGACCGCAACCACCATGGCTTCTATGAACCGCAGAATCAAGGCCGTAGGATCCGTATCCGGATCCCCGTCCGTCCACAAGACATAGCAGGAAAAGCCTTTTTTCAGGAACTTTAAAATTATTAAAGATACACCAAAACCCAAAACGATGTCAAATAACACCTCTACAATATTGGTACCGCTTACCGCAGTCATATATCGGTCTGCATATAAGGTCATCGGAATTAAATCCTGTAGCATGGCATCCATGTAGGCAACTGCCCCATTCAGTGCAGCAACAATAAGCAGCACCAGTATGACTTCCATTCTCCATCACCTCTTTTCCCAAT
>URMK01000105.1 GCA_900548905.1 uncultured Lachnospiraceae bacterium | reverse complement strand
CCGCCGCCCCCGGGAAAAGCCGGGATGGGAAAACGGGCAGGCAAAGCCACAGGGCAGCGGCACAGGGGCGTGAACAGTAATGTTCGAAGAGTCTGCGCTGGAAATCTTGGGTGACATGAGTTATGATGGGAAAATGGAGGCGGTTTGGAAAGTGAAGTACCGCCCGGAAAGAGAGGGAGCTGCCTGTGGTTCTCCAGAAAAATATAATACTCCTGACTGCGGCGGTGCTTACGGCTGTGTTTGGACAATATTACTTCCGGAATAAGGAGAAAAAGGGAAAAGGGGGACTTGTTTTTAAAGCGCTGGCAACTTTTATGCCTGTTCTGGCGGCATTATTCTATGTATTAGGCGCAGATGGACAATTACGCTGCGTTGCCCTTTGGATCTTCGCAGGCGCCTTTTTCTGTATGGCCGCGGACGTGCTGCTGGAGCTGGTTTTCCTGGCGGGGGTGGCAGCTTTTGGAATGGGGCATGTTTGTTTTCTGGCGGCTTATATTCATCTGGTGCCGGTAAGGATCACAACAGCCCTGTTGTTTGTGTTGCTGCTTGCTTTTATGCTTCTGCTTCACGGGAGGTTTCTGTACCATTTCGGTAAACAGGCCGTTTATATGGTGGGATACGGCGCTCTTTTATCCTTTATGACTGCGATGGCCCTGGCTGTGGCCCGGGAAATGGGCGGTACGGCAGGAATGCTGACGGCGGCAGGCGGGATCTGTTTTTATATTTCAGACAATATCCTGGGGTTCCGGATTCTGCATGAAACGCAGTCCCGGGTTTTGAGTGCGGTGCTTCTTACGCTGTATTATTCGGCGGTATATTTTATTGCAGCGGCAATGTACTTTATGTGAGTGAGGAAAAATACATGTCAAAACCAGAGAAATTTTTATCCATTGGAATCAGTATTCTCAAAGCACAGGGAGAAAAGCCCGGCTGCGATGCAAAGCAGCTGTGGAGAATGATCCGGCAGGCGCGGAACCTTTTGGAAGAGCGGGGGATTATATATCCCGGGAAAGAGATGCAGGAGAGGCGCATAGGAACCCTTCATGTAACGGTTGCAGATGAGAAGGGACTGCCCACACCTGCCCAGGTGAAGCTGTTCCCTCTCCGGGCAGGGGAATCCGCAGGGACCTTCCATAAGGTCAACGGCCGGATTGATATGATACGGGAAATGACCGGTGAAGACGGAATCCTGCAAAAGAGCCTTCCCATAGGCACGTATATGATGGAAATCTCTAAAGGCAGTGAATATATCATCATTACAGAGGAAATAAGGATAACGGAGACAGGCATACGGAAAAGCTATTCGTTTGAGCGATTTGTGAATCTGGGGGAAAAAGGGTATTATGCGGGAGACTTGCATCATCACAGTATTTACAGCAGCCCGGTTTACGGCGGGGACGATGATGTATGCGAGACGCCGGAGGAGGTGAGCTGTTCCATGCGCGCTATGGGATTGGCCTTCGGCGCTCTCAGCGATCACCATAATACCTTGAATCACGACGCATGGAGGGCACAGGAAAAAGAAGATTTCCTGCCGGTTGTGTCCAAGGAGATATCCACTTCCAACGGTCATGTATTGTCTCTCGGCGTTGAGAAAGATGTCATCTACCATGTACCCGGGGAGGAACGTACAGAGGAGGCCCTGCGTTCGGAGTTCAGGCGGATTGCTTCGGAAATCCGTGGGGAAGGAGGCATTCCTCAGTTGAATCATCCCCGGGATTACAGTGTTTCCACTTCATTCAACCCAGCCTTTTATGATATGCTGGACATATTTCAGACTATGGAAATATGGAATGGCTCCCATCCCATGTATTACGGCACCGTTAATGCCGACGCAGCGCAGCTGTGGCGGGAACTGCTGGAACAGGGCAGGTATATTCCGGCGGTCACGGGAAGCGATACCCACAATATACGCGCGAATGATTATCATGAATTGTTTGGGGAGCTGATGTGGATTGACAGCGTACTGAAAGAGCAGAAGGAAATACGGAGACGGCTGGAGGAAGTCTATGGAGCACAACCGGACTGCCTGGATCTGCTGCATACCCGTCTGCTGCCACGCCTGGAAAAATGGGCGGAGTCCAATCTTACAAGCGGCGGCGTGCGGACCTATGTAAAACTGGAGGGGCGTCCGGATTCAGAAAAAGTGCTGGATGCACTGCGCAATGGCCGGAGCTTCCTGACCAACGGCCCGATATTGTACGCGACCCCCCGGAAGGAAGGGATGGAACTGACAATTCTGGGAAATCTGCCCCTGAAGCAGTTATCTATTTACGGCAGCGGCGGGTATGAGAGAAAAATAGTTCTTACGCAACGGGAGGAAACCCGGGGTAAAGGATATTATGATTACAGTATGAGTCTCCCCTGGAATGCGGAAAGCAGGGAATGCAAGTGGCTCTTTTTTGTAGCGGCTTCCGACTTTACCAATATGGCTATTACTAATCCAACGCAAAATATGCAATGTTTTTGCTCTGTAAAAGACAATTAATACATAGACTATGCTATTTGAATTTACTATACTTAATACAATGAATGATACGATTAGTGCCGTAAGGACTTAGGCCGTTCCGCAAGAAGCCGGTTGGTTGACTGACTTTTCCGATATTCGGAAGGAGATTCATTGCAGAATTTATGGAAGACGCGGTTGAATTGAGAGAAACTGGTAAATCCGCAGGCGGCGGAGATATCCGAAATCTTATCTTCCGTATTCAGCAGCAGGAACTGACAATTACGGATCCGTACCAGATGAATATATTGGGTGACCGTATAGCCGGTAACTCCCCTGAACTGGTGGGACAGGTAAAAAGGATCCATATAGATATTTTTCGCCAGTTCCTCCAGGGTGAGGTTGTCCATGTAATGAGTATGGATATAATTGGCTACGGTATAAATCCGCTCAGACAGCCGGTCCTGCGGATTTTCTGTCTCATAGATGTTAAAGTCATGGAAATCCTTCAGGTAATACAGGAACTGGGTGAACAGGCTGTGTATCATGAGTTCATAAGCGCCGGTCATTTCCTGGGTGCCGGCCTGATGGGACAGCGCCACAATTTCATTCAGAATCTGTACCAGTACTTTCTGCTGGGCTTCAGGGAAACGGAAGATGGGCACAGTTTCATGAAATGGTATCAGAAGCTTTTCATAGGTCTCCTTGAAACCGTAGCCGTCATCACGGTACATAAAGGTGATCACCAGCCTCTTGGAGGGAGTCTCACTGGGATAAAAGGACTTATGCAGGCGGGACGGCTCCAGCAGCACGAAATCATTGGTCCGGATGCGGTAGGGAATACCTTCAATAAAATGTGTGGCCATGGGGCTTAGCAGGATATGAATTTCATAATAGGAATGAAGATGCTCGAATTCCATGTTTTTTTCCGTGGAACGGATATCAAAATCAAAAAAATAAAATAAAGAATTTTTAATATCGTTGACAATTATAAAATGCTTTTCCTTATATTCTATTGTCTGAGGCATGGATATGATACCTTCTTTCCATATTTACTGAAAATTGCATATTTTTTCACAATTATATTATAGCGTATCAAATGCCAAAAAGCAAGGAATAAGATGAAAATATAGTTACAGACGGGGAGATAAAGGAATGTTACAGGAAATAGATAAAAAGCTTCAAAAGCTGATTGATGCCTTTACGGGAATTTTATATGAAGATGATGACATATTTATGGAAAATATGCGCAGGAAGAAGAATCTGTCTGAAGAAGAGCTGCGAAAATATGCGCATTGGGAATGGACCCAGGGCGTAGGGCTTTACGGTATCTGGAAGCTGTTTGAGGCCTCAGGGGAAAGAAAATATCTGAAAATGCTTACCCGGTATTATGACAGGCAGCTGCAGGTAGGCTTTCCCCAATGTAATGTGAATACGGCGGCTCCTTTCCTGACTATGTCTTATCTGGCGGAATACCTGAAGGATGAGAATTATATGAAGCCCTGCCGGGAAGCGGCGGAATGGATTATGAACGGAATGCCCCGTACCATGGAAGGCGGGATACAGCATATGACTTCTGATGATGTCAACGAGCAGGAGCTTTGGGATGACACATTGGTGATGACCGTGCTTTTCCTTGCCAATATGGGAAGAATACTGGATCGGGAGGATTACCGTAACGAAGCCCAGTATCAGTTCCTGCTTCATATGAAATATCTGCAGGATCCGATAAGCGGCTTCTGGTACCATGGCTGGACTTTTCTGGAAAGGAACCATTTTGCAGGGGCTTTCTGGGGAAGAGGGAACTGCTGGAGTACGATTGCGATCCCGGAGCTGCTCAGCATGATATCCTGTCCTGAGCCTGTGGAGCGTATTTTAAAGGAAGCCCTCTGCAGCCAGGTGGAAGCCCTGTCGGGGTGTCAGGCGGACAGCGGTATGTGGCACACGCTGCTGGATGACCCGGAATCCTACGAGGAAGCCAGCGCCACATGCGGTTTTGCTTATGGAATCCTGCGGGGAGTACACAGCGGCCTTCTGGAGGAAAAGTGGCTTGCGGCGGCAGACAGGGCGCTGAATCCGATTCTGTCCCTGATATCGGAGGACGGGGTTCTGGGACAGGTATCCTACGGTACCCCCATGGGAAGGGAGAGCAGGGACTTCTACAAAGAAATACCGCTCAAGCCCATGCCTTATGGACAGGCGCTGGCTATTTTGTTCCTCGTTGAATGGAAGAGGGGACACAAAGGGAGTGAACAGTTACTGTATACATCAAAACAGGAGGACATATGAGAGGGAAAAATACACCGTCCCGGGCGGGCAGGAAAAAAACAAACGGAAAACTTTACCTGAGAAATAACTGGCAGTTATATGCCATGCTGCTGGTGCCGGTCATCTACATGATTCTATTCAAGTACAAACCCATGCTTGGTGTAGTTGTAGCCTTTAAGAAATTCAATATCTTCCAGGGTATCTGGGACAGTCCGTGGATAGGTCTGACACATTTTAAGGAAGCCTTTACCTCCAAGGATTTCTGGGATGCTTTAAAAAATACACTGGTATTGAATATGGGGGATTTGATTCTCGGGTTTCCCATCCCGATATTCCTGGCAATTTTCCTGAACGAGCTGCGCAGCGCAGGGGTGCGCAAGGTGACGCAGACACTTCTGTATCTGCCCAATTTCCTGTCCTGGGTAATTATTTCAGGTATTGCCACCCAGCTGTTTGCCAATACCGGCATGATAAATAATATCGTCAACGCATTGGGCGGATCGAGTATCCCCTTTTTGAGCGAAACAGGGATATGGCGGTTTGTATACTGGTTTTCCGGTGTGTGGCAGGGGGCGGGTTATTCCCTTATCGTATATCTGGCGGCCCTGATGGCCACGGACGCTTCCCTGGGGGAGGCGGCTTACATAGACGGGGCCACCCGTCTGCAGCGTATCTGGCATGTGACGCTGCCGCAGATTTCTTCCACCATTACCGTCCTGTTGATTATGCAGATTGGCAAGCTGGTGACTATCAGCTTTGACAGGCCTTATCTTATGGGCAATACCATGGTACGGGATGCTTCTAATGTAATCAGTACATATGTATACTCCATCGGCCTGGCGGCAGGACGTTTTGACTTTGCTACTGCAGTGGGGCTTTTCCAGACCGTGGTAGGAGTGGTGCTGGTACTTTCAGCCAATTGGGTGATTAAAAAGATGGGACAGGAGGGTATTGTATAATGAACAGCGGAGTAAACAGCAGAACCGAAAAATTATTCCAGTTTTTTTGGACGGCATTCTTTATTCTGGTAACGGTAATAGCCATGGTTCCTATCCTGCGCGTAGTCTCCGTATCATTCAGTTCCAAGGATGCGATTACAGCAGGCAGAGTATTCATATTCCCGGTGGGCTTCAACACGGAGGCTTATACCAGGGCATTACAGAGCGGAAGCTTCGTGCGTGCCTTCGGCTATTCTATCTTACTGATGTTGGGTTCCACGGCGGTGAACCTGCTGATGACTGTATTGGCGGCGTATCCGCTTTCCAAGAAAGGGTTGAGAGGCGGCGGCATCATTATGACCCTGTTCGTGCTGACCATGTATCTGAACCCCGGAATTATCCCCGAATATTTGAATGTAAGAAGCTTCCATATGATTGATACGGTATGGGCTTTGATTATACCCGGGGCGCTGAGCGCTTACAACATGATTATTATGTGCAACGCGTTCCGCGGAATAGACTCCGCGATCTACGACGCGGCCAAGATAGACGGCTGCGGTCAGTTTACCACGCTGACCAGAGTGGCGCTTCCGCTGGTGTATCCCACCATGGCGACCCTGGGACTGTTCTACGCGGTGGGCCGGTGGAACGGTATCAGTGACGTATTGTACTACATTAATTCCTCATCGCTTTACACCGTACAAATGGTGCTGAAGCAGTTCGTGGAGGCGGTGAATGTCTCTGTGGAGGAGGGGCTTACCACCAATCTGATAGCGGAGAACATTAAAGCAGCAAGTATTGTGATTTCCATGCTTCCGATGCTGGTAGTATATCCGTTTGTGCAGAAATTCTTCACAAAAGGCATAATGATTGGCTCTGTAAAAGGGTAAGCATTGCTACGTAAAACATATCCGGAAAAACCCGGATAATGTAATTAATAGAATAAAAAAATAGAAAATGGAGGAACAGTTATGAAGAGAAAAGGTATCTTGAAAAAGACACTGGCAATTGTCCTCGCTTCTGCCATGACTTTGGCAGCGGCGGGATGCGGCGGAAAAGACACAGCAGCCGGCACGACAGACGGAGGAAGTGCGCAGACGGCCGGCACCGCCGCACAGGCCACGGCCTCAGCCGGATCGGAGACAGCAGAAAAAGGGGAAGAGGTAACGATCCGTGTGATGGCATGGGACAGGGGGAATGCGGCCCCCGGAACCACAACGGAGAATAATACGCTGACGAAGTGGATTCAGGAGCAGGTAAAGGAACTGTATAATATCAATGTGGAATATGTTTCGGTTCCCCGTTCGGAGTCTGACGACAAACTTAATATCATGATGTCCGGCGGAACGGCACCGGATATCGTATTTACCTATGACCAGACCTTGTTTTACAGCTATGCCAGCAGCGGTGCCCTCCATGAACTGACGGACACATATAATCAGTATGGTTCCAATATCCAAAATTTCTGCGGCGAAGCACAGGATATCAGTATGGTGGGCGATGCGAAATACGCTGTGATGAAGCAGAGGGGTACGGAAGAACCCCGTCACATGGCATACATCAGAAAAGACTGGCTGGATGAGCTTGGTATGGAAATGCCCGCTACGAAAGAGGAGCTTGGCGAATACCTGACAGCAGCAAAGGAAAATAATCTGGGCGGCGATACAACGATTCCCTGGGCTATGAGCGGACGGAACGATACCGAGAAAATGTATCTGAATTTCCTGGGTTCCTATGTGGATCTGCCGGATGACCGTACAGCTTACATTTATAATGAATGGTATATGTCGGTGGCTCCCGGAGCCGAGGAAGGCCTGAAGCAGCTGAATCAATGGTATAATGACGGCCTGATTACCAAAGATTTCCCAACCGATACGGCAGAAGATGTATTTATGGCAGCTATTTCCAACGGCAGTGTGGGCTTCGTGCTGGATGACCCTTATCATCCCCATGCAAGCTTCGAGATATTGAATAATGCGGTGGGACATGAAACCTTCGTACCCGTCCAGTGCTTTGACCTGCCGGATGGAAGCTACAGAGAGCCTTATGAATATCGTTATGCCATGTTTGTAATGATTCCCTCCAGCGCAAGTGATGAAAAGGTGGCGGCCTGCATGAAGTATCTGAACTGGATGGCAGATCCGGAGGTGGCTCTTAATATCCGTTATACGCCGGAACACAAAATAGATGATCTGGGTGTGGCAGTAGAACCGACGGAAGCGGAAAAGAATGAAAAAGGCTATCCCGGAACCTGTGATGATCTGTGTCTCATGAACCTGAACTTTGAGTGGGCCAATGATCCCGAGGTGCTGGCCCAGACCTCCTTTAACAACCAGGCTACCCAGTGGGCAAGCCTTGAATGGTATCAGAATTTCCAGAAAGTGAAGGAGGTAGGAAAGTTCCGTTTCCCCGTATTCTCCTACATTACGGAGGATGAACAGACCTATGGCGCGGATGTGAAGACCCGTATGATTGAATTTGTGTACAGAAGTATTGTAGCTCCTGCAGATCAGTTTGACGCAACCTGGGAGTCCGGCTATAATGAACTGGTAAATGCCGGTCTTCAGAAGATACTGGACGGCAGGGCGGAATACTATGACAGCCTGAACTAATGGGCGGGGTATAACAATGGAAAAACATTATAAAAAAATACTGAAGGATACCGAGGAACGGGTGTTCAGCCGTCTGCGGGCGCAGGAAATGGATGAGAAAAGCCCCTGTTACGGAGGATTTTATGACACGAATCGGATGGTTCAGGCAAAGTATACAATTATCTGCGTGGAACCCATGGTTACGCTGTACTGTAATCCGGACAGCCATTATTACCGCAATCCGTTGCTGGCTTGGCGGGCGGAACTGGGGTTGGCATATATCCGAAGTGTACAGCATGAAAACGGCCTTTTTGATTATGTCACCTGTAATTTTTTATCCGCACCGGATACAGCTTTCTGTATTGGCTTTTTTATCCCGCTGTATGAGTATCTGCAGAAAAAGCAGGAGCGCACAGGAGAGGAAGAAAGCTTCCTGAAACGGATAGGGGAAATTGTGCATGACGGTGCGTACGGCCTGCTGGAAGGAGGTTTCCATACCCCCAACCATCGTTGGGCCATTGCTTCCTCACTGGCGAAATGTGGTGTGCTTTTCGGGGATAAAAAGCTGGCGGAATCCGCCGATAGTTACCTGATAGAAGGGATTGACTGTAATGCCGACGGAGAATTTGCAGAGAAATCCGCGGGAAATTATAATAGTGTAAATAACGATGCCATGCTGATGCTTTCCGAAGCAAGAGGAGATGCCCAATATGAACAGCATACCATCCGAAACCTGTATATGATGCTCACATACTGGGAACCGGACGGGAGTATTTTCACAGCCAATTCCACCCGTTTTGATAAAGACCGGCTGGTATATCCCCTGAGTTATTATATAGAGTATCTGGCTATGGGCATTAAATATGAAATTCCGGAATTTCTGGGGATGTGCAACACCATTTTTGACATTATTGAGGAAAATAAGATTTTCTCTCCGGAATGCCTGATTCATCTGATGCTTCATCCGGAATATCGCTGCTTTGAATATGAGGAGCGTTATGAACAGCCGGATTTCACCCGTTTTTATGAAGAGTCCGGCATCCTGCGGGCCAGGAAGGGAAATTACAGCTATACGGTAATGCGGGAGAAATCCAATTTCCTTTATTTCCATAACGGGACAAGCAAACTGGAGATGAAGGTGGCGGGAAGCTTCTGCGAACACCGGGCGTTTAAGGCGGAAACGATGGAAATCCTGCCGGACGGCACAGCCCATCTCCATCAGACCATGAGGGGCTGGTATTATCTTCCTTTTGAGGAAAAACCGGAGACAAGCGACTGGTGGAAGATGGATCAGAGCAGCCGCAGAAAAAAGCTGGGACCTGATATGGAAATAGATGTGTATGTGGCTCCTGCGGAAGGCGGCATTGACATACGGGTGGTGACAAACGGTGTGCAGGGAGCGCCCTGGAGAGTGGAACTGGCCTTTTCCGGCATTGCATACTTGGCAAGTGAGCATGTGATGCTTCCTGTGAACGGCAGCGAGGTGCTGGTCATAAAAGATCGGGAGCTGGAGGCGTACAATGAAAAGGACAGCCTGCTGATCGGGCCGGGCTTCGGTGAGCATCGTTTCACGGAAGGCAAGGAGGACAGTGAGACGAAGACCCCCGGAGCCGCCACGGTGTATTTTACGGATTATACGGACTTCGACCATACTATCCGGATCCGTAACCGCAGGGATTTGGAGGAAAAACTGCTGGAAAAGCGGTGAGGGCGTCATGAAGGATAACAAAATCAGAAAAAGAATATTGATGGCATTTATAGGTGTGACAGTCAGCGGGATGGCGGTGGGGTTGTTCCGGAATGCCCGGTTCGGCACGGATCCTTTTCAGGTGTTTGTAAACGGGATCAGCAACAAATTGACGTTTATGGATTTCGGTACTCTGTACATGATAATCAACCTGTTGATGCTTCTGCTGATTTTTCTCCTGAACAAACATCATATCGGGATATCCACGTTTGTAAATATTTTCCTGTTGGGATATGTGGTACAGTTCTCCGATGATGTGGTTGCGGGTATCGTAGGTGACAGCCCGTCCATGCCGGTACGGATCGCATTGCTTGCAGCAGGCCTGGTAATTCTGTGCTTTGCATCGTCTATGTACTTTACGGCGGATCTGGGAGTATCCACCTATGACGCTGTATCCTTGATCCTCACGGAACGAAAACTCGGCAAATTCCGCTATCTGCGGATTACTACGGATCTAATCTGCGTAATTGTGGGATTTGCCCTGGGATCGGTTGTGGGGGTGGGGACGGTGGTCACGGCGTTCTTTATGGGACCGTTGATTGACTTCTTTCGTGTGCATGCGGCGCGGCCGTTTTTGTACGGAAAAGGATAGAAACAACGGACGCACGATTCACAGGCCATACTTATATGTAATAAGAAAAGCCGTCTGCAGGCTGCAGGCGGCTTTTCTTGTTACATATTTATGAAAGATATTCCTGATAGGGATCCTCCGGGGCATCCAGGAAGCATACGCCTATAATACCTCTGCCGGTATGGGCGCCGATGGCACAGCCTACTACGGACACCATGATACCGGCGGGATGCAGCTTGTCCTTTATCATATCCACAACAAAATGCAGCGCTTCTTCGTCTTCG
This sequence comes from uncultured Lachnospiraceae bacterium, assembly GCA_900548905.1. Classification (GTDB taxonomy): domain Bacteria; phylum Bacillota; class Clostridia; order Lachnospirales; family Lachnospiraceae; genus Eisenbergiella. Next base: position 2,317 of record URMK01000105.1, on the reverse strand, counting down.
CCGTGGCAGACGGAAATAAGCTGTTTTTCCAGATCGGCTCCGTTTTCTTCCGCATATTCAACCAGGCTTTTCAGCGATTTTTTATGCCCGCGGACGGTTTTGAGTACCTGCAGGCTTCCGATCCCATCCACGATGAGAACCGGTTTCATATCCAGCGCTTCGGCGAGGTTTCCTTTAAACTTGGAAAGCCTGCCGCCTTTAATGAGATAGGCAAGGGTATTGACCGTAAACACGTGGCGGATATGGCTGCGGTAGAATTCGGCTGCTTCTATCAGCGTTTCTTTGGAAGCCCCGTGTTCCAGCATTGTGAGGAGCTTGACCACCAGAAGGCCGAAACCTGCAGAGGCACAGCGGGAATCGATGATGGTCAGATCAAAAGAAGGGTATTCTTCCAGCACGTTGTTCCTGGCAATATTGGCTGCGTTGAAGGTTCCTGCGATCCCCGTGGAGAAGCAGAGGTAAAGGATACTGTCCCCGTTTTTGGCGTAGGGCGTGAAGGCTTCTTCAAACATGGCGGGATTTATGTGATAGGTTCTCACATCCCTGGACGTATCATCGAGTATTTCATAAAATTCCCTGGTATGAATGGTTTTTCCGTCCAGATAACCGACCTCGTCAATAACCACCGGAGTGGGGATGACGTGAAGCTGATAGCGGTTAATTAGCTCTTCCGACAGGTCGGAAGCGGAATCGGTAATTATTTTAAGCATATATTCTCCTTGTCGGTTCCGGGCTCCGGTCAGTGTACCTGGCCCATCTGATCCAGAAGCTGGATTTTGATGTTATACAGCTTGGAGGAAAGGTCTACGTATACCTGATGAGGATTGACAAGACGTCTGGTCTCATCCCAAAGGGTATTCAGCTCTTTCTGGCAGTAGTCCCTGATTTCCATGACACTGGGAGAATGGTATACACATTTCCCATCCAGGAATACGGGGACCATAAGCTCGCGCATCGTATAGGTGCCGGCTTCCAGCAGTGTCTTTTTCCAGGGCTCCAGCGGATCGAAGAGAAGCAGCGGATCCTCCTCGCTGAATACCTCGTCGGACAGGGCGATGAGATCGGCCTTTATTTTGCCGGAATCCTTTTCATAAATCCGGTGGATCACCTTGTTGCCGGGATTGGTGATCTTTTCCGAATTTTCGGAAAGCTTGATTTTCGGTACAAAATTTCCGCTCTCATCCATAATGGCGGCCAGTTTGTACACACCGCCGAAGGAAGGCCAGTTTTTGGAGGTGATCATATGGGTGCCCACACCCCAGGAGGTAACCTTACAGCCCTGTACTTTCAGGCTGTCGATAAGATATTCGTCCAGATCATTGGAAGCGGAAATGACCGCATCCGGGAAACCTGCCTCATCCAGCATTTTCCGGGCCTTCTTGGAAAGATATGCCAGGTCGCCGCTGTCCAGGCGGATTCCATAGAAGGTGAGGGGGATACCCGCCTCCCGCATTTCCGTAAAGACGCGGATGGCATTGGGTACGCCTGATTTTAACGTATCATAGGTATCCACAAGCAGGATGCATGCGCCGGGGTACATATCTGCATAAACCTTGAAGGCCGTATATTCATCGGGGAAGCTCATGATCCAGCTGTGAGCATGGGTCCCTTTTACCGGTACGTCAAACAGCTGTCCGGCCAGCACATTACTGGTACCGATACAGCCGCCGATCATAGCGGCTCTCGCGCCGTATATGCCGGCGTCCGGACCCTGGGCGCGGCGCAGCCCGAACTCCATGATTCCGTCACCGCGGGCGGCGTAGCATACCCGGGAGGTCTTGGTAGCGATCAGGCTCTGGTGGTTGATGATATTCAGAATGGCAGTTTCAATCAGCTGGGCCTCCATAATGGGAGCGATAACCTTGATCATGGGTTCTCTGGGGAACATGACGCTCCCTTCCGGGATGGCATAGATGCTGCCTGAAAAACGGAAGCTTTTCAGGTATTCCAGGAAGGCGTCCTCAAAGATGCCAAGGCTTTTCAGATAAGTCAGCTCGTCCTCGTCAAAATGCAGGTTTTCCACATATTCAATCACCTGCTGCAGCCCTGCGCTGATGGCATAGCCCGATTCCATCGGATTATTCCGGTAAAAGGCGTCAAATATAACCGTTTCATTACGGTCCATGTTTTTAAAATAGCCCTGCATCATCGTCAGTTCGTAGAGATCGGTCATGAGGGTAAGATTCCGCGTTTTCATGGGTTCTCCTCCGCTTTTTCTTATATTTCAGGCTTTGCATAGCCGGACAGTTACATGAAATTACAAACTCAAACTTCGCAGGAGCAAAATGGCCTTCCGCCCGCTGGCAGAGCGGTGTCT
>URMK01000104.1 GCA_900548905.1 uncultured Lachnospiraceae bacterium | reverse complement strand
CGGGGAAATGCAGGGGAGGGGGATGCGCAGGACACAAAGGGCCGTCTGAACTGTTGGCGTGACGGTATAAATTACCCTTGTTAAATCCGGTTCAACATACAAAAGTATAGCTATTTATGATATAATCAAATAGCGGACGAAGGGCCATTGGGCAACTGTGAAATTTGAGTTATTTTGTGTAATGAGGGAGGTATAGCAATGCAGTTCCACTTGTATACAGACGTACATACGTTTTACAGGGATACCTATGATGTGTTCATGCACCACGAAGCGCAGAATATGATTCCCCTCGGCAACATCATTATCGGACATGAAGGGAAAGATAAAACAGACTGGCGGGATCCGGTGAACTGGCTTATGGCAGCGGTTTCGGATGCGGACGGAATACGGCTTACCGCGCTGATGACACCTCCGCATAATCTTACGCTTTATGCTACGGACAATATCGTGGATCCCAAAGCGGTGGACTGTTTGATAGACGGGCTGAAAAACCATGAAATTCCCGGCGTGACCACCGAAAAAAAACTGGCAGAGTATTTTGCTGCGAAATATACCGCCTGCAGGGGATTAACCTGTAAAACATTTATGAGCCAGCGGATTTATGAACTGACGGCGGTAAATCCGGCTATAAATCAATTTGGTGCCGTCCGGCTGCTGGAGGAAAAAGACATGCCTTTTTTCCCGTTTTGGGAGGAAGCATTCCATGCGGCAACTGTTTACGGACAAACGCAAATGTCCATTCCCCGGGATGCCGAACCATATCAATACCGGCTATCGACTAAGAAGCTCTATATTCTGGAAGACAAGGGAATACCGGTTTCTATGGCGAGATATACAAGGGAAATGCAGACGGCTGTGGGTGTGGCGTTTGTCTATACCCCTCCTTACTACCGGGGAAAAGGCTATGCAACCTCATGTGTGGCTCAAATCAGCCGGATGGCATTAGACAAAGGCTTTAAAAGATGTGTATTATATACGGATTTATTGAATCCCACATCAAATCATATTTATCAGGAAATAGGATATAGAGCGGTATGTGATTCGCTCATGCTGCAATTTGAATAATAATTTCCTTCCTTTTACAGCCTGTTTTCAGCAGGTAACCCATACGGCAAACAGCCGTTAAAGCGGGAATAAATACGGCGGGGAATGCCACAGCCAGGCGGTCTGTCCGATTACGGAGGACCGCCTGAACTGGTTACTGGTTACTGGTCACTCCGTGACCAGTAACCTGCATAAATCCATTTAAAATCGCCTGCGGCGATGGGATTTATGCACCCTTGATTCACTTTCTCACGTACTGTGCAGTAAATGCACAGTACTGAGTGAACAGTAACGGTTACTGTTCGTATTGCCTGTTTTTTTTATGTTTCCGTATTGCCAAATCCGCCCATAGATTATATAATTTAGTATAAAGTCAATTATTTTAAATATATCTAAAATAAAGACGGGAGAGCATAAAAATGAAAGAACAGCTGAAATGGAATGAGCCATGGATTATGCAGAGGGCGGATCCGTACATATACCGCCATACGGACGGCACGTATTATTTCACCGCATCCGTGCCGGCCTATGACAGAATCATCCTGCGCCGGGCGGACAGCCTTGCCGGTCTTGCGGATGCCGCGGAGAATACCGTATGGAGGAAGCATGAAAGCGGCGTTATGTCCGAACATATCTGGGCGCCGGAGCTGCATTATCTGGATGGCAAATGGTATCTTTATTTTGCCGCGGGAGAGGCGGAGGATATCTGGGCGATCCGGCCCTTTGTGCTGGAATGTGCCGATGAAGATCCCATAACCGGAACATGGACGGAGCTGGGGAAAATGCAGTGTGCCGACGGGGATGAATTTTCCTTCCGCGCTTTTTCCCTGGATGCCACCGTGTTTGAGAACAAAGGGAGCCGTTATTATGTATGGGCGGAAAAGGTGGGTGTGGGAAAGATGATTTCCAATCTGTACATTGCCCGCATGGCTTCGCCGAACCGCCTGGAGACGGTACAGGTATTGCTCACCACGCCGGATTATGACTGGGAGAGGGTGGATTTCTGGGTCAATGAAGGCCCTGCCGTCATCAAACGGAACGGCCGGATCTTCCTCACCTATTCCGCAAGCGCCACGGGGGCCTGTTACTGCATGGGCATGCTGAGTGCGTCGGAGGATGCGGATCTTCTGGATCCCGCTTCCTGGAGTAAGGAAAGATACCCCGTGCTCGCTTCCGATGAAACGCTGGAGATTTACGGCCCGGGGCACAATTCCTTTACCACGGATGAGGAAGGCGAAGATATCTGTGTATACCATGCCAGAAAAGAAGCGGTTATAGAAGGGGATCCCCTCTACAACCCCAACCGGCATACGATGCTGATGAAGGTACGGTGGAACGAAGAAGGGAAACCGGTTTTTTCTTACCGGTAAACACCTGGAAGCAGCGCATACAGCCGTTGTTTTCAAGAACATAAATAACAAAAAGAGAGAGGGACGGACAAAAAATGGCCAAGATTTTTATCAATGAAAAGAAGAAAAAAGGACACATCAATCCGGAAATTTACGGACATTTCAGCGAGCATCTGGGACGCTGTATTTATGAGGGGCTTTATGTGGGCGAAAATTCCGATATCCCCAATGTAAACGGCATGAGGACGGATGTGGTGGAAGCGCTGAAGGAGATGCAGATTCCCGTGCTGCGCTGGCCGGGCGGCTGCTTTGCAGATGAATATCACTGGAAGGACGGCATCGGCCCCAAAGAAAACCGGAAAAAAATGATAAATACCCATTGGGGCGGTGTTGTGGAAGACAACAGCTTCGGCACCCATGAATTCTTTGAGCTTTGCGAACAGCTGGGCTGTAAGACCTATGTAAACGGCAATGTGGGCAGCGGTACGGTGCAGGAAATGTCGGAGTGGGTGGAATACATCACCTTTGAAGGCGTTTCCCCTATGGCAGATCTGAGAAAACAGAACGGCCATGAGAAGCCCTGGAAAATTGATTTCTTCGGTGTGGGCAATGAAAACTGGGGCTGCGGCGGAAACATGACACCGGAATACTATGCCAACCTGTACCGCAGGTACCAGACCTATGTGCGCCAGTATCACCAGGATGCCCCCATTTATAAAGTATGCGGCGGTCCCAATGTGGCGGATTATAACTGGACAAACAAAGTGCTTGATACCTGCTCTCCTGACCCCGCCCGCCTGATGAACGGCCTTTCCCTGCATTATTATGTGCATCCGGACGGATGGGAGGAGAAGGGAAGCGCCACACAGTTTGACGAGAAGACCTGGTACAAGACCATGGCGAAGGCCCTTTACATGGAAGAGCTGGTGAACCGTCACGGCGCTGTCATGGATCAGTTTGATCCGGAAAAGAAAATCGGCCTTATCGTGGATGAGTGGGGCGACTGGTTTGATGTGGAGCCGGGCACCAATCCGGGCTTTTTATATCAGCAGAATACGATGCGTGACGCGCTGGTTGCGGGAATTACCCTGGATATTTTCAACAAACACTGCGACAGGGTGAAAATGGCCTGTATCGCCCAGATGGTGAATGTGCTTCAGTCCGTGATCCTGACGGAAGGCTCCAAGATGATAAAAACACCTACCTATCACGTATTCCATATGTACAAATACCATCAGGATGCGGATCTGGTGGAAAGCTATGCGGAAGGCGTACAAGAAATCAGCGAGGAGCAGTTCTGCGTACCTTCTCTGCATGAATCGGTATCCGTTTCTGCGGACGGAACCGTTAATCTGACTCTGAATAACCTGTCTGTTACGGGGGACAGTGAAGTGGAAGTCAGCTTTGCAGAGCTTTCTCCTTCCCGCGTAACTGCCAGCATCCTTACACAGAAAATGGATGCCTATAACACCTTTGAGGATCCGGAACGGGTGAAGGAAGAAGAATTCACCGCATATGAACTGACGGAAAAGGGGCTGAAATTTGTTATCCCGGCTTCCAGCGTGGTTCTCGTGCGCGTACAATAACCCCAAAGCCCGGTTCACCGGGCAGCGCCATGCATGAAAGATACCGGGCCGAATGGCCATCCGGATTGTGGAAGCGGCGCTTTCCCGGTAATTTACAAATACAGGCAGGAGAAGCGATGGAAGCAGAAGGAAAAAAGCATTGTCTGAAATGTCTTCTCAGGGAGATGGATCAAAACGCCTATTTTCAAAACTTGCATGATTACATTGCCGGTCTGGATGAGGACATTAAAGCGGACGGCGGGCTTTATGAAGAAAGGCTCGCCGTCTGTAAGCAGTGTGATATGCTCCTGGAAGGGATGTGCAGGGCCTGCGGCTGTTTTGTGGAGCTGCGGGCGGTCATCAGAAAAAATGGCTGTCCTTATGATAAATGGCAGAATTGACAGGGCATACGGCAGGTTTTGGAAGAGATGCACAATGCGCCGGGAAAGAGAGGCATCTGGGGGATAAGTATGCTGCATATAAAAGCGTTGGAGGAGGGGCTTGAAGTATTTAAGGCCTTAGGCTCCGAAATACGAATAGAAATCATAAAAATCCTTCTGGAAAACCAGGATATGAATATGAACGAGCTGGCATCACGGCTCAGGATAACCAACGGCGCGCTGACCAGCCATATTAAGAAGCTGGAGGATAGCGGGATAATCACCGTTACCAGCGAGTCTGCGGGTCATGGCAACCAGAAAAAATGCGCCGTGGCGCTGGATAAGATTCTGATTGAGGTGAACAGCCGGGAGGAAGAAAAGAATATTTACGATACGGATCTGAAGGTGGGCCATTTTGCTGGCTATGAGGTTTACCCCACCTGCGGGATGGCAACCTCCTCCGCGCTGATAGGTGCGGTAGACGATACCCGGTATTTTGCCCACCCGGACCGGTATAATGCTGAGATTCTCTGGTTTACCAGAGGATATGTGGAATATATTATTCCTAATTTCATCCCTTCCGGCAACAAAATCGATCAGATATCCATATCCCTGGAGCTGGGAAGCGAAGCGCCGGGCGTGAATGACAACTGGCCTTCGGATATCAGCTTTTACCTGAACGGTGTGCTTCTGGGAAAGTGGACATCGCCGGGTGATTTCGGCGATGTGCGGGGGCTTTTTACCCCGGACTGGTGGTATCCCAACTGGAACCAGTATGGTATGCTCAAACTCCTGGTGGTGAATGGCAAAGGCACCTTTATCGATGGCCTGAAGATTTCCGGTGTGGATATCCGGCAGCTGCATTTGGACTACAAGAGTACGCTGCGGCTGCGTTTGGCAGTGGATGAGGACTCCGCCCATGTGGGGGGCCTGACTATTTTTGGAAAGTCCTTTGGAAACTATAATCAGGATATCAACGTGAAAATGAATTACAGCGGGATAGAGGAGTAGAGGGCGGGCCTGAAGAATGAATTTGGGAAATCCTATTGCACAGGGAAATACAGCGGCTATCTATCTGTCAGGGAATAAAATCATAAAAGTATTCGCGGATTATCTGCCGGATGGGGAAGCCGTTATGGAAGCGGGGAAACAGAGGCTGGCATGGGAAGCGGGACTTGCGGTTCCTGAAATTCTGGAGGTTACCAGAATCGATAACAGGCAGGCTATCGTGATGGAATATATCCCCGGTGATACGCTTGGTAATAGTTTGGCAGGTGATACGGCGGGCGCTGAAACATATATGAGAATTGCGGTGGAAACACAGTTGAAAATTCATGCCGTGAAAGGGGACGGGTTTCCTTCGATGCGTGATAAGCTGGCGTCTCAGATAGCTTCTGCCGGGAGAATCGGTGCCGGGCAGAAGGCGTTTTTGCTGGAGAAGCTTAGCGGATGGAAGGAGGAAAGAAGTCTCTGCCATGGGGATTTCCATCTGTATAATATCATTATGTGCGGCGGGGAACCTTACATGATAGATTGGGTCGATGCCAGCTGGGGAGATATCCGTGCCGACGTCTGCCGTTCGTTTCTGCTGTATAGAGAGGTTTCGGAGGAACTGGCAGCTCTTTATTTGCGGCTGTATTCCAGGTACGGAAAAATGGATGAGGAGAATATTTTGGCCTGGATGCCTGTTATTGCAGGGGCAAGGCTTGCAGAACATATATCTTTGGAACAAACGGAACGGCTGCTGGCCATTGTGAATGAGGTATGGGAAAGTAAATAGCTTTACAGACAACGGCGGGGACGGATTGGTTTCCCGCCGTCGTCTGTAAAGCTATTTTTTATTATCCTATTGACACTTCTGTTTTACTGGAGTAGAATGATATCATATTCTACTGGAGTAAAATGGAGGTTGAAGATATGATTGGTAAATTATTTGATTCGGAGCGGCGGGTAATGGAATGCTTATGGGACGAAGGGGATCTGAGTGCAAAGGAGATTGCGGAGCGGCTCAATAAAAAGGTGGGCTGGAGTAAAACCACCACCTATACCATCATCCGCAAATGTGTGGAAAAGGAAGCCGTGGAGAGACGGGAGCCGGGTTTCATCTGTCACCCTTTGATAAGCAGGGAACGCGTGCAGGAACAGGAAACGGAAGAGCTGATACAGCGTAATTTCGAGGGATCAGCGGACTTGCTTGTCGCATCCCTGCTGGGAAGCAAACGGCTGTCACAGGACGAGATCACACGAATGAAGGAACGGATTAAAAATTGGAAGTCAAATACCCAACAGTGAGCTGACGGGGCATAAAACTTGTTACGCAGCAAGCACAATACACTAATGTGTATGGGAATTTGACCCTCGCGGCAGTCGCCAAGTGGATAATAGGACCTTCGGTTCTATGCGAGTGCATCCGTTTGGCTCGTTGCCCGCGGAAATAAACAGCAATACCATGGTCACAGTAAGGAGGATATTATGCAAACGTTGCTTGAAATGAGTATAAGCGGTGCAGTGATGATAGGGGTAATTATTATAGTGAGGGCGCTGGCAGTGAACCGGCTGCCGAAGACAGCTTTTCTGGCACTGTGGGGAGCGGCTTTCTTCTGTCTGATTCTGCCGGTGCGCATTCCTTCCCCGGTGAGTGTTTATACCGCAGTGGGGCAGGGGGCTATTCGGGGAGCCGGTCAGAATTGGCGGCGTCCCGGCCTGCTTCTTTCGGAGAATGCGGCGCAGGCCGCTTCTGCTTCAGCTCTGTCGCCCTGGCTGCTGCTTTGGACAGGGGGCGCTGTCCTGCTGGCACTTGCTATTCTGGTCATGCATCTGCGGGGACGCCGGGTATATGCCGCTTCCCTGCCTGTGGAACACCGCTTTGCCAAAGAATGGATAGAGGAACACCGGCTGCGCAGGCCGGTACAGGTACGCTGTTCGGACAGAATTGAGTCGCCGCTTACCTATGGGATTCTTTGGCCGGTAATCCTGCTGCCCGCAGATGCGGACTGGAGGGACGAAGAGACCATGGGGTTCATACTGGCCCATGAAATGTCCCATATCCGCCGGTTTGATGCCCTTACGAAGTGGCTGCTTGCGGCCATGCTGTGTGTCCATTGGTTCAATCCCCTGGTCTGGGTTATGTATATTCTGTCCAACCGGGATCTGGAGCTGGCCTGTGATGAGGCAGTAATCCGCCAATACGGAATCCAGTCCTGCCCTTCCTATGCCCTGGCGCTTCTGGAAATGGAAGAAAAGCGCACATACCTGACCCCTCTTTCCTCCAGCTTCAGCAAGAATGCCCTCAAGGAGCGGATCGATGCTATCATGAAGGCCAAGAAACGGACGGTTGCAGGCATTGTATGCGCCCTGGTGCTCGTATGCGCGGTTGTGATTCTGTTCGCCACTTCAGCGATGGAAAAACAAGCCGGATCGGTCCGTCGGAATCTTGCGGAAAACCAGCTGATGAAAAACAGCGGGGAAGAGGGGAAGGATGGAGATGGCGAAGAGGAAGTACTGCCCGCCGGAATGGATTATGTATGGGATGTAAGGGATTCCTGGAAAGAAGAAGGGTATACGGACGGATATACGCAGGAGCAGTATGATCAGCTGATAAGCGCTGTCAAACCCGAAGCCTATGAAAAAATGTCGATTGCGGAATTCAACCGTACCATAAACAAGATTATGGAAGAGGATGACTCTGAGGACGGTGCCCTTTATTATCTTTATGATTCCGTGGTATCCAATCTGCCCGTCACGGACCCCAACGCAGGGTACCTGCGCAATACCATACCGGCTTCCCGGGAAGAATACCAAAGCCGTGTGAATGAAGTTTATTCCGGAGTGAGAAAGGATCCCAGCTTTTCAGCCACGGCGGAGCTGGTAACCATGGCGGATGTGTTCGGGGACAGTGTGGAAGCCGGACAGATCTGGATGGATTATGAATTCACCTACCGTATCCTGGATCAGGATAATCTTACGGTAGGGGAAAGAGATGCATTTCTTCAGAAAGTCATGCAGGCGGCCCGGGATATGCTGGAATCGGATGGGATAAAAGATGCCACACAGCAGGAAATGCAGGAAAAACTGCAAAATGAAGGTGAAAAGATTACCAATGATAAAATCAGCTTCACCGGCTGTGAAGTCTTTGATTTCGAAGTATATGAAAGAGAGGATTACTAAACATGAAGATAAGAAAGCAAATGGGGCGGAAGCTGTCCCGGAAAGCGGCCCTTCCCGCGGTTATCCTCCTGACTGTTCTTCTGGCGGCCTGCGGCCCCAAAACATCGGAAGGGGATGCCGCAGCGGACACAAAGACGCAGGGGGATGCCGCGGCGGATACAAAAGCGCAGGATTCTCCGCAGGAGGCAGCAGAAACCGCTTCACAGGCAGGCGCGGAAACAGAATCCGTATCTGCGGGGGAAGGGGAAGCAACTTCGGACAGCAGCTGTGATTCGTTTCAATCCGGCAGATCACGTTACGGATGGTGGAGAAGCACCAATAAATATACCAAAGAAGATTATGAACAAATCCTTTCCTGGCAGGCTGCGGGATACGAAAACAGCAGTGTTGCAAAGTTCAACCGCATGGTTATGGACTGGGAGGATGAGGAAACCTTCCATAAAGCGGAAGAAGTTCTCCGGCGTGTTTATTCCTCTCTGGCGGATACGGATCCGGTTGCGGATTTTGTGTATGGTACTCTTTCCAATACCTGGGACGAATGTGAAAGAAAGCATTACGGAGTCTGTCAGAGACAGAAAAATCCATGGCACAGCGGAGAAGCTTTTCTGGAAACCTATGGAGATGTGTTCGGGGATAAAGAATTCCTGTCCGGAGGCTATGCGGATTATTCCTATGATTACCGGATTCCGGATGAACAGAATGTAACCGTGGCACAGCGGGACAGCATCCTGAAAGGTGTGGATGAAAAAATGCAGGCTTTCCTGCAAAAACAGACTACGGAGGACCTGCAGAAGGAAGAAGCCATGGAAAAAGCGGCGGATGGGGAGCTGGAGCGTATTCTGAAGGCTCTGGACGGACAGCTAGTATGGGAGGGCGGTAAGGAACTCTCTTATTACTGGGATGATGTGTATGATAAAGGAAAGGCTGAAGATTGGAATGAGGACACAGAGGAGGCAAAGTCTGTGGATCCGGCGAAGCAGTATGAGATTGTCATGAATGAGCTGAAATTCCCGGGTTATGAAGAAATGTCCATAGCGGAATTTAACCGGAAAATCAATGCGGTATTCAACGGCTATGAGGAGGAAAAAGAAGATTTTTATGATGCCTATGATTATGTCATGGAGCATCTTGAGGATACGGATGGGAATGCGGAGTTCCTCCGTACAACAGTCCGGGCCTCCCAGGATGAATACTATGCGCGCCAGAGAGAACTGTATTCCCAAAAACAGGTGGATCCTTCTTATGATGTTCAATTTAGTTCGTCGAGGGAGGAGGATGTATTCGGAGATAAGATGGTGGTACAGATGGCAGAGGGGTATTACAGCTTCACCTACCATATCCTGGATGCGGATAAGCTTACCGTAAGCGCCCGGGATGCCTTCCTGAAGGCAGTGACACAGGCAGTGAAGGAAGAGATCGACCGTGTATTCGGAAAAGGTGGAATGGAGGAAGCGCAGCTGAAAAAGGTAATAGATAACGCCGGTAAGACGGCCGGAAATTCCTATATCGAATATACCGGCTGTGAGGTGGATTACCTGTATATGGAGGATTACGGCGAATAGTGCCGTTGTCCCGCGGAACGGATAATGACTTAAACTTCGCAGTCGCCAAATGACCCCTGCCCGCTGTCTGCGTGGTGCTTCCGTAATGGGAAAGGATTCTCACAAGGCCGTCAGACTGGACATTCCGATGAGCCCAGGGACGTCAAGTGTGTCAGATAGGGCAGACACACTTGACTGGTCTCGTCTCCATAGCAAATTACTAAAGTAATTCGAAAGGCACCTGCGAAAATTCCTTTCCCATCACGGAAGCACCACGCAGACAGCAGGCAGTCGCCATTTTGCGACTGTGAAGTTTGAATCATGACAGGAGTATGCTATCGAAAAGGGACAGCAGACTCCTGTCATTTTTGTATGGCATAAAAATGGGGAAATGGTCATATAAACGACATCAAATAGTAATTATTTGGATACTTTAACGCTGCCCTGTCCTATATAATTACTATGTAATGCAATATCGCCTTTATCCATACCTTGTCTGGTTTTAATTATAGACATGTTATATAATGAAACAGGAGGCCGCCTTACGAAGACAGGAACAAATATCCGGTACGGGCGGACGGCGGATACCTGTAAAAGGAAGTCTGATAAAGGGATAACCATTAAAAATGGAAGGACAAATCCTATGTCTGCATAAGCGGGCAGGCATTTTTCCTTCAGAAAAAAGGAGGAGTTGAAATGGCACATGTATTTCGGTATGATGAAATACCCGCGGTGGAGACAAAGGCAGGTAAGGTGAAGGGTTATGAATTGGACGGCGTCTGTATATTCAAAGGGATCCCCTATGCAAAAGCGGAACGTTTTCAGATGCCCAGGGAAACGGAAAGCTGGGAAGGAGTGAAGGAAACCGCATCCTATGGTTTTGTATGTCCTTTGCTGACGCAGGACACGCCTTCCGGGGAGCTGCTGGTGCCGCACCGGTACTGGCCCCAGGATGAAAACTGCCAGAACCTGAATCTGTGGACGACCGCTTTGGATAAAAAGGCGAAAAAACCGGTCATGGTATGGCTGCACGGCGGCGGTTATGCCGCAGGATCTTCCATTGAACAGGTGGCCTATGACGGTTTTAATATGTGCAGAAAAGGAGATGTGGTGGTGGTAACCGTTAACCACCGGCTGAATATTCTGGGATTCCTCGACCTGTCAACATATGGAGAAAAATATAAAAATTCCGGTAACGCCGGGCTTGCCGACCTGGTGGCCGCTCTGCGCTGGATACATACTAATATAGAAGCATTCGGCGGAGACCCTGACAATGTTACGCTGTTCGGACAGTCCGGCGGCGGAATGAAGGTGACCGGGCTGATGCAGATACCGGAAGCGGACGGCCTGTTCCACCGGGCCATTGTGATGAGCGGCGTATCGGACGGCAAAGTGATGCCTGTTCTTCCCGGAGACGGAACAGAGATTGCAGAAGCCCTTCTGAAGGAGCTGGGAATTCCCCGGGGAGAGGTGGAAAAGCTGGAAAGCGTGCCCTATTATGAACTGGCCAGGGCTTATAACACCGTCTCCCCGGCTCTGGCAGGCCGGGGTATCTATGTGGGAGGGATGCCTGTTGTCAATGATTATTATCTGGGGGAACCCTTGCTGACCGGTTTCCGGGAGCACGCCAAGACAATTCCTCTTCTGGTGGGAACCGTGTTCGGGGAATTTTCCTTCCGGTCCTCCCCCTTCCGGAAAGACAGCCTGACGGATGCGGAGACAGATGCCATCCTTTCCCGGGAATACGGGGAACATGCAGAAAAGGTAAAGGCGCTTTTCCAAAAGGCGTATCCGGGTAAAAATGCATTGGATGTGCTGGATGTGGATCGGGTTTTCAGACAGCCCTCCAAATCTCTTGCAAAACTCCACGCCCGGGGAGGGAAAGCGCCGTCTTACCTGTATCTCTTCACTCTGAACTTCCCGTATCAATATGGAAAAGCAGCCTGGCACTGCTCCGATATCCCTTTTATTTTCCACAATACGGACAAAGTGGAAGTCTGCAATATTGACGGGGTTTCCGGGGAACTGGAGAAGCAGATCTTCGAAGCGGCCATGCAGTTTGCCCGCTTTGGGGATCCCAATCATGATGGTCTTGCAGCATGGCCGCCGGTAACGCCGGAAGAGGAGCCTACCATGATATTTGACCGGGTATGTGAGGTGCGCCATAATTTTGATGATGAGCTTTTGGCTTTTTTGGACGAGATTTTGTCCCCGTTTGACCTGAAGGCTTTGCTTTCCCAGGATGTGCAGCACTGACGGAGAGGGTGACGGCATGATTCGACAGAATATGTTAGAATACGATTAAAATCTGTATCATATAATGTCGTAGCAGTTCAGACGGCCCTTTGTGCCCTGCGGCATCCCCCTCCCCTGCTTTTCCCTGGAGCGGTGTTGCTGCAAGGATTCGTGAAAGGGGTGTCTAAAAACGCAAGTCCTTATGCTGCGTACTTTGCAGTGTTAAATAATATGTAGTGACCCCACATTTGCATCATCGTGGATTTACCTGTATCCTTAGTTTAACAAGAACAATGGTAACAGGGTTTACCGCATACAAAAGGAGGCCACTACTTATGAAAAGTATAATCTATCTTGGCATGGACGTCCATATCACAAATTACACTCTTTGCTGCTACACCTTAGAAGATGACCGGATGTGCCACCTGCAGCAGATCGCTCCCGACTACCGCCTTATTCTTAAATATATGGACCAGGTCCGTCGTCTCTATAACAACGATGTGGAATTCCTTTGTGGTTATGAGGCTGGATGCCTCGGTTACAGCCTCTACCACCAGCTCACTGCTCACCAGGTAACGTGCGTCATCCTTGCACCTACCACTATGGGCGCTGTCCTCGGTGTTCGCAAAGTCAAAACCGATAAACGGGATGCCATGCTTATCGCGAAATGTCTGGCTTTGCATACCTACCACCCTGTTTATATCCCTACCCCTGAGGAGGAACAGGTAAAGGAATTCATCCGGATGCGTGATGATCACAAGCTGGCCCTTAAGAGGATTAAACAACAGATTTCCGCTTTCTGTCTGCGGCATGGCTTCCACTATACCGCTACCAAAAGTAAATGGACCCAGGCACACTGGAAATGGCTGAAATCCCTGAAGCCGGATGGGCTGCATCAGGAAACCCTGAATGAATATCTTCTTACCTGCAGCAGTCTCTGCGATAAGCTGGAACGGCTGGACAGGAGGATCGAAGAACTGGCTGCGCAGGAACCCTTTCAGGAACGGGTTCGCCAACTGACCTGTCTGGTCGGGGTAAAAACCCATACGGCCTTATCCATCATCGTGGAAGTAGGGGATTTTAACCGGTTCCCTACCGCGGGGAAATTTGCTTCCTTCCTGGGCCTGACACCCGGGGAGGCTTCCAGTTCAGACAGACAGAATCGTTTCGGGATTACCAAAGCAGGAAATACCCATGTACGCCGGCTGTTAGTGGAAGCAGCCCAAAGTTATGCACGCGGACAGACAGGACGCAAGTCAAAGGACTTGAAAGCCCGGCAGGCAGGAAACAAGGAGCAGGTCATCGCTTATGCGGATAAAGGAAGTGAACGGTTACGCAGGAGATTCCGCCAGCTCCTGTACAAAGGGAAACAGCACAACGTGATAAAAACAGCAATCGCCCGGGAACTGTCCTGTTTTATATGGGGAATAATGACGGACAGGATCGGATGAGCGGCAGGGGTAGGATATTGGTCAGCCCCAGTCAAGGCTGCTTCGCACCGCAGAAGCGGCAAGGCCTTGACAGGGTCAGCCCAATATCCAGAAGGGTAACCAAGCAGATGTAAGGCAGACTCCGTCAGCATCCATCTGCCCGAACAAAACTGAGGACATCCGGCAAGGATCCTGGAAACAAGTCAGGTTCGAGCGATCTACGCCAGTACTATGTTGACACAATCAAGTGATTCACGCCTTTAGATGGTAGAGCTCACGGCGAACCATTAGCCTGTAGGTAACCAATCCTCGTATAACAGAGTGGTTAATGCCGGGAACACTAACATCCAGGGTTCTTTCCGGATGTCCTCAGACATCAGGGACAAAAAAAGTGATTTGATACCATTTACCCTATTGACAAAAGTCACTACATAACAGTACTGCTGCGTTTTTGGCCGAGCGGGAGTGCAATCGACTAAATTCGTTCCCCTGCAAGGAACCTTGCAGCAACGCCGCCCCAGGAAAACGCAGGGGAGGGGGATGCCGCAGGGCACAAAGAGCCGCCTGAACTGTTACATAATGTCGAATAGGTCAATATTACTATGCAACGTTTGCTTTAGGTCAATATTTAAACTAACATCCACATTCTGAAATTAACATCCACTTTGCGTAAA
>URMK01000103.1 GCA_900548905.1 uncultured Lachnospiraceae bacterium | reverse complement strand
TTTCCGTCCCGGAGACACCGCTCTGCCAGCGGGCGGAAGGCCATTTTGCTCCTGCAAAGTTTGAGTCAGTTTAAAAACACTGCCAGGGCATTCGCCCCCGGACCCACATGCACACCGATTACCGATCCCACCGCCACCGTTTTTTTATATCCGGATCCCAGACGTCCCTTCACGAAACGTGCGAAATCATCCAGACATTCCTTTTTTCCCGTGAAGCCCAGATTATAACCCATGGCTTCATTCATGCCGCCCTCCTTTTCCATTGCCTTAAACAGCTTATCCCAGGCCCCCTTCTGCCCTCTTGCCAGCCCCGCGACCTTAACCTCTCCATAGCGCACGGCCAGCACCGGTTTCAGGTTCAGCGCACTTCCCACCGCCATGCCGGCGGCTGAAAGCCTTCCGCCCTTCTGCAGATAAAGAAGCGTATCCACTATCAGGTAAATACATACTTTTTTCTTATCCTCTTCCAGTGCCCCAACAATCTGCTCCGCGTTTTTCCCTTCCTTTTGCAGGGCAAAAGCGCGTTCAATAAGAAGCTGCGTCCCCAGAGTCGCCTGCATGCTGTCCACGATATAAATCCGGTCATATTCCACGATATCCTTTGCCACCAAAGCACTCTGGCAGGTGCCGCTCAGCCTGCTGGCAAGCAGGATACAGATCACATCATCCCCCGCCTCTTTTGCCTCCCGGAAATACTGAAGAAAGGCCTCCGGGGACGGCTGGCTGGTCGTGGGCAGTTCTTCCGATGACTCCAGCTTCTCATAAAACGCTTCCTGCTTTATGTCCACTCCGTCATAATATTCCTCCTCCCCGAATAATACCTTGAGGGGAACAAGCGTGATGCCCAGCTCCTCCGCCTGCTGCTGCGTATAGTCACAAGTTGAATCACAGATAAAACGAATACTCATTTTTCCTCCTATTAAAAGCGCACACCGCCGTTATCTAACAACAATATCATATGCCGAATCAAATAATTTGATTATCAAAGCATTTGAAAGGATAACAAATATTCCGGCAGCTGTCAATGTTATTCTTTGACAATTCCGCAGGAAAAATATTTCCTGCTGTGGAGCAGGCCGGGACATAAAAAGAATGCAATAAAATAGTTTGCTATTTCGCAGGCTTTTTGCTAGAATGAAGGAAATAAATATACAAAAGGGTTACTTCCGCATAATGCGGAAGAGGAAAAGGATCTACATATGAAACGTGAAAATAGAAACAAGGGTTTTACCCTTGTAGAGATGATTGTTGTAATCGTTATTCTCGGCATTCTCCTGGCAATTTTAGTGCCGGGTCTTTTTAAGTACATAAAAAAGGCGAAAGACCAGCAGGCGATCATTGAATGCCGGGCGGTAGTTACGGCGGCGCAGGCTTTGGCGCTTGAATTGTACGGAAAAAACTTATTCCTGCCGGAAGAATTTACTACAGATTCTAAAAGAGAAAATATATGTATTGAGGCCGGAACTGATGGTAAAATTGTTTCAGGTGTCAAATTTTCTTCGAGCGTTGTTACTGAAGTAAATTATTTGGAATATGAAACCAAAGGAGAGATTAAGGTTATCTTCGATAGTTCTTCCGCGACTCCTTATCGTATTAATGAAAATAGCACAGAATCATATAGAGATAAATTGGATTATGTAACCAAATTTTATAACAAAAACTATTCAGGAAACTTAGATGCTACATATAAAAAAGCAAGAGAAGATTTTTTCAATTCAGATTATGCTTCTCTTTCAACAGCAGAAAAAGAATTATGGGCGAAATTCAGCCTTCCAGGTACATCCGAAGGTTTTAAATGGAAACCTTGCATTTATGAAGATTCCGATAATAACCCTCAATTTTATTTTATAGCTACTGCTTCTGTTCAGGGAAATGATAATACTTCCTTAGTTATGTTTAATGATAATTACTATATATGGAAGGGTAAGGGTAATAAATTTACTTCCAAATGGTTAAATGATACTCTAGGAACTCCCTCATTTGAAGACTCTGGATTTACAACGGAAGATGATTTAAAGGATGTTAAGGATCAATGGATTAAAGTAGTAAACTAAATTGAAATATTAATGTAAGGTGTATGCACAATACTTATTTATTGTGCACGCACCTTTCTTTATTCTTTAAGATCCCGGGAATCATATAATCGTCCTCCTCGTATCTCTTCCCCGCAATCCTCTCCAGCAGCAGTTCCACCACCTTCCCTGCAATCGCCGTTTCATCCTGTTTGGCATGGAGGAATTCCGGCCCGAAAGGTGCAAAATAGTCCTCATCCAGAGAGGCCAGACGGATATCCTGTTCCAAGGTGATGCCCGTCCGGACGGCGGCGGCGATAACGGCAGGCCCAATTCCATACTCTTCCGCAATTACTCAATCGATTCCTTTTCTATCTCTTGCCAGGAACTCTGCGGCTATGCGCACCGCTTCCGGGCTGGGCCTGTTGTCCAGAAACCCATCCACACCTTTCCCGGAGGGAAGGACGCATATTCCGGCTTCGGTCAGGTTTAACCGTTCCATTTCACTGATAAAACCGTTTCTGCATTCCCGGAAGGAAATTGCTTCCGTATCCTCCGTAGTAAAAAAGCAATTTTGCCGCAGCCCTCCCGAGCAAGTTCCCTGACCAGGGAAGCCGCTACCGCCCTGTTAACCGTCCGGACCGAAGGGACCGGGATTCCCAGCATTTTCTTATCTATCATAACCATCGGGAAGTCATCCAGGTACAGCATATGCCGGTAACCGCCTTTCCCCCCTTTCGTACTCTCTTTCTCTTTTTCCCTAACATAGGTTCCTCTTCCCGGCCCCTTCTCACATAACCGCTGTCCGCCAGCATTTCCGGCGCCTTTTTCAGCGTGATTGCGCTCACCTTCAGTTCATCACTTAATATATCATCCCCGGGCAGCTTCCCGCCCGGTACGTAAATCCCCTTCCGGATCCGTTCCGGCAATATCTCATACACCTTCTGGTATAAGAATACCTTACCCATCTACGCTCCTCATTTCCGCACTAAAGTAAATTTCAAATTATTTCCTGCAAGATATGCGTCACAGTTTGCAGGGAATATATCATGAATTTATGAAACGCAGCGTGCTGCGTTGATTGCTATATATAGAAAAAATGCCCTCCGATTTACAAAATATACTTATTATGCTACCTTTGAATGAGAAGAAGGATCCCGCCCCAAAGGAGGATTTTATGAATCAACCGAAGAAAACCAGTCCCTTTCGTTATGCTGTCGGCATGTTCGGCACTTCCATACCCATTAATATGTTCAAAACCTACGCCGCCGCCTTTTATGTCATCGGACACGGCGTCACCACGGCACAATTTTCCATGGTATTGTTCTTTTATACCTTTGTGGATGCCATTGACAATCCGGTCTATGGGTTTTTATCCGACCGGACGCGCACCCGCTGGGGGCGAAGGCGTCCCTGGCTCGTTATCGGCGCTCCCATGCTCGCCCTGTGTTTCATCGGCTTCTTCAACATTCCCGCCGGCCCGGTCGGCGGCGGCATTGTTTCCTATATGCTTCTGATGTATATTCTTACGGGAACCCTGGATTCCCTGATAAATGCCAATTATGGAGCGCTCTTTCCCGAATTGTTCACCTCTGACGCGGAACGGGCCAAGTCCAATGCCATGCGTCAGGCTTTTCAGCTGCTTGCCATGGTCATCAGCATTGCGCTCACACCGCTGGTAACAGACGCTTTAGGATACGGGCTGACAAGTATTCTCTACGGATGCCTGGCTGTGGCTGTTATCCTTTACTGTACGCTTGGCTGCCACGAGACTGCACAGGCGGAGGAACTGCAGAAGCCACGTCTGCTCGCCACGCTCCGGGATCTGCTCACCAATCCCAAGTTCTGGATTTTCGGCCTTACCAACGCTTTTTACAGTGCGGCCATGTCCCTTGTCATGTCTGCGGTCCCTTTCTATGTAAAATATACCCTGGGGCTTGACAGTATGGCAAATACCGTCCTTCTTGGCATGGTTCTCCTGTTCGCCATGGCAGGGGTTTCCGTATGGGCTGCTTTTGTTAAAAAGCATTCCCTGATGCCCGTATGGCGCATTGCCTTAATCGCTTTGACGCTTTCTTTTCTTCCCCTGTATTTCGTATCCGGGCTTATTCCGGCCGTAGCGGCTTCCTGCCTTTTGGGTTTCGGTTATGCGGGCGCCATTACCACCATGGATTTGATCGGCGCACGTATCATGGATGAGGATACACGGAAAAACGGGCTGCGGCGGGAGGGTACGTATGCCAGCGCCATGGGATTTATGAACCGTCTGAGCGGTTTCTTTACCAGTTTTGCCTTCCTGATCGTAGGACGCATATACGGCTTTGAAAGCGGGGAGATTCCCGGCCCCCGCCCGCATGATGCCGCACGTTTCCTGATGGTGGTATTTCCGCTGTGCGTCATGGCGGTCAGTGTTATGTGTTCCCGTTTTCTGAAATTCCCGGAAGCAGGAGCAGGTTCTCCCTCTCCGTCGGAAGACGGCGCTGCGAAAAAGGAGTCGGTATGAACGAACGGTATCTGATTATTAATGCGGACGATTTCGGTCTGTGTCCGGCCATGAATCAGGCCATCTGCGGGTTGTTCCGTATGGGCGCCATTACTTCCTCCTCTGTTCTTGCCCCGGCTCCGGAGGCTGTGGCTGCCTGTAAATATGCCGTGGACGGCCATTTTCCCGTAGGCGTACACTGGACTCTGTATTCCGAGTGGGAACGCAGCTGCTGGCCTCCTGCTTATTCCTCCGGAAAGCCCTCTTCCCTTACGGCAGACGGCTGCCTGCCCGCCGACGGAGGCGCTGCCGCAAAACGGGCTGCCTCCGGGGATGTGACAAAAGAACTGGATGCCCAGTACCGGCTGATGGACGGTGAAGGCTGTCTGCCGGATCATGCTGACAGCCACGGAGGAACCTTATACGGCATCAACGGCAGGTTTTTCTTTATCAATGCCTTCCGGCTCTGTCAAAAATACCGGCTGCCTTTCCGCTTTGCCCGTTCCCCCTCTTTTCTGGAGCGGCAGTTTTGCGGAAACGTATCTCCTGCCCTGAAGGCGGCTCACGCCGGGATCATCTTCCTGGCGGATCGGATGAAGGTTTCCCTGCCGGATGATTTCATCACCCATCCGCTTCCTGCAGAAAAAATCAGGGATTATGAGGATTTGTGTTCTTATTATGAAGCACAGCTCACCGCCGCTCCTTCCGGAATAACCGAGGTTTTTTTACACCCATCCGTTCCAGATCCCGGCATGCTGCGGCTTACCCCCCAATGGCGGAAGCGGGTTTGGGAATACGAATATTTAAAAAGCGGGCGGCTTGCCCATTTTCTGGAGAAAGAAGGTTTCCGCACGGTTTCCTGGAAAACTGCGCCTTTTCCGAACAAGTAACACAGTATCCGTCAATTTCCAATGCGGCACAGCCATTTCCCCCATATAAAAAAGGAGTACCTATGACGAAAAACATCCATTTACAGCTTTTTCTTGATAAATCCCGGGAAAGGGAGTATATCCGGCTTCCCTTTGATGTGGAACAAGATACGGAAAGCATTACGATACAATACGGGTATCCTTCTTCTCCCCTGCGGGAGGAAGGCCCGTTCACCGTCGCGGGGGAACCCTGCACAATTGATCTGGCCGTCATGATGCCGGACGGAACAATGGCCGGGGCTTCCGGCTCCGACCGGAGCCGCATCCGCCTATCTCCCCTTGGCAGCAGTGCGGGTTTTGCCTCCTGTGAGCTGCCGGCAGGGACCTGGCACATAATAGCCGGGGCTTATCATATTCCCTCCGGCGGGGTTACCGTAGAATACGAACTGGAGCTGACATTAAAGGAACGCAGGCTTTTTAAGGGAGACACCCATGTCCACACCACTGCCTCCGACGGGGTTCTGGAACCTGTTGAGGCCGCCATGCTCGCCCGCCGCATGGGCCTGGACTTCCTGATCCTTACGGATCACAACAACAGTGCACAAAATGAACGGCTGCCCTTTTTCCAGGATATCACGCTTATCCCGGGAACGGAATGGACACATTACAAAGGCCATGCGGGCTTCCTTGGGGTAAAGCAGGCTTTCCGCGCTCCTTATTTTACCGCTTCGCTGCAGGAAACGGCGGACTTATTCCGGGAAGCGGGAGAAAACGGGGCTTTCCGCGTCATCAATCACCCCTTCTGCCCTCTGGTTCCCTGGGAATGGGATTTTACCCTGCCCTTTGACGGTCTGGAGGTATGGAACGGTGTCATGTCGGAACGGAATGAAAAAGCGGCCTTCTGGTGGCACCGGCAGCTTTGCGCCGGACGCCGGCTTCCGGTTACCGGGGGAAGCGATTATCACCGGCCCGGTCTGCTGGGCAGCCTTGCCATGCCCTGTCAGTGCCTGTATGCTGCCTCCCGATCCCAAACCGATCTGATGAAGGCACTGCGCCGGGGAAATGGCTACCTTTCTTATCTGCCCACAGGCCCACAAGCGGATCTCCTTACCCTGTCGCCGGAAGGGCATCCTGCCTCCTTCGGTGAGGACGCCGCCCGCGGGGAATCCGTAGAAATCCTTTTTTCCGGCCTTTGCCGCGGAGATGAAATCCGCCTGCTTACCGATACGGCAGCGGAATCCCTGTCCGCCCCTGCAGGCGCCGCTGAATTAAAGCTGACAAGACGTTACCCGGATGCCCATTTTCTGCGTCTGGAATTGTATCGGAGCTATGCCCCCGGCCTCCCTCCCATGAAGGCTCTTCTTACCAATCCGGTCTATTTCCGATAACAGCCGGGAAGTCTTTGAAGCGGCGAGGGCCAGGGATAAAACTGGTTCCGATGGGGTACGAACTTCAAATAATGGTTTGAGGAGGATATGCGTTTTGGATTTGAGATCCTCTTGTAACCGTTCAGACAAGTCTGAACGGTTACATCTTTTTCTTCTATCCTATAATTCATATTGGAAATACCTCGCCGCAGCCGGGAATGCCCTATCCGTCTTTAATTTCAGTGCCACTTTCTGAACTACTAAATTATAATCATCCCAGGATCCCGATGACACCATATACAGGATCCTTCCGTCCTCCGTCATCCATTTTGTGGGAAAATTAGGCTGATAATCGCCATAGCTTCCCCAACGGTCATCCTGATAGAACAGTTTCCAGGGCCCCCAGGGTTCCGCCGCCTCGTATAAGGTAAGCTGGCTGTAGTGGGATTCCGGATACCGCATCTGATGGACAGGACGGGGATTCAGGTTTTCATCCACAAAGCTGTAGTTCCCCATCAGATATCTTTGAATACCCGGATTATAAGCCACATGGTTAGCACCTGTCATTTTATAATAAGTAAATACCGGTTCGGCAAGTTTTTCATTTTTACTCCACGCCGGATGCGCCGGATCGGTCCCACAATAAAATTCCCAGGAATCCCGTATGGGAATCTGATCCGCCAAAACCCTGCCCAGCAGCAGTGCGTCATTGTTTTCCCAATAGCTGTTTCCATCCTCCAAATCACAGGGAAAATAGGCATAAACATAACCGTCCCGTGCACCGGTATACCCTCTGCCGAACTGCAGGAAGTGGCAGGAAGACAGCTTTCCTTCAAAGAAGCTGCGGGGGGTTGTTTCCGGGTCAAAGCTTCTGCCGCCGTCTGTTGATTTTACAATCCATCCATGGATATTCCGCTGTCTGCAGAAATAAGGATTATCACCATAATTCTGTGCTTCCATGCTCAGGTAAAGGCTTCCCCCAATATCCAGAAGCCCGGAAGGCTTAACATAAGGCGCTGCAGGATCCATGCAGTATTTTTTGATATCTATCGGCTGTTCATTGACGGGATCCATACACCAATGCCCTGTACAGGTCAGGCTGTCAGGGCAAAAACGCAGCGTTTTTATCCTCCAGATATTCATAGGGCAGCCACGGTTATCCCCTGCACCGGCGTAAATCATATCATCCTTTGCCCAGGTAAGGGGCCACATATCCCCTTCCCCGCTGTGATAACGGAAACGGTCAAAAAGAACCGTCTCGATATAATCTGATTTTTCATAAGGGGGGACTGCCCTGGGATATAAATAATAGTCCCTTCTGTCACCGTCAATTCCTGTTATTTCTCTGATTTTCATAATTTACGCCTTCAAGGGGGAGAAAAGACACCCTCTCCCCCTACCCTTACTATAGATTAAAATTTCTGATCCAGGAAATCCTGATACCATTGCAGCCAGGTATCATATTGCAGGGCCTCCAGCTGTTTCAGATGTGCATCCCATGAAGCATCGTCCACTCCTTCCAGAATACTTGTAGCGGTAAAATTTTTAATATAGGCAAAAAGTTCTGTTTCAATAAAGGTTCTTTCACTTGTTTTGGCAGGATCCACGAACCGGACAGGGAGCTGGTTTTCCACAGGCTGACAATAATCATGCACCTCTTTTACACATTCGATACGATACCAGGAGGTCCAGGCAATATCCTCCGGCACGTCTGCGTTTTCGTCTTTCCTGATCAACGGTCCATAATCCACCATACCGTTGGTATATTTATAATTTTCAATTGTAAAATCATCTGCCAGGCCGTCGGGCAGTTTTTCGTATACCTGTCCGCTTTCATCGACATCCCAGGCCTCCCCCTTTGCCCCGAAGCGGGATATGTATTTTAATTCTGTGGTACTTGACATATAATCCCACCACGAAAGCAGCCTAGAAACATCCTTACAGGCACTGGTAATGGCAAATCCCGTCCGGTTTGCCGCAAATTTATCCTGTGCGCCGGTTTTTACATAGCCAGGGCCGTCTTCTGCACGGATCTCCCCAATCGGCACATAATTGGCAGCGGCAGCGTCGCTCATATCCCCATTTGGTATCCAAGTATAATAGCATCCCACAACGCCTTCATTCAATTTGGCATGATATTGTTCGGAGGTCTGTGAAAAAGCTTCCATATCCAGCAGCCCTTCCTGGATCATCTGATGGGAAAACTCCAGGAAGCTCCTGAATTCGTCCGTATTTACGGTTCCTGTTACCTTACCGTCCTTTACCATCTTATAGGCATCCTCATCTGCCGAATCCGTTCCGGCAATTCCCCACGGGTTTGCCGCATTCATAATCTTGGAGCACCAGTCACTCTGGGAAGGTTCAAAGGGAATTTCATCGGAAGCGTCTCCGTTTCCGTTCATATCCCCATCCCGGAACGCTCTGAGGACATCCATAAACTCCTCCGTTGTTTTGGGTATTTCCTTTCCCGCCTTATCGAGCCACTCTTTATTCATGAACATGATACCCATTGCATCGTTTTCATAGCTGGTCTGTCTGCCGGTCATCAGGGAACGGATGGAGCCGTCCGGCCAGGTCACCAAATCAAGACCGCCGGGTATCGTTTCATAATCCGAATAAACGTGAGGGGCGTTATTCTTCAGCATATCATCCGCGGCCAAATCCGCAAAGGAGTCCATATTATTTGCTATCTGGCCCTCGCTTATCAGTCCCAGAAAAGCATCCGGCAAATCCGAAGCGAGCATAATATTTACCTTGTCCTCCGCGTCCGATGCCGCAATCGGGATCCATTCAATATGTACGCCTGTGGCTTCCTCCGCCAGCTTATAGATTTCCTTATTGTTAAACTCTTCATCCTTGGTCAGCGGATGGAGGACCACCGCAATTTTAAAGGTAGTCTTCTCCTGCTGGCCGCCCGCCTCTGCGGATGACGCTTCCTCCCCTCCGGCCTGTGCTTCCGTGGTCTTTGTTTCTGCCGGTGCTGTGCCTTTGCACCCGGCCATGACGGTCATAACCGCCACCAGTAAAATTGCCAGTACTTTTCTTTTCATTCCTTTTTCCTCCTTCTTTTACCCTTTAATTGATCCAATCATAACTCCCTTGACAAAATACTTTTGCAGGAAGGGATACACACAGATAACAGGCAGTGTGGAAACCACGATAACACCATATTTGATCACCTGAACCATAGTCTGAAGCTTGCGTGCGGCATCGGCATCCGTAGTCATGGAATTGGCGGCTCCCGTTGCCGCAGTAAGCAGTATCTCCCGCAGATATAAGGCAAGAGGATATTTGCTCCGGTCAGTCAGGAAAATCATGGGGTTAAAATAAGAATCCCAGTAGGTTACCGCGATATAGAGCACCAAAACAGCCATAATTGCCTTGGAGAGCGGCAGGACGATTTTGAAAAAGAAACGTCCGTTGCCGCAGCCGTCCACCCTGGCCGCGTCCCGCAGCTCCTCCGGAATGTTGCTTTCCATAAAGGAACGGGTAATGATGATATTATAAACGGCAACCGCACTGATAATGACCATCAGCGTCCTGGTATTGGTAAGTGAAAGCTTCTTAACTACCATATAAAAGGGGATCAGTCCGCCCCCGAAATACATGGTAAATACAAAATAGCCCATCATGGCATTGCGGAAGGGCAGATCCTTCCTGGACAGGGCGTAACCCGCCATCATAGTTACCAGAGTCCCCAGCGCCGTTCCGCCTATCGTATAGATCAGGGTATTGCCGTAACCAATCCATATCCGCGTATCCTCAAATACCTTCCGGTACCCCAGGAGGGTAAAACCTCTCGGCCACAGCAATATGCTCCCGTTGTTCACATACGCCGGATCCGAAAAGGAAGCAACGAAAACAAAATAGATCGGATAAGCCATAATCACAATTATCAATACCAGGATCGCAGCCACCACGAGATCAAAAACCTTGTCTTGTGTAAACCGGAATTTTTTGACTTTACTGTTCTTACAGGAAATTTTTTTCAATTGCGCCATAATGTTCCTCCCTGGTCCCCTTTTTTGCTACCATAAACTGGATCCCGATACTTTTTTGGATATCTTATTCACAACAACAAGCAGGATAAAATTAATCATATTATTAAACAACCCTATGGCGGCGGAATAGCTGTATTGCTGCTGTTTCAATCCGATTTTATATACATAGGTAGAGATGACCTCAGCCGTTGTCAGATTCAGATCATTCTGCATCAGATATACCTTTTCATACCCCACACTCATAATATTGCCTGCATTCATAATGAGCAGGATTACCATAGTCGGAAGAATTGCGGGTAAATCAATGTGGATGATGCGTTTCAGCTTACCCGCGCCGTCCACCATGGCAGCCTCATGCAGTTCCTGGTCCACCCCGGCGAGGGCTGCCAGATAAATGATTGAGCTCCAGCCCATATTCTGCCAGATGCCCGACCATACATACAGATGCGGAAAGGCTGATGCATTACCCATATAATACATATCTCCGCGACCACCCAGCATGGTAATCAGATGGTTCAGGAAACCCGATCTGGGAGAAAGGAAAACCGACATCATACCTACCAGAATAACCGTGGATATAAAATGCGGCATGTAGGTTACCGTCTGTGTTATTTTTTTAAACCTGGTACTTTTTACACTGTTTATCATCAGTGCAAGTAAAATGGGAATCGGGAATCCGACTACCAGGGAATAGAGGCTTACCACCAGCGTATTCTTCACAATCTGCCAAAAACGGGGTAAATCAAAAAAAGTGCGAAACCACTTCATGCCTACCCAGGGGCTTCCCATTATGCCCTTCCCCGGCGAATAATCCTGAAAGGCCATAAGCACGCCATACATCGGCGCATAACAGAATATTGCGATAAAAACCACGGCCGGAACCAGAAAAAGATAAAGACAGTAATTCCTTTTCATCAGTTTCCATGTCTGGTTCTTCTTTCCGCCATTTACAGCAGTTTCTGTTTTCCTCATTTCTTTTCCTCCCTGTCCTGTCATGATTGGCATATCATTATTTTATGGTATCCGAAGCCTGTGTTCTTGTATAATTTTAGTGTTTTCTGGTAAAATATTCACTTTTCTGTGGTATACTTAAGATAATCGAAGGAAAGAGAGGATTTTCTTATGAAATTTTTGGATTATCCGGAACAGCAAAAGCACGGCAGCCAGGATTTCCCGTATTTTTTTTATCATGTCACCTATATCCACCCACGTTACACCATGCCCTATCACTGGCATCCGCTCTGTGAAATCGTGCATGTTTTTTCAGGGCATTTCCGGCTCCAGCTGGAGGATTGCGAGCTTCTCCTTTCCCCCGGTGACAGCGCCTTTATCTCTTCCGGCATCACACACGGCGGAGCTCCGCTGGAAGCGCAGAGCTGCTGCTATGAATGCCTTCTCCTGGATTTGGATACTATTTTCCAGGCCGGCTCCCCCACCAGGGTATATGAACATAAAATCTTTGATCTTCTGAACCAGAAAATACTTATCCAAAACTTTTTTCCGTCCGCCTGCACCATCATAAACACCATAGTAGGCAGTATGCTGGATTTACTCCGTTTCAAACCGAATGGTTACACGCTTCTTCTACAGGGATATACCTTCCTTCTGTTCGGACAGCTTTTTCAGCATCATTTTTATTCCAAAGCCCCCGTCCTGAGCACGCAGAAAAAAGTCCTGCATCTGAAGAAGGTGCTTACCTTTATCGATGAGCACTATTCAGAGGATATCCGGCTGTCCGATTTGGCGGCCTGTGCAAATATGAACGGCAATTATTTCTGCCGCTATTTCCGTGAACTTACGCATCGGACCCCTCTTGACTATCTGAATTATTACCGTGTGGAGGCCGCCTGTGAACAGCTTTCTTATACGAATAAAACCATTACGGAAGTTGCCTACGACTGCGGCTTTCACGATGCCAGCTATTTTGTCAAAGTATTCAAACGCTATAAAAAGCTGACGCCCTCCGAATATACGAATGCCGACTTTTAGCGTACAAAAAACCAGGCCGGCATTCCTGTGGTGAAATGCCGGCCCGGTTATTTATTTACTCTGTGTGAAAACCGCTCTATGCCCGGATAATATATCCTTCTTTTCTCTC
This sequence comes from uncultured Lachnospiraceae bacterium, assembly GCA_900548905.1. GTDB lineage: Bacteria > Bacillota > Clostridia > Lachnospirales > Lachnospiraceae > Eisenbergiella. The sequence goes on along the minus strand of URMK01000103.1, from coordinate 1,573 downwards.
TTTTGCCTGCGGGAGCGGTTGATCGGAATATCCCAGTATACAATTCCCGATACCGACGTATTCCTCTCCCAATCCCCATTTTTTCATAAGGGTCTTTCCTTCATCCGTAAGGAATACCTCCTTCGCCCGGTTAATCCAGCAGGAATCCACTCCCAGGGAGCAGGCGGCGTTCATCAGATTCCCCATAACAAGGCTCCCGTCCTCCACGTAGGTTCCCCTGGTGCTGTCTCCAAATACCACCACAACCGTAGGCGCGCCATAAAAGGGATCGCCGCCGCCGCCCATAACGGCCGCATTCATGCGGGACATCTGCTCAATGGTGTCCTTGTCACGCACCACCACCATAACGGCTGACTGGAGACCCATTCCGCTTGGCGCATATTCTCCGGCTTCCAGAATCTGCCGGAGGATTTCCTCCGGTACCTGTTCTTCCTTATAAGAGCGTACACTTCTGCGTTCCAATAATGTTTTTAAAGTCTCATTCATTTCCGCTTCCTCCTGTTCTTTTCTGTGATCAGGTACGATCCGTTCTGCATTTTTCTTTATAAATACCATTCGTTTTTCCCGCGGATTTCCATGAAAGGGGCCAGCTTCTGTTCCAGGCCGGCCATAACCGGTTCCGGCAGCTTCCTTGCTTTTTCCGGGCAAATGGCAACACATCTCATGCAAAGGAAACATTTGGACGGATCGGTCCGGGACGGTTCCTTTGCCGGGATTGCCTCCACAGGGCATCTGCGCGCGCACAGCCCGCACCGGACACAGGCGGCGGTGACCTCCGGGACGGCCTGCATAGGCTTCCAGCTCTTATACGGGCGGTTCCCCGGCACCGGATATCCGTCCGGCTGTTCGGATCCGGAAAGGATCCGCTCATATTTCATGAGAATTTCATTGGCAAACCGTCTGATTTCTTCCGCATCCTCCTGATCCGGCCGGCCTGAAGCCAGCTGTGTGACAATAGAATGCTGCGCCGTAAGTGCGGCTGACGCCAGGCGCCTGAAACCCTGTTTCCCCACACTGTCATCCAGCTCCGCCAACGCGTCCTCATAAGCCCGGTTCCCATATACGGCCAGCGTTACCGCCAAAGCCCCATTTCCCTGCAATGCCGCCATTCTTTGTACCATTATCTCCGGCAGACGGCCTCCATAAACCGGCCCTGCCACAATTACCACATCCTCCGGGCCAAACGTACAGCCCTTATTCTGCGGCAGGGTCAGATCCTGTTCTACCGCCCTGCTGCCCAGGGCCTGTGCCAAAAGCAGAGCCGCCTTCCTGGTATTCCCGGCCGGGCTGAAGTGAACTACATATATATTTTCCAGCATAATCCCACCCCCATTTTCTCCGCCGGCAGTTCTGCTTTACCGGCAGCGTTACTTCTGTAATTGTTCTGTTTCATCCCAATTACAGTATAGGTTCCTTTCTTTCCGGTGTCAATCATCCTCCACCGCAGAGGGTGTCTGTAAAAAAGTTTTTTCGTAACAGTTCAGACGGCCCCTTGTGTCCTGCGGCTCCCCCCTCCTATTCCCTGGGGTGGCAGTGCTGCAAGGTTCCTTACAGGGGCCGCTCTCGCTCGACC
>URMK01000102.1 GCA_900548905.1 uncultured Lachnospiraceae bacterium | reverse complement strand
AAAGCCGGGTGGGGGAGGGGATGCCGCAGGACTCAAAGGGCGTCTGAACGGTTACCCGGCTGCTACATTTCAATCACGCAGTCAGGCTCCACTTTGCGGCATACCGCCGCCACTTCCTTCATGATGCTGTCAAAACGGCTCTCCTGGGCATCAATTGTCAGCTTCTGCGCCATAAAGCTGACAGTGGCATCATTTACGCCATCTATCTTCTTAATGGCCTCTTCCATTTTGGCGGCACAGTTTGCACAGTCCAAGTCGGTGAGATTGTATTTTTTCTTCATAAAATAGCCTCCTGTAAAAAATCATTTCAACATATGATTAATTGTTCATATGATTATATTATACAAAGACACTTTCCTTGTCAACCGTTTTTTAAAAGTTTTCCGGAAAGCGGCAGAAGCAGGGCAATAAAATAAGTCAGCACCATATTGCCCAGCAATTCTTCCGCCGCCCGTGGCATCCAGACGATGAGGAAAGGAATCATTTTCCAGGCCGCACCTATGGTTTCCCGCAAAATGACCGTATTAACCGTAGTAACCACAAGGCCGGAAACCACCATAACCACGAACAGCTGGGGGATTTTCCTCTGTCCTTTGCCGGAACGAAGTTTTTGGGACAGGAAAAAATCGCCCGTAAGCAAAAGAATTCCCAGGATCGCACTTCCTGTCACACCTGCTGCCGCCGTCTGCATCTCTTCCCCTGCCGCCGGGCCGCTGCCTACGCCCAGCACCAGCAGAACAACGGAGCCGGCGGCGATAAGAAGCCGCATCCGCCCGCCGTCCTTATCTTGCAGCCATCGCCACAGAAGCCCCCTGAGAAAGCCGCCTGCCGCTGCAGTCACTGTCAGCAGGGGAAGATATGCCCCCACAGGCTTGATGAGATAGCCAAGAAAATCGGAAAGGCCGGAAACTGCCGCTCCGTATACAGGCCCGAAAAGAAGGGCCGGAAGGATGGAGAAAACACCGGATATTCCGATACGCAGCCCATTTTGCCCGAATAAAGGCAAATCAAAGGTCAGCGTGGTTTTCAGAACAAGAGAAATACTTAAAAATACCGCAGATATGGTGATGCGGCGCACCGAAAAAGATACTCCATTCATAAAAAAACACCTCCTGTCATGCAGACTGGCCACATAACAAGAGGCAGGAATATTCCGCCGCTTCTTCTTATGCGGCAGCGGGATGCGAACTATGCAGCGTAAGCCGGAAAGGCTTTTCGTCCCTCTGACAACTCCCCGTTCAGAAGGCACCCGGATCCCTGATCCACGTACAAATTTCTACTCTGCCCATAACATGTATTTTCATTGCTGATTGCAGCTTTATGCTATCACAGCCGGTTTGGGTTGTCAATGACAGACTGCTGCGCCGCAGCTCCTGTCCGGCGGCTGCGGTGCAGCTCCTGTTTTTCCTGTAGTAACAGTTCAGACGATTATGAACTGTTACCTTGTCTAATTCCTTACAATCAGCTACAATAAAGCCAGATGTTTTCCATAATATACAACAGCGGCATATTCCGCAGGCCGGATAATCCAGGGGGGATATTTGTTATGATACCGGAAAAGTATTTTGCAGGGAAAAAATCCGTCTTTTTTTATGCGGGATCCTTATACCGTAAGTTGATCAAGAAGAGCTTTTTTAATAAAATATTTCTTGTATATCTGGCAATCACCTTTGTTTCCTGCATCATTCTTTTTTTCACCCTGACGCAAAGCCTGCTGTCCGTCAAATATGATCAGGCTCTCGTTATGAGTGATCAAATCCTTGCCACCGTGGATACCTATCTGGAGAAAAAAACGGCTAATGTGAAATCCATCCAGCAAAAGCTATACCGGGACGACAGTACCTGGCAGATGATAACCGGAGAACTGAAAAATCCGTCTGCAGGACGGATTTCTGCCTACCAGCGGCAGGAACTGAACAACGCGGTTATTCAGACCTATTATTCCATCGATAAGGATCTGAACGGCATTTTCTTCTTTGGAAGCAACGATGAGAACATGCTCCAATTCGGCAGCAGCCAGTCTAATGCAGAGTACAGCTTTTTTATGGACTACTGCAGGTCGCATACATCTGCTGATTTTACCTCCCTACAGCTGGTTTCCTCCCGGCTGCCTTCCCATACCTCCAATACCTTCTCTCTTTTTCTGACGGACGCCGTGAGGGATCCTGACAATTTTGCCAGCTGTATAGGGATTTCCGGCCTTTATTTTAATGCAATGAATATCCAGCAGTCATATTACCAGTATAACCGCCATTTGAAGGGAACCATTTATATCATTGACAGCAGCGGCAGTCTTCTGTATGATTCTTCTTCCTCCTATCTGACGGAAGAAGAATTCCCCTGGGATAAGCTTATGGAAACCCAAAACGGGAACTTCCGTTATCAGGGCATCAATTATAATGTCGTCCGTTCCTCCTCGGGTCCCTGGTATATTGTCAATGCTTTTCCCATGTCCCTCGTAAAGGAGGATGTCAGGGTACTTCAGAAAAATATAATAAGCATCCTGTTCCTGATATTCATCCTGACTTTTCTCCTGAACTATATCAGCACCAAATTTTTTGCCAAACGGATCCGGCCCATTACGGATACGATGGAGCAGGTCAGGCAGGGACATCTCACAAGCTTCCGGATTCAGCCGAATTCAGATGATGAAATCGGATACATTTATTCCGAGCTGATTAAGATGTGTTCCTCCCTGGATGATCATATCCAGAAGGAATATGTCTATCAGCTGAAACAAAAGGAAATGGAACTTTACGCCCTCCAGGCCCAGGTGGATCCCCACTTTCTCTACAATACCCTGGAATCCATACGCATGAGCCTTTATATGAAGGGGGAAACCCAGGCCAGCAAAATGATCCGGATCCTTTCCGATATGTTCCGGAACATTATGAAAAAAGATGTGGTGGTTTCCAACCGGGAAGAGATTAATTATGTCCGCTCCTATCTGGAACTATACCAGTTCCGGTACGGCAGCCGTATGAAATACGAAATTACCATTGCGGATGAGGTATACCGCTATGCCACCATCAAGCATATACTCCAGCCCGTCATCGAAAACGCCCTGATTCATGGCATTCAGGATACGGGGACGGACACCAGCCCTTCCACCATATACATAAGTGCCGAAATGCAGGGAGAAGATATCCTGTTCCGAATCCGTGATGATGGCTGCGGCATACCGGCAGACAAGCTGACGGAAATACAGCAGAAACTGGAAACGGCAGATCTCTTTCAGGACTCCATCGGTATATATAATGTAAACAGCCGCCTGCGGATTGTTTATGGAAACAGTTACCGGCTTCAGATAATGAGCCGACTGCGCAAAGCCCCCGCTGACGGATCCGGCAGGGAAGAAGGCGGTACACTTGTCACCCTGCGTATCCGGGCCATGAAAAAAAAGGAGCTAGAGGATTATGTACAAATTATTAATCGTGGATGATGAACCGATGATCGTAGAAGGTCTGAAAGCCTATATTCTTGCGGCAGGTTACCCCTTCGGAGCTGTGGATACTGCCCCGGACGGCAGAGAAGCCCTTTCCCTGATGGAAAAACAGCTTCCGGATTTACTCATAACCGATATCCGCATGCCGCACCTTGACGGTATCGGCCTGCTTTCCGCTGTGCGGGAACGGAAATGGGCTACCAAAGTCATTGTCCTGAGCGGCTATAACGATTTTGAATATGTGCGTTCCATGGCGGTGCTGGGAATTGAAAACTACCTGCTGAAACCGGTCAATGAAGAAGAACTGTATGACACGGTTTCCGCTACCATTAAAAAACTGGACAATGAGCAGGCCCTGCAGCTGACGGCCCAGATGAATGCAGGGCTTATCCGGGAAAATATTATCAACCGCTGGCTTTACGGCTCTATCGGGGAAAATGAATTGACAGAACGGGCAGCGTTTTTAAATCTTCCTTTGGAAGCCTCAGGTTATCAGCCGTGTATTATCCGTCTGCTCGGCACCAACGCGGATAAGGATCCCTTCCTGCTGCAGAAATTCCAGGAGCTGTGTGCAGGCATTCTCTCCGAAAACCAATACTGCTGCCATGCCCGTAATTACGCCGGAGATATGATCGCAGTATATTGCCCGAACGAAAAATCCTGCCCGGACGACAGCTTCCCGGTTCTTTTGAACCGGTGCCTGGATACCATAAAAAAACAGCTTCCCGTCAGCCCTTATATCCTGCTGGGAAGCCGTGTGGAGAATTATTGGGAGGTGTCAGCCAGCTTTCGGGATGCCATACGCATGCCGCCGGGGGAAACGGTTCCCCCCGGTACGGAGGAAGACAGCATTTCCTCTCCCTTCTCCCTGCGCCTTGCCACGTATGTGCTGGAGCATTATGATCAGGATTTGTCCCTGAAAACCCTGGCAGTCCATTTCAAGGGAAATGCCGCGTATATCGGCCAGATATTCAAACGCGATATGCATAAATCCTTTTCCGATTACCTCAAGGACGTACGGATCGAAAAGGCCCGTGAGCTTCTGGAAAACAGTTCTCTCAGTGCAAAAGAAATTGCCGTGAGGGTAGGCTTTCAGAATATTACCTATTTTTCCACCGTATTTAAAAAAGAAACCGGCTTAAGCCCTGCCGAATACAAACGGGCTTTCCTCCCTCCTGCCGATTAACAGATATCTGCCACGCTGCGTATCGTAAGCCCTTCGGGTTTACCCTCCAGGATCCGGATCCGCCTGACCCCTGCGTCCATATCAAAATAATTATCCTCCAGCAGCATGTCATCCGCGGCATTGTGGATTTCCACACTTTTCGCGTAGGCCTGTGCCGTCACCACCAGAGCACCGCCTTCTGTCCTGACCTGCAGACAAGGATCGCGGAAGGCAAAATATTTGGGGGCGCAGAACAAAACGCTTCCTGATGACAGGACCTCCCCATCCGCCTCCAGCCGGTAGCTCACATAATTTTCAAACAGATCCGCTTCGGGCAGTTCTACCTTTTCAAGCCACAGAGAGGATAAGGGGGCCGCTTCTATCCGGACGGATTCTTCCCGGATTATCCTGGCTGCAGGATCTCTGAGCGACCAGATTACTGTCCCGTGCTGTACCTGCATGGTTTCATTCGCCACATTCAGATGAATGGATCTGCGTACCTCATAAGGCTGGGCATTCACGTTGGGATCCTGGGTAAGCGTGCCTTCCTCTTCACAAGATAACAGGAGGGGTGCAAAAAAGCGTTTTGCATAATAATGCAGTGCCTTCCACCTCCCATAATAATCAATAGAGGACCAGCTGGCCGCCGGCCAGCAGTCGTTCAGCTGCCATATGACCGTGCCCATACATCGTCCCCTGTTTCTCCTGAAATGCTCTACCCCATAGCGCATGGCCTCCGCCTGCAGCAGCTGGGAAGCATAAAGAATGGTATCAAACCGCGTGGGATACAGGAAGGTCTGTTCCATATAGTCCATAATTTTTCCGTTGGCGGAAGAATTTCTCTGATGTTTTTCCATTACATAAGAAAAGATATTTCTGTCGCACGGCCGGGTAAAAGTCTCCACTGTCTGTAAGGAAGGGAACGATTGAAAACCGAACTCGGAAAGGTAACGGAAATAGAACTTCCGGTATTCCGTAATCGGTTTGCCTCCGTGCCATACATCCCAGTAATGCACATCTCCCCGGTTTTCGTCGTTTGGCGCATCAAAGCCTCCTCCGGAGGAAGGGCTTGCCGGCCAGTAAAACGTATGGGGATCCTGTTCCTTAAGCACCTGGGGAATGATATATTCAAACATTTTGAAATAATCGCTTTTCTGGCTGGGCTTCAGGCACCATCCTTTTTCATCCATCTCCAGAAAATATTCCATCTCATTGTTGCCGCACCACAGCCCCAGGCAGGCATGATGGCGTATCCGTCTGATGTTGTCGGCAAATTCCGCTCTGATATTCCGGTCAAAATCTTCCGTCAAATCATATACACAGCAGGCGAACATAAAATCCTGCCAGACCACAAGCCCCAGCTCATCACAGATATCATAGAAAAAATCATCCGGATAATAACCGCCGCCCCAGACCCTTATCACATTAAAATGGGCCTCTTTACAGGCCTTAAGAAGACGCAGGGTCCTCTCTTTTTTCACTCTGGGGAGAAGGTTGTCTTCCGGAATATAGTCCGCACCCATGGCAAATATACGTACGCCATTGATTTCGTGGGCAAATTCTTCTCCGAATTCATCCTTTCTTCGGCTGATCCCCATCCTGCGCAGGCCGATTTTTCTTTCCCAGACATCCAGCAGTTCTCCGTCTTTCAAAAGCTGTACATCTATGGTATAGAGAGGCTGTTCTCCATAACCGTTAGGCCACCACAGACAAGGCTCCTTTATTTCCAGATTTGCAATAGGGAATTTTTCCCCGGCAGGTTTTTTTCCTTCCGCAGGGGTTTTTATCCATGTCTCCGCTACCATCCCGGCAGGATCCGTCACGGTGATACGGCAGGAAAAGCCATCTTCCTCTCCCGCTGTTTCCGGCCCTCCGCCGCCGCACATGGTAATCTCCGGCTGAAATCCCAGCAGAACACTTCCTTCTTCATGCTCCTGTGTGATAGATACGCTCTCCAGCCTTCCTTTATGGATTCCCAGCAGGCTTACCGCCCTCCAGATTCCTGCATCCGGGATTCTGGGGCCCCAGTCCCAGCCGAACATGCTGTGAGCTTTCCGCAGCCGCGGGAGGCCTCTCATGGCGTCCACACACCCTATAATAGGCTCCTTTTCGTATGATTCGGCAATAAATTCCGTAGGGGAAGCGAGAATCACCCGCAGGGTATTCTGTTCCCGGATATGAGACTTTACCTGAAATTCCCATACCCGGTGCATGTTATCCGTTTTCCCCAGATAAACCCCGTTCAGCCAGATATCCGCAAGGGTATCTATCCCGTCAAAGCGGAGGATAACCGCATCCTCTTTCCGGATTTGCTCATCTGCCTTAAAATCCAGCAAATATTCATACGCATGGGAGATAATCTCCAAAGCCTGGTATTCATTATCCCGGTAATAAGGATCTTCCATCCTGCCATTCGCTATTAAATCCGTATAAACACTGCCCGGCACGACGGCGGGAAGGAATTCCTCCGTTCCTTCCTGCCGCATCCTCCAGCCCTGATTCAACGCCTTCTTTTTCATACAGATATCCCTTTCTCTTTTTCCTGCAATTTTCCATTATATTCTTTTCCGGCGCCTTTAACCAAAGCGATCTCCTGCTTCCATTCCCCATAGCAGAGCAGCTTCCTGTCATCCCTTCCTGCAGCAAGCACCAGCCTTTCCAGAACGCCATCCTTCCAGAAAATATCCGCCCTATGGCCTCCCCTGAGACAGATGCCCTTTACATATCCGTTTTTCCATGCTTCCGGCAGCGCAGGCAGGATACGGATGGTATCTCCATGGCTTTGAACCAGCATTTCCGCCATAGAGGCTGTCAATCCCGTATTCCCGTCCAGTTCCCAGGTACCCGCCCACATGGAGGTCTCATCACTCATTACAGAGGACAGATTAGGCTTCACCAGACGGCGGACTGTATCCTGATAGACTGCCAGTGCTTTTTCTCCGTCACAAAGCCGGGCATAATACCCCATGAGCATGTTCATTCCCCAGGAGGTAATTTCAAAATCCTCAAGCCTTCTACGGATAGTTTCATATACTGCCTGCGCAAGCTGAGGCTGCTCCTTTGGCCGTATCTGTGCAAACGGGTATAGCCCGAGCAGATGGGATGTATGGCGGTGGTTCGGAATTGGTTCGTCAAAATCATGGAACCATTCCTGCAGCTGTCCTTTAGAACCGATTCGGTAAGAAGGCAGCTTTTTGAGGATTTCCCTGCTTTTTTCCAGGAAAGCATCCGGTTCCAGCTGCAGCTCCTGGTAGCATTTCCCTGCGATATCCAGGATTTCCCTGACCAAAATACAATCACAGGTCGTGGAAAGGGATAGGAAATAGTCCTTTCCGCCTGTGGAAAACATATTCTCAGGAGAATAAGAAGGACCTGTCATATAAAAACCGCTCTTCTCATCATAGAATACATAATCTGCCGCGAATTCCGCCGCTCCCTTCAGAACCGGCCACCATTCCCGCAGGAAGTCCTTATCTCCGGTAAATTCATAAGCATCCCAAAGCAGGGCAGCGCACCAGACTCCTCCCAAAGACCATACTCCCCAGTTGTAGGACCAGCCCAGAGATGTGAATCCCCAGGGATTGGTCACCACATGGGCAACCCAGCCCCGTGCTCCGTATACCTCTTCTGCAGTCTTTTCCCCGGACGGGACCAGGATATCCCGCATATAGGCAAACACAGGCTGACAGCATTCCGGCAGCGCGCATACCGGTGCCGGCCAGTACTGCATCTGCAGATTCATATCCACATGCATATCCTGGGTACAATCGATATTGTTATAGATATTATCATTCCAGATTCCTCCCATATGGGTGGGCAGCGGGGAATCCATCCGGGAGGATGCGATAAGCAGATATCTGCCATACTGGAACAACAGAGCCGCAAGAGACGGATCCTCCTCCCCCCGGGCCTGTCTTTGGATCCGTTCATCCACAGGCAGTTCTTCCTTTTCTGTCTCCCCCAGGCCAATATCCATCCGGTTATACAAAACGCTTACATCCAGGATATGCTCTCTTCTAAGCTGTCCGTATCCTTTCTTTGCTGCTTCCTCCAGACGGAGCCGGGCTGTCTCTCCGGGATCCGTTTGAAACATATCCGTTTCCAGATCCACCAGCAATGTCACCTCTGTGGCCTGCTCCACCCGGATCCCACTGCCGTCCAATCTGTGTTTTCCATCGGTTATCACACGGATCCTCCCGGTCAGGTTCACGCCGGTAAGCCCGTCGCTGTGAAGGGTTTCCCTTGCCTTGCCGCAGATCAGATAGTCTTGCTGCTCTTTATCCGCTATCTCCACCAGGCTGGCGATTCCTTCATACCGGATGTGAAGGGCAAAAGCGCTCCGGGGCCGGGAATCCATATGGATAACGGCAGTCTGGGCAGGATTGGATAGAAAGATCTCCCGATAATAAGTGATTCCGCCTGCACGGAATAACGTTTCCGTCCGGGCTTCCTCCAGATACAGACGGCGGATAAAATCTTCCGCCGGCATATCCCCTGCCGTTTCTCCATATTCCTTTTCCGTTTTTTCCTCCGGGAAACAGTTGATGTATAAATTTCCCACGGGAAGATTGGTGCCATAGTTATTCTTATTCCCCACAAAGCCATGCCCCAGTGCATCCGCTTTATCGTAATCCTCTTCCAAAAGGGCTTCCCGGATCTGCTTCAGCAGCTCTCTGCTGTCCGTCCGGTTATTTTCTGTACTCGTTTTCCCTGACCAGTAGGTGGATTCATCCAACTGCAGCGTTTCCTTCCATGTGCCTCCGAAATCCATACCGCCCAATCTTCCGTTCCCCAATGGGAGGGCTTCCTTCCATTTTGAGGCCGGCTGCCTGTATTCTAGCTTTTCCTTCATCTCTCATTACCCTTTCACGGCTCCAACCATTATCCCCGATGCAAAATAACGCTGCATAAACGGATATACCACAAGTATCGGAATGACCGTCAGCATAGCAATCGCAGAACGTACCGACAAAATAGACGGGCGGTTCATCACCATTGCCGTACCGGCTGTTTTCGGGTCATTCATTACCACATTCATGTTCTGGATCACCTGATAGAGCATGAGCTGCAGTGTCTTCAGATTATTGTCCTGGACCAGCATCAGGTTATCATACCAGGAATTCCATTGGGTCACGGCGCTGAACATGGCTACCGCTCCCAGTATGGGGGTCGATACCGGCAGGATGATTTTAAAAAAGGTAACAAAAAAGCCTGCACCGTCAATTCTCGCGGATTCCTCAAGCTCTGACGGAATGCTTTCAAAATAGGTCTTAATAAGTATGACATAATACGCGGACAACGCGGTAGGTATGATATACACCCAGAAGTTGTTCTTCAGCCCATAGGTAACCATGGTAATTACCCAGGGTATCATCCCCGCATTCAGGTACATGGTTACCACCACATATTTATAGATCCCCTTCCGGTGCGGCAGCTCCTTCTGCGTAACAAGATAGGCAAACATACTGCAGCAGATTACCGTAATTGCCGTCCCGAAAAAAGCACGGGCAAAAGATACTACTATAGGCAGAAGAATCCGGTTGTTCCCAAATATTTCCTGGTAGCTTTTCAGGGAAAAATTAGTGGGAAAAATAAGGAACCACCCTTCCGCCTGCTTGGGATCGCTGAAGGAACTGGTAAGCAGGCAGTAAAAAGGGTAAATACACAGCAGCAAAATAAAAAGCATAAAAACAATATTTAAATAGTCAAACAGCGTATTTCTTTTTTTCATGGATTTTCTCTCCTTAAGCCGGGAAGTTGCATGCGCCAACAGCTTTACACCCTAAAAAATCGAACTTCCCCTCACCTTTTTCACAATAAAGTTGGCTATCAGCAAAAGTCCCACGCTGAGTACGGATTTCATCATACTCATGGCCGTACCGAATGCATAATTTCCCTGCACGATACCCATTTTATAGGTATAAGTGTCGATAACCTCCAGTTTATCCAGTACCATGGCATTTCCGAACACATAATACTGTTCAAAACCGGCCCCGGAAAGCACATTTCCCAGCCCCAGCACCAGCAGCACCACGAAGGTGGAAACAAGTCCCGGGACCGTGATATGCAGGATTTTCTGGAACCGTCCCGCACCGTCAACCTCCGCCGCTTCATAAAGCTGGGTATCGATACCGGCAATCGCCGACAGATACAAAATTGCGCTGTAGCCTATATTTTTAAACAGATAGGTAAAGGTCTGTACGCTCCAGGCAATTTTAGGATTGGTGAGTACATTAAGAGGCTGATCGATCACTTGCAGCTTTTCATAGAGCAAGGTATTGAGCATGCCGTCCGACGGGGATAAAATTGTGACAAATGCCAGATATAAAAGAACATAGGAAATAAAATAAGGGATGGTGGAAAAGGTCTGCACCAGCTTTTTAAATCTGGGTGCCCTGATTTCATTCAGCAGGATAGCGAAAATGGCCGGAAGCGGAAGGGTCAGTATGATTAATCCGCTCAGCACAAATGTATTTTTTACCACGTTAAGCACCTGTTCCCCGTTGCTGAAAAAGAACCGGAAATTCTGAAGTCCCACAAATTCCAGCTTATTCAGGGGAATACCCGGATAATATTTAAAAAAAGATATCACCCAGCCCAACAGGGGAACATAGCAGAAAGCAGTAATAAAGAGGATAAAAGGTACACTGATCAAAAACAGCTTCCTTCGAACCGCTGCTTTGTTATTTATGATTTTCATTTTTGTTCTCAATCTATAATTCCTCCACTGAAAACCTCCGGGACCTGCCTGTTCCGGTCCCGGATAATTTTACGATCAGACAGATCCCGTTCCTGCCTTGTTAACTATTCCACGCCATAGGCCTCCATCGCCTGGTCGATAAGGGGATCCAAATCCGTATGAAGTTGGGCAAAGCGATCCTGATACCATTTCACCACATCCTCCACACCCAATTCTCCTACTTTTTCCATTGCCTCTTTTTGCAAAGCTTCATATTCTGCATCATTTGCGGCATATATCATCTTAAATATCTGTTTATACATATACTCGTTAATCTGTGCATACTTCTGTTTAATATCATCGGGTTTAGAACCGATGCCGCTGGTATACGTGGACCAGATAACGTTTGGAAGTTTCTCTCCCGCCCTGTTCTCATATTGTGTGAAATAATCGGTAAAGCTTTCCGTGCCGTAAAAGCCTAACGCATCCTTTTTCACCGCGGAATAGTTATCCACATTGGGAATCTGCTCCGGCTGGATATAATAACCGTTGCTGTCGACATCAATATGCTGAAACGCATTGATACCTGCATATTTCCACTTTCCATAGGTTTCCGCCATATCCACGGTACCGCCTGCGTTGTCGTCCAGATACTGCTGTGTTACCTGAGGGACATCGCCGTCTATCGTATAAGCCATACCTTCCGCCCCCTGGGTAATCATACGGGAGCCTTCCTCCGACATACACCAGTCAAGAAACTGGATGGCTTTTTCAGGATGCTCACATTTGCTCGTAATGGCAAATTCATTGCCTCCCACCACAGATTCCCAATATACAGACAACGATACCACATCCTCAAGAGGCCGTATGGGCATATACCCCGCATCCTTCATTCCCAGACCGTCCAGAATAGCCTCCTTATTCATCACCTGCCAGCCGTTAATAGCGGAAAGATATGCTCCTTTATTGATTTTTTCCGTATATTCCGCGCTGCTCATGGTAACAGCACCCGGGTCCAGAAGCCCCATCTGGTTTGCGTTATAATACAGCTTTACCCCATTCCAGAAAAAGCTGTCCGGATCCTGCAGAGGCGCTTCCACCTGTTTTGTGGCATGATTTAAATATACCGCATAGTTTCCTTCCAGCGGCTCATACCCCTTGCTCAGAGGATAATCCCGGTTTACAAATCCGTCTCCCATTCCCTGGGGATCCGCAAAGGCTCCGCCTATCGCATAAACCTTTTCCCCCGCAGGCGTTTCCGGAAAACTCGCCTGCATTTCCTGTAACATTTCCAGGTATTCTTCATCGGTTTGCACCTCGGGATACCCCATCTGTTTATACAAATCCCAACGCACCCAGTTAGCGGCCCCCGGCAGCTGATCCAGCCCCATACCGCCCCAGCCGCCTACGCTGTAGAATTTGCCGTCGTTGTACATATGCTCCCTGCGGTAATCATTCCGAATCGTAAGCCTGGGATCCCCGGACAGATTTTCCGTATATTCCGCTACCAAATCATCCAGCGGGATAATCATACCGGCCTCCACCGCACGGTTTAAATTATTCAGGATTTCCGGATTTCCCGAAGGAGAGCCAAAATCCATAATATCATCCAGATCATTACTGGCAAGCTTTGTAGCCAGAAGTTCATTAAAGGTACTCGTCTGGGCCGTCGTATTCCCCAGGCTGGAATCTACCGTAAGTTCAATCCGGATTCCCAGCTTCTCTTCTATGTACTTTGCAACCGGATCCTCCTGAAGGCCGGTATACTTTGACTGGTTACGGATAAACATCTTCAGGGTAACCACTTCGTCCTCCCCTTGTGCCTGCTGTCCTTCGCCGCTTCCTGCCGCACCTGCCGCCGCTTCACTGCTGCTGTTTCCTCCGCCGCATCCGGCCAGGGACAATGTCATAGCTGCCGTTAAAAGTATGGAAAGGATTCTTTTTTTGCACTCCTGAAACACTTTCTTACGGTCCGTGCAGTTACCTTTTTTATTCTTTCTCATCGTCTGCTTACTCCCCTCTGTATACTCCGATACACATTCCAATCATTCAGTTCCGTAAATTTCCCTGTTTTCCGGCCGGAAGGGTACATCAGCACAGTGCTGTCCTTTTCTCTCTTACAGCCTGTAATCACTGACACATTTACTATATTCATACTAATTCATGTAAACCAAACATACAATTTAAATAATTATATTTTATTTTAATTTCTATAGTGCCTCAAACTTCTCAGACACCAAACAGGCTCCCTCCCACTGTCCGCACGGACAGTGGGAGGGAGCCTGTTTGACATTACTTTTATTGTCTACTTAACAACTACTGCGAGACGTTTTTCATGAGTGAAGCGAAGAAGCCCCCAAGAACTATCCCTGGAAAGGCTCCGTAAAATACCCCATATAAGAAACCGGTTCTCCCCCTTCCCGCAAATGCCCCGTATCCCCGGCCATCTGACACCGGAAATAAGCGGTTCCCGGCGTTCTCTCCTCCGAAGCCAGCACCGTTACCGATGTGGGCGCCAGAAAAAAGCCGCTGGTGAGCACCACCGGGGAAATCCCCAGCAGATGGCTGCATAAAAACAAGGTTACCCCCATATGGCAAAACAGAACCACCGTGGCGTTCCGATCCCCTGCCTCCGTCCTGTCAGTCCGGTAAAGGCCGCCTTCCCGCACATATCCGTATCTTTCCAGAAGCGCGTCCAGACGACCGCTGATCCGCTGATACTCTTCCTTTACATGGCCGCTTTTCATCACGTCCGTATCTAAGAAACCATCCTTATCATACATAGCCGGAATATTCGTCCAATACGCCGGATAGAAATCCCAGGGAATCACATTCTCCCCCCGGGCAGGATCGGTTATCGGCCCGTGAAATTCCCGGAGCCATTCCATAGTCTCCGCCTTGCGTCCCATCTTTGCAAGGCTCAGAGAAGCCGTGTCCTGCGCCCTTCCCAAAGGAGATACATAAAAGTCCGTCACCTCCCATCCGCTCACCCGTTCCGCCAGAAGGGCTGCTTCTCTCCAGCCTTTTTCCGTCAGCGTATCATTGGCATAATCCGGATCCCCGTGCCTTATAAATATAATTCTCATCTTATTTACCTCTCTTTCCGTAACGGTCCAGACTGCCCTTGTGTCCTGCGGCATCCCCTCCCTGCTTTTCCCTGGGGCGGCGGCGCTGCAAGGTACCTTACAGGGGCGTCTAAAAACGCCAGTCCTTACGCTGCGTCCTTTGCAGCGTTAGTACTG
>URMK01000101.1 GCA_900548905.1 uncultured Lachnospiraceae bacterium | reverse complement strand
TTGCAGCGCCGCCCCAGGGAAAAGCAGGGGAGGGGGAGCCGGGGATGCCGCAGGATACAAAGGGCCGTCTGAACTGTTACGCCATTTACGGTCTTTCAGGCAGCAGGCCATAACTTTCGTTTGACAACAGAGAGTATTAAGTATATAGTGTGTATTATAAGCATACACACTTGGCAATCCGGTTGCCGGAAAGGTACGTTCATGAAAATACTGATTTCCAACAGTTCCGACCAGCCGCTCTATCTGCAGATTAAGGAACAGTTGAAGGACGCCATCCTGCGCGCAGATCTGAAGGACGGTGACAGCATGCCCTCCATACGGCGTTTTGCCAATGATCTGGGGGTCAGCGTCCTGACCATCCGGCGCGTCTATGACGAACTGGAAGCGGAAGGCTATCTGAACCAGCAGGTTGGCGTAGGCACTTTTGTCAGCGCGGCAAACACGGAGCTGCTCCGGGATGCCAAACGCCACCTGGTAGAGCTGAAGATTCAGGATGCCCTCCAGGCGGCTTCCGCCCTGGATATTCCTTTAAAAGAACTGCACGACATGCTGGACATTCTATATGACGATATCTATAAAGGAGGCAATTCAAATGAGTAATATCATTGAAGTACGCGGGCTGACCAAACACTATCCGGAATTTACTCTCTCCCAGGCCGGTTTCTCGGTACCGGAAGGCTGTATTACGGGCTTTGTAGGCGCAAACGGCGCAGGCAAAACCACAACGCTCCGGGCTATTCTCGGACTGCTTCGGCCGGACGGCGGGGAAATACGTCTGTTCGGGGAACCCCTCTTCCCTTCCGGCACACCTTCCTCCCATAAGGCCCTGCCGGATTCCATACGCAGCAGCATAGCGGACCGCATCGGCGTGGTGCTCGGATCCGGCGCCTTTTATGAAAACCTCACCATTTCCCGGATGAAACAGGTTATGGCCGGCGCCTACTCCCAGTGGCAGGAAAAGGAATTTCAGGAACTGTCCTCCCGTTTCGGCCTGAATCCATCCCATAAGATCAAAACCCTTTCCTCCGGCACCAAAATGAAGCTGGCCCTGGCTTTCGCCCTGTCCCACAAGGCGGAGCTGCTGATAATGGACGAACCCACGGGAGGGCTGGATCCTCTCATAAGGGACAAATTCCTGATCCTCATCCGGGAGTTTATGGAAAAAGGCGGAAAAGGCGTTCTGTTTTCCACTCATATCACCTCCGATTTGGATAAATGTGCGGATAACATTGTGTTCCTTCACAAAGGGAAGATCCTTCTGGAAGAGGACAAGGATATCCTGCTGGATAAATGGCGGCTGATCAAAGGGGCTTTATCTTCCCTAACAGAGGAAAACAAAGAATTCCTGAGCTGCCTGAAAACTACGGACTACGGCTTCACCGCTCTCACCCATGAGCCGGAACAGGCGAAAAAGCTATTCCCGGAGGCTCTTCTGGAACGCGCCTCCATTGACGATATCATGATTGCCTTGTGCGAAGGACATGTCCCTCCTGTGTCCGCCGTTCAACAACCATATTGAAAGGAGAACATAAACTTATGAAACAGCTTGCCTGCCTTATGAAAAAAGATCTGTTCCTTATGGGAAATTATCTGTATTTCATCCCGGCCTTTACACTGGCGCTCCCTTTCCTTTATTGCTTTCTGATTCCCGAATATGCCACGCAAAAGGGAACCGGCCTTATCGTACTCATTGTTTCCTCCGTATACAGCGAATTCCTTGCCTATGAACAAATATTCCTGAAAGATGCGGAATACCCCAGAGCCCTGTCCCTACTCTGCGCCGCCCCTTATCGCAGAAGGGATATCATCAGCAGCCGGTATCTGCTTTTCTGCCTGGTATTCGCGGCAACCGCCCTTATTTATACCATACCGTCCCTGTTCCTCCCCTCCTCCTTCCGCCTGTCTTTCATGGAATACGCGGTTGCTTTTCTCCTGAACGTACTGCTGTTCGGCTTTCTTACGCCCCTCCAGCATCTATTCGGCTTTGAAAATTCCAAGTTTGTGCCGGTGCTGGTGATCATACCCTCCTGCTTCCTTCTTCCTCTCCTGCTGAAAACCGATCTGCTGGAGCTGCGTTGGCTGAACCGTCTTCCTGTCCTGCTTGTTTTCCTGCTCCTGCTGGGTGTATGTGCGTTCCTGCTGTTTCTCTCCGCAGAAATAACCATACGGATATTCCAAAGAAAAGAATTGATGTGAAAGGCGTAAACGATGCGATATCCAGTTAACCAACTCTGCTACCTGGGCGGAATCCTGCTATGCTTTCTCGCCCTGGCAGAACTAATCCGTCTCCTTGCCATACTGCCCCGTTCCCGGAAAACGACGGCTACGATTACCCGAATCCGCCCCTTGACCCCCGACGATCTGCATGCAAAAGCATCTTCCGCTGCGCACTCCGCAAAAAAGAAAGGGGATATGGCTTTCGTCACCTACCGCGTTGACGGCAGGAATTACTTTTCCAAAACAGAAATTCCCGTACCTGCCGGAAAAGAGGTGGGAAGCCGGATTCCCGTATGGTACGCCCGCCTCTTTCCGGATACGCTTCTGCCCAAACCTTCCTGTGCAAAACTCCTGCTGCTGACTGTCCTTTCTCTGCTGCTGTTCCTTGCCGGCTTTCTCCTGTAACCCGGCCCGAATCAGTATGCTTCGTACGGTAAGCCGCCCATATGTTCTAATGACGGATGTACGGCGCAGGCCGTCCTTATACGCAAAAAGAATCCCGGCGGCAGCTGCCTGAAAGAGACAGTCTGCCGCCGGGATTCTTTTATGCCGCCCTGTGTACCGGGCATGAATTTTACTGAGTCAGCGCCACCATAATATCATTGGAACGGTTCACGAATTTTGTCATCGCTTCCGCATCCAGAGGCCCCTGCTGCAGTTTTGCCAAATCATACAGCTGTTCGCAGATAAGGTTTTCGTTCTTATTGTCCGCATCATCCTTATGATCCAGAACATACTGTACCAGCGGATGGCTTGCATTCAGCACCAGGGTCTCCCCTTCTCCGCCGAACATACCCATATCCATTCCGTTCATGGCATACATCTTCATCATATCCTGCATTCTTCTGCTCTGCTCGGAGATAGTGAGAACAGAAGACACTTTTTTGTTTTTCAACTTTTCGATTTTAACCGTAAGCTTGTCGTTCTTCAAAGCCTTGCGTACCAGCTTCTGTATTTCTTCCGACTGGGCTTCCAGCTCCTCCTGGGCTTTTTTGGAGGTTTTTGCTTTGAAGGTATCCGTCAGATCGGCGTCGATCCTCTGGAACTTGATGCCCTCGTTCTTCATTTCCAGCTGATTGATAAACGGCTGATCAATCTGATCCGGAAGCACAACAGCGTCCATCTTCGCCTGTTTGAACAAATTTACATACTGGCTCTGCACCTTTAAGTCGGTTGCGTAGTAAATGGTCTTTTCTTTCTTCTCTTCTTCCCCATTTTCTTCGCTGTTCCCGGCAGAAGACGGCTCTTCCACCACTTCGGCTTCCACTTTTTCGCCGTTTTCATCCACAGCGCTGTTTTCGGTTTCGTCCGGATCCACCTTGTTTACTTCCAGGCAGTCGGGCAGGGTCATATACTTTCCGTCCAGATTCTTAAACAGGATATAATCCGTCATCTTCTCACAGAACTTGTCATCCTTCAGGCAGCCGAATTTTACGAAGGGACTGATATCATCCCAGTATTTCTCATATTCTTCCCTGTCGGTCTTGCACATGCCGGCCAGCTTATCCGCCACTTTTTTGGTGATGTAATCGGATATTTTCTTCACAAAACCGTCATTCTGCAGCGCGCTTCTGGAAACGTTCAGCGGCAGGTCCGGACAATCGATTACACCCTTTAAGAGCATCAGGAATTCCGGAATAACTTCTTTAATATTGTCGGCAATAAATACCTGGTTGTTATACAGCTTTATGGTTCCCTCAATGGACTCATATTCCATGTTGATTTTGGGGAAATACAGGATACCCTTCAGGTTAAAAGGATAATCCATATTCAGGTGGATCCAGAACAGAGGCTCCTTGTAATCCTGGAAAACCTTGCGGTAAAACTCTATATAATCCTCTTTGGTGCACTCACTGGGGCTCTTGCTCCAAAGGGGATGGATATCGTTCATCATGGAAGGGCGCTTTTTGATTTTAAGGCGTACGGGCTTCTCCTCGTCCTCCTCCTTATCGTCCTCTTTCTTTTCCGGCTGGATGGTTTCCAGAACCTCGTCCGTATCCAGTTTCTCCGCTTCCTCTATCGTCTGGGTTTCCGGTGTGTTTTCCCTGGACAGGAAGATTTCCACAGGCATGAAGGAGCAGTATTTCTGAATCACTTCGGAAGCCTTGTACTCATTGCAGAACTGCAGGCAGTCCTCGTTGAGGAACAGTGTGATCTGGGTACCTACCTGATCCCATGTACCGTCTTCCATTTCGAATTCCGTACCGCCGTCGCATTCCCAATGCACCGGAACCGCGCCGTCCTTAAAGGATAACGTATCAATATGCACCTCATCGGCCACCATGAACGCGGAATAAAAACCAAGTCCGAAATGACCGATAATCTGGTTATCGTCGGATTTATCCTTATACTTTTCAATAAAATCAGTAGCGCCGGAAAAAGCGATCTGATTGATGTATTCCTCCACCTCATCCGCGGTCATACCGATACCGTTATCAATAAATTTGAGGGTCTTCTCTTCGGGATTCACGATAACCCGGATTTCCGGCTTATAGCCTTCCGGAAGGGAATATTCTCCCATCACATCCAGCTTCTTTAATTTGGTAATTGCGTCGCAGCCGTTGGAAATCAGTTCCCTGTAAAAAATATCGTGGTCAGAATACAGCCATTTCTTAATAATAGGGAAAATATTTTCGCTGTTAATAGACAAGCTGCCATGTTTCTCTGCCATAATTCATCACATTCCTTTCTTTTTTTCCACGGACCCTTTTCTTTTGTTTTGTCCGTTTTTCACTCTAGGAATAAGTGTACTTCCAACTTTCTGAAAAGTCAATAGAAAATTAGCACTCAATATAATTGAGTGCTAACAACAATCAAAAACCCCAGGAAATTTGGGCATTTCCCATTTCTAAATTTTTTATAAAGTCACATCCCCCGCGAACATTAGTTCGTTGCAAGCCTGGTTTTGTCCCGCTGCCCGGGGGATAAAACCGGGACGGATATCCCTTTTTACGAAAACTGATCACTCCATTATCCGGTACTGGAGAAGTTCATATTTCAGCCGGGTGCCTTCTCCTGTTTCCGGCGGAAGAAGAGCCCTTGCCACCAGCTTACGCTCCTCACTTTCCTCATCCGTCCGCCTTAAATTCGCATAATCCCCATCCAGACTTTCCACGATATATTCAAAGGTTTTCATAGATTTTCCCCCTTTACTGTTGTCCGAAATATTCTTTGTAAACAGCAAAAAACCGGGTGGTGGTTACCTCCTCATCATGAATCAGCTCCACAGCATCCCATAAAGGCTCATTCAGGTTCTTCGCAAGGGAATTTACAAAGCTGTCATATTCCTGTCCGAACACCTCGTCCTTACGCTTCTCCACTATTTTCAACTTGTTCCTGTCGGTTTCTTCCCGGTTAAAGGTGCTGATACATTTGATGATTTCATAACCTCTTGAGGTTTCTATTATTCCGCTGATTTCATCATTTCCCAGATCGAACGCGGCGCTTGCAAACGCCTGTTCCTGCTCGCCCTTGCCGAAGGACAGGGTACCCTGGGAATCATCGCTGTATTTTTCAATCAGGGCTTCAAATGCCTCCCCTTCTCCGGCAGCGCGCAGCACCTCCTGGGCTTGCTGGTAGCATTTGGCCTTTTCCGCCTCCGAATACGGAGAAACCGTTCCGTCCGCATTTTCGGTCACCGTCTTTATCAGGATATGCTGGACAGTTATGGTTCTGGCCTCGTCATCGCTGATTTCCGGATTGATGTCGCTGATAATCTGGCGGTACACCTTATCCGCCAGGGCATAGTCTTGGTACATCGCCTCGATCAGCTGCCGGTTCACTCCCATTGCCTCTTTCTCCCGCTCGTTCAGGGAGGAAAAGTAATCCGCCGCAGCCTCAGCCACCGTTTCCTCCTCCTGGGGGGTCAGCCGGATTCCCCTCCGATCCGCCAGAAGAGTCATCGCCTTGATTTGGGAAATCTCTGCAAGCACCTTACTCTTGAGCTTATCCGAAAGGGCTTCCTCCCCCTCCCTGACCTCCCATATCTGCGAGCCGTACACCGCTTCATAAGTATTCTGCTCCGTGGTCAGGTACACCATAAGCTCCGGAAGGGTACAGGAAGCATCCTCCAGACGGAAAATTTCATTGTGATGGAAACCGGTGGTAAGCACCAGCTTCACCGGTTCTTCTGCGCTGCAGCCGCTTAAAGACAGCAACAGGCCGAAAGCAAGCAGACAGCCTGCCAGTTTTGCACATAAGGACGGCCTCCGAAACACGGCCTCCGTTATTTTCCCACTCTTCATCCTTTACTTCCCATACTCCGTAAAATGCTTCTTGCCACGCTGATGCCGTTGGCCGAAGCCTGCTGCAGGCCTCTGGTAACGCCTGCGCCGTCGCCGATAGCCCGAAGCCCCTTGATGCTGGTTTCAAAATCCTTATCCACCACCACTTTATTGGAATAAAACTTTACCTCCACCCCGTAAAGCAGGGTTTCATCGCTGGCAATACCGGGGGTTACCTTATCCAGTGCCTCGATCATTTCCGCAATATCCACCATGATCCGGTGCGGGAACACCAGGGACAGATCGCCCGGGACCGCATCCTTTAGCGTGGGGATCAGATTATTCCTGCAGAGCCTTTCCTCCGTGGTTCTTCTTCCCCTTTTGAAATCGCCGAAGGTCTGCACCAGAATTCTGCCGCCGCAGAGCATATTGGACAGCTCCGCAATTTTACGTCCGTATTCGATAGGGGTGCTGAAGGGTTTTGTAAAATTCTTGGATACCAATAAAGCGAAGTTGGTATTGCTTGTTTTATAATCCTGGGACTTGTATGCATGGCCGTTTACCACCGCCAGACCGCCTTCATAGTATTCCGCAGCCACCTCTCCGGAAGGATTGGTACAGAAGGTACGCACCTTGTCGTCAAACGTGGGGGTATAGAAAATCAGCTTCGCTTCATACAGGTTTTCATTCAGGAACTGCATCACTTCATCCCGCACTTCCACACGGACACCTATGTCCACTGTACCGGGTGTGGTGTCAATGCCGATCTGGGCGCATTTATCCTTGAACCAGTCCGCCCCTTCCCGGCCCACCGCGGATACGATTTCATCCGCCAGATAAGTGTCTCCCTTGTCCGTGACAATCCCTGCGGCGCGGCCGTCCTCCACCAGGATTTCTTCCACCATGGTGTTAAAGAGCATCTCCACACCTTTTTCCGCAAGCGCATCCTGCAGACGGGAATAGATCTTATAGCCCTCCTCTGTTCCCAGATGCCTTATAGGGCATTCCACCAGCTTCAGGTTGGCATTAATAGCCTCCCGGCGGATTTCACGGATTTCCTTTTCCTTATCCATACCGTACACCCGGGTATCCGCTCCATATTTCAAATAGATATTATCCGATTCCTGAATCAGTTCTTTTGTCTGTTCATAGCCGAGGATTTCAGGCAGATTCCCTCCCACGTCCGGGGAAAGGGAAAGCTTTCCGTCGGAAAAAGCCCCCGCTCCTGCAAATCCGGTCGTAATGGAACAGGGCTTGCAGCCCACACATACCTTTGTTTTTCGTTTGGGACAGGTCCGTTTCTCAATGGGCCGGCCTTTTTCCACCATAAGCACCTTCAGGTCCTTCTTCTTTTCCATCAGTTCGTATGCGCAGAAAATGCCTCCCGGCCCTGCACCGATTATAATCACGTCGTATTTTAGCTCCATAAAAACCCCCTGTTCCACCATGTTTTCTCACGGTCCGCGCAGCAAATGCGCAAACCTGCCTGAACGGTTACCGAAGCACTGCATTTGCCGGGTTCATTATACCTATTTTTGTGGATAAAGTCAATTCACATGGGAAAACCCTCCGGGGATAAGCCGGGAGGGGAAACGGGCAGGCAAAACAGCAGGGCGCAGCACAAGGGGCCGTGAATAGTAACTCTTTCCCCGTTCACCGGATATGGCTTCCGGTGTTCTTTTTTTCGATATATATCTGGCTGCTTATCCTCTCCTGAAGCTCCGGCACATGGGAGATAATGCCTATCATACGGTCGCTTTCCACAAGGCCCATCAGGGCTGAACAGGCCTGATCCAACGATTCCGTATCCAGGGCGCCGAACCCTTCATCAATGAACAGGGCTTCCACTCGGATCCCTCCGCTTTCGGCCTGAATCACATCACTCATTCCCAGGGCAAGGGCAAGAGAAGCTTTGAAGCTTTCCCCTCCGGAAAGGGTCTTTACGGAACGGTATTTTCCGGTATAGTAGTCCATGACACGAATTTCCAGGCTGTCCTTGCTGCGGCCGTCCCCGGCCTCTTCCACTCTGGACAGCTCATATCTGCCGCCGGTCATACGACGGAGCCGCAGATTCGCAGCTTCCAGGATATCCTCAAAATAACCGGATAGCACATACTGCTCAAATACCAGCTTCTTTGCATTGTTGCCGGAAGCCATATTGTCCAGATCCCGAATGACGCCATAGTCTTTTTCCTTCTTTTCCATATCCGTTTTCTTTTCCATAAGAAGGCGGTAAGTCCGGGAAGCATCCGATGCCCCGATGCTCCAGTTCGTGCGCATGCTTTCTTCTTTTTTCTTTTCTTCCAGCAGGCTGTCCCTCTTTTGTATCAGGGGAGAGGTATCCGTCTCTTCTTTTCCCCGCAGCTCACCTTCCATATGGGCGCAGAGCTTTGCCGCCGTCCCAAGCTCCAGCCGGTACCGGGCGATTGTCTCCGAAAGCAGCCGTCTGTCCGCTTCCTCCAGCACAGCCTCCTGATAAGCCTGCGTACCGGAAAACCCGCCTTTTTCCAGCGCTACGTCCCAACGCTCCCTGGCCACGGAAAGCTCTTCCTCCAGCTTTTGTTTATCCGCCGCCAGGCGCTCCCGGTTCTGCCGGCGCACCTTCAGACCGGTTACCAGCCCCGTATAACGTTCGGCCTGTTCCCGGATTTCCTCCCGGTCATGAAGCCCGGCAAAGGATACCAACTCCGGGGAAAATCCTTCCAGCTTCGTCCGCAGAACTTCTTCCTCCTGTTCCATCTGACGGTTCTGGGCCGCCTGGCCTTCCGCTTCCGCTTTGGCCGCCGCCGCCTGCCCGTGGAGCCCGGTGAGTCTGGCGGCACTGATATCGTAAGCCTCCTGAAGCCGGTTCAGCTGTTCCTCATCCGGCACATCCCCGCCGGTCCCTGCCACATGGGGATGCTCCAGGGAGCCGCAGACCGGACAGGGTTTGCCCTCCTCAACCAGACGCGCCGCAAGCCCTATAACTGCCCTGCGGTAGCGGTTTTGTGCTTCCGTCAGCTCATGCTGCCTCTCTGCGGTCACCTTCTCCTGCTCCAGATAACTCTGCTGCCTGGCCAGCAGCTTTTCCTCCAGCTCCTTCTGCCTGCGCTGCCCTGCGCCCCGCCTTTTTTCCAGTTCTTCCATCGACTGACGGATATCATAGCAGGCAAAAAGGCTCTCCCTCTGTTCATAAATGCCGCTGCACTCCTGAACCAGGGCCATTTCACGCATGATGGCCTCTTCCTCCTGCTTTTCCTGTTCTACCAGCGCCTGAAGCTGTTTTTCCATGCCGCTGACCTGCTGGAACTCCGCACGGATTTCAGCCGCATGTTCCCCCCGTTTCAGCCGTTCCTCCTCCTGCGCAATCTCCTCTGCCTGTTCCTTCAGCTCCTGAAGCTTCTTCCCGGTTTCCTTCAGCTTCCGGAACGCTTTTCTGTCGGCTTCGGCCTGCTGGATCTGTTTTTCCAGTTCCACAATCTCCTGATCCAGCTTATCCATCCGCCGGGCCGACTCCCCTTCTTCCCTGCGGCAGTCTTTTTCCAATACCTTCAGCCGTTCCAGAAGCAGCTCATAGGGATGGGCATCCCCTGCGGCAAGCTCCTTCCATTTTTCATCCGGGGTATGGAACTGGCGGATATCTTCGTCCATGCGGTGCCGGTATTCCATAACCTCTTTATACAGGGTATTAGCCTCATCCCGAAGCACCGCCGCAAACCGGTCATATAGGGCGGTATCGAAAATTTCCCGGAAAATCCTGGTTTTTTCTCCCGGAGCAGCGGTGAGAAGACGGGCGAATTCCCCCTGGGCTATCATGGATATCTGCTTGAACTGACGGTAATCCAGCCGCAGTATTTCCTGGATTTTCCGGGTGACCTCCCCGCTCCCTTCCATTACGGAACCGTCCGGCAGGGTCAGGACCGCCTTTTCCCGTTCCTTCGTCATAGCCTGTCCCCCGTTTCTTCGTTTCTTGGGACGAAGGTATTCCGGATTCCGGTATATCTGATAGGTAAGGCCGTTATGCACCATGGTAAGCTCCGCGTAGGTCGGGGTATCCGCGTCCGCAAAGTCGCTTCGCACGCTTGTTTTTTCCCGTATTTCCCCGCTCATGCTGCCGTAGAGAGCATATGTGATCCCGTCAAATATCGTGGTTTTTCCCGCGCCGGTCTGACCGGTTATCAGGAAAATCCCCTTCCCGGATACCTTTGTAAAATCCACGGTCTGTCTGTCCCGGAAAGGCCCCCAGCCGCATAATGTCAATGTTATTGGTCTCATTCCTGCTCCACCCTTTTCACGGTTTCTAACGTCACCTTTTTCCTGGCATCATCCATTTCGCTTCCCCGTACCAGACTGTAAAAATCGGCAAACAGCTCCGTTGTGTTTTTCCTGCGGATGGCATGCCGTTCTCGGGCCGTCTGCCCTCTTTCCTTTTCTCGTTTGGCAAGCACAATCTGGCAGATATTGGGATAGACGCTGCGCAAAGTGCCGATGGGATCCACCAGTTCTCCTTCATTTGTAAGGACAGCCTGGATATAATCCTCCGCGCAGCCGCCTTCTTCCCCTCCCTGCTTCAGCAGCTCCTCCAGCGTTCCCTCCGCCTTGCGCAGGGCATGCAGCGGAATCAGCGGGCGCTGGCGCACGGTTACCGCCCCTTTCTCCCCCAGTTCCACAACATTCACACATTTCACATGCGTGCACTCCGAAAAGCTGTAAGCCAGAGGCGCTCCCGCATACCATACATTCCCCGGCCCTATTTTCTGGGGCTTATGGATATGCCCCAGCGCCACATAATCAAAAGAGGCAAAATGACCCGCATCCACATTGTCAATCCCGCCCACATGGATCGTGGTTTCCGCATCGGAAAGCTCCGGCTCCTTCCCCTGCCAGGTTACAAAAAAGTGGGCGACCAGCACATTCCGTTCCCCGGGATCGATTGTCCCCTTTTCCTTTTCCCCTTCCAGCACCGCGCCCACCGCTTCATCCGCCGTCCTCGCACCGGCCGCGGCGGGACGGACAAAAGGAAACAGGAAGAAATGCACCGGACCCAGCGCATCCTGCAGCGTTACCTTTTTTAAAGGGCTGCGGAAAGTTCCCGCGATATAAAGCCCCTGCTTCTGCAGGATTTCTTCCCCAAAACCAAGCCGTTCCGGGGAATCATGATTCCCGCTGATCAGAAGCACAGGGATCCCTTCCGCCAGCAGGGCCGTCAGAAACCCGTCCAGCAGCTGTACCGCCTCACCGGAAGGCACAGCCCGGTCATACACATCCCCTGCAATCAGAAAAGCATCCGCTTTTTCTTCCCTTGCCAGTTCCAGCAGCTGATCCAGAATAAACCGCTGATCCGGGATCAATGAAAAATCATTCATGGTCTTTCCGATATGCAGATCCCCCGTGTGTATCAGTTTCATCCCCTCACTCCTTTCCCCCGCCTGCCGTACACAATAGCGCCCCTGCCCGGGAATACCAGCCGACACCGTCCGTCAGCACATAATCTTCCCGGCCCAGCACCGCCTGTACAAAATCCTTGCTGTCCGTAATCCGTCTCGAAAAGGCGGTACCTCCGCCAAAAACAGTGGTGCTGTGCACATCGGATCCCGCCGTCATCACAAGGGCGTGTTCCCCTGCATAAGCCCGGGCCTGTCCGTCATAAACCGTACTTTTGTGGGATACGCTCCATGGGCTGGTATGGGTTGCATTCATCCCCTCCACCCCATCCACAAATGCCGGAAAAAGCCGTACCTCGGGTATATAAGCCTCTTCCCGGAACGGATGGGCATGGATTACCATCCCCCCGTCTTTCTTCACAAGACGGTACTGCTCCTCCACTCCCGCCTCCCTGATTTCCGGATGCGCCGCCAGCCATTCCGGCGTCAGCCCCAGAATCAGGAATTCCGTCCCCTCAAAGCCTGCCTCCCAGCCGAAGAAAACCTGCAGCCCAATCCGTTCCCCTTCCTCTTTTGCCTCCCGGTATCCCTCCGCAAATTGATACACCCAGTCTTTCCAGGGCAGCGAACGATCCACCGCCGTATTCCCGCCCCAATTGTGATCCGTCACAAAAATCCCGCTGTACCCCGCCCTCTTACAGGCTGCCGCCATCTCACGCCCTTTTGCCTTTCCGCAAAGACTTCCCTGTGAAGTATGAAGATGCGTTTCATATAAATAAGGATATACCTCCCTGATTCTTTCCGTCGTCCAACATTCCATTCCTGTAATCCTCCTGTCCGGCCTTCTGTATTTCCAAAATTGAACACTCCTTAGTATACCACAATCACACCCTTTTTCCATCCGCTTTATGACCGAGGGTGTAGTTAAAAAAAGCGCCGCCCACTTCGCAAAAAGCGGACAGCGCCTTATACATCTTATCTGTTACAGGATCGTTCTGACCCATCCTTCCGGTCCTTCAATCCTTCCCATCTGGATACCGGTAAGCGTATCATACAGCTTCCTGATAACCGGCCCCATTTCTTCCATGCCGCTGGCAAAGCAGATATCCTTTCCGTGATCCACAACCTTTCCCACGGGGCTGATAACTGCCGCCGTACCGCAGAGGCCGCATTCCGCAAAACCTTCCAGCTCCTCCAGCTTCACAGGGCGTTCCTGTACTTCCATTCCCAGAATATCCCTTGCAACCGTTACCAGGGAGCGCCTTGTTATGGAAGGAAGGATACTTCCGGATTTCGGGGTAATGATGGTTCCTTCCTTGTCCACAAACAGGAAGTTGGCTCCGCCAGTCTCCTCCACATAGGTCCTTGTGGCCGGATCCAGGAACAGATTTTCATCAAATCCATTCGCATGGGCGGTAACGCCTGCATGCAGGCTCATGGCATAATTCAGGCCTGCCTTGATATGTCCCGTGCCATGGGGGGCCGCTCTGTCAAAATCACTGACACACAAGGTCAGGGGCTTTGCGCCGCCCTTGAAATAAGGGCCTACCGGCGTAACGAATACACGGAACTGGTATTCCTCCGCAGGCTTTACCCCGATAACCGGTGAGCTTGCGAACATATAGGGACGGATATAAAGAGTGGCTCCGCTTCCATAAGGGGGAACCCATGCTGCGTTGGCTGTTACCACCTTGTCGATGGCATCCAGAAATCTTTCTTTTGGGAATGCGGGCATCTCCAGACGCCCGGCGCTGTCCATCATACGTTCCGCGTTCAGGTCGGGACGGAAGGTAACAATATGCCCCTCCTCAGTGGTGTACGCCTTCAGCCCTTCAAATATTTCCTGACAATACTGCAGGATTCCCGCACATTCATTCAGCTGGATTGTGGGATCCCCCGTAAGGGTACCTTCATCCCATTCGCCATTCCTGTAATTGGAAACATAACGCATGTCGGTTACCCGGTAACCGAATCCGAGGTTAGCCCAGTCAATATTTTTCTTTTCCATCGCAGCTCACTCCTTTGTTATAAACTTTGTAACTGTTCCGTTCCTCCGCCGGCCTGCTGAATAGTTACCAAGCTTTACTGATTTAATTCATTGAACCTTATTATATCACTAAATCTTTATCCGTCAAAGATTTTTTATCTACACCCTTGCGGAACGTTCACAAATATAATTGGTAAGCAAAATCCCTTTTCGCTCTACCTTCTGTTCCTTCACCACCCGGTATCCCCTTTTTTGAAAAAAGGGAAGGGCCGTGATTGACGCGTGGGTGACCAGGCGTTCCACCGGAAAATGCCGCTCCAGTTTATCGCACAATGCCGAAGCCACCCCTTTTCCCTGGTAATCCTTATGCACATAAAGCCTGTCAAGATATCCCGTCTGGTCTATGTCGCCAAATCCGATCAAGATCCCCCGCTCCTGTGCCGTCAACGTGTAATGAGCCTGAAAAGACGCATCCCATGCCGCATAATCCACCTTCCCATCTGCCCAGGCATTCAGCTCCTCCTCCGTATAATCAGCCGCGTTTACCGTATGCACCGTATCATAAAAAAGTGACGCCATTTGCCGGCAGTCCTCCCGCCGGTATTCCCTGATTTCCATCTTATCTTACCTCCGGTTCTGTTTTTAACGGATAATTCCCGCCTTCCTTCCTGCCGACATCTGTCTGGTAAGGAAGCGCTTGCGTTCAGACGCCCCTTTGTGTCCCGCGGCATCCCCTCTCCTGCGTTTCCCTGGGG
>URMK01000100.1 GCA_900548905.1 uncultured Lachnospiraceae bacterium | reverse complement strand
TGTCTTAAATGCTTCTTGCGAAGCTTTAAAACTTGTTCTCTGAATTTTCTTTTTTAGAATTTTCAGGGTTGCATTACTGTTTATTTGTCAAGGTTCAGAGCTTAGCTTCTCTGTCTGTTATTTATCCGCAGACATTCGGCATAAACTCACGCAGAATCTCTATTAATATAGTAGAACTGCGAACGGAGAAGGAGGGATTTGAACCCTCGCGCCGCTATTAACGACCTGCACCCTTTCCAGGGGTGTCCCTTCGACCTCTTGGGTACTTCTCCAAGCAAGCTGATTCGTTCAACTCATGCGGTTTGACCCGCTATATATTTTTATTGTGTCTCGAAAATCATTCAGTCTGATTTCCGCAGCAGTTTGACGCTAACGGAGAGGGTGGGATTCGAACCCACGCGCCCTTGCGGACAAACGGTTTTCAAGACCGCCTCGTTATGACCACTTCGATACCTCTCCATTTGTTTTCAATTCAGCAAAACAATGGGTCGTTTTTGTGTTCCTCAGCAGTGCAAAAGTTATTATATCGAAAAAGCCCCTCAGTGTCAACACATTTTTTCCATTATTTTTAATTATTTTTTTAGAAGAGGAATTTTTCCCGTATTTACTGCATATGCGGGACAAGGGTATTTATAAATTTTTACAAAATCAGACTCTTTTTTCCAAAATGCCGTCTGCAATCAGTAAATCTTCCGGTGTTGTTATCTTAATATTCTCATAGGAGGCCCGGAACAATTTGACGGGATGGCTGAGGAGGGTTTCCACTACCATGGCATCATCGGTGATTTGTATTCCCTGACGGCGCAGCTTTTCCTCTTCCGATAACAGCTTATGGTAAGCCCCGCGGATCAAAGATGCCTGAAATACCTGTGGAGTCTGCATCATCCAGACCAGATCTCTTCTTGGTGTTGATACGGCAAAATCCTGTTCATCTGCAATTTTGATCGTGTCCTTTACCGGCATTGCTGCCACACAGGCTTTATGGGTTCTTACTTCCGCCAGCGCTTCTTTTATAATAGCTTGTGTAACAAATGGTCTGGCACCGTCATGGATATATATGTAATCACAGTCTTGTGATACTGCCTCCAGGCCGTTTGCCACGCTAAAATAGCGTTCGGTCCCGCCTGCTGCTATATGCTTAACTTTGGTAAATCCGTATTTTTCAACAATTTCTTTCCGGCAGAACTCTTCCTCTCCCTTTTCCGCTACGAGAACGATTTCATCCATAAAGCTTTCCTGGAATACCTTCAGGGAATAATAAAGAACAGGCTTATCCCGCAGCAGCATATATTGTTTGGGAATATCGCTGTTCATCCGCTTCCCTTTACCGGCAGCAAGAACCACCGCGGCTGTTTTTTCCTTCATAAACCATCCCCCGTTTCTAAATCCTTTCGCCCAACTTCAGGTTGGGAACTGCATTCAAATCCCAGCCATGGCGCGTTCCTTTGCAGTATTCATAATAGCCCGCCACTCCGATCATGGCCGCATTATCGGTACAATACACAGGAGAAGGATGATAGAATTCCAGCCCCTTTTCCCTGCAGGCTTTTTCGAATGCAGCACGCAGTGAGGTATTGGAAGCCACACCGCCGGCAATGGCGAACTTTTTAAAATGATATTGGGAAACAGCATCCATGGAATGTCCCACCAGGACGTCGATTACCGCTTTCTGGAAAGAAGCCGCAACATCTGCCTGGTTAACGGCAATCCCTTTCATTTCACAGGAATTCAGATAGTTCAGCACTGCGGATTTCAAGCCGCTGAAGCTGAAATCATATGTACTGCCGTCCACTTTGGCACGGGGAAAACGGATGGCATCCGGATTGCCCTCTTTGGATATTTTATCGATTTTGGGTCCTCCCGGATAACCAAGTCCGATGGCTCTGGCTACCTTGTCAAAGGCTTCTCCCGCAGCATCATCCCTTGTTCTTCCTATTATTTCATATTCCCCGTAATCCTTTACCACGACCAGATGGGAATGTCCGCCGGATACAACAAGGCAGATAAAAGGAGGCTCCAGTTCTTTGTTTTCTATATAATTGGCGCTGATATGCCCTTCTATATGATGGACTCCCACCAAAGGCTTGTCTGCAGCAAAGGCTATGGCTTTGGCGGCGGATACTCCAACCAGGAGCGCGCCTACCAGGCCCGGGCCGTAGGTTACCGCCACAGCAGTCACTTCCTTTAAGGTGATTCCGGCATCGGAAAGGGCCTTTTCTATGACCTGGTTTACCTTTTCAATATGCTTTCTGGATGCGATCTCAGGAACCACTCCACCGTAGAGGGTGTGCAGATCAATCTGGGAATAGATAACGTTGGAAAGAACCTCCCTGCCATTTCTGACAACAGAGGCTGCGGTCTCGTCGCAGGAGCTTTCCACTGCGAGAATATAAATATCTTCTTTTTCCATGAGTTTTCTCCGTTATTGCCGCGGCAACGCTCCAAGAGGATACGCTTGCTGCGTAACAAATTTGAACTCCCGTCAGCCTGCTACGGGGTATTTTACTCTTCTTCGAAAAGGAGGTCTGTGCTTTTCCCGTCTTTCCCGGCGACGGCCTGGGGAAAGATCTTACGGACACCGTCCATATACTCCTCCGGCCTGGTGAGTGAGGGGCTGTAATGGGTCAGCCACATCTGCTTTACCTGGGCGCGTTTTGCCATATCCGCGGCTTCCAGGAAGGTCATGTGCTTGTATTCCCGCGCCTTGTCCTTTTTTTCCGGTTCTCCATACATGCCCTCACATATAAAGAGATCTGCCCCAGCCGCATTTTTGACAATTCCTTCCGTGGGTCTGGTATCCGTACAGTAGGTCAGCTTAATCCCTTTTCTGGGAGGTCCCAGAACCAAATCCGGGGTATAGACTCTGTCCGGGGTTTCTATGGTTTCCCCCTTCTGGAGGCGGCTCCAATACTGCTTGGGGATATCCAGAGCCTGGGCCTTTTCCAACTGGAAGCGGCCAATCCGATCCACGACGATATTATAGCCATAGCAGACCACATTATGGTTTACCCGAAAGGCTTCGATGCAAAAGCCGTCAAAGGGTATACTCTGCTCCGTCTCCGTCAGTTCCAGATATTCAATAGGAAAAGGAAGCTCCGGGGCAATGACACGCAGGGAATTCACCACCCTGGCAAGCCCCTTGGGGCCGATCAAAAGCAACGGTTCCGTGCGTTCCGCATTTCCCATGGTGAGAAGCATTCCCGGCAGGCCGCTGATGTGATCTGCATGGTAATGGGTAAAACAGATAATATCCACCGGTTTGGGGCTCCAGCCCTTCTCCTTCATAGCTATCTGCGTTCCCTCACCGCAGTCGATCAAGATACTTTTTCCGTTATATCGGGCCATAAGAGAAGTGAGCCACCTGTAAGGCAGGGGCATCATCCCTCCGGTTCCCAGTAAGCATACATCCAGCATTTATACGTATTACTCCAATCCGCTACAGAAGTTCCTTTGCCTCCTTTACTTCAGCAGGCACCTGAAATTCTGCGAGCATTTTATCAAAACACCGTTCGCACAGGTCAAAATGGTACACCTGTCCGTCCTTGTCACTGAAATACCCAAAGGCATGTTTGACTTCAAAACAGCCTTCTTTCAGTATTCCGTTTTCCACTTTTAACTCTTTTTTGCACCGGTTGCAAATCACCGATATGAGCTGGGTATTATTATTCTCATATATCCGCATGGCCACTCCAATCCGCGTATTTTACGCTTTCCGTTTTTATTCATTATAACGTAAATTTTTGTCGAAAAACAGCGGTAATTATTCCATGCGCTGGCTATCTCTTCCACATAATAAGCGCATTTTCCTTTGGATTTCTATAAAAATCCTTTCTGACGCCTTCCGTCACAAAGCCTAAAGACTCGTACAGGCGGATGGCCGGCAGATTGCTTTCCCGGACCTCCAGTGTGAAATTTTCCACACCGGAGAGTGACGCTTCTTTCATCAGCTGCTTAAGCAGCTGACGGGCATACCCTTTTTTCCTGTGTATTTCCTCCACTGCCACATTCGTGATATCCCCGTCCTCAAAGGATTTCCAAATCCCGCAGTAGGCTACCAGGGTTCCCTCTTCCATACCGGATAAGTACAGGGCATTGGCATCTTCCAGCGCATCGGCAAATGCCTGCAGGGACCAGGCATCCGTCCCGAAGCACTTTTGTTCCAGTGAAGCGGCCTGGGTAAGATCGTCTCTGACCATTCTGCGAATCATCATGTTCAGCCTCCGCTTTCCCCGGAAAGGGATTTTTTTTCTTTGGAAAAGGTCCCTTTGCTCATCATGGCGTCTCCGGCCTGCTCTCCCGCCATTTTCCTGGCTTCGCTGCGTTCCCGTTCCGCCTGGGAGGGGCGGAGATATTCCGGGACATACGCATGGGCGGGTACCATTTTTCCCTCTTTGGCATATCCTGCTGCCAGGACAGCAACGGCAGCTGCGCGCTGCCGGTTGCACAGGGCCGGGGCAAACGTATAAGGGCGGCGCATCAGCTTTGCCAGCTTTTCCCGGAAAACCGGGACCCCGTCCCCTAAAAAGATAACACCTGTATCCCCGGAAAGCCGGTTCAGCCTATCTGCAATCTCTTCTACCGGCACCACGCACTGGGGCTCCAGGATATCCAGGCTATATTGGATTTCCAGCGTATCCTGTGTATCCCGGGGGCAGGCGGTATGTTCCGTTCCGCTTTGCTTTACAGGGACAAAGCGGTATATGCCGGTATAAACCTGGCTCCGTCTGGCATCCATCAGGGGACAGATAATCTGATCCGTCCCATAGAGGTTCATCGCCAGCGCATCCACGGTAGGTACACCGATCAGCGGCTTATTTAAAGCAAGACCCAGCCCTTTTGCGGTTGCAGAGCCTATGCGCAGTCCGGTGAAGGATCCCGGTCCGGCGGATACCGCTATGGCATCGAGGGTGGATAAATCCAGATCTATCATTTGTTTCACTTCATCCAGCATGGGAAGCAGGGTCTGGGAATGAGTTTTCTTGTAATTAGTGGTGTATTCCGCAATAAGATTGTCATCTTCGATCACGGCCACACTGGCTACCAGCCCTGAACTGTCTATAGCTGCTATTTTCATTCCTGGTTCGCTTCCTTCCTTATCAGGGTGATTTTACGATAATCAAAACCCTTTTTCAAGTCTTTTTCGATCTTTATCCGGGTATAAGAGGGGGGCAGGATTTCTTCTATGAGATTGGCCCATTCAATAAGGCAAAGGCCGTTTCCATAGAAACAATCCTCATAGCCGATCTCTTCCATCTCTTCCACATCACCGATACGGTATACGTCAAAATGGTAAAAAGGCATCCTCCCTTCCTCGTATATCTGGACTATGGTAAAGGTAGGGCTGTTAACCGGCTCCCGGATCCCCAGTCCCGCCGCAACACCCTGGGTAAAAACTGTTTTGCCCACGCCCAAATCACCAACTAAGGTAAGCACCGTACCGGGTTCGGCCAGTCTGCCTATCTTCTCTCCCAGCGCGAAGGTATCTTCGGGGCAGAAGCTTTCGATTTGTTCTGTTTTCATTATGTCAATCCTCCTGCTACATACGGATATTCACTTTTTTGGGAGGCATATGCGTGGAAATCATTTCCACCGCCTTGGTAAGGCTGTCCTTTAAATCTCTCCTCGGAAAAATGCTGGCATTGATTCTTGTGGTATAAAGGATGATGCTCCGGCCTGTGGAAACCGCCTTCACCATATCCTCCCACTTCTGGAACTCCACCATATCCCCCTGGGATACCTCCACGCCTTCCTCTGTCATTTTATAATGAAGGGACTGCTTGAATGCCGGGTTTGTTAGCGCCTGCTGCTTGGCTTTCAGGAACAGGCTTCCCGGCTGGTACAAAAGGATTACCAGCCCGGCGATCAGATAAATCACATGTCCGGTCATACCGAATGCAACCAGAATCAGCGCGCCTACCGTAGTTCCCACCACTCCGGCAAAGCTGGTATAGGTATGATGGAGCATATAATCATAAAGGATTCCCGAATCAATTGTTACGTCAAATTCCACTTCCATAGCGTACCTTCCTGTCTCTGTTGATTCGCAGACCCGAAAAAGCACCTACGTCGTAGGTGCTTTTGTC
Organism: uncultured Lachnospiraceae bacterium; assembly: GCA_900548905.1. Classification (GTDB taxonomy): domain Bacteria; phylum Bacillota; class Clostridia; order Lachnospirales; family Lachnospiraceae; genus Eisenbergiella. The sequence goes on along the minus strand of URMK01000100.1, from coordinate 8,603 downwards.
TACTTATCCTTATATTATACTGAAATTCTTCCGTTACGCAAGAGATTTCGGCCTATTCGTGGCGGAGCGCTTCGATGGGGCTGAGCTTAGCCGCTTTCTTGGCAGGATAAATTCCGAAGAAAATACCTACTCCTGCGGAGAACAGGGATGCTATCAACACAGTGCTCACCTGGATACGTGCCGAGAATCCGATCACACCGCCTATGAGAACCGCGCCGGTAACGCCCAGGATAATACCGATAATTCCGCCCAGAAGCGTGATAATCGCTGACTCGGACAAAAACTGCAGCAGGATGGAACCGGTACGTGCCCCCAGGGACTTTCGGATACCTATTTCCCTGGTACGTTCTGTAACGGAAACGAGCATGATGTTCATAACGCCTATCCCGCCTACCAGTAGGGATATGGCGGCTACTATTACTACAAAGATGGAAATACTTCCTAAAACGGAATTAATCTGGGAAATCTGATCCTGCATATTCTGAACCTGAATCAGCCCTTTTCCTCTTATATTATGCCTTCCTTCCAACAGGTTTATGGTACTCTGGGCCACCTGGACCGATTCCGTGGGAGAATCACAGATAATGTAGAAATCCGTGAATTCCCCGAAGTATAAACCATAGGAAGCGCTGAGTACGGTGAGGGGCAACTCAATATTGATCATATCACCATACATACTGAACATGGCCGAAGCACTGTCCTGGCGGACACCCACAATCCGTAAATCCTGGGTAGTCCCATACAGGGTAACTTCAATGGTCAGCCCGATTACATCGGTGGTACCAAACATCTTTTTGGCGGCCTGCTCCGGAATGACACAGACCTTATTGCCGGAATAATAATCACTGGCCGAAAAATACCGGCCTGCCACAATTGGTTCACTCTGATAAAATTCCATGCTGTTCGTTCCGCCGGACGCATAAGCGGTGAACTCGCCCTTTTTCCCTATTGCGCTGCCATAGAGGGTATACACGGGGGTTACCCCCTTTACCCCTTCTACTTTTTCGCTGATCGCATCGAAGTCATCCGTGGTAAAATAAACCTCGTCCTCGCTGTGTTCGTTGTTTACATATATGCCGATAAGCCCTCCGGCCATGGCATTCAGTTCATCATTGACCTGTCCCTTCACACCGTCACCTATGGATATGATCATGATTACGGATGTAATACCGATGATAATACCCAGCATCGTCAGAATGGACCGGCCCTTATTGCTCCGGATATTCATCAGGGCAATTTTAATATATTCCCATGCCTGTGCCACTATTCAGTCCTCCTTATATAGGCAGCTTCGAATAGTACCTGGCTATTCATTTTCAGACCCCAGTGTGCCATCCGCCGCCTGTGATTCCGCAGTTTCTGTTTCTCCGTCTGCTTCTTCGGAGGAACCTTCACCGGCTGCTGTCTGTGTTCCGGCTTCCGATGCCGTTTCAGCCACAGCTTCTGTTTCACCGGCTGCCGCTCCGGTCTCCGGTACAGCCTGGCCGGCCGCTGCGCCGCCCATGGGAACCGCCATAACCTTCATACCTTCCATTACGGTGCCTGTTACGTCATAGACGATCTGATCGCCATCCTTCAGGCCTTCTTTAACCTCAACCATGCTGTCTGAAGAAATGCCTGTGGTAATACGCCTCATGGTCACCACACCGTCTTCCACTACATAGCAGAATTCACCCTGTTTATCGGCATTCACGATTTCAACCGGGATGGTTACTACATTTTCGGCAGATGCGGTATGAATCACCAGCTTTGCTTCCACACCCAGGAAAATATTGTCATCCGGATTCTTAATGTGGACTTCCGCGCCTACAACAGGAGTCCCCTGGGAGTTGGCTGCGGCCACCTTATTGATTTTGGAAACTTCACCTTCATATACGCTGCCGGCAATGGTAACATCCACCTGCTGTCCGACAGCAATTTTGGGCAAATCATATTTGGTTACTTCGATTCCTACTTTTACCTGTTTGTTGCTTTCTATCGTAAAGAGTTCGGTTCCTTCCGAAACCGTTGCGCCTTCCAGAAGGCCGCCTCCTTTGGTCGCATCCTTGGATGTGGATACGGTGGCAATTTTGGTTACGATACCGGGGAATTCAGCAATTACGCCCGCCTTGGCTTTTTCCAGTTCGTTCGCTGCCTGGCTGGCTGTAATCTGCGCACTCTGGGCGCTGTCCGCCTGCTGCTGTTTCACGTAAGGATCGGAAATTCCGGCTTCTGAGGAGGATTCCTTGCCTTCTCTCTTGCTGATTTCTTCCTTCATGTCCTCCAGCTTCTTCTGCTCTGCATCAATAAGACGCTGTTTTTCTTTCATCTCATCGGACATGTTCAGGTCACTCAGCTGGTTGCTGGTATCACGGATACTGTTGTTCAGGTTCTGTATGATTTCCTGGATGCTTTTTCTTGTCTCTTCATCCCTCTGTTCGGCCAGCTTATTGTTCTGGGTTTCCAGTTCCTGGTTCAGTTTTCCCAGCCAGTCCTGGAGTTTTTCCTTCTCGACCTGCTGTTCATCCTCCAGTTCATATTTCAATCCCTGTACGTACTGTTCCTGCTGCTCTGCCAGTACTTTCAGTTCAGGAAGGCCGATGGTTGCTTCGTTGTATTCCGACTGGTTTTTGTTGCTCTGGTACTGGGAGCTTTTGTAGCCGTTCGAGGTTGCGGATGCATCCAGCGCAGCTTTTGTTTTCTGTGTTTCCAGGTCAGTGGTATCAAAGGACACCAGCTGCTGTCCTTCCGCCACTTCATCCCCAAGGGCAATGCTCATCTCGGAAATGGTCGCCCCTACCGGCGCATAATATGTTTTGCTCTGTTCACTGCTTACCGTACCGCTGGTTGACATGGTCTCTTCAATGGTTCCCACGGTAGCAGCAATGGTATTTATCTGCATGGGGGTATTCTTCGCAATAACACTTGTCACCACGGAATAACCAACAATAACCACCACTAATGCCAGGGCGATTATCCAGCCGATTTTCTTCTTTTTCTTCTTTCCGGTGCCTCCGGCCATAATGGCCTCTCTTTTCTCCTGGGCCTTCTTTTCCTTTGCCTCGGTCTTTTCCCTCTTCTTTTTCTCTTTAACCGATTCCCGGGGTTCCAGGCTTCCGGTATCTTTGTTCTCTAACTCACTCATTTTGATTCCTCCATAATTTATCCCATAGGGTAGTTACCTATTATATAAAGAGCTGTCTCACTCTTGTAAAAATACGGATTCGCAGCCGTTGCTCTGCTCCTTACTGCGCAACCCCCACTATTCCTCATAAACCTCCAGGTCCTGATTATAATCCGCTTCAATGTAGCCGTCCTTGATACGGATGACCCGTTCCGCCTGGGCGGCGATATCATTGTCATGGGTGATGATAATAACGGTTCTCCCTTCCTGGTGAAGGCTTTTGAGGATTCCCATAATTTCTTTGGTGGAGCCGGAGTCCAGGTTACCGGTAGGTTCGTCCGCAAGTATAACAGGCGGCGCCTGTGCGATGGCCCTGGCTATGGCAACCCTTTGCTGCTGCCCGCCGGACATTTCAGAGGGCTTGTGGTTCATTCGTTTTTCCAGGCCCACCTTCATAAGGGCGTCTTTGGAAAGCTCCACACGATCCTTTTTGCTCACACCCCTGTAGATCAGAGGCAGCTCCACATTTTCCAGGGCGGTCAGATTGGGTATCAGGTTAAAACCCTGAAAAATAAAGCCGATTTCCCGGTTTCTGATATCGGACAGTTCGTCATCACTCATTCTGGATACGTCCTGGTCATGAAGCAGATAGGTTCCGCTCGTAGGGACATCCAGGCACCCCAGCATATTCATCAGCGTGGATTTTCCAGAGCCGGAGTGACCGATAATAGCTACAAATTCATTTTCATCAATCGATACATTTACATGATCCAGCGCCCGCACTTCATTTTCACCCGGGTTATAAACCTTGCACATGTCCTTTACTTCCACCAGCGCACTCATACATTCTCTCCCTTTGTTCCCCTTCAGGCCGGATCCATTTCCGATTTTTGCCTGTGGAAACTGATTTACAATTCATCTGTATTATACAGTTAATACAGTAATGCAGTTTATGCTTTTTGTCAACCGGATATTTTATCCTGCTGCTTTTTCAGTTCCGTTTTATCCTCCCGGATCGTACCTGAGCATTACTTTGACTATCATACTATAGTTGCCTCCGAAAAATCTATGCGGTTCCTTTAAAATTTTCTTAATTTTTTCTAAAAACCGATTGTTTTTGAATAATTTTCATGTAAAGGCACATACTATCGTTACTTCAAAAACACCGAAAACGGCAAAGGAGAAAATATGAGTCTGTTAAATAATGATGAGATACCTTTAGGGTTAGGAATGGCATTAGCCCAAAATATGGATGCCATGCGTGTTTTTTCCACAATGAACGAGTCTTCCCGACAGAATGTGATTGATCGTTCCCGGCAGGTGAATTCCAAACAGGAAATGGAAAATCTGGTTTCGGGACTGACAAGAGATACAAAAGATGAGGGATTCATTTTTTAGTTCCAAAAGCTTTACAATTTCTTCAAATTTCCCTCACGGATCTTCCACACTTGGATGATATCGTATATGTATACAAAGCCAATAACTTATTAAAATAGATTTCTTTTTCATAACTTGCCGGCATCTGCCAAGATGCCGGCCCTCCCTCAAAAACATGCAGGCCTGCGGGCCTGTTTTTTTATGGTTTCGGACAAAGGTCCGGTATTTTCAGAAAACATAATTGGCGAGGAGGAACAGGAGGAAGGTATGGGCGGGGTAGAAAATGTAAAAAAAGTATTTCATGCCCGGGCCTTTTTGGTTGTTGTAACGCAGCATCAGGGGAAGGGAGAGGATCATAAGCCATTGGGTGGCTCCGACGCCTCCGTACTCAAGCATTTCCGTACTGAACTGGCTGATGCAGAAGATGATATAGGCGACGCTGAATAAATCCTTCTTTTCTTTTAAGAAATACATGAGCACCCCTAAGGCTATGAAGGAGAAGCCATATTCGTTAAGCGCCAGGTTGGGGACAATTCCGGTGAGCAGGTCCCCGGAAAGATTGCGGGTAAAGGGAAGGAGGTTGGGAAGAAGGTAGTAGAGAAGCTGTACAAGGGCTATTGCGCCAAGCAGGATGCCTCCTTTTTTCCGATCCTTTTGGTAAGTTTCTATTGCCGTGATGAGCAGTCCCACCAAAAACATGGGCAGGAAAATATTATGGTTGCCATATCCGTTTCCGTCTGCAAACAGGGTATCCACTCCGTAGGAAAAGAAGGTCATAAACAGGCTCATGAGATACAGGCGCAGCAGATATACCCCGCGGTTTCTGGTGTAGCGCAAGCCCCAGACCATGCAGAATAAAAACAGGGGATAGGATCCCCTGCCAAGCCATCGCAGCCACGAAGGGGCTCCTTCAAAATAATAGCCGATATGGTCGATGACCATAAGGACGAGTGCGATCATTTTCAGTGTAAAGGTATTCATTTTATACTCCTTTTCGAAACCGGCAAATATTCACGGTTATTTACCCTGCGGGCAGCGGCCCAAACGGACGCGGCAGTAAACGCGCCGGCCTGCTGAACAGTTATAAAATATCATACTATAATATCCTTCAGGAAATCCTTGGGGGTTCCTTTAAGGATTTCTTATTTTTTTCTAAAATACTGGATGCTTCACAAATTTTTCAAATTTTCATCACGATTGCTACACAATTGGATGGTATCTTATAAATGTACAAAGCCAGCAAGACTTTTTTTAATAGATTTTTCTTTTTCATAACTCGCCGGCATCTTAGCGGATGCCGGCCCTCCCTCAAAAATAAGGCAGGCCGCATAGCCTGCCATTTTTATTTCTTTTTCTTTTATTCCACTTTCATCAGCTCCCTTTTATGGCACCGGTAATAAAGAAGCCCCGCCATATCCGCCAGCACCCAGCCGACAGGGATGGCAACCCATATTCCGATCACGCCGATATAAGCCGAAAGCAGATAAGCCAGAAGCACCCGCATTCCCAGGGAAATCACCGTAAGTACGACGGACATGCCGGGTCTTTTGACGGCACGGTAGAAGCCGTAAAGCAGGAACAGACAGCCGATCCCCCAATAAAAAAGTCCGACCACCTGCAGATACCGCACTCCCTGCGCAAGAATTTCCGTCTCCTGGGGCTGAACAAAAATAAGCATCAGCGGTCTGGCAAAAAGCACTACTACCGCGGATACGGCAATACAAAACAGGAAAGTCAACTGTACCGCTTTTTTTATGCCCGCACGGATCCGTTCTTCTTTTCCCGCTCCATAATTTTGTGCCACAAAGGTGGAAAACGCATTGCCAAAATCCTGTACGGGCATATAGGCGAAGGAGTCTATCTTGACTGCGGCGGCAAAGGCAGCCATGATCACCGGTCCAAAGCTGTTCACCAGTCCCTGTACCATGAGGATCCCGAAATTCATCACGGACTGCTGAACACAGGTCAGGATGGAAAGGCTGCCTATTTCCCGGAGGATATGGCTGTTCCAGTGCAGATCCGAACGGGAAGGCCGCAGATTTTGGCAGCGGATGAAGGCATAGCCCGCAATCCCCAGGCCGGATACGAACTGGGCAATGACTGTTGCACCGGCGGCTCCTCCCACGCCCCAATTACAAACAAGCACAAACAGCAGATCCAGGCCGATATTCAGGGCGGCGGATATCCCTAAAAAAAGAAGGGGTACCGCAGAATTTCCCATGGCACGCAGCAGGCAGGCAAAAAAATTATAGAGGAAGGTAGCCCCTATACCGGCAAAGATAATCCATAGATATTCGCGCATCAACGCATAAACCGGATCCGGCACTTGCAGAAAGGCCATAATGGGATCAATGAACAGATAAACGCCGATATTCAATACCAGCGCAATGACAAAGATCAGGCCGAAGGCATGCAGGATGGAAGCTTTCAGCCGTGCCGGGTCGCCCTGTCCCTGATAGATGGAAAATAAGGCGCCGGCTCCCATGGACAGCCCTAACAGTATGGAAGTGAGAAATGTCATTAGCGTATATGCCGATCCCACCGCAGCAAGGGCATTGCTGCCAAGGAAGCGGCCTACAATCAGAGTATCTGCAATATTATAAAACTGCTGCAGCAGATTTCCCGCCATCATGGGCAGGACGAACAGAATGATTGTTTTAGTTATATTTCCTTTGGTCAAGTCTCTGTACATAAATAGCTGCTCCTGTTATCTTAGATTATGCAAACATCACAGGAGCCAAATGGCCTCCCTCCCGCTGCCGGTACGGCGTATCCGGGATGGAAAAGGATTTTTTTCAGTCCATCGTCCATCAGACCGTACATTCCAATGAGCCCGAGGGCATCAAGTGCGTCTGGTGAGACTGACACACTTGATCGGTCTCCTTTCCATGGTCTGAAAGGACTGAAAAAAATTCCTTTTCCATCCCGGATACGCCGTACCGGCAGCGGGAGGGAGGCCATTTGACTCCTGTGATGTTTGCGTTAGATTACCATACCCCAGTGCCTGTGAGCGGAAGGATGGCTGTGAAAAAAGAAAGCAGATTATATCCGCCGTGTGCTATCACACAGCACAGAAGCGAGCCTGTCCGCAAATAAAGAAGTCCCAGAACAAGGCCGCAGATAAACGCAGACAGGGTCTGTACCATATTAAAATGGAATAAGGCGAAAAACAAAGCCGACACCAGCAGTGCTGTCACTGGTTTATATGTATGTTTCAGTCCCTGAAGGAGAAATCCCCTCATCAGCAGTTCCTCCGCTGCCGGCGCCAGCAGGCACACATGGATAAGGGAAGGAAGCGGTGCCCGGGCCAGTGAAAGAAGGGTATCCTGGTAGGCCTCTCTGCTGGCCGGAAACAGGCTGTCGAAGAAAGGATCCAGGCAGTTATCCAGCAGGAGATAAAAAAGGAAGGCGCACAGCAATGCAAGGATAATACCTTTTACAGAAATTTTCTTAATAGGATGCAGGATCCACGGAACCTTTACGGTTAACAACCGGAAAAACAGGAAAGCGCTCACAAGCATGGTTCCCAGATTCATCCAGTCGGAAAGGGGATTTCCCGCTCTTCTCCATATCCCGACATCAAGGGCCGTATCCAAAAGCAAAATGCAGAAATAACCGCCCAGCCAGGGCAGGGCTTCTTTTATGGTGAGGTTATTTATTTCGTTCATTTTTATCTCCTGTTCCGGGCTTTTTCAGTATGTCCGATGGAGGCGTTTGAGGACTTGGATAGTTCTCCGATTTCCCTGTCTGCATAACGGTATCGGTCCTGCGGACCACTGTTAATCATATTGACAGATAGATCGAACAGTCATAAAATATATCTTACGATATGCCGGTATAAGAAACAAGGCGCCATACGGACGTAAAATATAGTACAGCTTATTATAGGAAACCTTTTACCAAAAAGCAATTTAAAAGGGGTATTTTTTTAGTCCCGCGGTAACAGTTCAGACAGCCCTTTGTGCCCTGCGGCATCCCCCTCCCCTGCATTTCCCTGGAGCGGCGGTGTTGCAAGGATTCCTGAAAGGGGCGTCTAAAAACGCCAGTCCTTACGCTGCGTCCTTTGCTGCGTTAGTACTGCTGCGTTTTTGGCCGAGCGAGAGCGGCCCCTGTAAGGAACCTT
>URMK01000099.1 GCA_900548905.1 uncultured Lachnospiraceae bacterium | reverse complement strand
AGTACTGCTGCGTTTTTGGCCGAGCGAGAGCGGCCCCTGTAAGGAACCTTGCAGCGCCGCCCCAGGGAAAAGCAGGGGAGGGGGAGCCGGGGATGCCGCAGGACACAAAGGGCCGTCTGAACTGTTACTAAATGGCGATTTTGTATACATAAATTTCCAAAAAGTATTTGACAAATGGTACTGTCCTCATTATAATCAATTAAAACATACTAATCCAATGGGAATTATAAACAATGCACCAGGAGCTGCGCAGGCAGGAAGGAGAGACACAATGAGCACAAAGTCAGAAAGAAAATTCAGGTTTGAAACATTACAGCTTCATGTGGGACAGGAACAGGCGGATCCGGCGACGGATGCCAGGGCGGTTCCTATTTATCAGACATCCTCTTATGTATTCCATGATTGTCAGGATGCGGCCGGCAGATTTGCCCTTTCTGCCGGCGGTAATATTTACGGAAGGCTGACCAATCCCACAGAGGACGTATTTGAGCGAAGAATGGCGGCCCTGGAGGGAGGCAGCGCGGCGCTTGCCGTTGCATCGGGGGCGGCGGCTATCGCCTATACCTTCCAGAATCTGGCCCGTCAGGGGGATCATATTGTGGCTGCCAAAAACATATATGGCGGAACTTATAATTTCCTGGCCCATACCTTTCCGGATTTCGGCGTGACCGCCACTTTTGTGGATCCCTTTGATGAAAAACAGCTGGAGGGGGCCATACAGGATAATACGAAGGCGGTTTTCCTGGAAACGCTGGGAAATCCCAATTCTGATGTGGTGGATATCGAAGGAATCGCGCGTATTGCACATGCCCACAAAATTCCGCTGGTGGTGGATAATACTTTTGCCACGCCCTATCTGGTACGCCCTATAGAATACGGTGCAGATATTGTTGTGCACTCGGCCACCAAGTTTATCGGCGGGCACGGAACGGCAATAGGAGGCGTTATTGTGGAAGGAGGGGCATTTGACTGGGAAGCCTCGGGCAAGTTTCCTTCCCTGACGGAGCCGAATGAGAGTTATCATGGTGTTTCCTTTACGAAAGCGGCCGGGACTGCGGCTTTTGTCACCAAGATACGGGCAACGCTTCTGCGGGATACCGGCGCTACGCTTTCCCCTTTCCATGCATTCCTGTTTCTCCAGGGATTGGAGACACTATCCCTGAGGGTAGAGCGCCATGTATCCAATGCACTGAAGGTGGCCTCCTTCCTGGCCTCCCATCCGCAGGTGGAAAAGGTCAATCATCCTTCCGTTACGGAGGACCCTTCCCAGAAAACATTGTATGCCAAATATTTCCCCAACGGGGGCGGTTCCATATTCACTTTTGAAATCAAGGGAGATGATAAGACTGCTATGCGGTTCATCGATCATCTGCGGCTTTTCTCACTGCTTGCCAATGTGGCGGATGTGAAATCACTGGTGATCCATCCGGCATCCACCACCCATGGGCAGTTGAACGAGGAAGAACTCAGCCAGCAGGGAATACGGCCGAATACGATCCGGCTGTCTGTGGGAACCGAGCATATCGATGATATTATTGAGGATTTGGAGGAAGCTTTCCGTGCGGTAAGAGAATAACAAAGAGGCGGCACGCTGCGATTGATAATCGGGCGTGCCGCCTTTATACATAAAGGAGGAGGCATGTAGTTGGCTGAAAGATAAGGAGGATACAGGAGTCAGTCCGGCTCCGCAATCCGGGAAACACCCACATAAATCCGGGAAATTTCATACCAGGTGGGATAATCCACGACCCCGCTCTGCGGAAGGCCGAAGACACGCTGGAATATTTTTACCGCATCGGCTGTCTGCTGTCCATAGATTCCGTCCGCTGTGATATAAGGAATGGCCGGATAGTTCTGCCGTATCCGGTTAAGCTGCTCCTGCATCTGCTGTACTTTTGCCTCGGAGGAACCGATGGTCAGGGTATAGCCGGGCCAGGAGGAAGGAACCCCGCTTATGGCGTCTGCCGTATTGATATACATATCACTTCCATAATAATAATGGATGATTTCGATGGCGCTGTAGCCTTCATCCCCCAGGTATTTGGAACCCCATTGGCTTAAGCCGGTACAGCTGACCCTCCGTCCGTCACAGTAGCTGGTCAGGATAGGCTGGCGGACGCCGGGGCGGGAGAGATAATTGGCAAAAATCGTATCCACCAGGTAGCTGATATTCTCAAATACATTTCTGCCGTATATCCATTTCTGGTCAAAGGCGGTGGAGGAGGTAATGGTAAAATTGTAGCCCTGATTGCGGTACCACTCCGTATAGACACGGTTCAGGGTAAAGGACATAATAGCAAGTATGTTTGCGTAAATGGCGGATTCCGGCCAGGTGGCATATATTTCCGAGGAAGCCACATTCTTAATGTAATCGGTATAACGAACATAGTAGTTTGGTGCGGTGGGATCCGAAGGGACACCGTCATGTACGATGACAAATTCGGGGATCACAACGCGGCTCAGTACGATTTCCCCTGTCTCATCCATAGGTTTTATTTCTGCTTCCGGTATTTTGGGAGGATAGTCTCCATACAGGGTATGATCCGGAATAACGATATCTTCTTCCCTGCCGGGCATCTCCAGAGGTATCAGGGAAATAGGCTGCAGGGAGAGTACATCCGGCAGGATTTCAGAGCCGGCAACCACAAGCGGTTCATAGCCCGGCGCGTTTACGGTAAAGTTGTACTCGGAATAGGGCTGCTGATCCTGGGGAGTCAGACTGTATTCCAAAGGGGGAGCCGGCAGTTCTATCACATCGGTCTGGCCGGATTCGTCCGTGGTCAGAGTGTCTATGACCACATCCGGGGAACCGGTGACGGATATGGATATGGTCGCGCCTTCTATGGGAATCTGCCCCAGAGCGGATGTAACACTGATTCTCAGCCCGCCTGCATAGGGACTGTCGGTGGTCTGTGCGGCATGCAGTTTTATTGCCATATGTGCGGTAACCTCACGATTGTTACTTACGATTACTATATGCAGAAATTTCCTGCAGGTTCATGGGATAGGATGAAAAAAGAATAGGGGGGAGCCTTAATTACGATATATGGAGTCAAGAATACAGATGGAAGTGAAAAAAGCGGTGGATACACAAAAATCAGGCGGTTTTTCCCGCCTGATTTTTGTGTCCACTACTGTGGCTCAGTCCAGATTCAATTGTTTTTTCATGAGATATTCGGAAAGAATGTAGCAGCCAATCCCCGTGATGACACATGCCACAAAGGTAAAAATATAGGTATTGCGCATAAAAACGCCCATAAAATCCGGAATACCCGGGCCCTGAGGGGAGCCGACCTGGGTTATGATCATTTTGGTGAGGTAGGGTGTCATAGCCAGGGAGGTCACAGTCTGGATCAGGATGGTGACACCGATATAGCACAGAATAGAAGCCATCACCTTATGCTTGGAAAACAGCTGTCCCAGAGAAACTGCACCATATACAATCAGGACGTTGCTCACTGCGGATACCAGAAAATAAAAGATATTAAAAACAGCAAATGCAGGAAGGGACATCCCGAACAGGGCATAGGAATATTCCTTGGCATAGTTTATCACAACGGACAAAGACATGTCGAAATCGCCTATAACCATAACCGGCACGCCGAAAATCAGTATGATCAGAACCGCCCATAAACTGAGAACAGTGACGAGAAAATACCATAGGCCCCCCACCGTCAGCTTGGATAGTATCAGCTGTCTGGCCGTTACGGGAAGGGTATGCATCAGATAGCCCTCATCGGTATAAAGGTTCCTGTAAAAACGTACTGCCACATAAATGCTGACAATTACGCTGACACAGCTTATGGTAAGGACATAAAACATCATCAGTACAAATGCGCCTGCATTCAGTTCATTTGCGTTAGCGGGAGGATCCATCCGGACAAAACAGATGACAGATACAAGGGTCAGTATTATCATGATGGCACAAGCCAGCGCAGGGATGCGCCAGGTTTCCTCCCATTCATGTTTTAACAGTTTTTTCAGCATGCGAACACCTCCCTGAAATAGCTGTCCACGGATTTCCCGTAGGTTTCACGAATATCTTCTACAGAGGAACAGAGCATTACCTGACCGTCCCGGATGAAGATGCAGTCGTCCAGCACCGCTTCTATATCGGATATTAAGTGGGTGGAAAGAAGCACAGTGGCATTTTCGTTATAGTTGCCTATGATAGTCTTGAGAATGAAATCCCTGGCGGCCGGATCCACGCCGGCAATCGGTTCATCCAGAATATAAAGGTCGGCTTCCCGGCTCATGACCAGCACAAGCTGTACTTTTTCCTTGGTGCCTTTGGAAAGGGTCTTCATACGGGCATGGAGATCGATGTGAAGACTTTCCAGCATGGCCAATGCTTTATCCTTGTTGAAGTTATCGTAGAAATCCACAAAATATTCCATCAAATCTTCGACTCTGCGGCTGCTGGAAAGGTAAGTACGTTCCGGCAGGTAGGAGATAATGGCCTTGGTTTCCACACCCGGTTTGCAGCCGTTAATCAATATCTGTCCGGATGAGGGGGTCAGGAGGCCGTTAAGCAGCTTGATTAAGGTGGTTTTGCCGCTGCCGTTGGGACCAAGCAGCCCGATAATACGTCCTCGCGGAATTGTCAGGTTCATATTATTCAGCGCTGTGAAATGCCCATAGGTTTTGGACAGGCCGGTAATAGTTACCAGTTCGTTCATGCGCGCTCCCTCCTTTGTTCCGCCGGTTCTTCGGCAGTTGATGAGAGCAGTGTAAGAATATCTTTTTTATCAAAGCCCAGCTCTTTCATTTTAGCAATAAATGCATTGATTTCTTCTTTTGCCAGCTGAGTCCGAATTTGTGTGATCATGTTTTTGTCCTCCGTTACGAATCTGCCGCTGGTTCGTTTGGTTTCTATCAGTCCGCTGCGCTCCAGTTCGGCAAAGGCTTTCTGCATTGTGTTCGGGTTAACGCTGGCCTCGGCAGCCAAATCCCTTACACTGGGCAGCTTGTCGCCAGGTCCATATATGCCGGACACGATCTGAAGCTGGATACGCTCCAGAAGCTGTGCATAGATGGGGCGATCTGAATCCAGGTTCCATGCCATATCATCATTCCTTTCTGTGGTTCTTTATTTTACATCTGTATTACTATAATAATACAATAATGCAGAAAGACGAAAATGTCAATAGAAAGTTATTCTTTGGATGACGCCAAACTTTTTTATCTGCACTCTTATTCTGTTGGGCATGGCGGGGCGGTGGACAGATAGCCGGGGAAGTGGTAACATATAGCAAAATAAGGAACCGGAGAGTATTTGCGAAAAATTCAGGGTGGAACGGGATATATTCACCGGTGGGAAAGGATTTCCGGAAATGTCCGGGAGAAGGTGGCCGAAATGGAACTGCGGATAGAAAAGGCGGGAGCAGCGGATATAGATGAAGTGGGAAGGCTTTATGACGGACTGAATGAGTATTTGGAGGAGCATGTGAATTATCCGGGGTGGAGGAAAGGGATTTATCCGGTTAGGGAAACGGCTGAAGATGGGATTAGCGAGGGGTGCCTTTATGTTGCCAGATATGGAAAGGAGATCGCGGGCAGCATCATATTGAGCCATGAGCCGGAATCGGCATATGAAGAAGCGGACTGGCAGGTGGATTTGGAATATAGGGATATTTTTGTGATCCATACGTTTGCGGTGCATCCGCTTTGGCTGGGGAAAGGCGTGGGAAAGCGTCTGATGGAATTCGCACTGGAGCAGGGGCTGGAAGAGAAGATCAAAGCTGTCAGGCTGGATGTGTATGAGAAGAATGAACCGGCAATTGCTCTCTACAGGCGATATGGGTTCCGCTATATAGATACAGTAGATTTGGGATACAGTGTGTATGGGCTGGACCGGTTTGCGCTCTATCAGAAACTATTGTAAGACTGGGGTAGAATGTAATGGGGCTTTATGGAAGAAACATTTTTTTTGCTGAAAGGAGGATTTTTTATGCAGGACAAGCCGTTTTGGGAAGAGAGCTATTCGGATTTTGAGGTGTCCGCTTTTTCAAAGGGGCCTACGGTGGATGTGGGCTGTGGAGGAGCAGGATAATGAGTGCAGATCAGAGCTTAGTGTTGGAAAAAGCAAAATTGCTTTATGATGTTAAACTGGTTCGGGAAATTATAATGGGGAATTCAGGCAATCGCATTTTTGAGGTGGAAAGAGGGGAGACTGCATATATACTGCGATCATCCGCGTATAGTATTGACAAAAAAGAGCATACCGGATTTGAATTAAAATGGATGGACTATTTATCGGATACTATGTCGGGTATCATCCGTCCGCAAAAAAGTATAAAAAATAATTTATATGAGGTAATAGAAGCCGAAGGTAAAGAGAATATTCTTTGTCTTTTTGAGAAAGCCCCGGGAAAAATAGTTGAAACGGATAATCCAAATGAATTTAATGAAAAGCTGTTCTATAATCTTGGTGCGTTAATGGGAGAGATGCATCGCCTCACCAAGGACTATGAGGACAATGTCAGAAAGCCTGAATTTGAATGGACAGGCGCTGTAAATGCATGGCGCTGCGAACATGCTATTTTGGATGAAAGGGTAAGGCACCGTTTAAAAAAGTATTATAAGGAACTGCATTCGCTTCCTATAAATAAGGATAACTATGGAATTATCCATTTTGATATCCATACCGATAACTTTTTTGTAGACAACGGCAATATCAAATTGTTCGATTTTGAGGCCTGCCAGTTTAACTGGTATGCAGCTGATATGGCCAGTGCTATATTTTTCATGGTGCTGAAAGGGGCCGGGCCGCTGCAGCATAAACGGGAAAAGGAAAGGACGGAGTTTGCTGAGACGTATTTGGTATCTTACTTAAAAGGGTATTTGGAAACAAATACGGTGGATGCATATTGGATCAAAAAGATCGACCTGTTTATGAAATATCAGATGGGTGATGAATATCTGTATGCCCAAAGTTATTGGCCGGATGAACTTGCATATTTACGGGATTGGTATCTGGACTGGCATAAAGAACGAATAAATAATGGTTTGCCGTATGTTGTTATCGATTATGATAAAATAGTAAAAAGTATACCAATATAAAGTACTTTCCTCCCGGTTCTTATTCCCGCTTGCAGCGGACAGAGGCAGGCTTTGCTCTGGCTGCTGCAAGCGGCATATGTGCTACTGCAGGGAATCTGTCCGGCGGCCGGTTACTTCTTTAATGCATGCCAGCAGTCTTTCATTTTCCTCATGTCCCATAAAACAGAAGCGGAAAAAACTTTCATCAAGGCTGTGAAAACTGGAGCAGTCCCGGATCATCATTTTCTTCCGTATGGCGGCTTCAAAGATGTCCTGTGCGGTAATGTCCTGTTCCAAAATCTGTACGAGGACGAAGTTGGCAAAGGAGGGAAAAACCTTCAGTCCGGGAAGGGCGGATAAAAAGGAGCAGCAGTGCCCGCGCTCCGCCCGGATCAGGCTTTGGGTACGGCTGATATAGCCGGTGTCCGTGAACATGACCTGTCCTGCAGCATCCGCAAGGGAACTGACGGTCCAGGGATTCTTGGAGGCGTTTATTTCATCCTGCATACTTTTGTTCCCGGTAACCGCATAACCCAGGCGCAGGCCGGGAGCGGCCCAGAACTTGGACACGCCGCGCAGCACGAGAAGATTGTCGAAGCTTTCCGTCAGGGGAATGGCGGTTATGTCGGAAAGCGTGGGCGCAAATTCCGCATACGTTTCATCCACCATAACCAAAATACCGTTCCGTTTGCAGAGTGAGAGCAGGCGTTTCATTTGAGATACCGTTATAGCGCTGGAAGTAGGATTATTGGGATTGCATAAAACCAGCAGATGGGGCAGGCAGGGGACACTTTTTCCGGAGCCGGTGTCCGTTTCGTGAGAAAAAATCCCCTCTGTCATAAAACGTTCTAAATCCGCCTCATCCAGAAGGAAATCCTCCGATGCCTTCAGGTCGTAATAATGCATCCGGCTTCCTGTCAGGGAAAGCTCCCGTTCATATTCCGAATAAGCAGGGCCAAGGATCACCGCGTCCCTGGGGCGTATGGCCCGGATTCCTGCGGATATCAGTTCCGTGGAACCGTTTCCCACAAGTATATGTTCCGCAGGGGCTCCTGTATAAGCGGATATGGCAGCCCGCAGCGCGGTATAATTCCTGTCAGGATATGCACATAAAACATCCAGGTGCTTTGCCAGATAATCCTTCAGCAGGGGGGACAGCCCCAGCGGATTTACATTGGCCCCGAACCCGGTGATTTCTTCTTTTCTGATTCTATAAACCTGTTCTATTTTTTCCAGATCACTTCCATGAAATGTATGCATAATACGCTCCTTTTCCGGTATCTTCCCCTGCCCGGTTTTGGGTGGTGCCGCCATGTTTTTTCCGGCAGCGGCTATTGGACAGTCAGTGATTCCTGTAAGGGGCGTTTAAAAACGCCAGTCCTTACGCTGTGTCCTTTGCAGCGTTAGTACTGCTGCGTTTTTAGCCGAGTGAAAACGGCCCCTGTAAGGAACACTGACTGTCCAATAGCCGCTGTCGGAAAAAACATGGCGGCACCACCCAAAACCGGGCAGGGGAATGTGCCCCTTTTTCTGTTTTGAAATGTTGCAGGATTCCTGCCGGTAATGTTATACTGATAGTAATTCTTTTTGGATAGAAACACAAGGATGGATTTTATGGGAGGTGAGAATTTTGAAGGAGCTTTACGCGAAAATTACAACGGAGGACTGGCAGGAAAGCGGCGGGCCCCTGGAACTCTCATGCCGGGAGGTAGGCCTGGCCCTGAAAAAGGATGAAGTGAAGGAAGGCTTTTTTACGGTAACCGGAGAAGAGGGGCAGCTGACGGAAGGTTATGTCTCCTGTGATGAAGAGCGTATGGAATGTCTCACTTCTTTTTTTTCCGGAGCTTCCGAAACGATAGAGTACCGTTTTGATTCCCGGGGAATGCGGGAAGGGGAGGAACGAAAGGGACGGTTCCTGATTATCTCCAACCGGGGGGAGTATGAAATACCTTTCCAGGCGGTGGTGCTGCACAAGGAAGTTACCTGTTCGGAAGGGGAAGTGACGAATCTGTTCCAGTTTACCAATCTGGCGAGGAAAACTTGGGAAGAAGCGGTGAAGCTGTTTTATTCCCCGGAATTTATCCGGGTGTTCAGCGGTCAGGACAAAAAATACCGGAATCTGTACAAAGGGTTCTCCCAGGTACCCGGGAATATGCAGAATGTCGAGGAATTTCTGATATCCATCCATAAGAAACAGCCCGTGGAATATGTACTGCCCCGGACGGAAATCGTGATAACCAGCCCTCATGCTCAGCTGTGTGAAACGCTGCAGATCGTTAAAAGCGGCTGGGGCTACAGCCGGCTTCAGGTAGAGGTGGAGGGGGATTTCCTTTCCACGGAAAAGAAGCTTTTGCGGGAGGAGGATTTCTTGGGAAACCAGTGCGGTCTGCCCGTTTTTGTCAGGCAGGAAGAACTCCATGAAGGAAAAAATTTCGGGCGTATTATAGTAACGCATGCGTATGGGAGTGTGCAGGCCCTTATTACCGTTGTAAAAAGAGGGGAGCACCGTGTGATGCGGACCGGCCGCCGGCTGGAACTGAAACGGCTGACGGTGGAACTGGTGCGTCTGTATCAAAGCTATAAAATGAAAAAAATCAATGCGGTACTGTGGCGGACCCAGACCGGCGAAGTGGTGGACCGCATGAAGCGGATAGAGGATAAAAATCCGGCGGTACGTCTGTACCAGGCCCATCTTCTGATTACGGAGGAACGTTTTGACGAGGCGGGATGTATTCTGGATCATCTGGACATTACGCCGGATGAAAATATGCCGGAGCTGTACTGTTATTATCTGTATTTAAGCAGTCTGCATCAAAGGAGCGAGACTGTAACAGCGGAGGTAACCATCCAGATGGAGGACCTGCATCGGATATACCGGGATAACTGGAGGATTGCCTGGCTGTTGTTGTTTTTATCCCCCACACTGGGGCGGAGTGTTTCCCAGAAATGGCTGTTTCTGGAGGATCAGTTCCGACACAGCGGTACCAGCCCCGTCCTTTATCTGGAGGCGCTCCATCTGGCCAATTTCAGCCCCACGCTGTTAATGAAGCTGGACACCTATGAGCTTCAGCTGCTGCATTTCGGCGCCAGAAACGGGATTTTGTCGGAGGATCTTATCGGACACCTGGTGTATCTTGCAGGAAAAGAAAAATATTACAGGGAAAGCCTTTTCCGGATTTTGAAGGACTGTTATGAGCGCAAAAGCGATCCCCAGCTGCTCACTGCCATATGCTCCCTCTTAATCAAGGGGAATAAAAGCGGGACGGAATATTATCCGTGGTACCGCAGAGGTGTGGAACAGGAACTCAGGGTAACCAGGCTGTATGAGTATTACATGATGTCTGTGGATACGGAAAGGCAAGTGGAGATTCCCCGTATCGTGCTCATGTATTTTGCTTACCAGAGCAATTTGGATTATGATAAATGCGCTTATTTATATGCGTACATACAAAAACATCGGGAGGAATTTCCTGAGCTGTATCTGGCTTATAAAAGCCAGATGGACCGGTTTGTACTCCAGCAGCTGTATAAAGGGCGTATCAACAGGGATTTGGCCTTTCTGTACCAGACCGTGCTGGATGAAAAAATGCTGACCAGGGACAACTGCCAGGTCCTGGCCCCTCTTCTTTTTATGCAGCAGCTGGACTGTGAGGGAAAGGATATCCGCAAGGCTGTTGTTATCCATACCAGGCTGCGGGGCGAGCAGGTTTACCCGGTGGAAAACGGCAGGGCCTATGTGGCTGTTTATGATAAGGATGTAGAAATACTTCTGGAGGATGAGGAGCTAAACCGGTACAGTGCGGGACGCCATTTTGTACTGGATCGGCTGATGTATCCGGCCAGATGTGTGGACGCTTTGGCGCCTTTTGTGGAAAACAGCCTGGGCTTTAACCTTTTCTGCTGTGAGAGCAGCAAGGGAAAAATCCGTATCACGGAAAAAAATGCGTCGCGGTTCCGTAAGCTGGCGGAGGATGACCGTATTATTCCGGCCTTTGCCCGTGCTATACGAATGGAACTTCTGAGATATTATTACGGACAGGAAGAACTGGAGGAACTGGATTTATTGTTGGAAGCCTTAAACAGAGAGGATTTGGACGGATCCGATGTATATGAGGCGGCCGGTTATCTGGTCTTGCGTTCTTTTTATGAGAAGGCCTTTGCCTGGCTGGCCGGGCAGGATCCGGGGCGGACGGATGCCAAAATCCTGCTCCGCTTATGCAGCAGGATGCTGGAGACAGGGCTCTGCATGCAGGAGGAGATGATGACGAGGCTGGCCTACAGTGCATTCTGCCGGGAAAAGTATGACAGCCATATCCTGCAGCATCTGGTAGAGCGGTATGAGGGAAGCACAAAGGAACTGACGGTTATCCAGAGGGCGGCGGATAATTTTGCCGTAGATACCTATGAACTGACGGAAAGGCTGCTGGTACAGCTTCTTTACATCGGGGATGACGTAATGGGCCGGATCGGGCTGCTGCGTCAGATTATTATCGGCGGCGGAAAGAGTGAGCTGGAAGCGGCGTTTCTTCACAGATGCAGCGGCCTGTATCTGATGAATGCAGAAACGATGGATCGCTATATTATTACCGATATCGGAAGGGTTGCCGGCAGAGGCGAACGGCTCAGTGATATGTGCCGTCTGGCTTTTCTGGAGTATTTTGCCCGTCACAGGGACGAGCGCAGCGAGCGGACGGATGCTCTGATCAAGCTTTTCGGCGAACAGCTCATTGCGCAGCATATGATGTTTCCTCTTTTCCGGGAATATGTGGATATCCTGGAAGGGGCGGAAACCATGATGGACAAAACGATGGTGGTTTACCGGGGAAGCAGGGAGCGTCCTCTGACCATAAATTACCGGATGATTCCCACACCGGCGGAGGGCGGGGAGCTGACACCCCTGCAGGGAACGTACCGTTCTTTTGATCTGCAGCATATGTATGCGGGGATCTATACGGCCAGCTTTGTACTGTTTGCCGGGGAGAGTCTGCAGTATTTTATAACGGATAATTCCGGGAGCGGGGAGATTCTGGACAGCGGGGAACTGAAAATGGGGGAATGCAGTGTTTTTGTAAAGGAAAGCCGATATGGGATGATAAATGATATCGCTTCCGCCCGCCTCATGAGGGAAGAGGGAGAGGCCCAGGAGCTGCTGGAGCAGTATCTCCTCACAGAATGGATGACAGAGGGCCTGTTTAACGTGATAAACGGGGATTCCCCGCCGATGTAGGCGGTATCCCGGAAAGCAGGGGCATATATAAAAAAGGAAAGGCAGGTGAAGGAAGATGTTTCTGGGAAATCCGGATAGAAAAAGCGGTGCAGGGGCCTTTATCGGCTATGATATCAGTGACAGGTTTGCCCAGATCAGCTTCTGGCTGCCGGGAGCTGATAAGCCGGAAACTCTCTCCCAGGTGATGGGGGAGGAGGAATATATGATCCCTGCGGTGCTGTGCCGCCGCAGGGATAGGGATGTTTGGACCTATGGCCGGGAGGCTTTGAAAAACGCGGAGGCCGGACAGGGTGTTCTGGTGGAAAATATGCTGTCAAAAGCCCTGGCGGGAGAAAGTGTGGAGGTAGAAGGGGAGTGCTTTGATGCGGCGGTGCTTTTGTCGTTATTTATTAAAAGGAGCCTTTCTCTTCTTGCCGGGGCTATGCAGCCGGAAAAAGCCGCCATGTTTTTGTTTACGGTGGATGAGGTGGACAAACAGACCGTGGAGGTGCTTTCCCGGGTGGCGGCACTGATTTCTCTTCCGCCGGACAGGGTGTCCTGCCAAAGCAGGGGGGAGAGCTTCTTCTACTATAATATCAATCAGCCGGAAGAACTTTGGCGCCATCAGGTAATGATATGTGATTTTTCCGGAACGGCAATGAAGCTTCTTATGTTTGAAATGAATCATCATACCAGGCCGGTGACAGTGCTAGTGCATGAAGAAACCCACCCGGAGATCGGAAGGCGCCTGCCGCCGGAGGAGCCGGGTGAAGGGGAAAAACAGAAAATGGACGAGCGGTTTGCCGCCGTGCTGGAGAAGGCGTGTGCCGGAAAGATTATTGACACTATTTATCTGATAGGGGACGGATTTAACGGAGAATGGTATGTCCGTTCCCTGCCGGTGCTCTGCCGGGGAAGGCGGGTGTTCCAGGGAAATAATCTGTACAGCAAAGGGGCCTGCTACGGGGCCAGGGCGAAAAAGCAGCCCGGGGAAGACGACCGGAATTACGTCTATCTGGGAAAGGATATGCTGAAGGCGAATATCGGCCTGGAGGCGTCTTTCCGGGGACAGGATTCCTATTTTGCCCTGTTGGATGCGGGGATTAACTGGTATGATGCGTTCCGGGAATGCGATTTCCTGCTGAATGAGGATCATGCGTTTTCCCTGCGTATTACACCCCTTACCGGCCGGGAGGTAAAGGAAGTGGCGGTCACTCTGGACGGAGTGCCGGAGCGTCCCGCCAGGACGACCAGAATCCATCTGAGGGTTTCCTTAAGCGATGCGGGTACGGTGAGCCTTAAAATGGAAGATATGGGATTCGGGGAAATGTTTCCTGCTTCCCATAAAATATGGGAGGAAACGTTCAGTCTGGAGGAAGAAAAAGACCGGAGGCGGAAAGAAGGGGAAGCGACATGAGCAGAGTCCATTTATGTCTGGGCAGTCCCGCAGTAAATCCATACAGTTTTGATAAGGCCAGGGTCCGTATTTATTCCGTGGAAGAGTTGTGTTATTTTCTCAGGGAAAATGCGTATCTGCTGGACGAAACGATTTTTACCAGGGGGTTGTCCGACTGGCTTTATAAAGAATGCGGCCTTCCGGAACTGGGGCAGAAGCTGAACATGCTCCAGAAAAATAAGGAAAAGCCGGAAAGCTTTGTTACAGCAATTTTTGAATACACCGGTTATTTTAAACCGGAGGAAATCCAGGAAACGCAGCGGCTGGTAAGAGTGAGCGCTAATGTAACGCTGACGGAAAAGCAAAAGGCCAGAGCATATTATTTCCTGGAGAGCAGACGCTATGTACTCGCCATGCAGGAATACCGGAACCTGCTGCAGGACGGAGATGCCCTGGCGCCGGATTTTGCTGGAAGTATCTATCATAACCTGGGGACTTCACAGGCAAAGCTGTTCCTTTTTGAAAAGGCGGCCGCTTCTTTTGAACAGGCCTACCGGCTTACCGGAAATCCGGAGAGCCTGCTGCAGTATCTGGCGGCCATGCGGCTGCATCTGAAGGAGCCGGAATATCTGAATTTCCTTACGGATCACGCAGAGTATTATGAAGCCTCCCTTGAGCTGGAAAAGCGGGTGGTGGCCCGTAAGGAAGCATGGACCGAGTCCCGGAACCAGTCGGTGGTGTCGGAAATAAAAGGGGCCTTTTTCTCCGGAGAGGAGGAGAAATGCCGGGAGCTGATGGGACAGGAAGTGGAAAAGCTGGAGGAAGAGTATCGGGATTATGTGGTGCAGTAGGGTGTGTTTGTAATTCATTCCCCGGCATTTCTCTTTTCCCGTTTCTTTCTCCGAATGCCGCTGTAGTGCAGGCGTATGTGCAGAGTCTTGCATGAACGTAAAAAGGACCGATGGTATTGACGGATTGCCGCCGCAACCATCGGTTTTCTTCAGCCAAATTTCAGCATCCCCTTTTAAGCAGATATAAATGCGGCCGGTGGGGCATGAGGCAGGAAGAAGGAACCGCTACACGGAGTTCCCCATAATATCTGCCAGCTCTGCCTGTTCCGCAAATTCCCGGACAGTTCCAGCCTTTGCCGCCTGCTTATGCCATTTTCGCAGAAGCGCCAAATCGGTTTCCGATAGAATCCGTTCATGAAGCCCAGCCGGAATTTTTCCTAAATCTTCCAGAAGTTCAATCACATCTTCCGCTATTCCTTCTGCCTTTCCTTCTGCTTTTCCTTCTATTTTTCCGGCTTCTTTACCCACACTGAATTCATCGGCGCGTATTTTTTTCATTTCTTCTTCTTCGTTATACTCAAATATCGACATCGCAATCACCTCCGCCCTCTGTGCGG
>URMK01000098.1 GCA_900548905.1 uncultured Lachnospiraceae bacterium | reverse complement strand
GCAGGCCGCACAGGGAAGCAGGGCCGGGGGACGCCAAACTTTTTTATCTGCACCCCCTTCCTTCTGAAAATGTTGGACGAAACAGGCGGGGAAAGTTATAATAGGTAAAAGCGTTACCGTTCGGAAACGTACGTAAGCTATGGAGGTAATACCTATGAATATTCTTGTCAGCGCCTGTCTGCTGGGAGTAAACTGCCGGTATGACGGTACCGGCTGCCTGCTTCCGGTTTTGGAGGAATTAAAGAAAAAACATCACCTGATACCGGTATGCCCGGAAGCCTACGGAGGGCTGGCTACCCCGCGTCCGCCGGCAGAAATCCGGGATGGAAGGGTGATTAACCGGAATGGGGAGGATGTAACGGCGCAGTATCGGAAAGGGGCCGGGGAGGCATGGAAGCTGGCCCGCTTTTTTGACTGCAAAGCTGCAATCCTCAAAGAACGCAGTCCTGCCTGCGGCTATGGCAGGATACATAACGGCAGGTTTGATGGCGGTATGACCGAGGGAAACGGTGTGCTGGCCCGGCTGCTGGCGGAAGAAGGGATTCCCGTGCTGGGGGAATCCGAGACGGAAAAAATACGGGCTTTATGAAAAAAGGGGATATGCCGGAATGATCAGCGTAGCTATATGTGATGATGAAATTGGCACCTGCTCGGAAATAGAAAACATGGTGACCTCTTATGGGGACAGCCATGGGCTGCAGATAGAAACAGAATGCTTTTACACCGGCGAAGAACTGTACCGCTGGCTGCAGGAACAGGGACAGTTTGATCTTATCTTTCTGGATATCCAGCTTTTAGCCCTGGACGGCGTACAGGTGGGCAGGCAGATCCGGGAACAGCTTGGCAATGAAAAAATAAGCATTGTCTATATCTCATCCAGAGAAACATATGCCATGAGCCTTTTCCAGGTCAGGCCGCTGGACTTCCTGATTAAACCGATAACAACAGAAAAGACCTTCGGCGTGCTGGATAAGTTTGTACGCCTGCATGGGGTAACGAAAAAGGAATTTTATTACAAGGCCGGAAAGACCACCTGCAGACTATACCTGGATGAAATCCGCTATTTTGCCTGCAATGGAAAAAAAGTAGAAATTTATACTGTTTCCGGGAGGCTGGAATATTACGGAACCATGCAGGAGGTCTGGAAACAGGCGGAAGGAAAAGGCTTTTGGATCATTCATAAATCCTATATCATAAACACGTCATTTGTTTCGGTATTTCACTATGATTCCGTGCAGATGACGGATGGTACGCATCTTCCTGTCAGCCAGAGATACCGGAAAGCCGTGAAAGAAAACCTGACCGTGAGATACCGGATGGAGTGAAATTATGTGGGGAGAACCTATCTTTCTGTTACTGACAGAAGCGGCCCGTATCTATATTTATATGCGCTGCTGCCGTATGTGCATTGGCAGTTATAAAGTCCATAAAAGACCGGCGGCCGTTATTTTTGCCATGCTGTGGGGAATCGACTGTCTGATAGGCGCTTCCGTTTCCCCGAAGATAGCGGTGGAAGTGACACCTTCTCTTTATTTTGTGGAAGTTCTGTTACTTTTCGGTGCTTCTTTTTTCTATCAGGGGACGGCGATAAGACGGATTCTGACGGCGATTCTCCTTCCCATGGCATACGGCGTTGGAAAGTGGACTATAATTTTTACCCTTTTCAGGACTATGAATGTGAATGAACGTCAGCTGCTTTTGGGCACTGTTGTGTCTACGGCCGCCCTGGGTATCTTGGAAATCTGCATGGAGCGGTTCCGCAGGACAAGACAGGAGCAGGAACGGGAATGGCTGGAGCAGGAGATCCGTATGTATGAGAACCAGTTCCAGGTGATACGGCAGTCCCAGCAGGCTGTGCGTTCCCTGAGGCATGATATGAAGCATCATATGAAAATGCTGGCGGATATGATAGGGAACGGAGAAAGGGACAACGCGCTTGCCTATCTTGCGTCCATGGGCGCATTTATGGACAAAGGGGAGGAATATGTCTCTTCCGGAAATGAGAGAACGGACAGCATTCTGAATTATATGATATCCCGTGCCAAATCGGCGGGTATTGCTGTGGAGTGGGACATACAGATTCCCGAGCAGTTGGACATGTCACCGTTTGACAGCAATGTAATCCTGAGCAACCTGTTTGAAAATGCATGTAACGCCGTTCAGGAGGTGAAGGATCCCCGCCTGTATATCAGGATGAAGTATGACCGCGGCATTTTGTGTATTACGATGCGCAACACGTATTCGGTATCAAAAGTAAAATCTGCAGCGTTGCCTTCGGGGGCTGCACCGGCGGGGACGGTGTCGTCGGAGGAGCACGGATATGGACTGAAGAATATCCGCAGGGTTGCCGGTAAATACCATGGAGAACTTACCGTCAATACAGAAGGGGATATGTTTGAAGCGAATGTTATCCTGTTCCTGCAGGAGTCCGATACCCCGTCAGCAGGCTGACAGGCGCAGGATATTTG
This sequence comes from uncultured Lachnospiraceae bacterium, assembly GCA_900548905.1. GTDB lineage: Bacteria > Bacillota > Clostridia > Lachnospirales > Lachnospiraceae > Eisenbergiella. Next base: position 12,847 of record URMK01000098.1, on the reverse strand, counting down.
GAATTCTGCGTTGCAGAAACTATGTTATATAGATATGGAAGCAAAGCATTCCAAGGAAAGATATGAATTAAGAAAAAGAAGCCGGACGTTCAGAACCGGGCTTCTTTTTTTGTAACAGTTCAGACAAGTCTAAACTGTTACTGCATCCGGCAATTAAATCGCTTCGCGATGGGCCGGATGCCTGCTACCACCACGTTTTCTTACGGTCTGCGCAGTAAATGCGCAGACCTGTTTGAACTGTTACCTTTTTTTGCATATAAGGCTTCCCCCGGTAAAGTGGTATCCATGTTACATCTGTTATTTTTTCCCCGGAGACGTTCCGTTTTTCCCTTCAGCAGGGGGAAACGTTTTCCTGTGCTACTATAGTTACAGCATCGGCAGCCGGACAGGGGAGTAGGCCGGCCGGCTCCCGATGCGGGAGAAAATAATAACTGGAGGTATGTTTTATGAAGAACAGGAAATGGATAATACTCACGTCGGGAGGTATTGCAGCCGCTCTTATCTTATGTCTGCTTTTGCTCCCGTCCACAATACGGATACGTTCGGATTCTTCCGGGGTAACCTTCGTCCGGGACGGGGAAAGAGTGACCGAGGTGGATATCAACGGGCCTTTCCCCTATGGCCTTGCTGTTTCTTCCCTTGCTGAGAAGGTGGTGCGGGACGAAGAAGGCAAGGTGACGGAGGAGATAAAAACCTATACGATGGAAGCCGGTTTTTCCCTGCGCCGCAGGACGAGTGTCAAAATATATATAGAAGTACCGGAGAAAGGGGACCGGACTTATATCCTGAAATTTGCGGATGCGGATGTGACGATAACCAACGGAAAGGTGGTGGTTCCGGATGATGGCGGACACAGATAACCCATTGCTTCAGGTGGTGCAGGTGGAAAAATATTACGGTGACAGGGAAGCTGTGACAAAAGCGCTTGACCAGGTCAGCTTCGGGGTGGACAGAGGGGAATTTATCGGCATAATGGGAGCCTCCGGATCCGGGAAAACCACTCTGCTTAACTGTATTTCCACCATTGATACGGTGAGTTCAGGACATATCCTGCTGGGAGATACGGATATCACCACCCTTAACGGGGTGGAGACCGCCGCCTTCCGGCATGATCATCTGGGTTTTGTTTTTCAGGACTTTCAATTGCTGGACACTCTGACGCTGGAGGAAAACATAGCCCTTCCCCTGATGATCGGCGGGCTGTCGCCGCGGGAAATTGAGAAACGCGTCCACGATATTGCAGACAGGCTGCAGATAGACGGTGCGCGGAAAAAATTCCCCTTCCAGGTGTCGGGGGGCCAGAAGCAGCGGTGTGCATTTGCCCGCACAGTAGTCTGCGGCCCAGACCTTATCATGGCGGATGAACCTACCGGTTCGCTGGATTCCGGTTCGGCCCGGATTCTGCTGGAGATCATCCAAAGGTTCCATGAAGAACGTGGGGCGACTATCCTTATGGTAACACATGATGCATACAGCGCCAGTTATGCGGATCGGATTCTGTTTCTGAAGGACGGGAGGCTTTTTCATGAAATACGGAAAGGGGGAAGGACGCGGGATTATTTTTACCGGGATATTCTGGAGGTTCTTTCTTTGACGGGAGGTGAAACGCTATGCTGAGAAAACTGTCTCTTCGTAATGCTAAAAGGCAGTTCCGGGAATATGCGCTGTATTTTGTTACCCTTTCCTTTACGGTATCCCTTATGTATGCGTTCCAGACCCTGCTTTTTTCCGACAGCGTAAAGGCACTCTCCCGTTTGGAGATATTCCCCCTTATGATTGCGGCGGCGTCCATACTGATCGTTTTTATCATAGGACAAATCATCAGTTACATGACCAATTATATGCTTAGAAAACGCAGCAGGGAATTCGGTATTTATATGCTCTCCGGGATACCCGGCAAGGCGGTGGGAACTCTGGTCTTTTACGAAAATACCTTGATTGGGACGTTGGCTTTTTTACCGGGGCTTCCTGCGGGAATGCTGCTGTCGCAGGTTCTGGAGGCGGTTCTGCTTCCCCTGTTCGGCCTGTCATATACGCCGCATTTCCCTCTTTCGCTTCCCGCGGCAGGACTGACCTTCCTGTATTTTGCGGTGATGCTCCTGTATTCCCTTTTGAAAAATGGAAAATGGATCCGCCGGATTACGCTTTATGAATTGCTCCTGTTCGACCGGAAGAATGAAAAAAGCCTGTTGGCGGGGAGTACATCTGCTGTCGCCGTATTTTTCCTATCTGCACTGCTGGGCGGTTCCGGTATCCTGCTCCTGTATTTCCAGCCTTTCGGAAGCGGGTATGACGTCCTGGTGGGAACGGTTTTCCTCGTCCTGTTCCTGTTCGGCTTTTTCCTATCGGTCCCCTCCTTTTTGTGCACGCAGCTTGGCGGGCGTATTTCCTGGAAATACAGGAAATACAGACTGGTGCTGTTCCGGAACTTTACCGCCAAAATCCAATCGGCCGGTCTTGTGATGGGAATGCTGTCCGTTCTGTTCATGCTGGCGTTAACCTTTATGGGGACAGGGACCGTGGTGAGTATGGTGATTACTAAAAAGATAGAACTGAGCGCATTTGATATCCTGATTCTGCACAACAAAGAGCTGAGGGATTTTACGGACTATGAAACCCTGCTCCGGCAAAGCGTCTCCATCCGGGCAAGCCTCTCCTACGGCATTTATACCGGTATGGGAAGGGAGCTGGCGCAGATCCGGGATGATTCCATGGCGCAGCTGGGCGGTTCCGGCAGCTCCATATACACGGAATTTCAAACGGACACCTGTATGAAACAAAGCGATTACAGCAGCCTGCGAAGGTTACTCGGCTATGACGCTGCACAACTGGACCCGTCCTCCTGCTATATTCACTGCGTTCCCGGCCTGGCGAAAAGACTGGAAGCATATACACGGCAGGAGGAGAGGCCGTATTATGCCGGATATCCGTTTGCTGCGGACGGTGTGTTTACCGGGCCATTCAGCCAGACGGAAGCGTATGGAAACGGGCTGGATTATATCATCATTGTACCCGATGATGCCGTCACCCGGATGACGGTCCTCTACAGCCTGTATGCGGCGGTAACCGAAGCCCCTCCCGATAACCGTTTTCTACAGAATATCACAAAGGACTGCCCGGGCCTTGTCCGTCTGGAAAGAAACCGGATGAAGTCCGTTCCCGAAAACAATACCGTAACGGCACTGACGGAGGATGCGGATTATTTTTCCGGCAAGTGGGCGGAAAGGGAAAACATGAGCCATCTTTACGCGATGATTATCTGCCTGTTCTACCTTGCTCTCGTTCTGGAGGCCGCCGGCGCGGCAATCCTGGCAACACAGGTACTCGGCGACAGGGAAAAGAAGCGGAGGCAGGAACGTATTTTGCGGCAGCTTGGTATGAGCCGCCGGCTTGCCGGCAGGCTGGGCAGGCGGCAGCTGTCACTGTTCTTTCTGCTTCCGGTACTCCCGGCGCTTGTTGTCAGCAGCAGCTTCGTATATGTGGGCGCGGTGAAAATACATGCGCAGGCTTTTCGGTTTCCGGTATTCGGGAATACGTTCTGGGTAATCCGTCCGCTCGCTGTTTCGTTTCTTTTATTTGCTCTGCTTTACGGTGTTTATTATGCTGCGGCCCGTATCAGTTACCGGCATCCGTGATGGCATTATGGCGCAGGCAGGAATACAGGATGGAACAGCGTATGCAAGGCTCTTTTAGGCAACCCGGATATTTTTTATGTTTAAATAGGTTCTGTAAGTTACGCTTGCGGTATTATATAAGAGTGGTATCCTGTATTTATAAGTATTACCGGAAATGGAGTACCGCTATATTGCCGGTTTCAGGGGGAAGCGAATTATGGGACAATCCGACAAAAGACAGGAAGACTTCTGGTTCACCCTGCTTCGCAGGGAGGAGGAACGTGCGCTGTGGCATCCGGAGCTGGAACTGATTTTTGTGTTAAAAGGGGCAGGCAGGGTGTGCCTGACACAGAACGGGCCGGTATACCGCATCAATGAGGGGGATATTTTTGCCGTCAACAGCTTTCAGATACTGGAGCTTGAGCTGGACGGGGATGCGTATGCGCTGTCGCTGTCAATTTCCCTGCATTATCTGACCTCCATCAGTCCGGAGCTGCTCAGCCATAAGGTAAACTGCCGCTCCTTCCTGTATCCGAAGGACAGGCAGGGGCTCTATGATGTGCTGCGCCGGAATCTGGCGCGGGCTTTTCAGGCACAGTATAAGTATGAGATGAGGCAGTCGCTTTCATTAAAGAACCGGATTGCAGCGCTGCTTGAGAATCTGGTTCAGTATTTCCGGGAGGAAGAGGAACCGCAGCCGGAGGGCGGCAGCTGGGAACGGCTGAAGCCGGCTATTGATTACATCCAGAACAACTACAGGGATCCGATTACTCTGGAGGATTTGTCGGAGCATACCTTCCTGAGCCGTACCTACATTTCACACAGCTTCCGCAGGTATTTGGGCGTGTCCTTTATGGAATATCTGGCGCGGGTACGTATCTGCCATGCAGTCCGGATGATGTACGGCAGGGAAACGCTGACGGAGATCGCTTATAACAGCGGCTTCCCCAACGTGAACGCCATGATTAAGGCGTTTAAGCAGTATCGTGGAATGACACCGGGAGAATACCGGAAGCAGGCCGCGCAGCCGCAGACAGCTTTGCAGCCGGCGGCGGAGGAGCCGGATGAAATGAACCACGTTTTCTCTTCTCTGATGAATTATGCGCTGGGAGATCCGGAGGTGAAGCCGCCAAAAGAAACGGTACGGGAACTGGTGATAGATCTGGAGGGCAGGAAGCCGCGCATTACCCAGCACTGGAAGCGGATTATGAATGCCGGCTATGCGAGAGAACTGCTGGACGGAGCGAGGCAGCAGGAAATAATTCTGCTGCAGAAGCAGATTGGATTCGAGTATATCCGGGTAAAGGGGATTCTCGATGATGATATGTGTCTGCTGCGGACGGATATGATTGGAAACAGGGTGAAAAATTTTACCTATGTGGATGAGGCCATTGATTTTATTGTGTCCGCCGGGGCAAAGCCCATGGTGGAGTTAAGCAGTATGCCCAGACTTCTGGCGCGCAGTGTATCCATTCCGTCCATGCGGGCGGGAGTAATCTCCTATCCGGAATCCCTGGAAGCGTGGAAGGATCTGATTCAAAGCCTGCTGGAACATCTGGCAGAGCGCCACGGCAGGGAACGGGTGCGGCAGTGGCTGTTTGCTCCATGGCTGATTCCCGATTATGTGGATTTCGGGGTATGCACGGCGGGGGAATATGAGGAAATTTACGCAGTCACCTACGAGACAATAAAATCCGTATGCGGTAATTTCCTTGTATGCGGGCCGGGAACGACGGACTGCCGGAAATATCTGCCGCAGTTTCTTGCCATGTGCCGCAGGAGAGACTGCATGCCGGATATTATCACCTTCCGTTCCTTTGCCGCAGTGAACCCGGAGGAGGAAGAGGATGGTCTGAACCTGATAGCGGGGAATGAAAGCTTTCCCATGGCTGTCAGCAGGGATGAGGATATTCTTTTCCACCTGTCCCGGGAGGTTCATAGGATTTTAGACCAGGCGGGGGCAGGAGAGCTTCCGCTGGTGCTGGAGGAGTGGAGCAGTACGATTTGGCAGAGGGATTTGTGCAATGACACCTGTTATAAATCGGCGTACCTGTTTAAAAACGTTTTGGAAAACAATGACCGGTTCAGCGGGATGGGGTACTTTTCGTTAAATGACAGGCTGGATGAGATCCCGCCTGTGCCGCAGATGTTCTGCGGCGGCTTCGGACTGTTTACCAAAAACAGCGTGAAAAAGAGCGCTTACCGGGCAATGGAACTTCTGGCTCAGATGGGCGACCGGCTGCTGGAAAAGGGCGGCGGATACTTTATTTCACAGCGGAATGAGGAGATACAGATTTTCCTATATAATTATTGTCATTATGATCTGCTCTACCGCTACCGCCATACGGTAAATATGACGCAGACCAACCGGTATCATGTATTTCAGCCGAAGGAGGCGGAAGCCTTTTTCATCCAGCTGTCCCATCCGGTACCGGGGAAATACCGTATTAAACGGTACGCAATTACAAGACAGGGCGGCAGCAGCTATGACGCATGGCTGCGCATGGGAGCACCGGAAACGCTTACCCGGGAGGAGACAGCGTTTCTCGAAGCGGGATCGTATCCTGAATACCGTACGGATTGTGTAGAAGTGCAGGGAGAGGAGCCGGTTCTGAATATCAGAGCCAGTGTGAAGCCCCTTGAGGTCATGCTTATTAAAATACAGAGAGAATAAGAAATGGCAGGATGCTTGCTGCCTTCACGTATTCACACGGCCTGTGCAGAAAATGCACAGGCCTGTTTAAATGACCGGCGCGAATCATCAAATCCTGTCTTTTTCGTCGTGAATTGTTGCTGCTGCGGAATGCGGAAGAAAAATCCTATCCGAAATCCGGCAAGGAAGGGGGAAAAAGCGGGGGGAAATGCGGTATCCTCCGGAAGTTCTTTTTTGTATAGTTAATACAACAAAACGAACCAAAGGAGGAGCGGTTTTATGGGTGGAAAAGCAGCGGAGGCAAAGCATTCCGTACAGGCGGAAAAAATAGGGGTATTTGAGAAGGTTGCCTATGGAGGAGGGGATTTGGCCAGTAACCTGATTCTCGTTCTGACCTCGACATTTGTAACCTTTTTTTATACGGATGCGCTTGGGCTGAATGCGGCAATTATCGGAAGCATTATGATGTTTTCAAGACTGGCGGACGGGTTCACGGATATTTTTATGGGCTACGTGATGGATCGGGTAAAAACGAAGTACGGCAAGGCGAGACACTGGATGCTCTGGCTTGCCGTGCCTATAGGAATTGCCTGTGTGCTCGTATTCCTGGTTCCCAATACGGGAAATCTGGGAAAATACATATATGTGGCGATTACCTATAATCTGGTCACCACATTTTTGTATACCATGATCAATATCCCTTACGGAGCGCTTACTTCTTTAATGAGCCGTGATCAGGGAGAACGTACGGTAATCAATATTTTCCGTATGTTTATGGCACAATGTGGTTCCCTGCTTATCAATGCATTTACCCTTCCCTTCGTAAATGCCATGGGAGGAAGCAATCAGCAGAAGAGCTGGATCCTTGTTTCCATTATTTATGCAGTGGTGGCGGCAGCGCTTTTCTTCCTTTGCTTTGCAAAGACAAAGGAGCGAGTGCGGGTATCCTCTGTACAGAAAGAAACCGTCAGCTTTGTAAAGGGCTTCAAGCTTCTTCTGAAGAATAATTACTGGCTCATCATTGTAGGTATCTGGGTATGTACCGCTCTTGGAATGTCCCTGGGGATGGGAGTGGGTACTTATTATGCGAAGTGGATTCTGGGCAACGAGAACCTGGCAGGATTTATTACGGCAGTATCCATTGTGCCGGTGCTGGTATGTATGCCTGCCGTGGCGCCGCTGAGCAAAAAATACGGAAAGCGTGACGTAGCTTTTACAGGCAGCATTATCAGCCTTGCAGGTCAGGTGCTTATGCTGTTTAATCCCACAAGCGGAGGATGGCTGATTGCATGCTCTCTGATTAAAGGGGTGGGAAATGCAGCTCTTACCGGAACTCTGTTTGCCATGGTGGCAGATACCATTGAGTATGGGCAGTGGAAAACCGGAACCCGTGTGGAGGGCATGCTTTATTCCAGCACGACCTTTGGGGCAAAAATCGGCGCGGGCGTAGGCGGCGCGGCAGCGTTGGCCATCATCGGTGCAGCAGGTTATAATGGACTTGCGGCCGTACAGCCGGAAACTGCCGTTGCGGCAATTAAGAATCTTTATCTGGCGGCACCTATTCCGTTTATGCTGGCCATTCCGGTATTCTATTATTTTTATAAGCTGGATAAACTGTATCCGACAGTAATGGCAGACTTACAGAAACGTGAGACAGAGGAAAAATAACAGAAAACAGCAAGGACTTGTCTGAATTGCTGCAATAAAAGTCATTCAGAGTGAAATAGGAGGATATAAAAATGGCTAAAAATTTTAACTACGATGATGTACCCGTGGTGGAAACCACCGGGGGACGGCTGAAGGGATTTCTCTATGAAGGAGCCTATATTTACAGAGGGGTGCCTTATGCATATGCGGATCGTTTCCAAATGCCGGAGGAAACATCCTGGGAGGGCGTAAAAGATGCCACCTCCTACGGGTTTGTGTGTCCGCTGATGAGCCAGGATACTCCCAGTGCGGAGCTAATGGTACCGCACCGTTACTGGCCGCAGGATGAACACTGCCAGAACCTGAATATCTGGACAAAGTCTCTGGATAAGGAAGCTAAAAAACCGGTGGTGGTATGGCTGCACGGCGGCGGATATTTTGCAGGTTCCTCTATTGAGCAGGTTGCTTATGACGGATATAACATGTGCATGGAGGGAGATGTGGTAGTGGTTTCCGTCAATCACCGTCTGAACCTGCTGGGATATCTGGATCTGTCCCCCTTTGGAGAAAAATACAAAAATTCCGGGAATGCGGGCCATGCGGATATGGTGGCGGCGCTTCGCTGGGTACATAAAAATATCGCTCGGTTCGGCGGTGATCCTGGGAACGTTACCATTTTCGGACAGTCCGGAGGCGGTATGAAGGTGGCCGACCTGATGCAGATTCCGGATGCTGACGGCCTGTTCCAAAAGGGCATGATTATGAGCGGCGTTGGGGATGCATCAACCCTGCCGATCTGCCGCGGCGACGGCCGTGAGATAGTTGGAGCGCTGCTCGACCGGCTGGGATTTGAGGAAAAAGATGTGGAGAAGCTGGAGAGCGTACCTTATTATGCGCTGGCAGAGGCCTACGCCAAGGTAAGCGCGCCGATTGCCATGAAAGGCGGCTATGTGGGAGGTTCCCCGCTGTTAAACGATTATTATTTCGGCAGCCCGCTGGAGTGCGGATTCCGTGAGCATGCGTATCAGATTCCTCTTTTGATCGGTTCCGTATTCGGGGAGTTCGCATTCCTGCCGGAAAGCTATGATAAAACCAGACTGTCCGATAAGGAGACCAGAGAGATCATCGCAAAAGTTTACGGAGAACATACGGATGAAATGATAGCTGCCTTTGCCAAAGCCTATCCTGGAAAATATGCCACAGATCTGTTGAATGTGGACCGTGTGATGCGGCAGCCATCCAAACGTCTGGCAAAGCTTCATGCGAAAGGCGGTGCCGGAACATACCTTTATAACTTTACCCTTGAATTCCCGATCCGGCACCAGAAAATCGCATGGCACTGCTCGGATATCCCCTTCTTTTTCCATAACACCGATAAGGTTGAGGTATGCGGTATCCAGGGGGTTTCCGACGAGCTGGAGGCGCAGATGTTCGGTGCACTGATGACCTTTGTGCGTACCGGCAGGCCGGGACATTCCGGGCTTCCTCAGTGGGATGCGGTAACGGAGGAAAAAGAACCGACCATGATTTTTGACCGCAGCTGTGAGGTGCGGGATCATTATGATGACGCTTTATATGAGCTGATTGACAGTATTCTTCCGCCCTTTAACCTGATGGAAATGATGATGAATCAGAATGTCCAGCACTGATTGTGCGTGAATGGTAACCAGAGCTGCTGAAAAATGGGGAAACGAAAAGTGCGGGATATATGGAAACTTGGGGACGTGGAATTGAAACGATTTGTAAGGCATGCAAACAGTATGGAGTGCCAATGCCGGAATATACATTGCATCTGGAAGATAATATGGTAAAATTTACTCCGTTAAAGTAATCTAAAGTGCCAAATAAACAAAATGGCTTGCTGATGAAACAAGGGAAAGGCCGCAAAAACGCATGATTCTTAAGTTTAGCGGCCTTTTCCCTATTCTTTAGACAGGCGCTGTTTTAGCTGAAATGGTGCCCGGATTGACAAGGGAGGCTATGTGAAGATAAGTTGAGGATAACCAGATCTCGTAGTTGCCGATTTATTTTTTCTTTCTGTTTTTTGCTATGGCCTCTTTTCTTGCATAAATCACAGCTACTTCCTTTTTAATATCTTTTGGCGGATAATTCAGGCCGCTTCTTAATGCTTCAACCATTTGCTCGGTACGGTTATGGATTTTCCGCTCTATTCCGCCTGTTATAAAAACGTTTCCGGTTTGTCCGAAAATAAGCTGTACGTTGTACTTTACGCATGCGTCATAGACCTTTTTCACCCATTCATAGTGTAACGGCCTTGAACCGAGATAGTTTTCCCCGCCTGCAAGTACAACCTCGATTTGTCCGGCGGCAAGATACTTGTCAATTTCCATCTCACCAATAAAAGGTTTCAGGCTTACCCATTTGTGCTTAGACGGGATTTCCGTCAAATACGGCATTCTTTCGTCCAATCGCTTTTGATTTTCGCAGGAAACAGAAAAAGTAACATTGTCCCAGCCGTCACCCCAATCATCGGGCAGACATTCCTTAATCCGTTGCGCTCTTTTCGTTAAAAGTGAAAAGGTTACATCCGGTCTTTGGCGTACGAAGTCCCACGCTTCACCGCGCCATTCGTCCGCTTCTTCAAGGAAAAAGTCGCTTGTCATACACACACGCACAAACGAACCGCTTTCTAATTTGTAATGACCGGTTTTGTCCTTTTTTACAGGGAAGTTGAAGTTGGATTTATTTTTTACAACCTCATTTGTGTCCCGACCATACCTTTTATCCAGAAAATATGCGTAGCAGTTTTGACAGCCCTCACTGCACTTGTGGCAGCCGTGCCACGGGTTCCATGTTTTATCGTTCATATCCATAATCCATACTCCTTTCCGGTTTTACTTTTTAGGTATTTTCTAGAACTCATACAACCACACTGTTTCTCATTCATTTTTCCGCCCCTCGATTTGCTTCTAAAATTTTATTTGCTTTCCCCGCAAGCCTTACCAGATTGTCAAATTCATCTTGTCCCATCTCTTGAATCAACCGTTCAAGGTGTTGGTTCAAGTCTGTTTTTGCGCTTTCAACCAATGCCAACGCCTTTTCAGTAGGCAGAACATTGAACATTCGTTTGTCCTCCAGGGATTGTTTTTTTTCGATGTAGCCCTTTTTTGCTAAATCGGTCAGGTGGGCCGTAATCATTGGTTTTGATACGCCTAAAAGCTCGGCAAGTAATAAGGGAGTATGTGGGCCGGGTGTTGAGGTGATAATGTTAAGTACCCCCATTTCACTAGGCCGGATAGGTAGCCCCCTTTTGAGTTCCATGTAATATTTACTGAACATTGAAAGAACCGCATTTGCCGTAAAATACTTGTTCATTGGATCGCCTCCGTTTTTATTAATTCATGTAGATTAACTATACTATAGTTCACCTACATGAACAAGTCAAGGCCTTCTGAAAAAATAATGTGGATTATTACCGGCTGGAAAAGGACGTTTCTGCTAAAACAATAGCGGTTATACCGAAAGTTGGATTATCCCGAAACCATGAGAAAAATGCCGACGCTTCTCTTTCTACGACACAAAAACGAATTGAGGAATTGGAGCATTTGTGGTAAGTAACAGATAAAAAAAGCGAAATCTATACGCCGCTCTGCTTTCTTTCGCTTTGGAGGTTGCTCAAAAGACAAACGGTATATTTAGAACCGACCATTAACCCGGTACCGGCCGTAAGGGGATTTACAACTGAAGAACGAAATATCCCATCGAAACAAAAGATAGAGCAAGTGACGAGGTCGCAGAAATTTTAAGAGTGATTGAAATTAAATCTGCACTCCTTGATATTGGGGGCAGTGTTCTAATGACAGGTAAAGAACAAGATGGTTGTGACATCTGGTAATTATGAGCGATATTTCACAGTACATTTTTCCTCTTTTTATGTTAGTATTATTTTACTATATCTGTTTAAAATATTACAGAAAGCAGGTGAACGAATGAGGCTATGTATTGCAGGAGCCGGAATGGAGCAGAAAATATTCATATTCAGGAGGAAGAAAAATGACTATTCCGGCAAAAAAAAGATATCCGCGCTCCGGTGACAGGCAGACTGTATATCTGGATGCGGTGGTAACAGATCCTGCCATAGAAATCGGTGCATATACGATGTACAATGATTTCGTCAGGGATCCTGTTGATTTTGAAAAAAATAATGTACTTTATCACTATCCGGTTAATAAAGACCGTCTGATCATCGGCAGCTTCTGTTCTGTTGCGTGCGGGGCAAAATTTATTTTTACCAGTGCCAACCACACCATGACTTCCCTGTCAACCTATCCCTTTCCGCTTTTTTATGAGGAATGGGATTTACCGGTTGCCCAAGTCACTGAGGCATGGGATAACAAAGGCGATATTGTGATCGGAAATGACGTATGGATAGGTTACGAAGCGGTCATCCTGTCCGGCGTCCATATAGGAGATGGGGCTGTCATTGGAACAAGAGCCGTTGTTACCAGGGATGTGGAACCTTATACAATCGTGGGAGGTGTTCCGGCAAAGCCGATCCGCAGGCGGTATACACAGGAGGTTATCGATCTTCTGGAGGCTGTCCGTTGGTGGGATTTGCCGCGGGAAGATATCAGGAGGCTCCTCCCGGTTCTTAGAAAAGGGGATGCGAAGGAACTGGCTTGTGCGCTTGGTAAGCTGTAGGTAACTCGTTTTTGGGGGAGAGGAAAAAAATCCGATACAGGGCCTCTCCCTCTGCTGCTTCTTATTCCGGAATGGGTACGGCGCCGCCGCGGTCATTCCCGAAAGAGGCGGTATTAGTAAAAGGATAAAATAGGAAGGAGAATTTTTGGCAGCTATAGGCAGGCGGCCTAAAAGTTCTCTTTTTTTACTGTTCAAGTCCCTTTGTTACAATTCACGGCCTCCCGTGCCGCGGCTCTGCGGTTTTGCCTGCCCGTTTCCCCCTCCCGGCTTT
>URMK01000097.1 GCA_900548905.1 uncultured Lachnospiraceae bacterium | reverse complement strand
GACATGAAATGGTAATATCTTCTTTACAGAAGGTTCTGGAGCAGAAGAATCCCCAGTGGAATAGCGATGACATAAAACTGCAAATAGCTTCTCTTCAAATGGTATCTGGTAAAAGTAAGGAAGAGATAAATGCATTATACAATACGGGAGCTTTTAACGAGATAACCTATGGATATTTATATGCAGTCATGCAACATTGCGATATCGCTAAAGACAAGCAGAAGGAAATGCTGGGAGAATTAAGCTGGTTACATGATACAATGAGTGCTGCGGATATACTAAAAATCCAGGATAATACAGAGGAGTCCGAAGAGTCTGAAGATGAGTGGGGAGATTAAGGAGGTACAGGATGGCCAGGATGATAGCGTGTGAAAAATGCGGTGCTATCGTTGTTCCGCAGGAAGCCCGAAATATCCAGGGCTTTTACTACAAAAGCAATCTGGAAACATACAGTGATACCAACCAGAATGTAGACCTGTGTAGATACTGTTATGAGGAAATATTCTGTATGGAGGATGATTGATGATTACATTAGAATATCTGGACGAACTGAAGAAAGTGGATATAAAAGAGGTAGATATAAATTCATTGGTTGATATCCGGGATGTAAAGGTAAACCTCCATTTAAAACAGCCGGAACGCATCATGGATTATATAGACCAAATAAAGAACCCATACTGCTTTCGGCATGGAGGTTACATTGTAAAAATAGGGTTTTGCGATTCGGGAAAATCGTTAAATGACTGCTTGAAATCTTATGTGGAACAGGTAACAAGGGGGCAAATTGGAGAAACTGCCTTGATTTGATTCTATGTATGTGCTAAACTGAAAACCAGTAGGATAAATCCATAACATCGCGGAACTTGGGGTTCATAGTTGGCACTATGAAAATCAGGAGAGTGTGTAATGGATTTTTTTAATATCAAATATCAATATATCGCCGCCGTTTATGTGCGGCTGTCTAAAGAAGATGAGGATTTAGCCCAAAAGGACGATAAAACGGAGAGTAACAGTATCCAAAATCAGAAAGAGCTTATCCACAAATATCTTGAAAACCAACCCAACATTAAAATATATGATGACTATGTAGACGACGGTTTTACGGGAACTAATTTCGAACGGCCGGAATTTATGCGGATGAGGAAAGATATCCTGGAGGGCCGTGTAAACATGGTGGTTGTAAAGGATCTGTCCCGGTTCGGGAGGGATTACGTGGAAGCCGGAAATTATATCCGTAATATCTTCAGGAACCTGGACATCCGTTTTATTTCCATTTTAGATCATTTCGACAGTATGACTGCAACATCCACGGATTACAATTTACTGCTTCCAGTCAGAAATTTTGTAAATGATCAGTATTCGAGCGATATTTCCAATAAAGTTAGGGGAAACCAGGGAGCGATGCGGGCTGCCGGGAAATATATAGGCCCTTATGTAGGATATGGCTTTTTAAAATCGCCTAAGGATAAGCATCAGATCATTGTAGATGATTACGCCTGGGAGAATATCCTTAAAATGATTACGTGGAAATACCTGGGCTACAGTAATAACCGTATAGCAGATAAATTAAACGCACTGGGAGTCTTGTCCCCTGCAGAGTATAAAAAAACATTAGGCATCAATTATAAAACCGGGTTTCAACAGAAGCCAAAAACAAAATGGTCATCAGCTGCTGTAAAAAGGATACTGAGTAACCCTATGAATAAAGGCGTCATGATTCAGGGGCGTCGGAAAAGAGTGAACTATAAAGTAAGAAATATAGTTGAAAAACCGGAAGGACAATGGGATGTCATAGAAAATGCGGTTTCCCCTAAACTGACGGATTACAGTTTTGAAAACATACAAAGGCTTCTGGAAGCTGATATCCGTATCGCACCTGGGAAGGAAAATGTATACCTTTTTGCAGGAAGGCTTTTTTGTGCAGACTGCGGAAGAAATATGATAAGAAGAAAAAATAAAGAAAATATATTCTACATATGTACAACCTATAACCGTGGAGATAACTGCAGCAGGCATAGCATCAATACGAATGAATTAGCTTCTACGGTGTTGTCTGTAATTAAAAAGCACATTGAGTTATTAGTAGAATTAGAAAGTATTCTTTCCTGTATGGATTTTTCTGTTTTAAAGATAGAAGATATCATATCTTACGATGAAGAAATACAAAATCAATATAATGAACTGAGCAGGTATTACCATCTAAAAGAACTTACAGTGAAAGATCTACAGGAAGGAATTATAACCGATGAAGACTGCGAATCTTTTGTGGCAAATTATGATAAGCGGTGTAATGAAATCTTATGCTGCATAAAAGAAATAAAAGAGGATATGCGCAGAATGGCTGAAAGCCAGGAAAGATGTAAGGAGTGGATTGCCGAATTTAAACAGTATAGGAATGTGACAAAGCTCGACAGAACCATGTTAGTCCTGTTGGTGGATAGGATTTTAGTTTACGAAAATGGCCGGGTGGAAATATTATTCCGGTTTCAGAATGAATACGAATTGGCAATAAGGTTTGTAAAAGCAGTATCCCTGTGCAGCCAGCAGCCGGAATATATGGCGAACCAAGTAAAGGCGGTGTAATATGGCAAGAACGAAAGATCGATATTTACGTGGGAGCAAAAGTCCATATGAAATAGAGCCAATTAATGAAAAATATCGCGCAGGCGGTTATGCCCGGTTATCCAATGACAGCATAGCAAAAGAAAGTGATTCCATTGAGAACCAGAAATATCTGATTGAAGAATATGGTAGGAAGTATCCGGATATAGAATTGGCAGCATTTTATGAAGATGATGGATTTACGGGCACCAATTTTAAACGCACCGGATTTGAGAAGATGATGGAAGCGGTTAGAACCGGGGAGATTAACTGCATTATTGTTAAAGATATTTCCAGATTTGGGCGGGAACATATACGTGTGGGAGATTACATTGAAAAGGTGTTTCCCTTCCTGGGCGTCCGGTTTATCTCGATTTTGGATTATTATGACAGCGAAGACCCGGTCTGTGACCGGGAACGTATGTTGATAACTATTAAATCATTATTTCATGAAATTTATCCGCGTGATATCTCCCAGAAAGTATACAGTAGTTTCCGGGAGAAGAGGGAACGGGGGGAAGCTAAGAGGACAATTGCCATTCCTTACGGTTACCTTATGTTGCCAGGGGATACCAGGTACCGTATAGATTACCGTACATACCGCATATATAAAAAAATAGTCGGTTGGTATGCCGCCGGCAATTCCATAAGTGTGATTATAAAACTTCTTCTCAGAAAAGGTGTGCTTACGCCAACGCAATACCGGAAAACGGGGAAGGTATATCAGGATGATACTGTTGAGGCAGAATTATGGGGAGAGAAAACTATTTGGTTTATGCTGCGGAATAGGGCTTATGAAGGGATTTTAATTCAACATAAATCGGAACAGATGTTATGTGAAAATATACCTCAGCACTCCATTCCGGAGAACGAATGGCAGATAATTGAAAACGCACATCCGGCGATATTGAAACATGAGCGTTTTTTATGGATGCAAAATCTAATTGCAGGACGCGAAAAAAAAAGAGTGAAACAGGAACTGCCTTTATGGAAATCATTAGGGGAGAAAGTATTCACCGGCCTGTTGTTTTGCGGGGACTGTGGCAGGCGTATGAAGCGGCGCAGCCAACCCAAAATGGTAGAAGGAATAAAATATAGGGT
The DNA here is from genome assembly GCA_900548905.1 of uncultured Lachnospiraceae bacterium. Classification (GTDB taxonomy): domain Bacteria; phylum Bacillota; class Clostridia; order Lachnospirales; family Lachnospiraceae; genus Eisenbergiella. Next base: position 11,623 of record URMK01000097.1, on the reverse strand, counting down.
ATATGGTTACCGATGTTCAAAGGCTGAAAAGATAACAGGTCTGTGCAGCTATAAGTGGATAAACGAATATGAACTTTGTGAGATCGTATTAGGTTCCCTACAGGCATGGTGTCTACAGGTTCAGGTATTAAATAAAAAGTTGGAACAATACCATAAGAATTCTTATGCAGGAGTTATAGCTGCGGTTGAAAAAGAACTACGCATGATACACGACAACCAGAAACGGCTGGAAATGGAGAGGATAGAGGCTTATACCAGCTATTTGGAAAAGCATATGGATCTGGCGGCATTTAAACTATACACACAGCGTTATCACAAAAAACGTGAGGAAGCCGATAAGAAAGAAAAGGAACTAATTAAACAGGTAGAATACCTGAAAAAAATGTGGCATACCCAATGCCGTATGATTACTGAATTTCTGCGATATAAAAAGGATTTGTTCCAATCCAGAAAAGAAGCATATTGTAGGGTTACTTGTGGAATGCTCCATGTATTTATCAATAAAATCTATATTCATGAAGGGAAACGTGTAGAAATTATCTTTAATTTTGAAGAGGAATTGCAGTTTTTGGCCCAGAGCGTAAAAGATTTACAGGATGGGGGAAAAGAGTATGACAGATAAAAAAATTCTTGCCCTTTACCTCAGGCTTTCCTCGGAAGATGCTTCAGAAGCGGATGAAAGTAACAGCATTACGAACCAGAGGTTTTTGGCATACTCTTTTATCCGTCAATTTAATCTGGATGAATATGAGGTTGTAGAATATGCTGATGACGGATTTACGGGGAAGAACCTGGAGCGTCCCAATATGCAGCGTTTATTGCAAGATATACGGGAGCGTAAAGTTGGCATGATTGTTGTTAAGGATTTTTCACGGCTTGCCAGGGACCACATTATTATGGGAGATTTTATTGATAAAATATTTCCATTTATGCAGATACGTTTTATTTCTATCAATGACCATTATGATAGTGATAATTACGTAGACCGTACCCCGGATTTAGATGTGCCTTTCCTAAATTTGATATATGATTATTATAGTGAGGAATGTTCAGTTAAAATAAAAAATGGCATTCATACCGTACAGGAAAAAGGAGGATATTACACTTTTATCGCACCATTTGGTTATGGCAAGAGCAAAACGAAAAAGAACCAGCTGGTTATAGACGATAAAACAAGTGCAATTGTGAAAAGAACCTTTTATTTAAGGGGAGTCTTACGTTATAGTAAGATTGAGATTGCAAGACTTTATAACAAAGAAAAAGTAATGAAACCGACAGAATATATGAATATAAGATCTGGAAAGAAGTTACGGGACAATCAGGTGCAAAAACAAATCTGGACAACAGATATAATAGAACATATACTAAATAATCCTGTTTATCTTGGAATTACTATATCAGGAAAGACAGAGACTATAGGGCCAGGGATTAAAAAAATAAAACGGATTCCTAAAGAAAAATGTAGAATGATAAAGGATACCCACCCTGCCCTTGTAACACAGGAATTGTTCGATATTGTCCAGTCGATGGAAGTGGAAACGGTTGTTCTGGGTGAAACAACAATTAATAGTGAAAACGCTCAACAAATGTTGGGCGATAAAACAAAGCGTAGGAAACGTGTACTGTCCGGTAAATACAAAATGCCGGAAGATATACGGATAACGGCTATTAGCGGAATGGTACAATGTGGCATATGCGGCCATAAAATGCAGCGAAGGTATAGTGTTGCCAAAAAGACGCATTACTTCTGCTATTATGCTAATATGTCTGATAAATCAGAATGCATGCATGGAGGGTTCCCTGAATTAGAATTAATAGAACTGGTATTGCTCTCTGTAAACCAGCAAATGGAGGTAGTTGCAAAATTACAGGAGATTCAAGATGCACATAATAAGCAGATAAAGAAAAAAAGGAAGGAGGCCGAAAAAAAACGAAAGCAGTTACAGAGCAAAAAAGAGGCTTTGAAACTCGAATATATGGAAATTTACCAGAACTACCAGGAAGGTATCCTCTCAAAGGAGCATTTCCTTGCGTTTAAGAAGGAAATGAATAAGAAGGAAAATTTTATGGATACAGAACTGGCAGAGATTTATACAGTTTTGAAGCAGGCGATATCAGAAAATAATCCCTTTTTAAAAATGTTTGAAGGTAAAACCAAACTGGAAAAGCTGACCCGGGATGTATCTGAGCAACTGATTGATGAGATAAAAGTTTATAGTAAACAAAGAGTAGAGGTTATTTTCAAATATCAGGATGATTTTGAAAAGGCGATGATGTTGAGAGATTCAATTGAAAGTAAAATATAAAAGGGGTATAGTAGACAGTAGTATTATCAAGGTATAAATTTATGGTATGGAGTTTAACACCTTTGTGCCAGATGAGTAAACAATTATTTGGGCTGGTGGTCAGTATTACTATTAAAAAGGAATTTCTGTCAGTGTCTTGACACAATCAAGGAAAAGCGGAAGGAAAAGCGGAAGGAAAAGCCGAATTAGTGGCAATCATCCGTAAAAAAAGGAACAAGGGATATACCGTGCCGGATATAGCGGAGGATCTGGAGCTGGATGAGGCATATGTCGGGGAGGTTGCCGATTTGATAGATGCCGATCCTGACAGAACCGATTTACAGATAGCAGAAATCCTTGTCGGACAGATTTAGGATCAACAACAGCCCTTGAAACGGGCGGAACGGAGGAAAAATGAAGATATTATTTATCGGGGGGACCGGTACCATCAGTATGGCGATCTCCAGAAAGCTTCTGGAGCAGGGACATGAGCTGTATCTGATTAACCGGGGAAACCGGAATGAGGGGCTGGCGGCGCAGCTGCCCGGCACAGGGGAATGGAACCGTCCCAGGGAGATCCTTGTGGATATCAACAGGGAGGAGGAGGCAGCCAAGCTGCTGGAAGGGCTGTCCTTTGATGTGGTGGCGGACTTTATCGCCTTCCATAAGGAACAGCTGGAAAGGGATTTCCGGTTGTTTCAGGGCAGGACCGGACAGTTTCTTTATATCAGCTCCGCTTCGGCTTACCAGAAACCGTGTACGGATTATCTGATCACGGAAAGCACACCGCTGTGCAATCCCTATTGGCAGTATTCCCGGGACAAGATAGAAGGGGAGGATTACCTCATGAAGCGGTACCGGGAGGACGGCTTCCCCGTTACTATCGTAAGGCCCAGCCATACCTTTGACGAACGTTCCGTGCCGCTTGGACTGCATGGTTCGAATGGCAGCTGGCAGGTTTTGAAACGGATGCTGGAGGGAAAGCCGGTTATCATCCACGGCGACGGCACTTCTCTCTGGACCATGACCCATAACAGCGATTTTGCCCCGGGTTTTATCGGTCTGCTTGGGAATCCCCATGCCCTGGGACAGGCGGTGCAGATCATGTCGCCGGAAAGCATGACGTGGAACCAGATTTATGAAGTGGTTGCCGGTGCGCTTGGGGTAAAACTGCATGCCGTGCATATTTCCACAGAATTCCTGGCCGCCGCGGACGGGGGAACGTATGATTTTAACGGTTCATTGTTTGGAGATAAGGCAAATACCGTAGTGTTTGATATCGCCAAGCTGAAACGTCTTGTACCAGGCTTTGCTCCGGCAAAATCCATGGAGCAGGGACTTCGGGAAACCGTAGCGCATGTACTGGCCCATCCGGAACTTCAGAGGGAGGATCCGGAGTTTGACGCCTGGTGTGACCGGGTGATTGCGGCAAGGCAGAAGGCGCTTGACAGCCTGCGTCAGGGATGACAAATAAGAGATGAATAACAGGAAAGGAAGAAGCCGGATGAAAAACGGCTTCTTTTTTTCAGCAAAGGGGTGGCCCGCTCTGCGGGACATCCCTTTTTCCCCTTTTCCAACAAAAAGCAGGCCGGTTCGCCGTAATGCGGGTTGCACAGAATTGCGCATAATGCGTTGCGCAAAGTTGCGCAAAAAAGAGAGGTAAATTTAGGGAGTATATACTGTGTGGATAAAGAATCTTTGTTTTTATTGCGAATTGATTGTGATAAATTACAATGATATCATTAAAATAACTTAAAAATACAGCAAAATATATGATGATAAAAAGCTGTGATAAAAATGAATTGGATATAATGTATATTTTCTTATATCTGATCGCCGGTCCGGAGGAAAGGAGCAGAAAAAGATGAAGAAGGTAGCAGAACAGACGCGGTACAAACCGTCATTTTTCAAAACCGCAAAAAAACACTGGATGTTATTGCTGATGCTGGCGCCGGCCCTGTTGTATGTTGTCATATTTTCTTATGTGCCTATGACAGGGATTGTGCTGGCGTTTAAAAATTACCAGTATGCCGGCGGCATTTATGGTTCTCCGTGGACAGGGCTGGACAACTTCAAGGCGCTGCTCGTCGCCGGAAAGCTGGGGCAGGTAACAAGGAATACCTTGTTGTATAATGTCGCTTTTCTCTTTTTAGGTGTCATATTTGAAATGGGCAGTGCAATCCTGCTCAATGAGCTGTTCGGAAAATGGTTTAAGAAAATTGCGCAGTCCTTTATGTTTCTGCCGTACTTTATCAGCTGGGTAGTGGCCGGGGCGATTATGTATAACATTTTTAACTATGAACGGGGCGTGTTTAATCACGTATTGAATATGCTGGGGGCCGGAGCCTTTGATTTATACAATACCCCGGCGGCATGGCCGTTTGTCCTTATTTTCCTGAAAATCTGGAAACAGACGGGGTACGGATCAGTGGTTTATCTGGCCGCAATTACCGGGCTGGATCAGGAAATGTTTGAAGCGTCCGCCATTGACGGAGCCAATGCGTGGCAGAAGATCAGATATATCACCATTCCTTCCCTGATTCCTACCATGATGATTCTGGTACTTATGGGAATCGGCAATATCTTCCGGGGAGATTTCGGTTTGTTCTATCAGACGGTTAAGAGCAGCGCCCTGCTCCAGCCTGTTACGGATGTCATAGATACCTATGTATTCCGGCTGCTGATCAATAACAGCGATATCGGAGTATCCGCCGCCGCCGGTCTGTACCAGTCGGTACTCTGCTTTGTCACAATCACCGTATGTAATAAGCTGGTGAAAAAAGTGGAACCGGATTACGCCTTGTATTGAGGGAGGGAGAATAGAGCTATGGCAAATAATAAAATACATCATGGCAGGACGATGAGCAGGGACGCACTTGCCATAAATGTGCTGGGTTATCTCTTAATAGGCATGTTCGGACTGCTGTGTGTAATTCCTTTTTACCTGATCATTGTCGCTTCTTTTACATCGGAGGCTTCCCTGATCCGGAACGGATATCCGCTGCTGCCCACAGATTTCAGCGTACAGAGCTATCTGCTCTGTCTGAAAAACCCGTTATCCATACTGAAGGCATACGGAACCACAATCGGCGTAACCATGGCGGGCACGGTGCTTTCCGTATTCATTGCAACCATGACCGGGTATGTGCTGTCACGTAAAGATTTTCCGTGGCGCAATCAATTGTCCTTCTTCTTTTTCTTTACCACTCTGTTCAGCGGAGGGCTGGTACCCTGGTATATGCTGTGTGTGCGTTATCTGCATTTCAAGAATTCCTATCTGGGAATTCTGCTTCCGCTGATGTTCTCCGTATGGAACATGATCATCGCCAAGTCTTTTATGGCGGGGATTCCCAGTGCGATCAGCGAATCGGCCAAAATGGACGGGGCCAATGATCTGGTGATATTCATCCGTCTGATCCTTCCTCTGAGCAAGCCGCTGCTGGCTACACTGAGCCTGTTTTCAGCGCTGGCCTACTGGAATGACTGGTACAACTGCATGCTGTATATCACCAATGAAAATATGTTTACCCTGCAGTATTATCTGCAGCGGATGCTGGGAAGTGCGGAAGCTATGAGGATCGTGGCGGAAAAATCAGGTATGGCGCTCCCGTCCGTACCGCTGGAAAGTATGAAAATGGCGATGACGGTTATCGCCACAGGACCGATCGTTCTTCTGTATCCGTTTGTCCAGCGTTATTTTGTGAAAGGCCTTACGATTGGTGCGGTAAAAGGGTGACGGCGCCCGGAAAAGGGCCTGGTACTATCCGGTAATTCCGCATCGCAAACCATAAATAATAAGGAGAAAAAGCTATGAAAAAGAAAAAATCACTGTCCGTTTTACTCATTGTATGCATGCTGGCTGCCCTTCTCGCAGGCTGCGGGGGATCTCCGGCAGCTCCGGCCGACAGTTCCTCCGGCACGACACCGGCTGCGGAATCCACGGCAGCGGGAGAAGAAGAGACTGCCGCGGCAGCTCTTGACAGCCTGCCCGCAGCGGTGGGGGAAGGCACAATCACCGCATCCCCTGCATTCTATGCAGCTACGGATTTAAACAAGGATTACACTGTCAATATGTATCTGATAGGGGATGTCCCCAATGACTGGGAGAAGGCCCTTACCCTGGTCAACGAATACCTGAAGCCTTATAACACGCAGCTGGCCGTAACCTTTATGAGCTGGAGCGATTATCAGACCATGTATTCCCTTGTGCTGGCAGGCGGAGAACAGGTGGATCTGATCTTTACGGCACCCTGGTGCTATATGTACAACGAAGCGGCAAAAGGCTCTTTCTATGAGCTTTCGGACGAATTTATTACCAAGTATATGCCCCTGACGAGGAAATACCAGGCAGCCGAGAGCTGGGATGAAACGACCATATCCGGCCGGACCATTGCCGTCCCTTCCAATGTGGCCTCCCCCATGGGTAAGATCGTGGCGGTCCGCCAGGACTTAATGGAAAAATACGGTATGAGCGAACTTAAGGACTGGGACGATTATAAAAAGTATATGCTCACGATTGCCGAAAAGGAAACGCCGGAAAGCGGTATCTATGCGTTGGCGGCTTCCGGAGATAACAATGAGCTGTGGGATGTATACCGCCAGCAGACAGATACATTTCTGGCCCTGGACAGCAGCTATCTGGACATGATGTATGAATATAAAGGGGATATTCCCGCAAAAGAAGATATAAAGCTGGCTTATGAATACGATTCCTTCCTGGCTTATGCCAAAGATATGAAGGAAATGGCCGACGCAGGCTGCTGGAGCCGCAGCGCGCTGACCAATACGGTAACGGATGACGACGCGTTCGGCAATCTCCAGGGTGCGTCCATCGCATGGAACGCTTCCGTATTCACCTACATGGAGCAGGCGGAAAAAACAGAAGGCGTGGAATGCATGGCTTATGACCTGACTACCGATCATCTGGTGAGTGCTGAGGCATATTCCAACAATGATATGGCAATTACAGCCGGATCCAAAAACCCGGAGCGTGCAGCTATGGTTCTGGATATGATTAAGTTTGATACCTATCTGAACAGACTGCTGATTCTGGGCATCGAGGGAGAGCATTACAGCATTGACGATAAGGGGCAGTATACCGAACTGGATAAGGCAACCGAATTCGCTGCCAGTGCCATTTCCGCTTCCTGGGCCATCAAGAACGGCGACCTGACGGAAGCCGGCGTGCCGGAACGGGAAAAAGCCATTACCGATGCCTGGAAAGATCGGGTGGAGATGAATCCCACCATCACCTTTGTGTTCGATGATACGAACGTGAAATCTTATGTTTCCGCAGTTACCGCGGTTCTCACCGATTATGTCCCCATGCTGGAACTGGGGCTTGTGGACAACGTGGAAACCACACTGGACGAGATGATAACGAAATGTTATGATGCAGGTTTGCAGAATATATATGACGAGTTCTATACACAATATGACGCCTGGCTGGCTACCCGTCAGTAAATAAACAGAGCAGGAGGGAAGGGAAAATTACTCTTGATAATATAGCAAAAGAGCTGGGAGTGTCCAAGAGTACAGTTTCCCGTGCATTGTCAGGGAAGGGCAGGATTGGGGAAGCTACCAGAATGAAAATACAGGCTTATGCCAGGGAACGGGGGATATGGCAGGAGAAAGAGCCGGAAACGGAGCCGGCAAGAACGGAACATATAGCGGTGGTGATTCCGGTGGACGCTTATTCCACAAATGTCCCCTTTTTCCAGGAATGCCTGCTGGGAATCAGTGAAATGGCAACCATGCTCCAATATAATGTGCTGATCACCATAGGCTCGCCCAATGATATATCCAACGTCCGGAGATTGGTGGAGAAAAAGCAGGTGGACGGTATCGTTCTCCTGCGTGATTTGGAGCATGACCGGCTTCTGCAGTATCTGACGGAGCTGCATTTTCCTGCGGCACTGTCCGGAACCTGTGATTATGAGGAAATCATCCAGGTGGACATTGATAACGAAACGGCGGCAAACAGCCTTGTTTCCTTGCTCATCGGGCAGGGCTACCGCCGGTTTGCCATGCTTTTCGGGGAAATGTCGTATCGGGTGAACCAGAAACGATGCCGGGGCTGTTATGAAGCACTGGATAAATACGGACTGTCCAGAGCGCATCAGCTGTGCTATCCTGATTTTGACAATGCGGAATTACTCAACAGTATCATAAGTGATTTGTTTGCCAGGAAAGTGGAATGCATTGTATGCGGGGACGATGTGATTTGTACCAGGGTTATGTCGGCCCTGCAGGCGGAGGGGTATCGGATCCCCCGGGATATTTCCATTGCCTCTTTGTATAACAGTACAAATCTGAACTGTTTTTCACCTGCCGTTACGGCGGTCAATGTGTCGGCAAGGCAGGTGGGGAACGTGGTGGGCAGACAGCTTATAAACCGGCTTCGGGGAGATGCTTACAGCGCAGTGACAAATCTTGGTTACGAAATGCTGCTGCGCAAATCAACCGGTAAAATGTATCCGTAAAAGGGAATTACGCAGTTATTGTAAAAGGACGGGAAAGGGAGAGAGAATGTATTTAACAGGGAAGGGCGTAAGACAGAAGGAAACCTTTAATTTGGACTGGCTTTTTTACCATGGGGAGGAGGAAAAAGTCCCGGGCGATACGGGGACTACAGGCTACAGACCGGTAAAGCTGCCCCATGACTGGAGCCTGGAATATCCTTTTGAGGAGGATGCGGCCTCATGCGGATCCGGAGGCTATGTAAGGACGGGGATTGGCTGGTATAAGAAATGCTTCCGTGTCGATCCTGCCGCGGCGGAAAAGGGAAGGGTATTCCTGCATTTTGAAGGCGTGTATATGCTGGCACAGGTATGGCTGAACGGGCGGAGCCTGGGACGGCACGTGTACGGATATACACCTTTTGAATGGGATATTACACAGCTGCTGGCTGCGGACGGAAGTGAAAACGTGGTGGATGTGAAGGTGGATAATTCCGCCCAGCCGGGTTCACGGTGGTATTCCGGTTCCGGCATTACAAGGAATGTATGGATATATGGAACGAATGATATCCATATCGCTCCGTATGGGGTATGGATCCGCCAGCCTGAGGTGACAAAGGAACGGGCGCAGATACATATAGAGACACGGGTATGTATGGAGGGGGAGAGCAAGGCTGACGGAACATCCGATCCGGAAACGGATCAGGCGGCAGACAAAAGTACAATTGTCGTTGATACGGGGATTTACGCGCCGGACGGCAGTCTGTGTATGCAGGATCGCACGGGGCAGGCTGGGGCATATGGAAAAGAGGAGCTGCTCTTTGGCCAGGAATTCATACTGACATCTCCCGTGCTCTGGGATACAGAGAAGCCGGCGCTTTATGAGGTGGTGACCAGAGTCTATAGGGAGGGGATTCTTCAGGATGAAGTACATACAATTACCGGTTTCCGGGATATCCGGTTTGACAGCGCACAGGGATTCCTGCTGAACGGAACCAGAGTGAAGCTGAACGGCGTATGCATTCATCATGACGGCGGCTGTGCGGGTGCCGCCGTCCATCCGCAGATATGGGAGAGAAGGCTGGGAAAGCTGAAGGAGATGGGAGTAAACGCAGTCCGGATGGCGCACAACCCGCCGGATCCGGGGCTGCTGGATTTATGCGACCGGCTGGGACTGCTGGTTATGGATGAAGCCTTTGATGAATGGCGCATTATGAAGGGGAAAGAGCTGGGCAGCAATACCCACGAAAGCAGGGGATATTCGGAGTGGTTTGACAGCTGCCATGAGGAAGATATGCGTACGATGCTCCTGCGCGACAGGAACCATCCTTCCATCATCATCTGGAGCATTGGGAATGAGGTGCCGGATCAAACGGTTCCGGAGGGATATCTGACGGCGGGAAGGCTGAAGCTTATATGCAGGGAACTGGATCCGGATCGGGGGGTGACCCAGGCGAACGACCAGATCTGTGCGGAACCCCGGGCGGCCGCCGAAGAGTTTCTGAATGAACTGGATGTGGTAGGCTATAATTATGTGGACAGATGGCGTACCCGGGCAGAGACGCTTTATGACGATGACAAACGCGCCCACCCCGGCTGGTGTGTGATCGGGACGGAAAACGGAAGTCTCGGCGGGGTGAGGGGAGAATACCTGTTGTCCATGAAGGAGAAGGCCGGCTGGTGGAAACAGCCATATTACAGCGCACCGGTGAAGGTGGGCCGGCTGCTGCATTTTACCATGACTCATGACTATGTGGCGGGGGACTTCATGTGGACCGGAATTGATTATCTGGGAGAAGCCCACTGGCCGGCGCGTTCCTCCACCGCCGGCGTGCTGGATACCTGCGGCTTCGAAAAGGACAGCTTTTATTTCTATCAGAGTATCTGGAAACGGTCTGAACCTATGGCTCATCTGCTCCCGCACTGGAACCAGGACGTGGAGGAGGGAACCATTATTCCGGTGCTGGGCTATACCAGCTGTGAGAGCGCGGAGCTGTTTCTGAACGGAAAATCGTACGGAAGAAAGGCATATGCCTATCCTTCTTACGGCATGACGGAGCGGTACGGACATTTTGATAAAGCGCCGGTACCGGTGAATACGGATGATTTGTTCCTGAGCTGGGATGTGCCCTATATACCGGGCTGTATAGAACTGGTGGGTTATGCGGACGGCAGGGAAGCCGCCCGCCACACGGTGAATACAGCAGGTGCCCCGGCGGCGGTGAAGCTGAAATGCTACCGCCGGGAAATGAAGGGGGACGGCCAGGATATCGCCCAGATAGAAGCGGAGCTTGTGGATGAGCGGGGAAACCTGTGCGTACAAGCCGACACCGCGCTCACCTTTACGGTTCAGGGACCGGCCGGTGTAATCGGCGTTGACAACGGAAATCCGGAGGGGATGGAATGTCTGAAGGGGCACAGCATTCATGCATTCCACGGACGCGCCTTCGTGATGATCCAGTCCGACGGTTCCGGGAACGGGAAGACCTGTACCCTGTGCGCTCATGCGGACGGCCTGCCGGAAGAGGAAGTCACGGTATCTATCCTGTAACAATTCAGACAGGTCTGAACGGTTACTCTGTCCTAAATAAACAATAGGTTTGCTTTTCCCGGTTTGCCGCAGGATATTCCGATGTCCTGCGGCAAACCGTTTTGCTGAGAGGGATACCGTACCTCCGGCTTACCGCCGCCCCGGCGTCCAAGATGTTTCCTGCTCACGGCCCCCGTACTGCTGCGCGGTGGGTTTGCCCGTCCGTTTTCCCCTCCCGGCTTTTCCCTGGGGCGGCGGTGCTGCAAGGTTCCTTCCAGTGGCCGCTCTCGCTCGACTAAAAACGCAGCAGTACTAACGCTGCAAAGGACACAGCGTAAGGACTGGCGTTT
>URMK01000096.1 GCA_900548905.1 uncultured Lachnospiraceae bacterium | reverse complement strand
CCAGGGAATAGGAGGGGGGAGCCGCAGGACACAAGGGGCCGTCTGAACTGTTACGTTTTTTCCAGTATTATGCAGTAGGTTCCTTTTTTCAGCAGAATCCGTTCCCCGCCGGCCGCCGGTCCCCCATTGATGGATTGCACCGCCATCCCCTCCGGCACCAGGAATTCCGCGGTGCAGTCGAACGGGATTTCCGCTTCATATATAAGGTGATCGCCCTCCATCTTCCAGCCGACCCGATAGGTACCCGATGCGGACACATATTCTCCCTTCACCCATGTAAACCGCGCATCCGGGCAGGGGGCCAGCACCGCTTTTTTGAAGCCGGGCGTATTTTCCTCCGGCGCAATGCCGCAGACCGTGCGGTAAATCCATTCAGAAACCGCTCCATAGGCGTAATGGTTCAGGCTGTTCATCCCCGTATCGCTTATTTTTCCGTCAGGCAGTACGGAATTCCACCTTTCCCAAACGGTGGTGGCTCCCATATTCACCTCGTACAGCCAGCTGGGATAGTCTTCGTTGAAAAGAAGGGTATACGCTTCCCCTGCGAGCCCGGCTTTGGTCAATGCTTTGCAAAGATAAGCCGTTCCCACAAATCCGGTATTCAGATGCATGCCTGCTTCCCGGAGCATTTCCTGTAAACGTTTTGCTGTTCTTTCCGCAAACTGTTCCGGGATAATATCGAACATAAGAGCCAGCACCAGGGCTGTCTGGGTGTCAATCGCCACTCGTCCTGCCGCCGTAATATATTCCCTGCGGATGGCTTCCCTGACTTCCCGGGCCACTGTTTCATAATATGCCTGATCCTCTGTTTTCCCTAAAACCTCTGCGGCTTTGGCTGTCAGCGAGGCGGAATACAGATAATAAACAGAGGCCACATAATAAGGATCCGTCCTGCCGAAGCAGCTTGTCTTGTCCGGATTATCCAGGGCCAGCCAGTCTGCAAAATGGAAGCCTATCTGCCAAAGCCTCCCGCCATTGCACCAGGTTTCATCCATATGGATGATAAAATCCGTCCACAGCTTCATATTTTCATAGGTTTCCGCCAACAGGCTTTTGTCCCCGTAAAACTGATAAACAGTCCAGGGAATCACCGTGGCGGCATCTCCCCAGGCGCAGGATCCGGATTCCCCCCAGGTATTACCCGTCATATCGGGGGCAGCCTGTCCCATGTTTTCCCTGGCAACGGATAGGACATCCGGCACCACATAAGGTACGGATCCTCTGTTAATCTCCTGTTCATAACGCATATCCTTCAAATATTTCCGGTAAAAGGCCGCCGTATCCATGTGGAAACAGGCCGTGGCACAGAACACCTGGGCATCCCCGGTCCATCCCAGCCTTTCGTCGCGCTGGGGGCAGTCCGTGGGCACATCCAGGAAATTTCCTTTCTGCCCCCATAAGGTATTTTCAAAAAGCCGGTTTACCTTCTCATCTGAGGTCTTTACAAATCCGGTCCTTTCCAGGGAAGAATAGATAGCGCAGGCTTCAAATCGGAAGCTGTCCAGCTGCTCCTGTGTGATCGTTATTCCGCTCACCTTTACATAACGGAAGCCATAAAAGGTAAAATGAGGCCGTACATGCCGTCTTACTCCGTCCGAAAAATAGATAAACTCCGCTTTTGCCGTACGCAGGTTATCCGTGTAAAAATTATCATCCTGCAGGATCTCCCCATGCTGCAGGAGAATCCGGCATCCTTTTGGGGCTTCACAGTCAAATTCCACCCAGCCTGTGATTTCCTGACCAAAATCCAGTACCTGCTCTCCGGCAGGCGTAATAAGCAGCTTCACCGGACGCAGCCTTTCGTGGATCCGGACCGGAACACTCATCCGCTCCATCAGCATTCCCCGGGGGGCCTGGGCCAATACCGCGGGAACCGCCTCCTCCTCCACGCCGTCGGCCAGTCTGCCTTCCTCCGCGTTCCAGATCTCACGGCCCGCATCATAAACCTCTCCGTCATAGATGCCGGAGGAAAGAACCGGGGAAGCCACGCAGTTCCAAGCCCCGTCCGTTGTTATTTTACGAGTGCTGCCATCCTGAAAGGTAAGAAGAAGCTGTGCGGTAAGCAAAAATAAGTCTCCGTATATTTCCCTTACCCTCGCCTCATCCAGATAACTGAAACGGCCTTTGTACCAGCCGTCCCCCAGCATGACGGAGAGCAGGTTGTCTCCCGGCTTAAGCTGCGGTGTCACATCATAGGTCTGGTACTGTATCCAAAAACGGTAATCATTATAAAAAGGAGCCAGATATTCCTCTCCCGCTTTCACCCCGTTCAGGCTGGCTTCATAAACGCCCAGTCCCGTTATGTACAGCCGCGCGGAAGTGATCTGTGACGCATCCATGCCATCTATGGTGAATTTCCGGTATAAGACGGGCTGGATATCCTTTCCGAGAGGGGATGTGATCCAGTCCGCCTCCCAGCCCTCTCCGGCACAGCCGCCTTCAAACCAGGCGGTATCGCTTGTTGTGCAGTCCCCGTCCTCCGCTTCTGCCGTAACATTCCAGTAATAACGCTTTCCGCCTTCCAGTTCTGTTTCCGGGACAAAGGAAAGGGACGAAATATCCGTTCTTCTTCCGCTGTCGTAGCAAATCGCTGTCATATCTGCTTTCTCCGCTATCCGGATTCTGGCTGCCTTCAGGGTACTTCCGCTGCTTTCCTCCACCCGGAAGGAAAAGGATGGATTTTTTACGGAAAATCCGAACGGATTCGTTACATGATTTACTTTTAAACCGGTAATTTTCATACGCTGCTCTCCTGTGTTTGTTATCTCTTATTTGTATTGTAAACACTTGGGAGAAAATAGTCATTGTCTTTTAGGCTGTCTTTTTATGACCCATCCTCATGTTCGGAAACATCATTATCCGACACGCTGTTGCCTGAGACTTCCCCTCCGTGCTCCTCCACGTATTTTTCCACCGCAGGATCTTCCATGTCATACACCCGTTTCCATTCCTTGCTGTCGTCCACCTTCACCGCTTCTGAACGGTTCAGATACAAAAAACGGGAAAGCTGATAGCAGTCAATCCAGATTTCATTATCCGATTCCTTCTGGGACTCGTCGAAAACCAGTTCCAATCCCCAATGAAGATGCACGGTCTTAATGTTGTTCACATTTTCCTGTTTGGAATAGCCGGTGTGGCCCATATAGCCGATAATATCCCCGGCAGTCACCGCGCTGCCCTCCGTCAGCCCCTCCGCATAGGGATAATCCTGGCGCAGATGGGCGTAATAATAATATCTTTTTCCGTCAAAGCTGCGGATCCCGATACGCCAGCCTCCGTACTGGTTCCAGCCAAGCACTTCCACGTATCCGGATTCCACGGCCACCACGGGCGTTCCAATCTGTCCCATCATATCATGCCCCAGATGGGGGCGTTTGTAGCCGTAGCTTCTGGAGGATCCGAAATCGTCGTAATCGGAATAGGGAAAGCCCTTTGCAATAGGAGAATAGGCTTTAAGGCCATATTTGCGTTTCCATACCGTATTACCGGAATCATCCTGTTCCTGGAGCAGGAATTCCCCTACCATACCGCCCAGGGCGGCGTCGTAGGCCTGGTAAAAATAATCGTAATTTTTTAAATCGCCGGAAGCCTCCTCCAGCGTGGTTTCCCCGTTTTTGATTTTCTCGGTAACGGATTCCATATCCTTCAGGGCCTGTTTTCCGAATTCGCCGCCGTTCTTTGCAGCGGTATAAGCCAACAGGGAGATCCAGTCTATGTGGAAATCCTCACCATAGGTTTCCACATCCGTTTCGTAAGCCTGGCAGAGTGCTTCATAGGATACGTTAAAATCCACCCATTTAATATAATCCGTTCCGGCCTCCTCTTCTCCCTCTCCTTCATTCATTTCTTCTACCAGAACAGAGCCGGAGACCGCCTGGTCGGAAGTCTTTCCCGCCTGTCTGACCGCAAACAGAAAGATGAGAAGCACCAGTTCAATTATAATTGCATGTTTTAGTTTTCCGCAGTGTTTCATGGCGGCTCCAAAGGTCTTTTCTATCCAATATATGCGGCGGACGGCGCTGTAAGTCCTTCCGGGAGGGATTTTCTTTCCCGCCGGGCTTTCCTAATACGGCAGGTTCCCGGAATTACTATTGCTTTTTTCTATATATCCCCGTATTAAAAGTATTGTCTTATCCATACCGCCTTCTCGATTTCCTTCTCCGGCTCCTTCGCATATGCCTCTATGCTGACTCTGCCGTCGTATCCGCTGTTTTTTAACACTGCAAAAAATCTTTCGTACGCCTTGCAGGGCGCTGCCGGAAAGCTTCTTCCGGCCGGATCCGCAAAATGGACATGGATGATATCCGACGCCAGTTTTTCCAGGGTTTTAAACGACTCTTTTTCCATAAAAAAGTGGTAATAATCCACCAGCAGACGGGCCGAGGCGCTGTCCGCTTCCCTTAGCAGGAGCTTTCCTTCCTCCAGGCTGCATATCATGTTGCTTTCTTTGCGGTTCAGAGGTTCCATGGCGATACGGATCCCCGCGGGAAGGGCTAAGGTATCTATGAGGCGCAGGGTATCCGCCACCTGGCAAAACGCCCTGCTGCAGGCAAAGCCATCGGGTACGTTCTTTGCACCGCTGCTGCCGAAAACAATGATTTTTGCCCCCATCCTTTCCGCTCTGTCCATAGCCTGTTTCACATATTCTCTGATTTTCAGGGAATCGGCCTCTTCTCCCGTCAGCCTGACCGAAGCAGGGAAAAAATTATTACAGCATTCACAGGGAATGCCCGACATGTGTATTTCATCAAGCAGCTTACGGAATTCCGTTTCCGTAAGGGCCATGATTTGGGCAAGCGGAAGTTCCATATAATCGTATCCCGCCCGGCGCAGGGTGCCCATGTACCGGCGTCCGACCGGTTCCCTGCTGTCTCCCAGCATATTCAGACAGCAACCCAGCTTCATAGTCATCGCTTTACCTCAATATCTTCCTGTTTTTCATAGTAACGGAGCAATGCGCTGTAATCCCATTTCCCTATCCCATTTCCCTATCCCCTCGTCCTGAAGCTTTTCCATCATGCCAAGCGTGCTTCTTATTTTCTTATAAATGCTCTTTGCATCCAATTCATAATATTCCAGCAGTTCTTCCTGGGAGGAGGCGGACTGTCCGAATACATCCATGACAGCGACGCTTTCCATAGGGATTCCGGTCCCTCTGAGGGCATAGCTCACCAGCATGTTCAGCCCGCCCCGGATGCTGCATTCTTCGCATACCACCACACCCTTTTTCCCTGCCGCAAAGGCCCTTACCGCTTCCTCATTGAGCGGTTTGACGGTCGGGATATGAATCACTTGTGCACGGATTCCGTCTTTTTCCGCCATACCTGCCGCTTTCAGCGCTTCATGCGCCATGATCCCATGGGTAAAAACCGCAACGTCGCCGCCCTCCTGCAAAACCACAGGCTCCCCCACCCGGTATTGTGCGCCGGCGGGGAAGATATCCTCCCGATCATTTCTGCACAGACGGATATAACAGGGGCCGTCCAGCTGCGCCGCAGTTTCCACCGCTTTACGCACCTCAAGCCCGTCGCAGGGGGTAAACACCGTCATATGGGGAATGGCGCTCATAATCGCCACATCGTCTATGGACTGGTGGGTTGCGCCATCCCCGAAATCAGACAGCCCCGCGCTGGAACCGGCCACCTTCACATTCAGCTTCGCCGTGGCGATGCTCTGCCTTAACTGATCATATGCCCTTCCCGATGCAAAGACGGCGAAGGTATTGAGAAACGGCACCTTTCCCGCCAGCGCAAGCCCGCCTGCAAAACTGGTCATATTCTGCTCCGCGATACCCATCTCAAAATATCGTTCCGGAAATGCCGCCTCAAACATACAGCTCATCGTGGACTTGCCCAAATCCGCCTCCAGCACAACGATATCCGGATTCTTCGTTCCCAGTTCCACCAGCATCTTCCCGTATTCTGTTCTCTGGTTATGTACCCCCATTTTTATGCCTCCGTTCTGCCGTCACAGCCTAAAGCCCGCATCGCTTCCTCATACTGCTCCTGTGTAAGCGTTCCGTTATGGAAAGAAGCGACTCCTTCTGCAAAGGGTATCCCTTTCCCTTTTATGGTATCGGCAAGGATACAGACGGGTTTTTCCCGGACGGCATCCGCTTTGTCCAGGGCCTCCGCAATCTGATCCATATCATGGCCGTCTATTACCAGCACCTCAAACCCGAAAGCGCGCATTTTATTCTCTATGGAACTCTCCGCCTCCACGCCGTCAATCCGGAACCGTTCCGCCGTCCTTCCGGTGGCCTGCAGCCCGTTTCTGTCGATAATGACCCGCAGATTATCCAGTTTGAAATGAGTCGCCGCCATAAAGGCTTCCCAAAGCTGTCCTTCCGCAAGTTCCCCGTCTCCCACAGCCACATAGACCTTGGAATCCAGCCCGTCCAACTTCAATCCCGCTGCCAGGCCTGCCGCCAGGGACACCCCCTGTCCGAGGGATCCTGTATTAGCTTCGATTCCCGGCAGCTTCCTCATATCGGGGTGTCCCTGCAGGCGGCTTCCCAGCATCTTCAGCGTATGGATGTGGGTTTCCTTGTCGAAATACCCGCATTCCATCAATGCGGCGTACTGGACAATCGCCGCATGTCCTTTACTCAGCAGAAACCGATCCCTGTCTTTCCTCCCCGGATCCCCCGGATTATGCTTCATTTTATAAAAATAAAGAACCGTAACGATATCCGCCAGAGAACAGGATCCCCCCAGATGTCCCGCTTTTCCCACGCCTATCATGGCAACGATATCCTTGCGGATTTCCCCGGCCTGTTTTTCCAGCATCTCTTTCCTATTCTGATCAAGCATTGCCAATCCCCCTGCTTATTCCATTGCCTCCAGCAGCTTTCGCACTCTGCAAAATCCGGTCTCCCCGCTGTTGTATACCGGTACTTTTGTATCCTTCAGATGCGGCGCCAGAGCGGACATGGACAGCTGTGCCATGACAATACAATCCACCTCCTGCGAAAGCTCATCTATGGCTTCTAACAAAATTTCATTGTGCCCGGCAATATTCCCTTTGGAATATTCTTCAAAAGCTCTGCTGCACAAAACCGTTTTTCTTTCGATTACAGCTCCCGCTTCTGCCGCCGCAATGTCCAGCAGCCGTTCGGAGGAAGGGACAGTTGTGGCCAGTGTTGCCAGCATACCAATCCGTTTTCCGGTCCGCACCGCTTGTTCCATCATCGGGCGGTCTATCTGGGCAATCGGCGTATTCACAAGAGGCCTGCCAAGCTCTGCCGCATAGTTAAACGTGGAACAGGCCAGCAGAATCAAATCCACTCCCGCCTCCTCCAGATTATGCGCATACTGCGCGAATTTAAAATAATTGACCTTGGGAATAATGCCGGCCCCGGCCTTAATGTTATCCCTCTGGATCGTGTCGTCGCACAGATGCATAATCTCCACTTCGGGGATATACTCCCTGATATAAGGCTCCATTGCCTGAATTGTAATATGGGAAGCGTGAATAATCCCCAGTGTTTTCCTGCTTAAATCCCTGTTCATTCCCTTACCCCGTCTTTCCGGTCCGGGCTTTGTGGCAAAGCACCGGACCTTAACCTGTCTCTTTTCTATTGGATAACCAGATAGGAAACCGCATGGGACGGCATACAAAAATCCAGTCTGAGGCTTCCCTTCGCCATAACCGTTTCATCCGCACACAGCTTTTCCAGGCCGTCTTTTTCCTTAATCGCGTCGTACTGCTCTCCGGCCGGGAACAGAGGCCGCCCCTGTCTTATCCATTCTGCATAGGCGTTGGAATGTGCGGAATCGATCCGATAATGGCTGACCGTGGCTTCCTTTTCCCCGATTCCTTCCACCGTCAGGCTGATTTCCTGCGTTTCCGCCTTATCCCTGTCGTTACAATGGCTGTAAATGACTATCTGGATTTCTCCGTTTTTACCTCTTACGGCAAAACCAGCCACCTCCGTGTCTTCCCCTTCTCCGGTATACCGGCTGTGGTTCTTCACACCGATTTCCGGCTCCTGCAAAAATTCCAGATTCTTTGTGCCATCGCTTTCAAAGGCCAGCTTTTCATCACCAAGGGAGCCGTATATTTTGAACATATTAAATACCGCCTTATCGATTCCCTGTGTGGTAAAGGTTCTGGTCCCTTCAAAGCACCGCTCCCCGGGGAACATAAAAGCCCAGGCGAGAGGCCTTACCCGGATCCCGTATTGGCTGCCGAGCCGGTCTATTTTTTCATAGGCGGAGGCAACATAAGTTGCATAGTATTCCGTGTTCCTGAAAACCATATTGGCATTATCGTAAACGCCGCCTGCCGCCCATCCGTCCGGATCCGCTTCGGAGAGAACCACCTCACGGTCCTGGTAGCCGTACTCCGTAATGATATCCAGGCCCAGCTTCACCTGATGCACCAGGCTTTCCACGGAAGGAACCGCTTTGGGCGCATGCATTTCAAACGGGAAGCCTCCCCCTTTGACATGGAAGGTAATAAAATCCAGCCGCGTTCCCTTTTCCTGGGTGCAGAAGTTCGCCCCATCCCTGCAGTGATTCAGGAAAAAGCGGAAAAATTTCTGCGCATGGCCGCCTTCGAAAATACCGGTCACCGCCGGGCCGGAAAGCCGTAAACCGGGAAGTACCTCATGCACCGCGTGCTCCGTGTAGTCATACAGCTTACAGTATTCTGCCGCGGTTGCGCTCCAGTAGAAAATATCCGGCTCATTCCAAAGTTCAAAATACCAGCTCTTCACTTCCTCTTCCCCGTATTTTTCCACCAGATGGGCCGCCACCGCCTTGATGAATGCATGCCATTTGTCATAATCCTTGGGCGGACAGGTCCAGCCGGCTTCTTTATACTGTCCATATTTTTCCCAGTTGCCCGCCGCCGGCCTCAGATAATTGGTATCCGCCAGATCCATAGGCATAAATCCCAGTTCTACAAACGGTTTATTCCCGGTTTTGAGAAAAGCGTCTATGATGTAGTCATAGTAAGTAAAATCATAGACCGGTTCCCCCAACTCATTTTCCCAATAAATATTGGTGGACCCGAATTTATAGGTTCCGTGGCAATTCCCGGTACAGAACATAAAATGGGTTCTGAAATAATAAGGGGCATCCTCCAGGGCCGCAAATTTTTCCAGAAGTTCCACGCCCTCCGGAATATAGGTATAGTTGCACTCGTCATAGCCGATATAACGCCAGAGATGTTCCTGTACTCCCATGGTTTTTCCTGCGTCCACCTTCACATTTACCTGTCTGCTCATCTTTCTTTTTCCTCCGCTCCATTTGTTTTTATTTTTTTCCTTTTCAGGGTATCCCTGGTTATCAGTATGGGCTGCAGGATAATTCTCTTATGAAACTTCTGTTCCATGGCGGCATTGCTTTCCAAACCGCTTTCCACCCCGTCCATAAGAGAAAAACATTCCGCAATCATCATATTGGCATCCAGGGAATAGGTCGTCAGTGCAGGGGCGAACTGGCCTGCAAGCGGAATATTATCCACACTGAGCAAAGAAACCTGATCCGGGACTTCTATTCCCTTTGTCCGCAATGCCTGAATCAATCCAATCGCCATCCAGTCATTTGCCGCAAAAACAGCCGTAAATTTCCGTAGCGTAACCAGATTGGCTACCTGATCCGCAAGCTCGTAGCCTCCCCTGAAGTTCATCTTACTTTCCAATATTACATGCTCTATTCCGTTTTTTCTTGCCCCTCTGATAAATCCGTTTTTACGGTAAAGAGCGGAAGCATAGGTATCCGGCCCGGTGATATGTATTACATTCCTATGTCCGCAGCCGCTCAAAACCTTAGCCGCATTCATGCCGATTTTGAAGTGGTCGAAGTATATCTGTGCGAAATCATCATGATTGGGATAATTTTCAAAAGAAATGATGCGGGGATATATCCTTTTAATTTTCTGCAGATTTTCTTCCTCAAATTTACCGATCATCAGCACCGGCGAAATCATATCGCCGTTTTCCAAAGTTTCCAGTGTCAGCGGAATCATATTCACGCTGTTTTTTGCCGAATAGCCAGTCAGCTCCATGAGCATCCTGTTGTAAAAGGGATCGTTGAATTTAATGCCGGGAGAACAGATAAGATTGATATATTTATTTTTAACGATAGGTGCAATATATGTGCCCTTTCCTTCATATTTAATAAGAAGCCCTTCGGATACAAGCTGATTAATTACCTCCCGGATGCGCTGTCTCCCGACCATAAGCCTTTGTTCCAGTTTTCGTTCCGACTCAAGCTTAATCAGCCTGTCGGACTGCAGCTGCTTTACCTCCCTGCGCAGGATATCCGCAATTTCTTTGTTCTCCTGGTTCATAAATCTTTCCGGCACCCCATTTCTTTATATCTTTCATTTCTTGGTTATTATCTACAATCAAATTTCTTTTTTCGTTTTAGTTATTTTATACAATTATGCGGTTTGGTTTAACCCAAAATGTATTTATATATCATACCAAATGCATAACTTTTATTTCAAAATATGTATTATTTCTTTATTATTTTTAGAAATTAACATTATTTATTCATCATTTTTACCAATGATACATCAGTCTATTTTAGTTGTCAATGGAATTATTGCTTCTATCTTCCTTTCGTAGTTACCATTCAGGTATTTTTACCGGAAATATAAAGGCATTATACTTTGTTTTACAAATTGTACTTTTGATTAAGACAGTAAAAAACCGCGTTTCCGGTGTTCTATAAACACCGGAAACGCGGTTCCCGTTCTGTTGTTTCATTGACTGTATTCTAATATTCCGGTTCAATCAATCCGTAGGTATTTCCTTTTCTCTTATATACGACGTTAACCTGTTCGGTTTCCGCATTAAAGAATACAAAGAAATTATGCCCAAGCAGTTCCATCTGGATACATGCGTCTTCGGGATACATCGGCTTGATGTCAAACTTCTTGGTCCTGACAATCTGTACTTCCTCTTCTTCCGGATATTCCTTTTCAATAAAGGCCTGCTGGAAGTTGCCGCCTGACTGATGCTTGTCCGTGATTTTATTCTTATATTTCTTAAGCTGTCTTTCAATTACCTCTTCAACCAGGTCGATGGATACGTACATATCGTTGCTTGTCTGCTCCGACCTGATAATACTGCCTTTTACCGGGATTGTTACCTCTATCTTCTGTCTGTCTTTCTCAACGCTCAGCGTCACATGTACTTCGGTATCCTGGGTGAAGTACTTTTCCAGCTTTCCGATCTTCGATTCCACGGCGCTGCGAAGCCCCTGCGTTATTTCGATGTTCTTTCCGCTGATAATGAATTTCATGCCGATCATCCCTTCTGTTTCATATTAGGCACAAAGGCAATACTGCCTGTCCACTTCCTGCGGCATATCCTTTTGTCCTTAACTGGATTATACCATATCCCCATACTCACGTGCAATGTTTTCAGAATTTTAACTGAAAATTTATAATTGTTTCAGTCAATGCAAAGCGACATATTTTCGTAATTATTTTGTAAAATTCGTGGAACTTACCAGAACATTCGTTTCAATATACGTTCTCCCGCACAGCGGTGAAATACTTTGTCAATCTGTGGATAATGTGCATAACTTCGTGTATAACTCTCTAAGCCCCATGAATACCGCATTTTTTATGTGGATAACTTTGTGGTTAAAAAAACCTCTTTTCGACAATATCCAACAGATTTTGTGCAGATTTTACAAACAGCTTATATTCAGCGTATTTTCAGATAATTCACAAGCTGTCTGACAATTAATTACTTTTGTCTGACAAGAGGACGTTTGAAAATTGTTTTCTGCAAGACGCAATACAGGGCATACAGATTGCGGAAATGAATTTTCAAACACACTGCTCGTTTCCGCAGGAATAAAAAAACAAGGCATGTCCTAAAACATGCCTTGTACTCTGTTCTTTATTATTCACCTGTTAGTGAAGGACTCTTCTTACAGCTACCGGAGTTCTGTAATCTGCTTCCGAAATCTTGATTCCGGTGCTCGCCGTGCTTGCGTGTACAATCTGGCCGTCTCCGATATAAATTCCCACATGTCCGGTATAACAAACCAGATCACCAGGCTGTGCATTTTCCAGTCCGCCCACATCCACACCTACATTTCTGTCAGCTGTAGAAGAATGAGGAAGGGATACGCCGAAGTTCTCATATACGCTCATTACAAACCCGGAACAGTCTGCACCGTTGGTAAGGCTTGTCCCGCCATATACATAGGGGTTACCCACAAACTGTACTGCGTAATCCGCAACTGCACCTCCGTGGTTTGAAACCGCTGCCGCTGCGGAAGGAGTTTCCGCTGCTGTTTCCGCCTGTGAGGAAGCTTCTGTGCTTTCCTGGGAAGCTGCCGTTTGTGCAGCCGAAGAAGTTTCGGCCTGGCTTGCCGTTTCCACAGTGGTTTCTGTCGTCGTTTCCGTGGTGGTTTCTGAAGAAGATTCGGTTGTAGTTTCGGTGGCGGTCTCAGTAGCCGTTTCCGTTGTCGCAGAGGATGAGGACTCTGAGGTTGATTCAGAAGCCGTCTCCGTCGTAGTTTCTGAGGTTGTCTCAGAAGCCGTTTCTTTTGTGGTTTCCGAAGAGGATTCTGTCTCCTTCTTGGACTCTGATTCCTTGCCGGACTCTGTCTCCTGTTCGGATTCCTTGTCCTTCTTATTATTATCATCGGCCTGTGCCGCTTCGTCCTGCGCAGGCTTCTCTTCTGTCTCTGTCTTAGCTGTCTGTGTTTCCTTTAAATCTACAGGTTCCACAATTGTCTTGGGCAATTCTGCCGCTTCTCCAACTGCCAGGGTATCTGCCGGCAAAACGGCCTGTCCGCCTGATGCGGTATTCCCAACAGCTGCCGGAAGAGCATTCGATACGGAAGCTGTCGTCTCAGAAGTTCCTGCCGCATCCAGCACACTCGCTACGCCAATACCATTGGCGATGGCAGCTTCCGTCTGCTGCTCCTGGATGTGGTTATCCACCTGTGCATCGATAGAGGATTCTCCGACGCCGGTAATACCGGATTCCATATCCGCAGAGGTTAAATCTGAGGATTCCTGTGCAGCCTGAACGGTCTGTTCCGCTTTTTCACTCTGATCAGCCGCTTCCTGTACGCTTCCAAGGGAACTGCCTTCTTCCAGTGCCAGGCCAACACCTGCCGCCGGAAGCTCATAAGATACACCGGTTGCACCTGCCTGCATTGCAGCTGTACTGAAGAGCATTGCTGATACAGTCAGTGCACATGTTACTGCTTTCACGCGTGTATATTTCATGCGTTCCTCCAAAATCATTTGAACTGTTACATTTGTTACGAAATTATTACATCTGTTGTTAACTATACCACCGAAGCTTCCCTTTGTCAACCTTTACACAAAAAGCGGTTCTAAAGGGAAAACACCTTTAAAACCGCCTAAAATCAAGAAAAGAAGGGTATTTTTCCCTTCTTTTCAAATTGTGAACATTTTTTGAATTTTTGACATATTCGTACGAATATTGGAAATTTTTAACAAAAATAATTGTTACGTAACATTTAATATTTATATTGTAATATCCATGCCTATCGGTGCCCGTGTGGAATAATGTTACAGGAAGTATACCTACAGGAAGTATTCCTGTATTCCCTCCACCGCATTTGCACCGTCTGCCACTGCTGTAACAATCTGGCGCAGCTTTTTGGTACGGATGTCCCCTGCAGCAAAAACTCCCGGCATGCTTGTGGTGCAATCTTCACCGGCTATCAGATAGCCTTTTTCATCTGCCGCTATATTCGTTATGAAGCTTTCGGAATTAGGCTTGATACCCACGGCGATAAATACACCTTGTACCGCCAGTTCGTTCTTTTGGCCTCCGTTTTTATGGAGCAGTGTGATGGATTGGACTTTTCCTTCCCCGTTGATGCTCTCCACAACACTGTTCCAGCATACTTCCACGTTAGGGAGCGCAAGCATGGTATTCTGAAGGGACTGGGCGGCTCTTAAGCTGTCACGGCGATGGATCAGATACACCTTTTCACAGGCCCTCGCCAGGAAAATGGCATCCTCTACCGCCACATCGCCCCCTCCTACCACAGCCACGGTCTTTCCGCGGAAAAAAGCACCGTCACAGGTGGCGCAGTAGGATACCCCCATTCCGCTCAGTTCTTCTTCCCCGGGAACGCCCAAATGGCTGTGGGAAGCGCCCGACGCGATAATTACCGCCTTTGCTTCATAATCCCCTTCCGCTGTTTTCACCAACTTCAGGTCTCCCATATCTTCAATTCCCAGCACGTCGGCTTCCATGAACTCCGCCTGCATTTTCTCCGCATGCTCCCGGAACTTCATCCCCATATCAAAACCGTTGATTCCGGGAAGCCCCAGGTAATTATCCACCTCATAGGTGTTGAGTACCTGTCCGCCGCTCATGGGATTCTTTTCTATTACTAATGTGGAAAATCCGGCTCTTCTTCCGTATACCGCAGCGCTGAGCCCTGCAGGGCCTGAACCGATAATAATCAAATCATACATATTTTCTACCCCTTTACTCTATCATACTTGGCTTCTGTTTCATTTATACCTGATTCGCCCATTCTCTCATACCCGCTTCACAGGCATGGAGGTATAATGTCCACCCTGTGGACATTATACCTGTTTCTGCCGCAGCTTTCAACCTTTGGCCGCATATGTTATAATAGGAAAACCATGTTCCGGAAAATAACTTATGGTTTCCCCGCGCTTGCGGAAACGGAGGATATAAGAATGAAAAAAAAAGCATTGATAACCGGTGCTTCCCGGGGAATCGGGAAGGCAATTGCCACGCAGCTGGCAGAACAGGGCTATGATCTGTATCTCACCTGCCTGCAGTCCATGGAGGAATTAACGGCACATTGCCGGTACCTGGAACAAACATACGGGATTTTGTGCACTCCTTTCCAGGGGGACATGGGCGACCCGGACGCGGCGGACAGGCTGTTCGGGACTATCACCCGTCTGGATGTCCTCGTCAATAATGCAGGTATTTCCTATATCGGCCTGTTGTCGGAAATGTCCGCCGGCGACTGGCGGCGGGTTATGTCAACTAACCTGGACAGCTGTTTTTATACCTGCCGGCATGCCATTCCGCTCATGGTACATGCAAAACAGGGCCGGATCCTTCAGATTTCTTCCGTCTGGGGACAGGCCGGCGCATCCATGGAAACGGCCTATTCGGCATCCAAGGGAGGGGTGAACAGCTTTACCAGGGCTCTTGCAAAAGAACTTGCTCCCAGCAATATCCAGGTAAACGCCGTGGCCTGCGGTGTTATCGATACCGATATGAACCGGTGTTTTGCCGAAGAGGAAAGGAATGCCCTGATCGAAGAAATCCCTGCAGACCGGATGGGAACACCGGAGGAAGTGGCCGCACTGGTGGGCCAGCTCGTCAATGCCCCGGCCTATATGACGGGCCAGATCATCACAATAGACGGAGGATGGATTTAGGGTAACAGTTCAGACGGCCCCTTGTGTCCTGCGGCTCCCCTCTCCTTTTCCCTGGG
>URMK01000095.1 GCA_900548905.1 uncultured Lachnospiraceae bacterium | reverse complement strand
TCAAATGTGTCAGATGAGGCTGACACATTTGACTGGTCTCATCTCCATGGTCTGACAGGCACCTGCGAAAATTCCTTTTCCGTCCCGGGAGAGGGGCGCCGACAGCGGGCGGAGGGCCGTCTGGTACCTGCGAAGTTCGAGTTGTTAATAGATAGCCCCCATGTCCTTCTGGGTTCCTGTACCCGGAAGTTCTGCCGCTCCGGCCTGGGAGCCGGTGCTTTCCGCGTGGCCTAAGGTGAGGGATACGGTTTTTTCCGTGTAGGCATTGTCGCTGCCCAGGGTCTGGATGGTAAGCTCTACGGTTTCGCCTGCGGGATAATACGCAAG
The DNA here is from genome assembly GCA_900548905.1 of uncultured Lachnospiraceae bacterium. Taxonomy (GTDB): domain Bacteria; phylum Bacillota; class Clostridia; order Lachnospirales; family Lachnospiraceae; genus Eisenbergiella. The sequence continues at coordinate 15,857 of URMK01000095.1, read as the reverse complement.
AAGATCGGTCAGCTCCTGTATCTGGGTAATGGTTTTGCCGTCAAATTCAGTAATGACATCCCCTTTCCTGAGTCCGGCCAATTGTGCGCCGCTGCCTTCCGATACGCTTGCAACATAGACGCCGGAAGGGATTCCGTAAACGCTGGTTACCGATTCCGTTACCGTGATTCCGGTGATACCGATGCTGGATTTTTGGTCATCGCCTACCTTGCTTCTGGTGGTTTCATTCATCAGCTTTTCAATGATATCGGAAACTCTGGAAACCGGGATGGCATAGCCCATACCTTCCACTTCCGTACTGGCTAATTTGGCGGAATTGATACCGATGACTTCGCCTTTCATATTAACGAGCGCGCCGCCGCTGTTACCGGGATTGATGGCGGCGTCGGTCTGGATATAGGTAGATTGTCCGGCCGAATCGTCGGAAGCTGTTTCCTGGCTGCCGCCCAGGGTACGGTTTGTGGCGCTTACGATACCTGTGGTAACGGATTGGCCGTAGCCCAGCGCATTTCCGATGGCTACAACCTGTTCACCCACCCGCAGGGAATCCGAATCCCCGATGGAAGCGACGGCGATCCGGGACATGGTGTCTGCGGATATGCTTTCCAACGGAACGGCAATTACCGCAAGATCGTTGTCGGGATCCGTTCCCTTCATATTTGCTTCGTAAACCTGATTGTCATTAAAAGCGACGGAGAGGGTATCGGCATCTGCAATGACATGATAGTTGGTAACAATCAGAAGTTCGCTGTCATTTTTTCCGATGATGATGCCGGAACCGCGGCTTTCCGTTTCCTGCGGTACGGTTTCCCCGCTGTAGCCGTAACCAAACATATTGAAATAATTCTGCACCTCCTGCACCGACTTATTTGTTATGGAAACGATAGAAGGCATGACGGCTTCCGCGATATCGGAAACATCCAGGCTGCCTTTAGCATCGGCAGTGCCGGAAAGGGAAGCGGTGGTCATAAGGCTTGCAGAGGAGCTTTGTGGGGAAGCGGCGGCATCCTCCGCAGCAGTATCGTAACCGGTTAAATAATTTACCGCCTGAAAGGATCCGGCAGCCACTCCACCGAACAGCGCCGCGCTTAAGGTGACGGCGCCTATTTTTTTCAGGAGACGGATACCTTTCCGGGGGCGGCCGGGACCGGCCGGTTTGCGGGGCGCTGCCGATCCGTTTTCCGGCATTTCACTGTAATGGTACATCTGGTCTCTGTTTTCATAAAGCTCATTCTGATATTCAAACATAATAGTCAACTCCTTTTTATGATTACATCTGTTTTCTTTGTTTCTATAGCTGTAGTATAAAAAGGAATTGTGATGGAATTATTATTAAATTGTGATGAAATTGAGAAAAAAGTAAGGAAAAAGTGTGAAAATAAATTTAAAAGCGCAAAAGGATGCCGCTTATGTATTTTTGATTCCGCTACGGAAGAATGGCAGAGCCATTCTTCACGCGGATAGTTTGTGCTGCCGTTGTCAGCATGGCAGCGGGTGCGTATCAGCTGTTTCCGACTCCCGGCAGTTCCGTCAGAGAACGGAAACAGTAACCCATTTCTTCCCATTTGGTAAGAAGCTCATCCAGGATTTCCCCATTGGTTTTCGAGGTATTATGTAACAGTATGATAGCGCCGGGATGAACTCTTTTGAGGAGTTTGTTAAAAGCTTCTTCGTGGGTAGGCTGCTGGTTCTGATCCCAGTCCACATAAGCCAGGCTCCAGAAAAAGGTTTTATATCCCAGATCTTTGGCGATCTGCAGATTGTTTTCGCTGTATTTTCCCTGAGGCGGCCGGTAAAATTTCTGCATGGGCTGGCCGAAGGTCTGTTCATACAGCGTTTCCAGTTCTCCCAGTTCCTTTGTAAAATCTTCTTTTCCCATCTGTGACATGTCAGGATGGTGATAGCTGTGATTCCCCACGATATGTCCTTCGTCCAGCATGCGCCTGACGAGATCCGGACTGGTTTCCAGATAATTCCCTACAATAAAAAAGGTTGCTTTTACATTGTGCTTTTTCAGCGCATCCAGAATAGCAGGGGTATTCCCGTTTTCAAAGCCGCAGTCAAAGGTGAGATAGAGCACCTTTTCCTGCGTGTTTTCCGCATAAAAGGCGTTGTATTTTGCCAGCTCCTCGAAGGTGGCATTGGCAACAGGCGGTTTTCCTTCATCCCGGAAACTCAGCCCCCAGTTCCCTTCAGCCGGAAGGACTGCCGACGTGCTCATGGCATCCACCGCCTGCGCCAGGAAACGGCCTGCCAGGAAAGCCAGGATGAAAAGAAAGAGCAGTCCGGCCAGTCCTTTGATTTTTTGTCCATTTTTCATATCAGATATCCGGTTTTTCTTACAGGATATGTGCCGGAGGCGGCATTTATGTCTGCGGGCGGGAAGAACGGCGGCAGAAACCCTCTGTAAAGAATAAATCCCCGGAGGATCAGGAAAGGAAGGTTGCTTTTCCCCTGTCATGCAGATATAATATGAACAAGAAGGGGAGCGTTATGGAAAAGGAAAATACAAGAGCACAGGGCGGAAGCTTTGCGGCTCAGAAAAGCAACCGCATATGCCCGGCGGTAATTAACACGTTGAAAACCGGTGTGATCTGTTTTCGTTTGGATGAAGACCTGACTTTTTTGTGGGGAAATACCGGATTTTTTACGAGCACTCATTACAAAAGAGAAGAGTTTCACTGCCTCTATCCCGGGCTGAAACAATATTATGCAGACTATCCGGAAGATTTTACCGCCATAAAGCATGCTCTCTCAGGAGCGGACACGGCAGAAGGCTCCGATATGAATGCGACTGTCCGGCTGCCTCTGAAGGGGGGCGGCTCTTTTCGGGTACAGCTTTGCGGTAGCAGCATGGAAGATATGGAAACGGGAGGAATGCTGTTCCAGGCAGAACTCTCCGATGTGGAAGGGCTTACGGCAAAAAAGGAGGAACAGGTCCGTCTCTGCCGGCAGAAACTGCAGTATTTCCAGTGGATGATGGATACCTATGACGGCAATGCATATATTAGCGATATGCATACCTATGAGCTGCTGTACCTGAACAAGACAGCCTGTGAAACACTGCATACCGCCCGAGAGCTTGTTATGGGAAAGAAATGCTATGAAGTGATTCAGGGCAGGAGTACCCCCTGCCCTTTTTGTACGAACGACAGGCTGCGGGAAGATGCATTCTACGAGTGGGAGTTTGATAACCCGGTCCTGGAAAAGACATTTATGATAAAAGACCGTATTATTGAATGGGACGGGCGCCTGGTGCGGCTGGAATTGTCTCATGATATGCAGAGTACGGAGTATAAGCTGGCTAAAAAGGATCGGGAAAGGGATGCGATTATCCGGACGGTTCCCGGAGGCTTTGCGCGGGTTGACGCCAGGGATATGCGCACAGTCCTCTGGTACGGAGGCGGGTTCCTGGATTTGATAGGTTATACAAGAGAGGAATTTGAAAAGGTACTCTGCCGGCAATGTACCTATGTGCACCCGGATGATATAGAACGTGCTTCCGCCGTGATGCAGAACGCGAGAAACACGGGTAAAAATACGGTGGTTGAAGGGCGTATCATAACAGGGGACGGGACGATCAAAATCCTGACTATGACATACAGTTACGTCAGTGCGGAGGACAGTTGGGACGGCATTCCTTCCTTTTACAGCGCAGGTATCGATGTAACAAAAGAACGGGAGGAACAGGCCCGGCAGCGCCAGGCGCTGGAAGATGCCTTTAAGGCGGCGAGGGTGGCAAATGATGCCAAAACCAACTTCCTTTCCTCCATGTCCCATGATATCCGGACGCCTATGAATGCCATTATGGGGATGGCGGTCATAGCTGAGGCCAATCTGGCTTCCCGGGAAAAGGTGAAGGACTGTCTGGACAAAATCAATGTCTCCAGCCGCCATTTGCTCAACCTGATCAACGAAGTTCTGGACATGTCCAAAATAGAGAGCGGAAAAATGGATCTGGCCTCCGAAGTGGTAACCCTTCCGGATATTGTGGAAGATGTTATGAATATATGCCGGCCGCTGGTAAACCAGAAAAAACAGGAACTGCGGATCAGTGCCGAACATGTGCGGCACGAAAAAGTCATTACGGATAGGAACCGTCTCCAGCAGGTTCTGATGAACCTTCTTTCCAATGCGGTAAAATATACCCCGGAGGGAGGAACCATCGGCCTGTTGATCCGGGAGGAAAAAAGTGTCGTGCCGGGCAGAGGGCAATATGAATTTATCGTCTCTGACAATGGTATCGGCATGTCGGATGAATTTATGCGGCATATTTTTGAACCGTTTACACGGGCGGAGGATTCCCGTATCAGTAAGACCCAGGGAACCGGGCTGGGAATGACGATAACAGAAAATATTGTGCGTATGATGAACGGAACCATCGAGGTAAAGAGCCGTCAGGGAAAGGGCAGCCAGTTTATTATAGCGGTAGCCTTTGAACAGTGTGAAGAGGAGGAGAGCTACGGAAGCGGGCTGGCAGGCCTTCGCGTACTGGTGGTGGATGATGACCGGGTGGTGTGTGAAAGCGCCTCCGAACTGCTGAAAGAACTGGGGATGCGGGCGGATTGGGCCTGCACCGGCAGGGACGGGATCGCGCGTGTTATCGGCGCACACGATAATCAAGAGGATTATTTTTCCATAATACTGGACTGGAAAATGCCGGAAATGAACGGCCCTGAAACGGTAAGGGCGCTTCGGGAAAACCTGGGGATGCAGGTTCCCATTATTATTATCTCCGCCTATGATTATTCGGATATTGAAGCGGAATTCCGCCTTGCAGGCGCGGATGCCTTTCTGGGGAAGCCGTTGTTTAAGTCCAGGATGGCGCATACACTTCTTCAATTCCGGCAGAAGGAACGTCCGGAAGCCGGGAAAGGGCAGGTGCCGCCGAGGCCGGTTTTGAGCGGGAAAAGGGTACTTCTGGTGGAAGATAACGAGCTGAACCGGGAGATCGCCGCGGAGCTGCTTCAAATGAACGGGTTCCAGGTAGACGAAGCGGCGGACGGGCAGCAGGCGGTGGATAGGATCCGGGCTTCAGCCCCCGGAAAATATGACTGTATCCTTATGGATATCCAGATGCCCGTAATGGACGGGTATCAGGCGACGGCGGCAATCCGTTCTCTGCAAAGGGAGGATGTGGAGAGCCTGCCCATTTTTGCGCTGACGGCAAATGCGTTTACTTCCGATCTTGGAAAAGCCCATAACGCAGGAATGAACGATCATATTGCAAAACCCATAGAGATGGAGCATCTGATGGAGGTCCTTGGGAGATGGCTGGGCTGAAGAAGATGAGAGGAAGTGAAAACCTATGATACAGAAGCATCCTTTTCACACGGACTCGTGTGAACAATTGGAATTCCTATTAAATCATGTGCCGGCAGCGGTTATTGTCAGCCTGGAAGAAAGCCGGGAACTGGTTTATGCAAATGACCAGGCCTGCAGGCTTTTTGCAGGGACGGACTGGAAGCCGGGCATAACCTGCTGGCAGGCAATGGGCTATGACGGACCCTGTCCTTTTTGCAGAAAGGATATAGAAGCTTCCCCCGGGGATAAGAAACTGCCGGACGGCGCAGAAGCCGTGTGCAGTATCGGAGGACTCCGCGGTATGCAAAGCTGTCAGCTCAGCCGCAGGCAGACTGTTTGGGATGGAAAACCGGCCTGTATTGAATACATAACCGGTGTGACGGCCGCGAAGGTGGAGGCGCAGCCGAAGGAGGCTGCAGGGTGCCGGGAGGAATATTTCCAGACTATGGTGAAGAAGCTTTCGGGCGGTGTGGCTGTGGTCAGATATCACAGGGACGGAAGGAAAGTGCCGGAATATTTTTCAGACGGTTTTGCCGTAATGTGCGGTATGACCATGGACGAGGTATGGCAGCTGTATGGGAAGGATGGCATGGCGGGTGTGCATCCGGAGGACTGCGGGCAGCTGAACGCCCGGCTGGAAGCGTTTCTTGCCGGAGGCGAAGAGCATTGTGAGCTGATATACCGGCTCAGAAAGGGGGATGGAAGCTATCTGTGGGTAAAAAACCATGTTTCCATGCTCCGTCGCGGGGACGGCGAATATATCCTCTATGCCAGCTACCACGATATGACAACGGTACGGGAAGATCAGGAACGGATCCGCAGACAGTACCGGGAACTGATACTGCAGCATTACCGGACGCCGGTACCGAATGCGCTGATTATCGGTCATTGCAATATTACACGCAGCCGTATACTGGAAATCAGTGATTACACAGGGGCCAATCTTCTGGAACGCTTCGGAGAGGAAAGGGAAGCTTTTTTTACCGGTATTTCGGGTCTGGTGGCGGATAAAAAAGAGCGTCGTGAATTCCTGGACATATTCCTGAACAAGCCGACCCTGGCGGCATTCGCCGCCGGCAAAACCGAGCAGCGGCTGGATTGTTTTATCATGCTGCCCGGGGAAGCGTGCGGCCGTTATGTGAGATTTGTGGTAAGCCTGGTGAAAACGCCGGATACCGGGGATATCACAGGCATATTAACGGTATCGGATATTACGGAACAGACAGTCTCTGACAAAAATCTTCACCAGCTTTCCGCATCCGGTTATGATCTCGTCGCGGATATTGATCTTTTGAATAATACCAGCGCACTTCTGAGCGGCAGTCCGGATGCCGGCGATGCTTCCAAAGCGGCGGGCCGCCATTCGGACTGCGTGGCCTTTATGCTTCAAAAGCAGGTGGTTCCCAGGGATAAGGAATACGTTGCCGAAAGAATGGATCCGGATTATATGAGGAAACATCTCAAAAAAGACGGGGATACCTATTCCTTTTCCTATTCGATTATGGATGACAGAGGTGAGATCCTGGCAAAGAAACTGACGGTTCTGGCAACCGACCTCCGGCTCAGCCGGTTTTGCCTTGCGAGGGCCGATATTACGGATTCTGTCCGGGAGCAGCAGGGACTGCTTAATGTGGTCGCTTATACCTTTGAAATGCTGGGGTTGATTCATATCGGCAGACGGCATATTATTCTCTACACCCGCCAGACGGTACTTCAGGCATTGCCGCCTGTCCGGCAGGATTATGATTCCTGGCTGAGGGGAATAAAGGAAGTATATATTCCCGAGGGCGGGCCGGATGAGGTGGAGGGCGGCTTCGGACTGCAGCATATGCGCAGACACCTGGAGGAACGCCCGGAGGGTTATGATTTTGTAATGCCCTGCCGGGCGGCCGATGGGCCGCGGTATAAACAAATCAATGTGTTGTGGGGAGACAGGGAACACAAGACAATCTGCATCGTGCGCCAGGATGTGACGGAGATGCTGAAGGCGGAACGCAAGAGCAAGGAAGATCTGGAACGGGCGCTGGCCCTGGCAGAAGAAGCCAGCCGTTCCAAAAGTGATTTTCTCTCTTCTATGAGCCATGATATCAGAACGCCCATGAACGCGATCATGGGGATGACGGCGCTGGCGGAGGCACACAGGGACGACCGGGACCGGGTGGCAGAATGCCTGCGGACAATCTCCCTGTCCTCCCACCACCTGCTGAGCCTGATCAACGATATCCTGGATATGAGCAAAATCGAACGTTCCAAGATTACTCTGAACCACAGCGTTATTGTCATCTCAGATCTGGTGGAGCATTTGGCGTCCATGATGGAGCCGCAGGCAAAGGAGGCGGGGCTGCATTTTGAAGTGCGGACCGCCAGGCTCTTACATCCCTGTTTTTACGGGGATTCCCTGCGGATCAACCAGATCCTTATCAATATTCTCAGCAATGCCATAAAATTCACACCGGAGGGCGGAACGGTCAAATTCCTGACGGAAGAAACCGGGTTTGACGAAACTACACAGCTTGCGGGTTATCGCTTTACCATTACCGATACCGGACTTGGCATGTCAAAAGCCTTTCTTGACCATTTATTTGAGCCGTTTACACGCAGCGGGAATACCGCGCGTATTGAAGGGACAGGTTTGGGACTGAGCATTACCAAAGGGCTGGTGGATCTCATGAAGGGGAAGATTACCGTGGAAAGCACCGAGCAGAGCGGTTCCTCCTTCCGGGTGGAACTGGAATGTGAAGTGGCGGGGGAGGAAGGAAAGGCGGACACCGATGCAGACAAGCGGGCGGCCGCAGCCGCAAAGGACAACGGTATTGCAGGCTGTCGATATCTTGTGGCGGAGGACAACGAAATCAACGCGGAAATCCTCAGTGAATTGCTGCAGCTGTATGGGGCAAAAGCCGTTGTCAGGACGAACGGGAAGCTGGCGGTACAGGAATTCCGGCGGATGCCTCCGGGAACCTTCGATGCAGTCCTGATGGATATCCAGATGCCTGAAATGAACGGTTATGAGGCGGCCAGGGAGATACGGAAGCTGGACAGGCCGGACGCCGCCGGTATTCCGGTCATAGCAATGACCGCCAACGCATTCACCGAGGATATCCAGGCAGCTTTGGAAGCCGGGATGACGGCACATATTGCGAAGCCTATTGATGTCCAGAATCTTGTGGAAACTTTAGTGAAATATGGCGGCAGGTAATGCATAGGGACAGTTCTCCTGTTTAATTCAGGATGGCGATACCGAGATTCAGGTACCCTGCAAAGGTCACCCAGAGCAAATACGGCACCAGCAGATATGCCGCCGGCCTGGAAATAGGGTAAAACAGGCGGATTGTGAAAAGAATAAGGAGCCAAAGCAGTACAAGCCATACAAAAGAAAAGAAATACCAGCCCAGGTTAAAGAAAAACAGGGACCAGAAAAAATTCACCGCCAGCTGCAGCCCATAAACGGAGAGCGCATTCCGGATATCACCCTGTCCGGCCCCGGAGGAGAATACCAGATAGGAAGCGATACCCATCAGGATATACAGTATGGTCCATACAATGGGAAATACGGCTCCCGGCGGGCTTAAGGGCGGTTTGTTCAGCTGCCGGAATACCTGCATGCTTCCTCGTGTCAGAAAACCGGACAGGCTGCCGGTAAGAACCGGTATAGCAATACAAAGCAACAGATTTTTCAGTTTTTCCTGCATATCATTTACCTCCTCTTTATTGTTATGTTGGAAAGAGACGGAATATGAGCCGGCGGGAAAAGGGCTGCAAGGATAAAATCCGCTGGAAAAAGTGCACAAATAAAAAGGATATCTTATACGGCAAAACAACCAAACTTTATCATCATACTATAAGAAAACGCTTACGAAACGACCGCTGAACTGCTACAATAAAAAGAAAACTACAGGACAGGTAAAAGCGTATGGATGAAGATAAGAAAAAAGCACTGGATGCGGCGGTCATGCAGATTGAAAAGGATTTCGGCCGGGGAGCGGTCATGCGGCTGGGAGATGCATCCGCCTTCGGAGAGGTGGAAGCGGTTCCTACCGGGGCGTTGAGCCTGGATATCGCGCTGGGGCTTGGAGGAATACCCCGGGGCAGGGTAGTGGAAATCTACGGGCCGGAGTCCAGCGGAAAAACCACGGTATCTCTGCATATGGCGGCAGAGATCCAGAAAAGAGGCGGTATTGCGGCATTCATTGATGCGGAGCATGCGCTGGATCCCAAATATGCCGCAGGTATCGGCGTGGATATTGATGCGCTTTACATTTCCCAGCCCGATACGGGGGAACAGGCACTGGAAATAGCGGAAATGCTGGTGCGTTCCGGGGCGATTGATATCATCATCATTGATTCGGTGGCGGCCCTGGTGCCCAAAGCGGAAATCGACGGGGAAATGGGGGACAGCCATATCGGGCTTCAGGCCAGGCTCATGTCCCAGGCGCTTCGCAAGCTGACCCCTGTGGTGAGCAAATCCCGGTGCATTGTGGTTTTTATTAACCAGCTGAGGGAAAAAATAGGCATCCTGTTCGGCAATCCTGAAACGACCACCGGAGGACGTGCCCTGAAATTTTATGCGTCCGTCCGTTTGGATGTCCGGCGGATTGATATGATTAAAAGCGGCGGAGAAAGAATTGGGAACAGAACCCGTGTCAGGGTGGTAAAAAATAAAGTGGCCCCGCCTTTTAAGGAAGCGGAATTCGACATTCTATACGGCACGGGCATTTCCCGGGAAGGGGATATCCTGGATCTGGCGGCGGCTGTTGCTGTGGTGGAAAAAAGCGGTTCCTGGTATTCCTATCAGGGCAGCCGCATCGCCCAGGGACGTGATGCCGCCAAGGTATTCCTGAAGGAGCATCCGGAAACCATGGCGGAAGTGGAGAGGAAGGTGAGGGAATATTACCAGCTGAAGCCGGATGCGGTTACCCTGTAGGAGAGCACGGACAAGGCCTGTTTCCATTGGGGACTCATCTATCCTTTCGGAGAAATCTATGCAGGGTCTGATAGAGCTGATTCCTGTCAATCGGCTTGGCAAGATGTTCATCCATCCCCGCATCTCTGGTTCTCTGCCGGTCGTCTGCAAAAGCGTTTGCCGTCATGGCAACAATGGGGAGCGTTCCGGTATCTGCACGATCCAATGCCCGGATTGCCGCAGCAGCGGCGCAGCCGTCCATGACAGGCATCTGCACATCCATAAAAATCAACTGAAAGTAACCTTCGGGCGAAGTCATTACCTTATCCACCGCAACTTTTCCGTTTTCCGCCGTGATCACTTCCGCGCCGGCGGCGGAGAGCAGTTCCACAGCGATCTCACGGTTGAGTTCGTTGTCCTCCACCAACAGCAGCCGGCTCCCGGAATACAGGGGGCCCTGTTTCTTTTCCTCGGGGCTATCGTTTTTTTCCCCCAGGAACTGTTTGAGTTTATAGACAAGTCGGGAGCGGAACAGCGGTTTGGTGATAAATCCATTGGCCCCGGACTGCTGTGCCAAATCCATCTGCTCAGACATATCATAGGCGGAAATCATAATAACAGGGGGATTGTTCCCCACTTTTTCCCGAATCAGGCGGGTTGTCTGCGTACCATCCAGCCCTGGCATTTTTTGATCGACAATAACTGCAAAATAATCCCGGTCCAACGCATGAGCCTGTACGACCTTATCCACGGCGGTGCGCCCGTCAGTGACCCACTCCGCCGCCATGCCCAAGTCCGTCAGACGCCTGCAGGTATTGCGGCAGACCAGTTCGTCGTTATCTACCACCAGGATCGGAAGCCCGGCCAGTGCGTTATCGTCAACAGGATCCGGTTTAATCCGAAGATAGAGTGTCGCGGTGAACCGGCTGCCCTTCCCCCATTCGCTTTCCACCTGAATCCGTCCGCCCATCATTTCTGCCACCGTCTTACAGATGGCCAGGCCCAGTCCGGTGCCCTGGACAGGTTTAATACGATCGTCCTCCGCACGTTCAAACGGTTCAAATATACGTTCCATAAATTCGGGCGATATGCCGATCCCGCTGTCGGCTACAACAAATTGATAACAGGCATGGCCCGCCAGATCGGAAGGAATCTCATTAAGTTCCAGCAGCACTTCGCCGCCGTCCGGGGTATACTTGACTGCGTTGGACAGCAGATTCACAAGTACCTGCTGCAGGCGCTGCATATCGCTGATTATTTTTTCGTGGGAAACATTGTTGACCCGTACCGCAAAATCCAAATGTCTGATGGCTATCTCCGGCTGAAGCATGGTAACCACACCCTGCACCAGCTCTGCCAGATCCACCTCTTCCTCCGAAAGTACAAGGTGTCCGCTTTCCACCTTCGACATGTCCAACACTTCGTTGATAATACTCAGAAGCAGCCTGGAGGATACCGTTATTTTTTCCAGGCAGTCCTGAACCCTGCTGGGACTGTCAATGTGCGAGCCGGCTATGGCGGTCATCCCCATTATGGCATTCATTGGCGTACGGATATCATGGCTCATGCGGGAGAGAAAATCGGATTTGGCACGGCTGGCCTTTTCCAGCTTGGCCGTGATCTCTTTTTCCTTTTCCAGCGTTTCCAGGAGGCCCATCTGCAGGTTTTGTTCCTCTGTCATGTCGGTATAGGTGGCGTAATAGGTCCGGTATCCGGGAGTGGCCTGGCGCAGGCTGAGATCGGCACTCACCCAGACATAGGTGCCGTCGCCCCGGAGCAGACGGTACTTTTTAACGGAAAAACTGTCCTGGGAAAACCCGACCTTATATTCCCGGCGCACCCTGCTATTGTCCGGCTCGGGAATGTTAGCAAAAAAGTCATCGAAATATTCCCCCTCCAGCGCAGCGACGCTGCGATCCGGAACTACGGCGTTCTCCGCCGTCCGGGGAATGCGCAGTATACGGTACATTCCCAGGTTGCCATACTGTGGGCGGGCGCTGCCGTCCGGGTAGATATTTACAATGATCACACCGGCGGAGATGCCGTCCAGCAGATCATAGGCGGTATCCGCCCGCTGCTCAGAGGTCTGCAGGGATTCTTCCAGACGCCGCTTGATTTGTTCACTGTGCAGGGCATACCGTTTTTCAAGCAGAAAAGTACCGATGATTTTTGACAGCGTGCCAAGCGCCCCCCGGATGTCCGGATCGGACGCCCAGTCCTCCCTGCACGCGGCGGAATCGGCCACGCCCAAATAGGAAAAAGGGGTCCCCTGTTTGATAATGGGACACAGCAGCGCCGAGCGGACACCACTCTCCGCCAGCATGGCAGCGGCTTCCCCCGATGCACTGTCGGCGCACCAAAAGACGGCTTCTTCTCCGATAATAAGATTTTTAGCCATAGCAATACAGCGCCGGCAGATAAGCTCCGCCGCCGCTTCATATATCTGTTCCGACCCGTCCGGCTTCCACAGGTAGATATGCTGAAAAGCCGTCCCGTCGTTTGTAAATTCCGTTAAATAAACACGGTCTGCGCCAAACTGTTCACCGATCATAGCGAGTGCCTCATGGATAACCGCATCTAAATCCGGCGCACTCCAGAGCAGGCCGAGGATATCCTCTTTCAGTTTTCCCAGCTTTTCATTCATCCAATGACCCTCCCAACAGCTATGTAAAAGGCGGGAAATCATCCATTTCCCCCTTCTTAAAATAAAGAATCTGTTCGACCATCTCCTGATCCCGGACGGGAAGAAACGTTGTCAGCTTTGTGACGGTACGTCCGCACCGGGGGCATCTGTAATGCTGGATGCCGCAGGCGTAAATACCTGTGGGAATATCTGCTTTCTTCGCTACTGGTACCAGGGCTTTTTTGAAATAGCCGGCATCCTCCATAGGAGCAAAATGCCCGACGCTCATTCCCGGCATTGCATACAGCTGTTTTTTCACCATTTCCATCGGACATCGGCAGCTGCTGCAGGAATCAGGATGGAAACGGGCCTGTATTTGTTGTAAAAAACTCATTTCACTGTACCTGCCCCCTGACTTTGTTGAGCAGTTCGGCCATGACGTCGGCTTTGGAAATGCCTGTCAGAATCTCTTTGCTGTTCATGGCATAACGCTGATTGGATAAGAAAGTAGGTACCTTTACCCTGACACCGTCCACCAGGAACAGGAAGCTTACCTCACGGCTTCCCTCCAGGAACCACCGTCCCTTTTTCCCGTCGTTTACCCACGCTTTTGTAATCCGGTCCGCGGGCAGAACAAAACAACAGGAGGGATTCAAGCCAAACTGTAATGCTATCAAATGTTGGGTGGTATCGACCATTACTTTACAGGAACCGTTAAAGGAAATATTTGTAACAAAACCTGATTTTTCAAGCTCCGACAGCTGTTCCCCGGTTTTCGCCAGATTACGCTTCTTGATACTCTTCCAGGAAAGGAGATATAGCAAAAAGCCAAAAAGGAAGGGGCCGAAAATTAAGGGAATCAAGATGCTGTCAGGTAGTTCAACAGTAAAACTTATCACCATGCAGGCGGCCAGAACGGCAATCGGTGCCAAAATTATGGAAACGATCAGCAGTACATATTTCGTATCGGCCTTTTTAACAGTGCTATCCGTGAGCATATTTTTTTTACTCCCATTCTGATTTCTTTTTCTTTCCGTTTCCGGGCATAAAAAAATAGGGAAATACACCAAGCCTTGCCCCGGCCATATGAAAAAGTGAAAAAGCGGCAACTCCGGTAATACCCTGTGCAGCGGAAACCGCAGGCTTTACGAAATCGTTTTCCTCCTTTACAGGGCTGTTGCCTGCCATGTCGATATAAAAGTCGGTACCAGTCAGCGGCTGCCGGCTTTCTATCTGCGCCAAAAAGTCTTTGTCCTGCGCCAAATCGGCATAAACGGCCGTACCAACAGGCAGCAGATACTCGCCTCCCAGAATCGGGAAATCCTCCAGTTTTACTACGGAGTCAATATAGACGGAGGCTGCAACATATTCCCCGGACGGCAGTTTCAGACAGTACAGGGGGGAATCTTCATAAAAGCCGGTTCCATAATCGTAGAGCGTCATGATATCATAGACGAGGGTGAACTTTTCGTGGGAAAGAATATCGTCCACACTTTGTGCCCGGAAGATATCTTCACCGGCCCTGCCGCCTGTTTCACCGTCCGGTATCTGATGTCTTTCCACATAGCTGTCATAGGCCAGTGCAGCAGCCCGCCCGGCCAGCCTGCCTGCTCCCCAGGAGGCCAAAAAAGCGATTACAAGGCAAAAAAGGATATCATCCCTGATTCTGTAAATACGCATAAACTATATAACCTCTGTTTTAGTAAGTATCCTTATGATATCATGGTACAGGGGGGTTTGCAAGTTATAGGGCCCTTCCGTTCCAGGGCAATTTGGTGTTACGGGACGCTTCTGTGTCCGAGACGCTGGCTCCGCTTAAGGTAGGCCGGCGGTTATCAGCCCGGGCATGGCGGAAATCGTTATCCGGGTGTGAAAGGAGCAGTTTATGGATATGGAAACCTGGTTTGCCCCGGCGATAGAGCTGGGACAGCTGGTAAGGGAATATCGTACGGCGGCGCCGGAGGATCAAGAAAGGCTGGAGCGGCTGATTAGAAATTCCGCGTATCTTTCGCGGGTGGATATTGTACAGAGCTATGGCGGAACGGGTTTTTTGCGGGGAATGCTGCCGAAACAGAATATCAATACGATAAAAAGAGATTTCTTTATGAATCCGGCGACGCCGTCCCCCCAGATGCCCGGGGAGAGGCATTACCAAATGCCTTATCACCGGCATGATTACCTGGAACTTATTTTTGTGCTCCGGGGAAAGTACGTGCAGTCCATAAACGGTGTGCTTCACGAAATGAAGGAGGGCGGGGTATGTATGCTCAATCCCAATGTCATCCACAGGGATGAAATATCCGATACGCAGGACAGGGTCCTGTTTATGGGGTTATCCTCCGGCTTCCTGAAGGGGGAGCTGATGCGGTTCTTTGCCCCGCATCCGGAGATCGCCGCTTTTATGGAAAACCAGTACGGCCGCACGGATCAGCAGTATATCCTGTTTGACCGGAAAGACGTTTCGCTGGTGCAGGCACTTCTGGAGCAGATAATGGAGGAGGACGAGCAGAAGCTTCCGGGGCATCATCTGGTGATTAAAGGGTACCTGGTCCGCCTGTTCGGGCTGCTGGTGGAAAATCACAGCTATGTCTGCCATTACCAGAGCCGAAGCGAAATAGAGGAAAACCTGGTGGCGGAAATATTAAAATACATGGAAGATCATCTCGCCGATGTGGACCGGACCGCCCTCGCGGCGTTCTTCCATTTTAATCCGGACTATCTGAACCGCTTCCTGGTGCGGATGACCGGAGAGAACTACTCCTCCAACCTGCGGCAGATACGGCTGCAGAGAGCTGCGGAACAGCTGCTGAATACGGAGAAGAGCGTCAATGCCATTATCCGGGAGCTGGGTTTTTCCAATAAGGGACATTTTAACAGGATGTTCACGGAAAAGTACGGCATGCTGCCCGGCGCATACCGCAAGGAAGAATGAGATAAGAATATAGATCTCAAACTTTGCAGGTGCCAAACGGCCCTCCGCCCGCTGTCTGTACGGCCCTCCCGGGACTGAAAAGGATTTTCGCAGGT
>URMK01000094.1 GCA_900548905.1 uncultured Lachnospiraceae bacterium | reverse complement strand
CGCTGGCCCCAGGAAAAAAACGGGAGGGCAAACCGGGCAGGCAAAATCCAAGGCGGCAGGCAGAGGGGCGGTGAATGATAACGAATGGTCATTTTCTCTTTTATAAATCCCTTGCATTTCCGGGTGAAATTATGTCAAAATAGAAAGTATATTATGTAGTATAGTTTCCGGCGGATAATGGGAGGATTAACATGCTGCAGTTTCGAACAGAAAAACTAACGGACCGGGTAACCAGAATCTACGGCTTCTGCGGAGAACTGATGTATCTGGTGGAAGGGAGCAGGAAGGCCGCCCTGCTGGATACGGGGACAGGTATCAAAAGCCTGAGAGCCTGCGTGGAGAAGCTGACGGATAAGCCTGTTATGGTGCTGCTCACCCACGGCCATGTGGATCATGCCATGGGGGCACCGGAATTTACAGAAGTGTATATGAACCATAAGGATGATTCGATCTATAACGATCATTGCTCCCTGGAATTCAGGAAGGAAGGGCTTGCAGGGACTCCTTTGGAGCAGGAGGTGGAACTGGACGATTTTATCCCCGAAGCACCCTGCGGGAATTTCCGGGATCTGTCGGGCGGGGATGTTTTTGATTTGGGAGATACCACCATTGAGGTGTACGACTGCCCGGGGCATACCCTTGGTTCCGTGGTCATGCTGATTCCCGAGGAGCGTTCGGTTCTTCTCGGAGACGCGTGCAATTATTTCACATTCCTGTTTGATTACTACTCCACAACGATAACGGAATATGAGGAAAGCCTGAAAAAACTTTCCCGAAAGCTGGAAGGGAAATTCGATACCGTTTATCTTTCCCATGGAGACGGGAACGGGCATAAGGAGATTCTGGAGGATGTAATCGCTGTTTGTGAGGATATTAAGGCGGGAAATACTGATGATGTCCCTTTTTCCTTTATGGGAAAGAGGGGGATGATTGCCAGGGCAGTGACCCCTCAGATGGGCCGGAAGGACGGCGGAAGAGGGAATATTGTATACAACAGGGAACGGATATAGCGAAGCCTTTCCCGCAGGAGTAAAACAGGCATAAAAAAAGCTGCCGGATGTATGCCATCCGGCAGCCGTTATTTTTCCGGAGAGAGTTTGAAAATTGCGGGAATGAATTTTCAAACTCTCTCTTGTGCATCCGACGGCGCACATTTCATCTATGCCCTGCAGGCAAGTGCACAGGCTCCTTACTTCAGCGGTTTGGCTCCTGCCTTTTCCTGAAGCTTCTCCACATTGCGCTTAAACCAGCCTTTTTTCTTGGCAGGCTTCACAATAGCGGTTCCATGCAGCCCTTTTACAGCAGTGATATAAATACCGCTCACGGTAGCTTTTACTTCTTTCTTTACCGGTACGGATTCAAAAATACTTTCCTCGCATACAAGGGTCATGACCTGGGGGCCGACCTTTGCTTTAACGATAGGAAGCTTGGAACCACGCAGCAGCTTGGGAGTCTGTTCAATCACCGCGGCGGGCAGCCCGGCATCCTTCAGCTTCATTCTTTTTTTGTCAATAATCAGCATGGATACGGTCTGTTTGTAGGCTTCGATCTGTTCCTGCTGTTCGGCCTGCTTCTTCTGCGCTTTTTTGCCGAGGATGAATAAAACGACAACCGCAACGATTAGGACAGCCAATATGACTAATAATACTATAGTAACTGTATTCACGTGGAAACCTCCTTATGTTATATGCAAAAATATTGTAGCAGACTTTCGGGGATTAAGCAAGGAATTGGTTACCGTTATTTCTTAAATATATGTGAATTACCGTAACTAAGGGTTTTAAGAAAGAAAAAAATATGATACAATGACAGACGGTGCAGGTTGCGCTATTGTGAATGATAAGAGGAGACAAATCATGAAAAAATTTATTACAACAATTACGGTACTGGCCCTGTCAGCATCTGTACTTGCAGGATGCGGCAAGTCGGCGGACAACGGGGAAAGCACCCAGGCCGGTACTGAAAGCAGCACGGAAACCGGAACCCAGGCGGAAACCGGGGCCGAGACCGTGGAATATGGAGACGATGCCTACGTTGACGGGATTAACGTTGGGGATTATGTGACATTGGGAGAATACAAAGGAATCGAAGTTACGGCGGAAGCTCCGGCGGTAACCGATGAGTATCTGCAGAGCTATATCGATTATGTGCTGCAGAGCAACATGGTGACTACGGATATTACGGACAGGGCCGTTCAGAACGGAGACTTTACCAATATTGACTATGAAGGAAAGATCGACGGAGTGGCATTCGACGGCGGTACCGCCCAGGGATACGATCTTGAAATCGGATCCGGAAGCTTTATCCCCGGCTTTGAGGATGGCCTGATCGGCGCCAAAATCGGTGAGACCAGGGATGTAACGGTTACTTTCCCGGAGAGCTATCCCAGCGAAGAGGTGGCAGGTAAAGAAGCGGTATTTACGGTTACGGTGAACAGCATTCATACGGAGACCGTTCCGGAACTGACCGATGAACTGGTTAAGGGGCTGGAAGGAAACTGCAGCACGGTTGACGAATACAGACAGTATGCGTATGATCTGCTTATGGAAGATGAGCAGAGCACCCATGACTCCAACGCACAGATGGATATTTTAGCCAAAGTGGTGGAAAATTCCGAATTCAAGGAGCCTCCGGCTGAAATGGTGACAAGGTACTATGACAGGATTAAATCCAATATGTCCTCTTATGCCGCTATGTATGGCTATGATCTGGAAAGTTTTATGGCGGCTACCGGTTCCTCAGAGGAACAGCTCCAGGAATCCGCGCAACAGGCTTCCAGGGAAATCATCGCCATGAAGGCTATTGCCGATGCGGAAAACCTGGATGTGACGGATGAGGATATGGATGAAGAGCTTGCAAAGAATGCGGGCGATTATGGCTATGAGGATGTGGAGGAATACAAAAAAGCTCTGGATCTGAAGGGCTATAAGGAATATATGATGACCGAAAAGGTGCTGTCTTTCCTTTTTGACAATGCGGTGGTAACCGATACCCAGCCGGAGGAAACAGCTGCTGAAGAAACATCTGCAGAGGAAACTGCCGGGACAGATGAGACCGAAACGGGGACGGCAGCCGAGACAGCTTCCGAAACACAGACAGAAACGAAATAACAGCCGGATAACGATGGTAACGAAGGGGGAATGCTGAAAGATGTGCTCTTTCAGCTCCTCAGATTGAAAATGCGGCCAAAGCCGCAGCGGGAGTGAAAATGGAACTGACAAACATCAAGGATTTATTCAGAGAAAAAGAACAGTATAAGGAAAAGCAGGTAACTGTGGGAGGATGGGTCAGAAGCAACAGGGACTCCAAAAATTTCGGTTTCCTTGTGGTCAATGACGGAACCTTCTTTGAGCCGCTTCAGATTGTATATGGCAGTGAAATGACAAATTTCGGGGATATAACGAAAATAGGCGTGGGTGCCGCTGTTGTGGTAACCGGCAGGATTGTGGAGACGCCCGGTGCAAAGCAGCCTATTGAAATGCATGCGGAAGAAGTTCTTGTGGAAGGGGCTTCCCCGGCGGATTATCCGCTGCAGAAAAAGCGTCACAGCTTTGAATACCTTCGCACCATATCCCATCTTCGTCCCAGAACGAACACTTTTCAGGCAGTTTTCCGTGTCCGTTCCCTGGCGGCCTATGCCATTCACAGATTTTTCCAGGAAAGGAATTTTGTATATGTGCATACGCCTCTGATTACCGGAAGTGATTGTGAAGGCGCCGGCGAAATGTTCCAGGTAACCACCCTGGATCTGGAAAATGTGCCCAGGACGGAAGAAGGAAAGGTGGATTACAGCCAGGACTTTTTCTGCAAACCCACCAATCTCACGGTGAGCGGGCAGCTGGATGCGGAAACCTATGCGTTTGCTTTCCGCAATGTTTACACCTTCGGGCCTACTTTCCGTGCGGAAAATTCCAATACCACACGCCATGCGGCGGAATTCTGGATGATTGAGCCGGAAATGGCTTTTGCGGATCTGAAGGATGATATGATTCTGGCAGAAGGGATGCTGAAATATGTAATCCGTTATGTGCTGGACAACGCCCCGGAGGAAATGGCTTTCTTTAACCAGTTTGTGGATAAGGGCCTGATTGAACGTCTGGAGCATGTGCTTTCTTCCGAGTTCGGACATGTGACCTATACCGAAGCCATTGAAATCCTGGAAAAGCACAATGAGGAATTTGAATATAAGGTTCATTGGGGAAGCGACCTGCAGACCGAGCATGAGCGTTATCTTACCGAGAAGGAATTCAAACGCCCTGTTTTTGTGACAGATTACCCGAAAGAGATCAAGGCCTTTTATATGAAGCTGAATGAGGATGGCAAAACGGTTGCGGCTATGGACTGCCTGGTTCCCGGTATCGGTGAGATCATCGGCGGAAGCCAGAGGGAGGACAAGCTGGAGCTGCTGGAGAAGCGTATGGAGGAAATGAACCTCAATAAAGAGGATTATGACTTCTATCTTGATTTAAGGCGTTACGGTTCCGCACGCCATGCCGGCTTTGGGCTTGGCTTTGAAAGATGCGTTATGTACCTGACCGGAATGGGGAATATCAGGGATGTCATTCCTTTCCCCAGGACAGTAAAGAACTGTGAATTATAAGGCAAATACACGGCTAAACCTGACAGATAAAGTGCACTGATGGATACGTAAGAAGGGCAGAATATGCGGAAGAAATTTACCAGTCTGATTTTGATATTAATATTGGCTTTTACCATGACGCAGACAGCATATGCTACCAGTATAAGCGATCTTCAGAAGCAGCGGCAGGAGAAGGAAAATGAGAAGAAAGGCACCCAGAACCAGCTGGATTCCCTGAACGATCAGATCAATGACCTGTCCGGTGAAAAAGAGGATGTGGATGCCGAAATCAGCGGTTTGACAAGCCAGATTGCGGAAATCATGGCAAGCGTCAGCCTGCTTGAGGACGAAATCGCGGATACGGAGGAGCAGATTGAGCAGGCACAGAAGGATTATGATGCGGCCAAGGAAAAAGAAGATGCCCAATATTATGCCATGAAAAAACGGATCCAATATTTGTATGAAAAAGGAGAGACCAGCTACATCGAGCTTCTGATGGCGTCTAAAAGCTGGTCGGATATGCTGAACAAGGCGGAATATGTGCAGGAAATCTACACCTATGACAGAAATATGCTGGATGATTATGCCGCGACGGTAAAACAGGTGGCCGAACTGAAGGAGAGCCTGGAGGAACAGAAATCCGAGCTGGAGGCAGCCGAATATGAGCTGGAACAGGAAAAAGCATCCCTGCAGGAATCCCTGGACGAACAGAAAGCCATCGCCGCAGATTATGAGGTCCAGCTGGCGAAGGCAAAACAAGAGGCGGCTGCCTATAAAGCCAGGATAAAGCAGCAGAATGCGGAGATCCAGAAGCTGGCGTCGGCCGAACAGGCCAGGAAGGCGGAAGAGGAGGCAAAGAAAAAAGCGGCGGAGCAGAAAAACAATACATCATCTTCCCAAAGCTCGTCCAGCACGCCCGCCACCTCGGGAGGTGCGAAAACCGTACCGCCCAAAATGGGCAGCGGGTCCGGCAGCGACATCGCCCAGTATGCGTGTCAGTTTGTGGGAAACCCCTATGTACCGGGAGGAACCAGCCTGACCAACGGGGCGGACTGCTCCGGTTTCACGCAGTCGGTTTATAAGGTGTATGGCTACAGCCTTCCCAGAAATTCCGCTTCCCAGAGAAGCGCGGGAAGGGAAGTGTCTTATGAGGAGGCACAGCCGGGCGATCTGATCTGTTATGCCGGACATGTGGCGATTTATCTGGGAAATGGCAGAATTGTGCATGCCAGCAGTGTGAAAACGGGAATTAAATACGGATATGCCACCTACAAGCCGATTCTGTCGGTGAGAAGAATAGTGAACTAGATACGTATGCTGACCGGCCGGATTGGAACGCTGCAGCATACGGTGCAACCGCAAAACAGCAGCGGCCCCGACGCAGGTTAACATCCGTCAGGGGCCGCTGCCCTGTTCCGAAGGAAGCTGCAGGGAAAGGCCGGGGAACGGACAGGGACAGGCGGTTTTGTTCCCGCCGGGATTTGCTTCCCGCCAGAGGTCAGTTGTTTTCCCGGATGCAGGAAAGCAGATAAGAGAGGGCCTGTTCCGCCAGCTCGGACATGGAGTATTCCCCCACGCCCACGACATGCTGGCTGCATTTGTTTACCGGCAGGAGTATCTTCATGGCATGGCTGCGGCCTACCGCCACCGCCATGGCAGGAGTCACCTCTCCCAATAAGGCATCGGCGGCCATGATACCCAGCGGGCCTATAATATAGTCCGCATCCCGGCAGTTTACCAGAACCGGGTTTTCCCCGGTAGCGCCGTAATCGGCGCCCGCCTTCAGCATGGCGGCTGTGGCCGTACTGTTGGTTCCCAGGGCATAGATTTCCGCGCCCGGTATGGAGGCTTTCTTTATTTTTTCAGTAAGAAGGCCGCCCATGCGGCCTCCCTGCCCGTCAATAATCAGGATTTTCATTCGTTGCGGTCCTCCGTTCAGTAATTGGGAAGCAGCACGTATTCTACGGTAATCAGTGCTTCCACTTCCAGCTCACCCGGCATAATCGTTACACTGCCGGTATCCGCAGCTGCGGACAGATTTGTTTTTTCCATGAGGGAATTGTCCGTGTAGCGTGCCTGGCTGTAGCTGCTTTGTTCCCTGAGATCCGCGATATCCCCCAGCTGGCAGCCGGCGGCGGCAGCCATGGCCTCCGCCTTCGTCCTGGCGGCTTCGATGGACAGGCGCAGGGCTTCCTGATAGCTTTCGTCATATGTGCTGGATAAATAGGAGATGGACTGGATGTTGTTGATTCCGGCGTCTACGGACTGGGTGAGGATATCCCCCAGCCGGTCGATGAGAAGATCCGACACGGTCAGTGTGGTCGTGGCTTCATAACCGATAAGCTTCCGGGTATCATTGCTCCAGTCATAGCGGGGATCCATATAGTAACCGGTAGTCTGGATGGAGCCTTCCTCCACCCCCAGGCCTGTAAGCAGCTCCACTACTTTGTTTACATCCCGGGTATTCTGCTGCTGGCAGCCGGCCGCGTCCGTACCTTCCGTCTGTACGGAATAAACAACCTCGGCGATATCCGGCACTACATTGACCTTTTCGCTGCTGTTCACGGTTATGGTGCTTGCATCGGGTTCCGCCGCGGAAGGAACAACGGTGATGGTTCCGTCACTATTGCTGCATGCGCTCAAGGTGAGCATGGCGGCTGCGGCAGCCGCTGCTATTATTTTTTTCATAATAACTCCTTTCTGCCCGTTGGAACGGACGCTGAGAACATAAAGCTGGCCGGCAGATTACGGCATCCATTGTATGCTATAGTAATAATATAACAAAAACAGAATGGGAAAGATAGCGGGACAGGCAGAATTAAAAGATTTTTAAGAAAGGACATTACCCCTTATGAACATACTCACGGTAGAAAATATAACCAAATCCTATGGAGAGAGGAAGTTGTTCGATAACGCTTCTTTTTACCTGCAGGAGGGGGAAAAGGTAGGCGTTATCGGTATCAACGGCACCGGAAAGTCCACGCTGCTGAAAATTATGGCGGGTATGGAGGAGCCGGATGAGGGAAATGTGACAAGAGCCAACCATGTGGTAGTGCGTTTCCTGTCCCAGCAGCCTGTTTTCGATCCCGGGGATACGATTTTGGAGAGCGTGCAAAAGGGGAGTGAAAAGAGCCTGTCCGCAGACCAACCGGCGGGGGACGGAGGCGGCCACGTCGGCTGGGAACTGGAAAGCCAGGCGAAAACCATGCTTACCAGGCTGGGAGTGACGGATTTCGGCCAGAAATGCGGAGAGCTGTCCGGCGGACAGAAAAAGCGCCTTGCGTTGGTAGCCACTCTGCTTATGCCGGCGGATATCCTTATCCTTGACGAGCCTACCAACCATCTGGATAACGGCATGGCGGACTGGCTGGAGGATTACCTGAAAAAATGGAAGGGCGCGCTGGTCATGGTAACCCATGACCGGTATTTCCTGGACAGTGTGGCAAACCGGATTATAGAAATTGATAAAGGGAATATTTATTCCTGCCAGTCCAATTATGAAGGGTATCTGGCGCAGAAAGCGGAACGGGAGGAAATGCAGGCGGCGGGTGAGAGAAAAAGGCAGTCCATCCTCCGGAACGAGCTGGCCTGGATGCAGAGAGGGGCCAGGGCGCGTTCCACCAAGCAGAAGGCCCGCATCCAGCGCTACGAGGAGCTTAAGAATGCCGAGGGACCGTCGGCTGACGGCAGGGTGGAGATGGGATCCGTTTCCTCCCGGATGGGACGTACCACAGTGGAGCTTTCCCATATCGGCAAGGCTTATGGGGAAAAGAAGCTGATCGAAGATTTTTCCTATGTTTTTCTGAAAAAAGACAGGGTGGGATTTATCGGCCCCAACGGCTGCGGAAAAACGACCCTGATGAAAATCCTTACAGGACAGCTGACGCCCGATACAGGGGAAGTGGTAGTGGGACAGACTATTAAAATCGGTTATTATGCCCAGGAAATCGCAAGCGGGGAGGCGGCGGCCGCCCCCGAAGGCGGGAGCGCTTTTATCGATTTAAAAACAGCCGGCATGGATCCGGCCAAACGGGTGATTGATTATATCCGGGAAACGGCGGAGTACGTACAGACCGGGGAAGGGAGCATAACCGCTTCCCAGATGCTGGAACGGTTCCTGTTTCCGGGCGAAGAGCAGTATGGCCTCATCGGCAAGCTTTCGGGCGGGGAAAAGAGACGGTTGAACCTCCTGCGTGTTCTGATGGAAGCGCCCAATGTGCTGATCCTGGATGAGCCCACCAATGATCTGGACGTGACCACGCTTGCTATTCTTGAGGATTATCTGGACAGCTTTGACGGGATCGTGATCACGGTTTCCCATGACCGGTATTTCCTGGATCGTATTGTACAGCGCATTTTTGCTTTCGAAGGGGACGGAAAACTGAGGCAGTATGAGGGAGGTTATACCGATTATGCCCTCCGCCTGTCTATGGAGGAAATGGAGGCAGCCGGGGAAGAAACCCGGCAGGGAAACGGTGGAGGCCGTATACCGGGGCTGGAGGATACGGAACGGGCGGGAAGAAAAGGAAAGCCGGATCACATGAAAGCCAGAAAACTGAAGTTTACCTACCAGGAACAGCGGGATTATGATACCATCGAGGCGGAAATCGCTTCCCTGGAGGAACGGGCGGAGCGTCTTGAACAGGAAACAGCGGCGGCCGCCACGGATTTTGTGAAGCTGGACCGGCTTACGAAGGAAAAGGAAGAAGTGGAAATGCTTTTGGAAGAGAAGATGGAGCGCTGGATGTATCTGGAGGATCTGGCCGCCAGGATTGCGGCGGAAAATTGACGGGAAGCCCGAAAGGAGCATAGAGTGGAAAGAATAGGAAGAAATAATCCCTGTTGGTGCGGCAGCGGAAGAAAATATAAGCAATGTCATGAATCATTTGACGGGAAAATAAAGACATTTGCCATGCAGGGGCATATGGTACCGGATCACGGCATGATAAAGACGCCGGAGCAGATTGCCGGCATCCGGGAAAGCGGTCTCATTAATATAGCGGTGCTGGATTATGTGGCGGAAAATATCCGTGAGGGAATGAGCACGGCGGAAATCGACCGTCTGGTGGAAAGCAGGACCAGGCAGCTGGGCGGCATACCCGCACCGCTGGGATATGAGGGGTTTCCCAAAAGCGTGTGTACCTCGGTCAACAGCCAGGTCTGCCATGGAATCCCCAGTGAAGAGGATATTCTGAAGAACGGCGACATCGTGAACGTGGATGTTTCTACCATATACAAAGGATATTTCAGCGATTCCTCCCGGATGTTCCTAATCGGGGAGCCGGATGAGGAACGCAAAAAGCTTGTGCGCGTGGCGAAGGAATGCATGGAAAAGGGGATCGAAGCCGTAAAGCCATGGACTTTCCTTGGGGATATGGCGGATGCTGTGAACAGTCACGCAAAAGCAAACGGATGCAGTATCGTCATTGACATGGGCGGGCACGGAGTGGGCCTGGAATTCCATGAGGATCCTTTTGTCAGCTACGTAGCTCCCAGGGGAACGGAAATGCTCATGGTACCGGGGATGGTATTTACCATTGAACCCATGGTCAACCTGGGCGGCCCGGATATTTATGTGGATGATGCCAATGGATGGACTATATATACGGAGGATGGGAAGCCTTCCGCACAATGGGAGGTCACCGTTGCGGTAACGGAGGAAGGCTGCGAAGTTCTGGTTTACTGAAGCGGCAGGCAGAGGAGTCGGCAGCCTCCTCCCGAAACGGCGGAACATGCCGGAGAAACACCGATTCTGTAAGAAATTGAGGAGGACTGATATGTCGGATTCCCTGATTACAAAGAAAGCAATAGCCCAATGCCTGAAAGAACTGGCAGGGGAAAAATCCTTTTTGAAAATAGCAATAGGGGATATCACTGCGGCCTGCGGTCTGAACAGGCAGACCTTCTATTATCATTTTCAGGATAAATATGAGCTTCTTGACTGGATTTATTACGAAGAATGCTTTGTCCCTATTTTGGACGGGATTACCTTTGATAACTGGCATCTTCGCATAAAACAGCTTCTGGACACCCTGAAGAAAGAAAAGGTATTCTACGGCAATGTAATAAAGAATGCACCGGAAGGCTTCCGGAATTATCTCTACAGCATTACCTCCACGCTGTTTGAAGAAGCGGCTTCAGCCCTGGATGAGGAAGGTGTGGTCAATGGGGAAGAGAAGAAATTCATCGGTTCCTTTTATGCTTACGGCATCTGCGGCGTCGTGATGCAGTGGGTGACCGAAGGCATGAAGGAAGAAACGCAGGAAGTGGCGGGCCGTCTCAGGAGGCTGGCACGCTCGACGGAAATGCTTGCTTCCAGACGTTTTGCGGAAACGGAGAAGGAATCCGTCTGATTTAGTGATAAAGTGCCCGGCAGGATCCATCCGCCGGGCATTTTTTCTGCCACTCACGTTACTGTTCACTCCGTGACCAGTAACCCACTCACCTTCCCTATCCGCCCACTCACCGTGAAAGTATGGATTTTGCGATGACTTTCAGGTATGCTGATAACAGAAAGAGGAAATGGTAAGTCATATACCCTTCGGCAGGTCCGGCTTTGGCCCTTTGCCCGGGGGAAGAAGAAGGAAGGAAACAGCCGTGAGGGTCAGGATACAGCGGGTAGAAGACAAAAAGCAGGAGGAAGTGCTCCTCCGTTTGGCCGAGGAGGATGCGTCCACCGCCGGACTGAAAGAATATATAGAAACGGACAGCTGGAGGGTGGTGTCCCTGTCCTGTCGGAAGGACGGAGAAATCCACCGGGTGAAAAGCACCGGGATTTTCTATGTGGAATCGGTCCGGGATATCCAGCTGATCCATACGCAGGAACAGGTGCTAGAAACCAGGGAACGGCTTTATGTGCTGGAAAAGATGCTTCCCGCTTCTTTTGTAAGAATATCCCGTTCCGTAATATTGAATCTGGATAAGGTGAGACGGTACCGTCCCCTGATGAACGGGCTTATGGAAGCGAAGCTGGAAAACGGGGAGCTGGTGTATATCTCCAGGAAATATCTGAGAGAGGTAAAGGATCGGATTTCGGACAACAGCAGTAAAGGAGGGACTCCGGATGACAAAGAATAAAAACAGGGACAGTGAGTTTTTGATGGAAACGCTGAAAAGAGGCGGCCTGACAGGAGGAATTGTATGGGTATGTGTGGTGATCTTTGCCAGCATCAACTACAGTACCGTAGGAAAACCTGCCCTGCCCTGGCTGGTTCCTATGCTGGCAGGCTATATTGTGCTGGGAGCGCTCCTTCAGCTGAGCGCTGCGAAAAAACGGATGATTAACGGTATGGCGGCTTTATGGTGTATCGTTATCATGCTGTTTGTGCTGATATTTATTGCAGCTTATATTCCGGCCTGGATACGCTATATTGTGGTGGTGAGCTTTTTGGCTCTTGTGGTAATCTGGCTGGGGGACTACTGGTATCTGTACCGCACGGCACGGAAGCTGAACCAGGGAAGGCCGGGTTATTCCCTCTGCATCGCTCTCAGGGAAAAGCCCGCCTCCAAAGAGGATTTTCTCAGACAGTTTGAGGCATACTGCGCCAAAGAAAACATAAGGCTGGAGTATGAGGTAAAGGATGTTCCCGCCATTGTGCGCATGGACGGCATCCGGTGCGAGGTCAGACTGGACAGCACACCCGGATTCGGCGGCGCAGAGTATATGATGAAAGTCACGGAAGAATAATTGCATGATACCGCAATTGCCCCCTTCTGTTTCTTTATTCCCGCGGGCAACGAGCCAAGCAGATGCACTTGCCACTTGGCGGCTGCCGCGAGGGGACTGCCCGTGCCTGCGGCTACAGGAGGCCGCAGGGGCGGGTTTTTCCGATGGGGGCGGATAAAAATCTGCGTGCTGTCAGGGGAAGGGCTTTTACAGAAACAAATCCTTTATATAAGCCAATATATCGTCGTCACACGCCGGCAGCTTTTCCCTGAGCTGCAGAAGCGCCTTTCTTTTCTCCTCGTCATCCATGGGGCGCCGGAAGATTGTGGCGCCCAAGTCCAATATATTCCGGGCCGTTCTGTCCGGATATTTTTTTTTGTTTTTTAAAATCCCCTTTATTGCGGTATCAAAAGCCGCCATTTTCAGCTTGCTGTCCAAAAGCATGTTTCATGCCTCCTCTTATATGGATCACTCAAACTCCGTATGTGCCAGCCGGCTTTCCGTCCGCAGAAGGCGGCTGTGGGCCGGGAAGATTGTGCGGCCGGCGGAAGAGGAGTTCTGTATCATTCTATTGTAATAAGCAGCAGGAATGAAATATATATACATTTTCGGGAATCTGTCGCAAAACCGGACAGTTTACCGCCCATGTATATTTTTCAGACAGGATGGGATTTCTGCCTAATTACAAAAGCTTTTGGAAATAGTATTCTGGGAGCATGAAAACAGAATCCATTAAGAGCAGGAAAAAGAAAGGAAAAAAGTATGAGCGCAAAGAAAAATAACCACACCTTATTAAAAGTTACCATGGCAGCCGCAGGAATCGGGGCGGCAGCCGCTTACGGGGCGGCACGTGCGGCCGGGAGAAAAGAAAAAATCAGTGTGCCTGCGGGTGAGAATAAAACCACAAAAGACAACGAAGTGTATTTCGTGGGCGGGGGTCTGGGTTCCCTGGCAGGAGCCGCTTATCTGATAAGAGATGCGGGATTTGACGGAAAGCGGATCCATATCCTGGAGGGGATGCCGGTACTCGGGGGCAGCAACGACGGTTCCGGCACGCCTGCGGAAGGGTTTGTGTGCAGGGGCGGCAGGATGCTGAATGAAGAAACCTATGAAAATTTCTGGGAGCTGTTTTCCTCCATTCCTTCCCTGGACTGGGAAGGACACAGTGTAACGGAGGAGATCCTGAATTTTGATCATCTTCATCCCACCCATGCCCAGGCCAGGCTGGTTGACGGCGATGCCAATATTCTGGATGTACATTCCATGGGATTTAATCATGCGGACAGAATGGCTCTCGGAAAGCTGCTTGCCACGCCGGAGGAGAAGCTGGATGATATGACTATAGAAGAGTGGTTTAAGGATACCCCTCATTTCTTTGAAACGAACTTCTGGTATATGTGGCAGACGACCTTTGCATTCCAGACCTGGTCCAGCCTGTTTGAATTCCGGCGGTATATGAACCGGATGATATTTGAATTTTCCAGGATTGAAACGCTGGAGGGTGTGACCAGAACCCCTTATAACCAGTATGAATCAGTGATTCTTCCCATACAGAAATGGCTGGAGGCCCGTGGCGTGGATTTCAGCATCCGGGCTGCGGTAACGGATATTGATTTTAAGGAGGGAGAGGGAATTACGGCTACGGCAATCCATCTGGAAAAGAATGGAGAGCAGGAAGTGATTGCCCTGAAGGAAGGGGATCTGTGTATTATGACCAATGGCTGTATGACAGATAACGCCGCTTTGGGTGATATGGATACGCCCGCTGTTTTCCGGCCCGAAACTCCTATGTCGGGTGAACTGTGGAAAAAAGTATCTGCCAAAAAGCCCGGCCTGGGAAATCCGGCCCCTTTCTTTGAAAAGCCGGAGGAGACAAATTGGGAAAGCTTCACGGTTACCATGAAGGGAAGCATGCTTCTTAAGAAGATAGAAAAGTTCTCCGGAAATATACCCGGAAGCGGAGCGCTTATGACGTTTAAGGACTCCAGTTGGAGGATGAGTATCGTAGTGGCGGCCCAGCCTCATTTCAAGGCCCAGGCGGAGGATGAAACTATTTTCTGGGGCTATGGGCTTTATACCGATAGGGAGGGGGATTATATCAAGAAGCCGATGCGGGACTGCACCGGCAGGGAAATGCTTACGGAGCTGCTGCATCACCTTCATTTTGAGGATGAAATGGAGGAAATCATGGAAAGCGTGGTAAATGTGATCCCCTGCATGATGCCTTTTATCGATTCCCAGTTCCAGCCCAGGAAGATGAGCGACAGGCCCGCCGTGGTTCCGGAGGGTTCCACAAACTTCGCCATGATAAGCCAGTTCGTGGAAATCCCGGAAGACATGGTATTTACCGAGGAGTATTCCGTCCGGGCCGCCAGAATCGCCGTATATTCCCTTTTGGGAATCACCAATAAACGGATATGCCCGGTCACTCCTTATAATAAGGATCCCAGAATTCTGGGGCAGGCATTAAAGACCTCCTATCGATAGGCGGGACAGATGGCGGACATCAGCTTTCGGGCGAAAGCTCCGCCATCAGTTCTTTTATTTTTGCTTTTACGCGGGGGATGGCTTCATCCAGGGAAGGTTTCGATGCATCGGATTTATCCCGGCGCAGGACCATTTCCACGCAGTTATCCTTCAGGTTCCGCGGACTCATGATTAGGCGGATGGGAAGCCCCAGCAAGTCCGCATCGGAAAACAGGATACCTGCGCTCACGCTGCGGTCATCATATAAAACCTCGACTCCGGCCTTCGTGAGCTCCTCATACAGTCTGTCTGCTGCAGCATGTACTTCCTGGTTATCGCTGCGCATACAGCACAGATGAACCTGCCAGGGGGCGATGGTGACAGGCCAAATGGGACCGCAGTCATCATGACGGGCCTCGCAGACGGAGGCGGCCAGACGTCCCACGCCGATACCGTAGCAGCCCATGACAGGATAACGGGAAACACCGTCGGCATCCGTATACTGCATATGCATAGCCCGGGTATACTTATCTCCCAGCTGGAATATATTTCCCACCTCAATACCGCGGGACAGGGTCAGGGTGTGTTTTTTACAGGAAGGGCAGATCCCTCCCTCCACCGCCTTGGCAAAATCGTGGTACCGGGCGCCGGGGCAGTCCCGTTCCATGCACAGGCCGGTATAATGGAACGCCTCCCGGTTGGCGCCGCAGGAAAGATTGACCGCGCCCTTCAGGGAGTTGTCATACAGAACGGTAATGCTGGAATCCAGGCCGCAGGGTCCGATATAACCGGCATGCAGTCCGCAGTCCGGGGTGATCCGGGCCGGGTGGATTTCCTCTCCCAGGTGATTGGTGAGTTTGGTTTCATTTACGTCCAAATCCCCGCGTAGAAAGAGCACGACATAGGAATCATCCCTGTTTTTCTGATAGACGACCGCTTTGCAGCTCTGCCTGGCGGATGTCCCCAAAAAGGAACAGAGATCTTCAATGGTATGGACAGCCGGTGTTTCCACCAGGGTAAGAGGGGCTTCTTCTTCCTGGGGGCAGGGCAGGGGGATGGATTCCGCGGCTTCCATATTGGCCCGGTAACCGCAGGAAGGGCAGAGGACAAGGGAGTCCTCCCCCGCCGGGGTAAGGAGCATAAATTCGTGGGAAAGACTGCCGCCCATCATCCCGGAGTCCGAAGCTATGGACAGCACCTCGGGAATGCCTGCCCGGGCAAAGATGCGTTCATAAGCCTGGTGGCATCTAAGATAATAAGCGTTCAGATCCTCCATGGAGGTATGGAAGGAATAAGCGTCCTTCATGGTAAATTCCCGGACCCGGATAAGTCCTGCTCGGGGACGTGCTTCATCCCGGAATTTGGTCTGGATCTGGTAAAACATAAAGGGATAACGGCTGTAGGTGGAGCCATAATCCCGTACAAGGTGCACCGCCGCTTCCTCATGAGTCATTCCCAGCACCAGAGGGGAACCGTTCCGATCGTTAAGGCGCATAAGTTCGCTGCCCACGGATTCATAGCGTCCCGATTCCTGCCAGAGAGAGGCGGGAAGCACCACCGGGAACTGCACCTCCTGCCCGTCCAGGGCATCCATTTCCTCCCGTATGATCTGTTCCAGCTTTTTCGTGATACGGCGGAGGGGAGGAAGCGAAGAATAGATCCCGTTTGCCACATACTTCATATAGCCGCCCCGCAGCATGAGGGCGTGGCTTTCGATGACACAGTCGGAGGGAGTTTCTTTAAAGCGCTCCCCAATCAGGTTGGCAAGTTTCATGATAAATAACCTCCTTTGGATTCATGGCAGGACAGCTTTCCGGGTCCGGGAAAAGCCTTGCGCACCGGCGCCGCTTTCCCGGAAATAAAAAAGCCCTGAGCCGTCCCGGGTAAAATGGGATTGGCTTAGGGCGAACCTTTCAGGTCCGTGGTACCACCTAAATTCGGAAGAATTCCGCACTCCTGGTACAGGGCGCAGGCCCGATACCTTTCTCTGTTACGGGAGAACCCGGTGATGCTTACTGCGTAAAAACGGTTCGGCACACGGCTCAAAGAGGGGTTGGGCATTTTTTCAATGAAGGCTTGCACCTGCCGCCTTCTCTCTGTAAAATCCAAAATGCTTACTGTTTCTTATCATTGCCTTTCAAGGATATGAAATTTTGTATAGGATAGCACAGGCGGGCGGGCAAGTCAAGATAGAAAAAGGCAGGTGCGTAACTATTCAGCCGGCCCTTTGCGTCCTGCGGCATCCCCTCCTGCGTCCCTCCCGGCCATG
>URMK01000093.1 GCA_900548905.1 uncultured Lachnospiraceae bacterium | reverse complement strand
GAGACAAATGTGTAATCTGAGTGAAGCGATTGAGGAGAAGGGCCTGGAACGAGGAATACTCCTTACCAAAAAAGTAATGAGGCTTTCAGCCGGTGGAATGAGTGATGAAGATATTGCCCAAGTCTGCCTGATTACACGAGAAATGGTACGTGAAATATTGGAAGCCTGAAAACTGTACCGAAACTTATAACACATTCTTAATTTTTCTCGTCACTGTTTAATATTGCTGAACTTCTGCCAATGGCAGTTCCTGTAAAAGCAGGCTTCCGATCGCTTTTATAGTCTCTTTTTTGTAATTGTCTTATCTGTAATTTCATTCTTTCAACCTGCTTTCCGGGTAAAACGGCAATTCTCGGCATTGCCGGAAGGTAATGACGATTTGTTCCGCGGCAAAATCGATAAACATTACTGCCTTATTGGTTTTATCGATCATAGGATTCTCTTGCGCCAGTTTACATTTTACAACATTATTAATAACCCAAAGCTTATTCAAGTTAATTTCCTTTGCGTCTATATAATCTTTTACCTCATAATCCCTCTCTGCATCAAGTACATCTGTAACCTTTTGCCCGAATTTATATGCCTGTGCTAAAATATCATAAGTTACTGCATCTTGTAACTGTTCAGTACCTTCACAGTTACTCTGCAAAAATCCATCCTAAATCGCCTTCGGCGATGGATTTTTGCACTCCTGAATCACTTTCTTACGGTCAGCGCAGTAAATGCGCTGACCTGCTGAACAGTTACTGCATCTTCTTTAAAAAATGTCTTGTAATTCCCGCCGTTTATCTCATCAGCCAAGCTTCTGCAAAAGTCCGGATCTGTTGTATCTCTCCCTCTTTTTTTAAGATGAGCTTTCAGGCGTTCACAGGCAGAAAACATATCAAGCTTATCAACAAGCAGATGAACGATATAACCCAGAATTAAATCGTTATCCTTGTCTGCCTTTAAATAATAATTTTCATAAAATTCATTTACCCTGTATAAGAACAACTTTTCCATTTCCGGGTAACCGTAGCCATATAAGCTTATTCCGTCACACAAATGAGAGTGTTTTTTGTGCGCCCTCTGATAATCCGGTTTCACGTGTACCGCATCCGGTGCGATATTTCCGCCGAAGAACAACGACGCATTTCGGATAACTTCCCCACCCAATTTTCCATATATTTTGTCCGCTATTGCAAGGTGTATTAATGTACATGACATAAATTTCCCCTCTTCTATTCATCTTAAACAGCATCTTTATAATATTAAGGTGAAACATAAAAACACTTCAAAAGTTACGGTATCTGCTTCCTGTTAAAGATAACTACATTCTAACACAGATACAATATCATTCCCATCTTAAAACTAAGGCACCTTTACCCCGGATTTTCGTCAGCATAAATTTTCTGGAGCATTCATTTAAAAGTATCATAGTATAACAGGCATCCGTACGAGCCGCCGGCCGGGACGGATGCCTGTCCATAGGGAAATCATTTTAACACATGATTCCATTCCCCATTATCTTCATAGATATAATACTCTCCTACCTCATCCTCCAGGAAAACCCGGAGCATGTGTTCCATTCCTCCAGCAAGAGGGATTTCTCTTACATGGGACAGCTTCATCCAGTATACCTCCCCTTCTTCCGAGGATTTCAGCTGTCCTTTAAAGCGGTTTGTTTTATAACAAAGCACCACATAACGGATATCCTCTTCCTCCTGCCACTGTTTGATACCGCAGATCTGCGGAGCTTCTATTGTCAGGCCCGTTTCTTCATATACTTCACGTATCACTGCATCGGTAAAGGATTCCCTGTTTTCCACATGACCGCCGGGAAAGGTGATTCCTCCCCATTCCTTATCTTTTTTATCCTGTACAAGGACATTGCCGTCATCATCGAATATCATGCACATGTTAGTCAATATGGTTTTTTCACTTCTGTCCATTATTACGCCTCTTTTATCTGTAGTTCTGAAATGCCGTCCTTTTTCAGGGAGCAATCCCCACATCCATGCTGCCGGAGCGGAATCCCTTCAAATCCAGCGTGACATAGACAAATCCCAAAGCCTCCAGCGTTTTGACAATTTCCTGTCTGTGTGCCGTCAGGACAGGCATGTCTCCTTCGTCAACCTCAATTCTTGCCACGTCCCCATGGACACGGATACGGACATTATACAGGCCAAGGTTCTTTAAAAAACCTTCTCCTTCGTCCACTTTTTTCATTACCGCCATATCCAGCCTGGTTCCATACGGAAACCGTGTGGCAAGGCAGGGGGCAGATGGTCTTTCAGAAACGGAAATGCCGTATGTGGCAGCCATTTCCCTTACCTGGTTCTTCGTAATCCCCAAGGCAGCCAGGGGGCTGGTGATTCCCAGTTCCCGGATTGCCCGGATTCCGGGGCGGTACACATGGAGATCATCCTCGTTGGTTCCCTCCAGAAGAATCGGGACTCCCAGCTTTTGTGCTTCCCGCTTCATTTTCTGAAACAGGAATTTTTTACAGAGATAGCATCTGTCCACCGGATTGTCCCGTATCCCGGCCTCCTCCAGTTCATCAATGGGCAGCACGATATGCACGGCACCCATTTCACCTGCCACTCTTTTTGCCACCTCCATATCCCCGGCAGGGTGCAGCCGGGTATGAACGGTTGCGGCATAGACCGTTTTTCCTGTTTTTTTGGCACTGTCACACGCCGCCTTCAGCAAAAGGCTGCTGTCCACACCGCCCGAAAATGCCACCATGAGATCTGTCTCTGCCAGCTCATCCATAAGGGCGCAGAGTTCTTCTTTTTTTTCCATTGTCTGTTCCATATACAGCCTCATTTTTCTATGCTTCCATGCGTTCTAACGGTCTGCGCAGTATATGCGCAAACCAGTCTGGAAGGTTCCCTTATTTCTTCAGTTTCCTGCATTCTTCCTGTATGACGGCATACACCTCCCCGAACGGAAGGTTATGCGTTCTGCTAAGCTCCGTCACGCTGCTGTATTCCGGGTAGTAACGGATTCCATCCTCCAGGCGGCAGGCTTTTACCGCTGCCCGGCCCAGTCCGGTATCCACCTGCAGCATTTCCCGTTTCAGCACCGTCCTGTCCATGCGGCACCGGCGGATACCGATGGTAGTGGTTTCCCTGAAAATTATATTCTCCAGTCCGTGCACATCCTCTTCCCTGCATATAACATTCAGCTGATAGGCGGGTCTGTTTTTCTTCATGAAAACGGGCGTATAATGGACATCCCTTGCACCGGCCTCCAAGAGCAGATCCATCACATATCCCAGCATTTCCCCGGTGCTGTCATCAATATTGGTTTCCAGCTTGCATATGCTGTCCGTTTCTTTCTGTTCCCCGCAAATCAGCATGGCCCTGAGAATGCTCGGTCTCTCATAGCTGCGTTTGCCGGCCCCCATTCCCGTCCGGAGAATGGTAAAGGTTTCGGGAAGGGTATCCGCAGTTTTCACTGCCGCTACGATAGCCGCGCCGGTAGGGGTTACCAGTTCTCCCCTGATATCCGTGATCTGAAGCCGGATCTGATGACGTCCTGCGATATTTGCCACAGCCGGTACCGGTACGGGAATCGTACCATGCTGGCACCGGATAAAACCGCTGCCCTCACAAAGCTTCGGCACCACTACCTGTGTTATATCCAGATTATCCAGACACACCGCAGCTGCAATGATATCCACAATGGAGTCCACTGCTCCCACTTCATGGAAATGAACCTCTTCCATGGGGACACCATGAGCGGCGGCTTCCGCTTCCGCCAGAATGGTAAAAATACGGCCTGCCGTCTCCTTGGCCCTGTCCGTTATCTCTGCACGGCTGATGATAGCAAGAATTTCCTGAAGCCCTCTGTGTTCGTGGGGATGATGGTGTTCTCCCCCTTCCTGAACATGCACATGCGGATGTTCCGTTCCCTCATGATCATGGATGTGCGGACGTTCCGCTCCCTCATGATCATGCACATGCGGATGTTCCTCTCCCTTATGATCATGGATGTGCGGATGTTCCGCTCCCTCATGATCATGCACATGCGGATGTTCCTCTCCCTTATGATCATGCACATGCGGATGTTCCGCTCCTTCATGATCATGCACATGGGCATGTTCCGCCCCTTTATGAGCATGCTCCAGCCCCGTATTCTCTTGTGCATAGGAAGGCGTTTCCTTCCCATGAAGATATTCCATATCGTGGTCATGATTTTCGTGTTTCTGATCCAGTACCACATGGAAGTCACAGACGTCCAGCCCGGATTTCACCACCCGCTTGATTTCAATGGAAAAACCGTCCACGGGAAGGCTCTCCAGCGCTTTTTCCAGCACTTGTCTGTCAGCACCCAGATCCAGCAGGGCGGCTACGGTCATATCCCCGCTGATACCCGAAAGGCATTCCAAATACAGCATATTACTCATGTTTTGTCTCCTCTTCAGATTCATTTTTTGTATTTATGCACTCCTGAATCACTTTCTTACAGTCCGCGCAGTAAACGCGATGGCCTGACGAACCGTTACGCATTTTTTTCCGCAAGGCGGTTTATCTGTGTAGCCATATACCCGGCGCCGTAGCCGTTGTCGATATTCAGCACCGCGATTCCATTGGCGCAGGAATTGATCATCGTCAGAAGGGCGGATAATCCATGCATATTCGCGCCGTAGCCCACAGAGGTGGGAACCGCAAGCACCGGGTTGCTTACCAGGCCTCCGATCACGCTGGCAAGAGCCCCTTCCATACCTGCCACCGCCACCACACAGTTGGCGCTTTGAATGACATCCAGTCTGGACATCAGGCGATGGATGCCGCTCACTCCCACATCGTAAATACGCTCCACATAGGATCCGAAAAACTCCGCGGTCTGTGCCGCCTCCTCCGCAACCGGGATATCTGCGGTACCCGCCGTGCACACTGCTATCTTCCCGATTTTCTTCTTGCCCTCTTTTTCTATTTTGATAATCCCTGCGATTTCATCGTACTGTGTCCGGGGAAATTCCTTCTTAAGCAGTTCATACTGGTGAAGTGACGCTCTCGTCCCCAGCACCTCCCCTTCTTCCTCATAAAGGCGCCTGAAAATCTCCAGGAGGTGAAGATCCGCTTTCCCGCTGCAGAAAATCACTTCCGCAAACCCAGAGCGCAGTTTTCTGTGGGAATCCAGTTTGGCATAGCCCATCTCCTCAAAGGGCTGCCGTTTCAGATACGCTTCCGCCTCCTCCAACGACATCTGCCCGTTTTTATATTTCTGCAATATTTCCTGTGTATCCATTCTGTCCTTCCTTTCCCTCCGGGCCGCGGTGCCCCGGATTAAAGCGTTATCTGCCTTGTGCAGATGTAATCCAGCAGTTCCCTGCTATGGCTGACCACCAGCATTCCTATGTTACGCTTGGACGTTTCCTCAATCAGGAAATTCCATATCTGTCCTTGGGTAATCATGTCGAGCATGGTACTGATTTCATCCGCGATCAGATATCTGGTTCTCTGTCCCAATGCCCTGGCAATACAGAACCTCTGCAGCTCTCCCCCCGACAGTTCCCGGGGATACCGGGTTTTCCAATCCTCTTCGATCCCCAGGCCGATCTCCAGCTGCCGATCAATCCGATCCGCCTCTTTCAGCGTCTCTCCCAGGGTAAGCCGGGGATTCACCGCCCTTTCCGGATGCTGCCAGACCATCTGCACAGGGCAGTAGCCCTTGCTACCACCCTGGCAGTAGCGAGGGCTGTCCCCCTGGCAGCAGCCGGATCTGCCCCATAATCTGCGTCCCGGAAAACCTGCTTTTTCAAACAGCGGTTTTCCGTCCAGAAGCACTCTGCCGGAATCCGGCTTCAGGTAGCCCGCCAGGATTTTCATCAGCGTGGTTTTTCCATAGCCGCTGGGGCCGAGTATCCCCACCCGTTCCCCCGGCTCTACTGTAAGGCTCACGCGATCCAGTACCGGTTTTTCCCCTTTTTTATATGAAAATGTGATATCTTCAGCCTCCAGCATGTCCGTGTGCCTCCTTCCCTCCGTGATGATGGTGGGAGGAATCCTCCCCGCATTTTATGCAGCGCACCGTGCCGCAGCGTATCACCCGCTCCGGGATCTCCCCTTCACACTCCGGTGAAAAAACAGGACATCTGGGCCCGAATACACACCCCTTCGGCAAATCCTTTACATATGGCTGTACCCCGCTTATAGGCTGAAAACCGTTTCGCGGCATCGCCCTCCACAGAGCCTTGGTATAAGGATGGCGAAGTAGTTCTTCCGATTCAAAATCGCTTACCAGCGCTTCCTCCACGGTCGTGCCCGCGTAAAAAACCGCAATGCGATCCGCCACCTGTAACGCCAGTTCTATATCGTGGGTAATCAGCAGCACCCCGTTTCCCTCATCTGCGAACCGGCGGAAATCCTCCATGGCCTTCCGGGCCAGGGACAGCTCCATACCGGGAGTCGGTTCATCGGCGATAATCAGCCTGGGATGTTCCATCAGGGCCGTTGCCAGCAGAATACGCCTGCTCATCCCGCCCGAACAGGCAAAGGGATAGTTCCCCTCCGCCTCCCGGGAAAGGCCGTATTGTTCGAAAAGCTCACGCTGCCGGCTGACAGTTTCCCTGTCGACGCGCCCCTTTCTCACCTGTTTTCCCACCTTCATCAAAGGGTCCAGATAAGTGACGCTCTGGGGTACCAGGGCGATCTCCTTCCCCCGCAGCTGTTCCATACGCTCCGGGGTAAGAGGCTCCTGTAAAAAGAAGAAATCCCCTCTGCAAGCGGCATTCGCCGGCAGCAGCCCCAGAATTGCATGGGCCAGAAGGCTTTTTCCCGATCCGCTGGATCCCACTACCGCCACAATCTCTCCTTCATGCACCGTCACATTCAGCCGGGATATAACCGGCAGATCCACCTGTTTTGTCCCTTTTTCATATTGGAGGAAGGATATGGACAGATCCCGGATTTCCAGGATATGAAATTTATTACCACAGCTCATATTCACTCTCCCTGCCCCTTTTAGATAGGCTGCCCATCTGAAGACAGGCTTTCATCCCGGATGGGCTTTCCGTCATAAATGGTCCTGCCCCGGGCGGGCAGACATTCATCATTCGGCAGTACAGGCAACAAACCGTAAACGTTCAATTCCGCTGGTCGCATGACTTTTTATTCCTGTGCACTGTAAGGATCCAGAATCCTGCGCAGGGAATTTCCCGCGACATCAAACAAGACCACCGTCAGGACCAGCATCATCCCCGGCAGTAATGCCAGCCACCATTTTCCCGTAATCAGGTAACGCATGCTCTCCGACAAAATAATACCTATCGCCGGCTGTTCGGAGGAAAGTCCGAAGCCCAGGAAGGTAATGCTTGCTTCATGCAGAATGGCATGGGGAAACATCAGAATCAGCCCTATTACAAACTGAGGAAACAGGTGAGGCACCATATGGCGCCACGCTATCCGCAGCTTACTCTGCCCCAGTCTTGCGGCAATCTGAATGTATTCGCTTTCTTTAAGCTGCATCACCTCTCCCCTGATAACTCTGGCAAGAGACGGCCAGTGGGTCAGCGCCACCCCCAAAACCACCCCTTTGAAGCCTTTGCCGAAAGCGTAGGATATAAGCAGCAGCAAAAGAATATGGGGAATTCCCATAAGGGTATCGATTACAAAGGATATGAGCGCATCCACCTTTTTTCCCAGCACGGCAGACATAATTCCCAGCACAAGAGCAAGCAGTGCGCTTATGCCGGCCGTACACATGCCGATGCGGATACTTAAGGACAGCCCCGTAAGTGTCCGTGCAAGCATATTCCTTCCCATCCAGTCTGTTCCAAAAGGATACTTTATCTGAGGCATGAGATTTTTTAAGGAAAAGTCTGTTTTTCTCGCACTCTCATAGCAGAAAAGCCCGGACAGTGTCACGACAGCCAGAAAAAGAAGCGCCAGGCTAAAAAGCAGGATTGTTTTCTTTCTCCGGTTCATGATACCTCCTCTCCCTTCCGCATGCGGGGATCAATGAGTCCATAGAGAAGATCTGCCATAAAATTGCCGAAGAAAACAATAGCTGCCGTTACAACGGTGATTCCCAGCAAAAGAGGGACATCGCTGCCTGTCCCGGCCGTTACCGCCGCCTGTCCCAAACCGGGATAAGAGAATACCTGTTCCACCAGGACAGATCCTCCTATAATTTCACTGACGGAGGCAAACTGCAGCGTTATGGCAGGCAGAAGGATATTCCTTAGCCCATGCCTTCTGACCATAGTCCACAAGCTCTCCCCTCTGGCTCTGGCAAA
Source organism: uncultured Lachnospiraceae bacterium (assembly GCA_900548905.1). Lineage (GTDB taxonomy): Bacteria > Bacillota > Clostridia > Lachnospirales > Lachnospiraceae > Eisenbergiella. Next base: position 8,766 of record URMK01000093.1, on the reverse strand, counting down.
CAGCATATAATCGCTCTCCATGACATCGATCATTTTTTCTCTGGTATGCAGTGTTACCCCCGCCACTCCGGTAATACTCAGGGTGACCGCCGGAAGAATGGCATGCCGTACTCTGTCCAGAAAAGTAACACCAGCGCTTTCCACACCGATAGGAACGCTCAGACCGATAGGAAGTACCTTCAGCCATACGGCAAAAACAAGAAGGAGTAAAAGGGCCAGCCAGAAAACCGGTGTACTGGAAATGAGAAGAGAGTATCCCTTAATAATCCGATCTATCCAGTTTCCCCGGAAAATCCCTGCCAAAATACCCAGCAGCAGCCCCAGTAACCCGGATATCAGCCATGCTATAATCATAAGGAAAAGGGAATTGGACAGCTTGACACCGATTACCCGGGATACCGGCTGGCGGTAAAGAAGGGAGGTTCCCATATCCCCCCTTACAAAATCTCGTGCCCAGTTTAAATACCGGCGTACCGGGGGGATATTTACCCCCCAGTATTCCTCCAGCTTTGCCTTCTGTTCCTGACTCATCGCTCCCAGTGCCGCCTGCCCCACATTGGCCTGCAGCGGATCGATAGGCGACATGCTCACCAGCGTAAATGTCACAATACTTACCGTAATCAACAGCAATAGCATCCTTATAAATTTTCTGCCCATCATCCTGATTAAAAGGTTGTGTTTCACTATTCGCTCCACTCCCATTGATCCACATTATTTACAATTGACCAGCCATGTCCGTGAGGATGTATTTTCTGCTCCGCCACCTGCAGGCCGCTTCTTACATAATATAAATGATCTACATTACACAGCCATACCCAGGGGATATCCCCTTCCTGTGTCACACCGGAAGTACCGTCCCACTGCGCCTTCTGCCACAGGTCGTAGGACTCTTCCAGATCGGAAGCCCTCAGCGCTTCCTCCATATAGGAATCCACCGTACTGTTGGAATAAGGAGAGTATTCCGCGCTTCCTGTATCAGGAAGGGTGTGGTAAATATTATACAGCTCCATGGGCGTATGTGCGCCCCATCCCCATACAAGCGGCTGGGATAACGCCTTATCATAGGCGACATCCCATCCTGCGCCTTCTGTCGTAACTTCAATTCCAAGCTCCGCACACTGGTTTGCCAAATCCTCTGCCAATGCCTGACGCACGGAATCTCCTGGTGTATACATTACCGTAAAAGCGGCCCTGAGACCATCTTTCTCCCGGATTCCATCCGCTCCGGGTATCCAGCCTGCATCCTCCAGTATCTTTTTCGCTCCGTCCGGATCATACTCCACCTGTGCTTCTGCATTGTACCAGGGCATTTTGTCACACACACTATATGCCGGTGTTCCATAACCGCCGAGCACATTGGTAATCATTTCCTCCCTGTCTATACCTATGTTGACAGCACGCCGAACAGCGATATCGGAGGTAACTGCATTCCCTACCGTCACGCCGTTTCGATCCTCCACCGGAATTACAGGAAGGTTAATTCCTCTGTTATCCACACTGGCTACCTGAAAAATACTATAATCTTCTATATTCTGATCCGCATAGGACGCCGCCGTATGGGCCACATCCACCTGCCCCGCCATGGCAGCCGCCAGCGCCGCATCCTCATCCATAAAAAGAACGGTCAGCTTTTTCATCTTCACCTCATCCCCATAATAATCGGGATTGGCTTCGAAAATCACCTGCTGTCCCTTGTCCCACTGCTTCATAATATAACGGCCCGATCCGATAGGATTCTGTCCGTAGTTCTCATCGTAGGCATGCTCCGGCACAATCCCCACAATCGCCATCGTATATGGCCAGATGGAAAAAGGCGTATTCATATGGAATTCCACCGTGGTGCCGTCTACTGCCACCGCTTCCTTCAGCATGGTAAAATCATTGACACTGCTGTTTTCCACGCAAAGGTTATAGGTAAAAGCTACATCGGACGCGGTCAAAGGCTCTCCGTCCGTAAATTTCACATCGTCCCGTATGGTCACCGTCCAGGTCAGTCCGTCCTCGCTTACGGAATAATCCACGGCAAGATCCCTGCCTATTTTCAAATCCGCCGTAGTGGTGGTAAGGGTGCTCTGGATCAGCGGCTCATGCACATGCTCACCGGCCCCCCAGCCGTATACGGGGTTAAATCCGGCTTCCGGCTCCGAAGTTGTGGGCATGGTTACAATTACGCTGTCCGCTGCGGCTTCCTTTGTCCCTTCCGGGCTGCCGCCCGCCACGCTTTCTTTTTCCGCCGCGTCTGTCTGCACCGCCGCCGGCGCCTCCGTTCCCTGACAGCCCATAAGTCCGGCAGCCGCAATGACCGCAGCGCATAGCAATGCTGTTACTCTCTTTTTCCTCACTGGAATCTCCTCCTGTTTTCTGCCTGCCCCTTTCCGGCAGAAGCACCGGCCGTTTTCTTTTCGTCTGATAGCCGGTGACTGCCTGTCACAAAAAAAGACAGACGCCTTGAAAGTCCGCTTCCCTTAGGGAACCCGACGCCTCCGTGGCATCTGCTGCATTTTGTTATATATTCATAAAACTATATGTATTATCGTAACTACCCCGCCGTCCTGCGTATTTACTGCAACACCGGACGATAATGATCCGGATATGCATAACACAAACGCCGCAGGCGTTTTTCACAGGGTTTGCATATAACTGAAAAAACGGACCGTTACATCGTATCTCACTCTCTGTCGGAACCCCTCCGCCTTGGGCGATTTCGTATGCACCTCGTCTGCATGTATAACCTTTACATGCATATCGTTTGCAAGCCGGTATTCTTGGAATACCGTTTTCTTACAGGCTCCAATCAATAAGTATACAGTCAATTACGCTCCTGCGTCAATAGACAGAGACGGTAATGTAATAAATAAATGTGTCTGCAAGTAACAGTTCAGACTCGTCAGAACTGTTACATTCGCGTGCCGTCATTCCCTGCCCTGACCGCATGCGCTGACTGTATGATATATTCTATTCCCTGAAGTCCGCTCCAAGGCAAATGAACAATATGTAACTTATTTATGAATAAATTATGAACAAAAGCGAATATACCTCCAACCCACGGTCCCCTACCTTCCTGGTACACCTAAAAAGACTCCGGTACCGTCATGACAGCCGGGGCTGCCCCAACGATACCGGAACCCTTTACCGGTTATTCTGTTTTTCCTGTCTGTCCGGCCACATTCCATCCGCCGGGACTGCCTTAGCTGTCCTCCGGGAACTTCTCTTTCACTTTATTTTCCACCTTTTCTTCCAATCCATCCAATGCCTTCTTTTCGCGTGCATCCAATGCGGATCGGTATTCCTGTGCCTGTTCCTCCGATATCCTTTCGATACCGGTTATTTGGCCGTCGGAAGCTCTGACTACCGATAAACTGGCCGTTCCGGCTTCGTCGGTCCAATATGCCTCCGCGGAGCCATCTGAAAGAATATCCAAAAGAAGCTTCACACGTTGTCCGTTGTAATACATCGTACCGCCGTCCGCAGAGAGTTTGATTCCATATGCCAGATACGCATCGTATTTTGTTTTTCCTCCGGCATCCGGGGCATTACTTACTGATGCATTCTGCGCGATTGAGGCGGCCCGGACATCGTCGGCAAAGAATGCGGAACGATACTTCTGTGCCTTATCCGCAGATATGCTTTCAATCCCTGCTATGCTGCCGTCCGCATTTCGGGTAACCGCCAGGTCAAGTTCCCCTGCATCATCTAAAAAGAATGCCTGATCCCTGGAATCTTCATCGACAAAGAGCCGTACTCTCTGCCCGTTGTATAACAACTGCTGCCCATCCTCAGCGATGGTGATTCCAAGGCCGGAATACCGGGAATAGATTTGGGGATCCGGCACAAATCCGTACGAAAATGCTAAATCTTCTTTAATATCTTCCTGAATCATTTCAGGAGGCTTCTGTGTCTCCGCCTTTGCCGCCAAAGTAAAACTCATACCCAGAGTCAGGGTGAGCACACCGCAAAGGATGGAAAGCCCTGTTTTCTTTTTATTCATATCCATAATTGAAAATATCCTTTCTTTCATTCCTTTTTTACCTCTGTAAAAAAAGGTTGATAACGCTGTTTTTTGTTTCGATTGGTATCGGATCACACCAATAATCGTTTCGCAGTAATATTGGCGTGTATCCGCCCCCGTACCGCGCACAACTTCCTCGTCGCAGGACAATTCACATTGACAGTCAACCGCCTGTGTCATCAGATATACAATGGGATTAAACCAGTGGATTGCATTTGCCAGCAGCACCAGGCTTTTATACCAAAGATCCTTCCGTTTATAATGGACAAGCTCGTGCCTGAGGATGAGACGGAGCTCCTCTGTGGTGAAGTCTGCCGCCGGCAGCAGGATGCGGGGTTTTGCAAAACCTGTCATCATAGGGCTTCCGATGCTTTCGCAAGTCTGCAGCCCTATCTTTTGGGACAGGCCCATTTGTGTTTTTAAGCTTTGGAACAGTACCAGTGTCCGGTTGTCGGTGATATCATCACTCCAACGTGACACCAGCTTTAAAAAACGGTAATGCCTGATTATATGGTAAACAAGAAATAGTATCATACCTGCCAGCCATAATGCCGCTGTAATCTGCCACCAGGGTATAACGGGCAAAGACGCAGAAATCGTATGCGGGCCGGATACAGGGACGGCGGCCGCAGCCCCTGCCCCTATCCTAACCGCCGGCCCGGCCGTACTGTCCGGAATATTCACTTTGACAATAGCATTGCTGCATTTCGGCCGGAATGGGATAATCAGCCCGAACACAATGACAAGCCATGAGTAATAGCGGACTTTTACCGAATAGTACTTCGCTAAAAAGGGGGATACTGCCATGTAACAAAGTGCGGTCACCGACATGGTAACAGAGCATATCAGCAGTGTAACCGGAAAGCTCCTCATACTATTCCCTCCGTTTCTTTGCCCATTGGAGCAATTCGTCAATATCCCTGTCCGTCAATGCTTTGTCCGCATACAGCGTGTTCACAAGATCGAGGAAAGAATTGTCGTGATACTGCTTCATAAAATTACTCGTTTCAAACTTCAGGTAATCGTCCTTGCTTATGAGAGGATAATACACCCGTTCCTTTCCTCTTTTCTCTGTGCTTAAAAAGCCACGTTCGGCCAGCCGGAGCATGAGGGAGATGACGGTCTGTGCTTTCCAGCCTTTTTCATTCCCAAGCTGTTCCATAATGATGCTTGTGGTAACCGGCGGCTCATTCGCCCATACCACTTTCATAATGTCAAACTCCGCGTCCGGTAATTTTTTCATCTGTTTCATCTTATCAACTCCTTTAAGACAGCTGTCTATGTTTTTATTCTACAATTGTCTTATATAATTGTCAAGCTTATTTTCGGCATTTGTAGAAAATACTTTTTAACATCCTCTTTCCCGTAATTTATGTACCATTCCGATTGATTCACAAGACTGTGGGAGCCGGTTCCTGCTTCCCCCGCCCGCCTATTTGCTTTTACCGTCTTACACAAAGCGCCTCTCAATACAGAGCGGCGCTTTGTGTAAGAAAACAAATTATCTTTTCCATATAACAGACGGATCAATATGTGCCAAATCCGGGGAACCGGTCCGGGCCATCATGCCTGCCAGTTCTTCTGTGAGGGAAACGATTTTTTCACGCACGCCCTGTGCCCCGTTTTCCCGAAGGGGACCCATCAGCGCCCTTCCCACACAAACGGCATCCGCGCCGAGAGCCAATGCCTTAAATACATCCGCGCCGCTTTCGACACCGCAGTCAACAAATATGGGAATCTGCTTCTGCACAGCCCGGGCTATCTCCGGAAGGATCAACAGCGGAGGAACGGCATAATCCATAATCCCGTGATGATGGGATACCACGATGCCCTTTACGCCTGCTTCCAGACACTTCACCGCATCCTTTACACTGAGCACGCCTTTTACCACAAAAGGCAGACTGGTCGCCCTGACAAACTCTTTCAGTTCTTCCGCAGACTTCGGCCGCATTTCCATGCCGCATACCACATCATAGCTTCCGTTACCGGAGAAAGCATGATCCATATCCATGCCCACAGCCATGGCGCCGCATTTTTCCGCATGGGCTATTCTTTTCAAAATATAAGCGTTATCTTTATATGGCTTAATAATTTTAACCGTTCTGGCTCCGGTTCCTGTAATTTTTTCAAGTTCTTCTTCATCCCCCATGCCGGCCCAGCTCACCGCATCCGCCAGATGCGCACCTTCCGCCATAACAGCCATTCCGTTTTCCCGCACATTGTCCAGATGGGATAATGCGGCGGTCATAACCGGTGTGGAGAAGCGTTCTCCGAACAGCTCCAGCTTCGTATCAGGCAGGGAGCCGTCCAGATGACGCATTTCCAGCAGCAGGGAATCAAAATATTCCCTTGTAATATGATTGGAATCACCCGGTTTGATCTTTTTCATTTCTTCCATGACGCTTGCTCCTTTTTCTTAATTGTTTTCCTTTTGTTGTTTTATCGGTTCTTCTTCATTTCCCGTCCGCTGTCCCCGCCGGGCATCACATTGCGCCCTCCATCGCAGCAACCAGTCCAGCTGGTTATCCAGGAACGCATCGTCAACGCAGTCCGGCCCGTAAATTTCAATAATGATGGCCTGAAGCTGGAAATGATATACGGCCAGCAGATCATATACCGCTTCCTGCTCTTCCCGGCTCACGCGTTTGTACCTTTGATAACCCTTCAGAAACCGTTCCAGCATGTCCGCCGTTTTCCCCATGGCATCCTCCCGGAAGGTGAAATAATCCGTTTCATTACAGAATAATGCGATGTCGTACACGGGAAAAGTTCTGCAGGAGGTGTCGAAGTCCAGGACATAAAGCTCTCCGGTACTGGCTTTATAAATATTATTTCTGTATAAATCACCGTGGCAATAACCGTAAGGGAGCTGCTTAACCTTTTCCCAGACAGCATTCCCATAGGCCTCAAAGGCATCCGCACGGGGATACTTCTTCTTACGGAGAATGTCCAGGTAGCGGTCAATGAAGAAATATTTATCCCGTTCGTAAAGCGCTCCTCCATACGTCTCCATGCATTGATGAAGCCGGCCGGTAAGCTCTCCCGCCTGTTCCATGTCCTCCGGTGACGGATCCCCGCCTTCGATATACTCATACAGGATATACAGATATGGCTCTCCTTTCTCCTCCTGCCGTATGTAAGGCTCCCCCTTTGCCGTGGATATAATCTGCGGTACGGGGAACTTCTTTTGCATCAGAAAAAGCTGTATCTCAACGGCCTGCAGCGCCGTATCCATCAGTTGGGGACGGACAATACGCAGAAAACAGGGACCTCTGTCCGTTTCCACAGTATAGGACAGGCTTCCTCCGTCCCTGTAAAACAGCACCTGTTTCACATGCCTGTCATAGTTTTCATTTATAATATCCGCTATCTTTTCCAAATACGCCTCCTTCCCCGCCGGCTTCATCGGCCTTTTTCCCGTCCGCATTATCCGTTTTCTCATCCCACCGGCTTCTTTTCGTCCGGTACATATACGCATCGGAACGCCTGAGTGTATCGGCCAGTGCCTTATCCTGCCGGGAGTCATAGAAGGCATAGCCTGCGGATATGCTCACCTCAAATCCCTGGTTCCTGCTCTCCTGTTCCGCCATAACCCGGATTTCCCGGAGCATCCCCTCTACCTCTTCCGGCTTTCCATTCTGTATTACCGCCACGAACTCATCTCCGCCGATGCGGTACAACACACATTTTCCATAAAGGGCTTCCTCTATGATGGAGCTGCCGAGAATCAGATACTCGTCCCCTTTGGCATGACCGTAAAGATCGTTCACATCCTTCAGACGATCCAGATCAAAAGAAAGGATAGCCAGGCCAGCCTTATCCGTATGCTGATCCCAATTATGGAGATCCACCTCAAACGCGTTCCGGTTTTTCAGTCCGGTGAGCATGTCCGTATTGGATAAATCCTTATACAAAGGATTGGATATCCGGCGGAACATCAGAACGGCGATAACAGCCGCCGCAATACAGGACAGAAGAAGGACCACAGGCGTCGTTATTTTCATCAGGCGGTATGTGTTGTACTGGCTGGTGGCATCAAATTCTATTCCCAGCACACCGATTACCTTATCCCCGTCATGCATGGGAAAATAAGAGATAAACACCGGCCCCCAGGTGGTTCGATTGATTTCATCGGGAAATACCGTTTCCCCCGCAATGGCCCGCTTCATATCAGGAATGCATTCCGCTTCAAGGGCATCCCCCACGTAACGGAAATCTGCACTGTCCACGGGAAGCCCGTCCACCAGATAAATAAACTGGCCTTTTTCCGTCACTTTGGCGGTATACAGGTAACGTACCCCCGCCGCATTCCGGGCATTCTCCAGCCTCCGGCGGGAATTCCGGTACAGATCCGAATCCTCATCCGCTTTTTCATTTAATTCATAAAACATCTCCGCATCCAGATATTTTTCCAAATAATCATGGATATTCGACGCCCTGTGTTTTAAATCCTCGATCATGCTGTTATAAGACAGCCCGTAATTAATCAGGAATATCAGGCTGCAGGAAATAACCACTATCACTATGGTCATAATAAAGACCTGCACATCCACCCTGTTTATTCTTTTCTTATGTTCCCTGCTCTCCAATGTTCTGTTTCTCCCCCTTGTAAACATCCGGAGCCTGCCGCGGCTCCCTGCATCCCTTCTATGATTATAACATACCCTTTCTGTAATTGGTAACGATACCTCAGAAAAGGGTACAGATAAAAAAGTTTGGCGTCCCCCGGCCCTGCTTCCCTGTGCGTCCCGCTGCCC
>URMK01000092.1 GCA_900548905.1 uncultured Lachnospiraceae bacterium | reverse complement strand
CAGGGAAAAGGAGGGGAGGGGGATGCCACAGGACACAAGGGGCCGTCTGAACTGTCACGTCAATAGTATTAACGCAATTAGTTAGTTTATTCTAACCAATTGCATTGTACCATGCATGGGACAGTTTTTCAAGAATCAATAATAAGAATAATTATCATTTTAAAGATTCAGGCCGGCAATCACTTTTTTCAGTTCCCCTGCCGATTCGCATAACTGTTCCTTTTCTTTACTGTCCAAAGGGATCTCCAGAACCTTTTCCGCCCCGTTCTGTCCGACTATGGTAGGTACGCTGAGGCAGATATCCGTCAGCCCGTATGGCCCGTCAATAAAACTGGATACCGGCATAACGGAATGTTCATTGCGGATAATGCTTTCTGTTATCCGGCTGACGGCCATAGCCACACCGTAATAGGTAGCCCCTTTGCGTTCGATGATATCGTATGCGCTGTCACGGACATTCCGGTAAATTTTCTCCATGGACTCCATATGATCATAATATCCTCTCAGCTCACAAAAGCTGTTGATATCAATTCCCGAGACATTGGCCCCGCTCCAAACAGCCAGCTCGCTGTCACCGTGTTCTCCGATAATAAATGCATGGACACTGCGGCTGTCCACCTGCAGATGTTCACTGAGCAGATACCGGAACCGGGCTGTATCCAGCACCGTACCGCTCCCTATAACCCGTTCCTTCGGAAACCCGGAAATTTTCAGGGCCGCATAGGTAAGGATATCCACCGGGTTCGCCACGATCATTAAAATTCCTTCAAAACCTCTGCCCGTGATTTCCGGTATAATGGATTTTAAAATAGCCACATTCTTATGCACCAGATCCAGCCTGGTTTCCCCCGGCTTCTGGTTTGCCCCCGCGGTAATGATTATCAGGGAGCAGTCGCTGATATCGTCATAACTCCCCGCATATATTTTAACCGGCTTGACAAACGGACGCCCGTGGCTCAAATCCATGGCCTCCCCCTCCGCCTTCTTATGATTGGCGTCAAGCAATACCAATTCTGAAAATAATCCCTTGTGTATCAGGCTGAATGCGGAAGAAGCCCCAACAAAACCGCATCCGATAATCGCCGCTTTCTGAATATTTATCATCTTTTCTCCTCTCTGCGCACGTTGGCGCATCCTTTCCTGATTGCTGTTAAAATAACGCAAACCTGCATTTTTGTTTTCATGTCAAATACCTTCTGCCTGCGGAAGGTATAAAAAGGGTTTGAACATATCCTACTATTTTAGTATGATTTGTTCAAACCCTATTATAATCATATATTCCCTGCAGCACAAGAGCGGCAGGATCTTCTTAGCGATAATCTTTCTCAACTGATGTACAGAATCGGCGTGCTTCCCAGGATCCTTCTGATTTCTTCCCGTAAAAAAGCCTCCGCCTCCGCCCGCACCTCGGGACGGTAGCAATATCTGCCCCTGCCTCTTCCTGTCATCAGCTCTTTATCATACAAATCCGGGGCCATGGGAAAAGCCTCTTCGTTAATAGCCCGGTGGACATAGCTGTATGTCATGAGAATGATTTCCAAAAACATGCTTTTTTTCATTTTAACAGAAAGCCCTTCCTCCAGTTCCTCCAGAAGCCCCCGGTACTGCTCCTTCCAGCCGTCCGTCAATATCACCGGCGCTATGAGCAGCCCGCAGGGATAACCCGCCTCACACATCCGGTTAACCGCACGGATCCGTTCCTTCAGGGAGGAGGTTCCCAGCTCGATCCGGCTGATTACCGGCTGAGGATTCACGCTCATACGGAAGATCACTTTCCCTTGATGATCCAGGGAAAGCAGGGGATCCACCATCTTGAATTTGGTCGGAAAAGTCAGGGCGCCGTTTCCCTCCCTGGCAAAACGGGGAATCGTATATAACAGATTATCGGTTATGGTATTTTCCAGTACCAGATCGCTGTTGCTTCCGATTTCATAAGTCCGCCCGGGTTCTTTCAGGGAACGTTTCAGCAGCCGGTCCATCATCTGTTCCCGGTTTACAAAAAGTCTGAGATAGGCGCATTTATTATAGTTACAGACCAAATAGCAATACAGGCACATGGCGGTACAGCCGGAAGAGGTAAAGGGCACCAGATAATCCGACACCTTATGGTTTTCCACATACTTATGTGTTTTTCTGGTCCCTATAATCAGATTCCTTTTCATATGCCCGAACTCCGAATTCGGCTTTTCCTGCATTTCCTTTATGGAATTATGGCTCTCGACAGGAATCCAGGGAAGGCCGGAAAACTGTTCCTTCAGCTGCCGCCCCAGGGGATACTCCAAACTGTCCGGCTCATAATATACTGCATCAAATGTCATCTCCTCTTTCCTTCTTTCCGACAAATATAATAGCAGTATGTCCCATTCTCCTTTAAAGCATCCGTTTTTCCTTCCGGTATTCCTGAGGCGTCATATCGGTGATTTTTTTAAACATTCTGGAAAAATGGGAAAAGTTATCGTAGCCCACCTTGGATGCCACAATACTGATGGACAGCCGGGAGTGTTCCAGGAGCGTCTTTGCCATATTCATCTTTTCCAGCAGGACATAATCCTTGAAGGTTTCCCCTGTCTGCTGTTTAAACAGGCGTGAAAAATACTCCTCATTCAGATGCACCAGTTCGGCCACATCGGTGCGTGATATATTCTTGTTCAGATTGGCTTTGATATATGCCACAGCCCTCTGAACCGGCTCATCCTCCGCACCGTCCTTTTCCTGCTTCCCGCCGGCTATATCGGCCAGCCTGAAAATGCCGCTTTTTCCGGACGGGTTCAACACCTCCCCCGCGCCGGCAAGAAACCAAAGCCTCCCGCCGATAGCCGGCCCCGGCTTCCCTTCGCCGGTAAACGGCAGCTTTGTTCCCATATATACCGCTATGGAAAAATCCATCTGGGCTTCTATAAAATCATAAAAATCCCGAAGGCCGACATCCCATTTCCCTTCATCGGACAGGCTGTCCTCCACCGCAACCAGAAGCCCGAAACCACCCTCCTGCATGGAGGATATGCAGGTCACACCATGAGCCGGGGCAAACAGTTCTTCCAGCACATTCCGGATAACCAGACGTACCAGCTTTTCATCCCAGGTATTGGTTACCCGGTTCCATTTGGTAATACGGACCGCGGCCGGATAAAAAGCGGCTTCTTTAAAATCAGGCTGCAGCAGCTCCGCCAGCGTGCTGAAAATCTGTTCCGCATCCGCCTCCTTCCCCTGACGCAGCTTCATGCATAACGCTTCCAGAATGGTATCCCGCTGTTCCACCACCAGCTTTCTTGTGTTCTGAAGCTGCCTGACACTCTGGTTTTCCCGTATTTTCCCCTCCGCCTTACGCAGCACCGCCTCCACCTCTTCATACCGTACCGGCTGAAGGATGTAATCAAAGCTTCCCAGACGGATAGCCTCCCTTGCATAAGAAAAATCGGCATGGGAAGTCAGAAAAATGCATTCCAGGGAGGGAAGGCTTTCTTTCGCCCACTGGCACAGCTCCAAACCGTCCTCCTCCGGCATTTCAATATCGCTCAACATCACATCCACAGGAAAATTCACCAACACCAGCTTGGCCTCCCTTGCACTGCAGGCCGTATATACCTTCTCCACGCCCAAATCCTTCCACCGGATGCCGTCCCTTAAGCTTTCCACAATCGCTTTCTGATCATCAACTATCAATACATTCATCCGTTTCTCCCCTTATCCCCTGCCTGTCCGGATTGATTACCGGCACAATCAGTTCGCTCACAGCCCCGCCGCCGTTATAGAAATTATATTCCGCTTTTCCTTCATATATAAGAGCACATCTTCTTTTCAGATTATGGATCCCCACGCTCCGCGTCCCCTTCCGGGCATCCGCGTTGATTTCCTCCAGGATATTATCCGGATACCCCCCGCCGTTATCCGACACCATAATATCCAGATATATCCCGTCCTCCGTCTGCAGCCGCTGTACACATACCCGGATGGCAAGCTCCAGTCCCGGCGCACCCAGCTTGGCATATTTCACGCTGTTCTCCACAAAAGTCTGCACACACAGGGTGGGAACGAGATAATCCGCCGTCCCTTCCTCTTCCCGGATCCCGCAGACCACGGGGCGCCCTGTCATGGACTTCTGCAGCTCTATATAATTGCGCACATAGTTCAGTTCCGCTCCCAGCGTTACCAGCTCCCGTTCCGTCTGCAGAAGGTAGCGCAGATGCTCGGAGATATGCAGGATCAGCTCCTGGGATTTCTCCCAGTCCTTTGCCAGCGTGAGCGCATTTAAGGTTTTCAGTCCGTTCAGGTAAAAATGGGGCTTCAGCTGAAGCTGGAGATACTGCATCTGCGCCTTCTGCTTTTCTATGGTTTCTTCATAAGAACGCATTTTCTGCTTTTCAATTTCCGATACCATAGCCGTCAATGTTTCACCAACCTCCTGGATTTCCTTCAGATGGCCGCGGGATCCGGTGCGGGCATTCCATTCTCCCTGCCGGATCCGGTTCATGGTTTCCGTCAGATCCCGGAGAGGCCATACCAGCTCCCGGCGGATAAACCGGTAGAGCCAGTATACCGCCAGAACAGAAAACAACGTAACGATGAGCAATAACAGCTGAGGCACATTCATATAGGTCCACAGCCTGCACGGGATGCTCATACACAGCCACATACTGCTGTTCTCAATCCTGCGGCCGTATACGTACCGGTTATCCTTCCAATAGCGGAAGGACTTTTCCTGGTTCTTCGTCTGCGCAGCTATTCCAAGCGTATCCTCTTTTCCCTCCGCATGGTACAGCATTCCATCTTCAACAATAGATACGCCGGCCCCGTCCCCTGCGGTGCGCTCCAACTCGTCCAACCTGCCGTTCATGCTGAAAACGCCGCATACCGCCACGTTTCCCCTCTTATAGGTGAGCGTACGGAAAACGCCGTCTGCCGTAACCACAGTCTGCCAGTCTCCTCCGTTTTTGGACTGGCCCAGCAGTACCGTGAGCCTGTCCTTGATTTCCATCTGGGAGTCAAAAGATATGATATCCTTATCACACTGGAACAGACTCTTCTGGAAGGCCCCGTAAAAAATATAAACCCCATGCATATTTTCCTGCAGGAACAGCCTGCTTTTCATGGCGTCAAAAAGCTCATAAGCATTGCTGTATTCTTCCGTTTCCTCCTGCAAAACAGTAAGCGCTTCAAAATTCTTATTTTTGGCGTAAATGTCATAAAGAATCTCGTCCAGATCCTTTGCCGCTTTCTCCACATATTCCGCAGTCTCCGACAAAAGCCCCATTTCCCGCTCTCTGCCCCGGTTCTGATAATCCGCAACCAGATAATAATCCATACAAGACAGAAGTATGAGCAAAGCCGCATATCCCGCCATCATGATAAGGACCACCATACGGTTCAGACTCCACGTTTTTTTCTTTTCCGTTTCCGTAAGATCCCCTCCCTGCTTTCTCCGGAACTGTGTGGACAGTTCCTTACTGCCGCTTTCTTTCAAAATAGTATTTTAATCATAGCATACTCTGCTGCAACACTCCACTTTGTTTTATGCCCTTTCCGGGCAAAAGAAAACCCACAGGGCAGCATTCCTCCCTGTGGGTCAGTTCCTTTTTGCCGGATTAAGGCATTATGGAATATGCGCCGTCTACCAACAGACACTGTCCGGAATAATAGCAACTGTCCGGGCCGCTGAGGAAAGCGATAACAGGGGCAATATCCTTTTCTGCATCCCCCAGACGCTTCATGGGCTGCTGCTCCAGAATCTCCGCGTATTTCTCCGGGAATTTCTCCGCCCAGATCTTTGCTGCCGGTGACTCTGCACCGGGAAGCACACAGTTCACACAGATTCCGTATTTTCCCCACTCCTTTGCGGCAATTTTGGTCAGTCCGCGGATCGCTTCCTTATTACATGCATAAGCCAGGTTCCCCGCGTAACCGAACATCCCTGTTGCGGATGCGAAATTGACCACCCTGCCTTCTCCCTGCTCCTTCATATAAGGGAAGCACTCCTGCATAAAATTCAGGGATCCCAGTGTTCCCGTGGACCAGGCGGTATACATCATGTCGTAGGTAACCTCCTCCACCGGAGCGCTGCCCGGCAGACTCTGTGCGTTATTGATCATGACATCCACCGTTTTGTAGGTTTCCACCGTTTTTGCGACCACTTCCTTTACCCTGTCCCGATCTGCGGTATCACAGGTCATAGCGAAGCTTTCCCCTCCCAAATCACGGATTTCCTTGGCTGTAGCCTCAATGGGTTCGGGACGGCGTCCCACACATACGACCTTTACTCCTCTTTTCCCCAGACACAGCGCAATCCCTTGTCCTATCCCCTGGCCCGCGCCTGTAACAATAGCTACCTTTTCATTTAATTGTTTCATACCCTTACCCCTTTTCCTTTTTGTTTATATCGTATCATTTTGCCCCGGAGCAATCAACCTATTCTTGGGCCCGTTTAAATCCGTTAGTTGCATTTCTTGTCGAAAAAAGGTAAAATATGCATAGTTGCGGCTATTGCCGGCATATAATATGTTTTGACGGAATGGAGATTTTTTATGGGATTTTTACATGCACTGGTTACGAATGTGGTATTTATGGCCGCGGCTACCGGCTGGCTCGTTGCACAGATCTTGAAAACAATTATTTACGCCTTCATCAACAAAAGCTTTGACGCGGAACGTCTTGTGGGAAGCGGCGGAATGCCCAGCTCCCATTCCGCCACCGTATGTGCCCTGGCTACAGCGGCCGGCATCCGGTACGGCGGCGGCAGCTTTCAGTTTGCCGTTACGGCTATTCTGGCGATCATCGTCATGTATGATGCCCGCGGGGTACGACGCGAAACCGGAATCCAGGCTCAGGTTATTAACGAAATGAGTTCTTTTTTCCGCAATATGGGCAGTCCCCTGTCCTATGAAGAAAAGCTGAAGGAATTTGTAGGCCATACTCCGATACAGGTTCTGGCGGGAGCCATCCTCGGCATTATAATTGCAGTTATTTACTGCTTTGCCATGGTTTAGAAAATATTGCCTGTAAAAAAAAGGAACAGCAGGATCCGGATATTCTCACGGACTGCTGTTCCTTTTTTCTTATCTTTTTATAACACACGGGGAACCCCGCTATACTTATTCAGGAATCTTCCTGTTAAATTTTTCCCTTTTCCGGTAAACCTCGGCTTGGCCCTTCTGCTCCTGACGGAATTCCCGCAGATGCTGTTCCTTGCGGCGGATACGATCCGCTCCTGCCGTGGTATAATGATACCCTTTACATATATGGGAAAGGCTGATATGCACATACTCCATCCCCTGGGACATGGCGATATCCACCTTCAGCCACCCTAGCAAAAGCATGTGATATGCCTTACTCCAAAAGCCTTTTCCTGCTTCGGTATTCCTCACCAGGTAGGCAAAAAGCAACAGAAGAAAAACAGCATCCAATAGAATAAAAATCGTTCCCATCATAATCCTCAACCTCTTTTCTCCATGCGAAATATTGTTTACGGGAACCACGGTTTTCCTTATGTCTATATACTTATCATAGCCTTTTTGCACATGGGAGTCAAGGCCGGGCGGAAATTAATCTTCGCTGAAATATCCCTATAATTACGTCACTGAATATGCTACAATGATTCATGGACGGATAAAATATTTTCATGAAACTATATGATACTGCGGGGGATAGATATTACTGATGAAGGACATGAAAAACGAACAGTGGATAATGGACAAATACCGGCGAATCTGTGAATCCCGGCTCTCCGGCTACGCGCTGGTAAGCCTTAAGATTAAACGCTTCCGTATTTTTAACCGGCTTTATGACCGAAGCCTGGGCGATTTGCTGATTGAAAAGGTTTATGAGGTTCTGGAGAATTATCTGGACGGGGATGAATATATCGCCCGTATCCATCTGGATTACTACAATCTGCTGATACATTACCCCAACGATTACGATGAATTTTTTCACAGGATAATTGAGATGAACCATGTTATCCGGGACATGCCCTTTGAACCCTTTCAGGGCAAGGTTTTTTCCGGCATGGGTGTGTTTCCCCTGCCGCAGACCCCTGTGGATTTTTATACCGCCCAGTACAATGCGGACATCTGCAGGAATGAGTGCCCTCAAAGTGCTTACCGCAATTCCCATTTTGAAATATATGGAAAGACCTATAAGGATAACAACCTGCGCTATTTTGATCTGGAGCAAAGCATCCGTCCTGCGCTGGAGCGCGGAGACATCACCTTTTACCTCCAGCCCAAGGTCAACTTGAAAACCGGTGAGGTCACCCAGGCCGAAGCCCTTGTGCGCTGGATCGATCCCGAAAAGGGACAGATACCGATTATCAGTTTTCTTCCCGGCCTGGAAGAAAACGGGCTGATTGAAGAAGTGGATTTATGCATTTTTGAAAAAGTCTGTGCGCAGATCAACCAGTGGAAGCAAAAATACGGACGCAAAATACATATCAGCGTCAACCTGTCCCGATGCGCATTCGATTACCGTTATTTTTTTAAAGATTACATCCAACGTTATGAAAAAGCGCCCTGCCCGAAGGATTGTATTGAATTTGAACTTCTGGAAAGCATTGTCCTCAATCAGGTGGACCGGGTCAAAGAAGTCGTTTCGGAAATCAGGAATTTCGGATTTGCCTGCTCTCTGGATGATTTCGGAAGCGGTTACTCCTCCTTCAGCGTCCTCACCAATTCCGATATTTCCACTCTGAAAATAGACCGTTCCCTTTTCCGTAATGCGGAAGACGGCCGGGAGAAAATCCTTCTGCGCCATGTGATACAAACTGCACAGGAGCTGCGGATGCAGACGGTGGCCGAAGGTGTGGAATCCCGGGAATATGTGGATTTTCTCAAAGAACTGGGCTGTGATTATATACAGGGCTATGTGTATTACCGGCCCATGCCCATAGAGGAGTTTGAAGAACGATTTTTAGTCAGAAATGAAAAAGCAGAAGGTTGACAGAATAAATAGAGGGACGGTCCCTGCGAAATGCTCTCCCTGAGGGGGGAGCCATCCACCGGGACCGTCCCATTTCTATCGTTTTTTTGTTCCTCTGCAAAGCCGGCAATTACAAATCAGCAGACCTTAATTACCCCTTTTACGATATCCGCTTTATTATTTACACAGGAATCCAGCGCATTTTTAATATCATCCAGTTCAAAATAGTCCGTCACGATATTCTTAATATCGATACGGCCGCCGGCAACCGCTTCAATTGCCATGGGATAGATATTCCTGTAACGGAACACGGTTTTGAAGGTCAGTTCTTTATCCAGTGCCATCCCTATCGGAAGGGTCATTTCGCCGGATGCACTGTAACCGACAAATACGATAGCGGCTCCTTTTTTAGCCGCCCGGATCAACTGTCCGGCCGTGATCTGGCTTCCCGCCGTCTCAATTCCCAGATCAGCGCCATGGCCTCCTGTAAGTTCCCGGATACGGGCCACCGTATCTTCTTCCTTTCCGTTAATCACATAATCCGCACCCAGCTCCAGCGCCTTATCCAGCCGCTTCTGCATGATATCCACCACAATGATTTTGGAAACACCCATGGCCCGCAGGGATAACAAAGTACATAATCCGATACAGCCGGCTCCCGTCACCACCGCGGTCTGTCCCAAATGGGCGCCGCCCTGGTTCGCCGCATGCATCCCCACAGCAAGGGGTTCAATGAGCGCCCCTTCCATCGTACTCATATTGTCCGGCAGCTTGAAGCACAGACCCGCCTCATGTGCCACATATTCCTGAAATACACCGTCCACAGGAGGTGTGGCAAAGAAAATCACATCCTCACACAGATTATATTTCCCTTCTTTGCAATGCTCACAATGTCCGCAGGTCTTTCCCGGCTCCAGAGCCACCCTGTCCCCTGCCTTCAGATTCGTAACCCCGGCGCCGACCTCCACTACGGTCCCGCCTGCTTCATGTCCCAATACAAAAGGCGGCTCCACGATGAAATTCCCGATCCTTCCCGATTCGTAATAATGAAGATCGGATCCGCAGATACCTACATATTCCACCTTTACCAGCACCTCGTTATCGGCAGGCACCGGAATAGGACGCTGCATGATTTCCACCTGGGATATTCCCGTCATAACCGCTGTTTTCATAGTTCCTTCCATTGCTTCACCCTCCTGTATGTAACCGTCCGGAGGTTATATCCTGACAGGCCGGATAGCCGGGCTGTTACAGGATATCCTCCCTTTTACTACAATTATATCATAGCGGAAACATAAAAGGATGACCAGTCAAATATGGGGATTTTTTCATCAAAAACATGCAATATGGAGTGGTTTTTTACCAAAGAAAACGGAACGGGACACTGGTGGATGGTTAATCCCGGTGGTAGAGATCCCTTGTATATACCTTGTCCCATACATCGGCCAGTTCATTGGAATAGCGGTTCGCCACGATGCAGTCGCTTTTATCCGTAAATTCTTTGAAATCTTCCAACACCCGGGAGCCGAAGAACTCCTTTTCTTTCAGGGCGGGTTCATAAATGATAACCGTGGCTCCTTTTGCCTTGAGACGTTTCATAACGCCCTGGATGGAGCTTTGGCGGAAATTATCGGAATTGGTTTTCATGGTCAGGCGGAAGATGCCTATGGTAACTTTTCTGCCCCCTGTTGCGTTGGTATCCTGGACTCCGTTTTCATAGAATCCCGCTTTTTCCAGGATACGTTCCGCAATGAAATCCTTACGGGTGCGGTTGGATTCCACGATTGCTTCTATAATGTTTTCCGGGACGTCCTTGTAGTTGGCGAGGAGCTGTTTGGTGTCCTTGGGAAGGCAGTAGCCGCCGTAACCGAAGGAAGGGTTGTTGTAATGGCTGCCGATTCTGGGGTCGAGGCCTACTCCAAGAATGATCTGGTTGGTGTTGAGGCCATGGACTTCCGCATAGGTATCAAGCTCGTTGAAGAAGCAGACGCGCAGGGCTAAGTAGGTGTTGGCGAAGAGCTTGACGGCCTCCGCTTCCGTGGGGTTGATGACAAGGGTGGGGATATCTTTTTTCAGGGCGCCTTCCTCTAAAAGGGAGATGAATTGGTGGGCTTTTTGTACCATTTCCTCGTCATCCTGCGGGGCTCCCACGATGATACGGGAGGGGTAGAGGTTGTCGTAGAGGGCATGGCCTTCCCGGAGGAATTCGGGGCTGAAGAGGATGTTGCGGGTGTTGTACTTTCGGCGGACGGATTCGGTATAGCCTACCGGGACGGTGGATTTGATGATGATTACTGAATTTCTATTTACTCGCAATATCTGTCCTATTACATCCTCTACCTTTGATGTGTCAAAATAATTTTTTAACGGGTCATAATTAGTCGGAGTTGCAATAACAATATAATCCGACTTACGATAAACATTATCACCTTCTGTCACAGCAGTAAAATCAAGAGATTTTTCATTTAGATATTCTTCTATATCCTTATCAAAAATTGGTGATTTACGAGAATTTACTGTGTCCACTATTTGTGGTTGAATATCAACTGCAAAAACCTTATTGTACTGTGCAAGCAAAATTGCATTACTTAATCCCACATAGCCGATACCTACAACAGTAACTATCAGCTTTTTTTCATCACCATTATTTTTTAACATTTTCTTCTTACCTTTCTCTAGAATATAAAATCATTCTTTCTCCCTCTATCAGGTATTTATAGCCCATTTTTGAAAGTACGTTATTCTCACTGGAGTTTTTATACACCAAAATATAGATCTGTTCATTCATCTCTTTTATATCAATAACCTCTATTTTTTTTTCAGTCAAAAAAAACTGTATTCTATACATAAGCCACGTTGATGATGAAGGCTCAACTGCCTCTTTTTCCCTATCAATTAGGTAATAAATTTGAGAATCTTTATCTACAGTCTCAAGTACCTGGCTGGCAAATGAATAGAGTTCCCTGTTGTAATCGGTAAAATTGAAAAAATAGAGATGCAATGCATTTATTCCGAAAAAAATCCAAAAAGATACTGTCATAATGATTCCGGTAACTTGTAATTTTCTCTTAGTTGATACTAAAAAAACATGTAGAAACCAAGATATAAGCAAACTGAATTGAGCAACACCTACAGAATATACCATCTGAATATTGCTTTCGTTTACATTTTGAAAAATGGGCATCCCAATCATTGCTGATATTGAATGTGTTGATGTTTCAATTGTATTATAACCCATATATATATAATTTACATATACTCCTAAAGAAAGCAGTACGATGGACGATACTATCTGAATCTTTGTATTATCTTTAAATGTTCTATAACTTATAAATCCATAAAGCAGTATAGGTATTAAAATATGCTCATTGTATCTTCCATATAAAAAACCGTCTATCCTTTTTTCATTACCCAGGAATGCTAAAGAACCAATTGCAATTTCGGCGAACAACGTCAAACTTATAAAAATTTGGAATAGGAGAAATCTATTCTTTAAACCTCTTCTTCTTTTTTTCAAGCATACCACTACATCTCTTAAAATAACCCCCATACCTCTATATACCAGTAAAAAAGACACACAGCCAAGATAGAAAAAACGCCCTGAAACACATTCTACAAAACTCTTAAATCCTTTTAAAGTAAAGATACCCAACGCACCACTTACTTTGTCTGCTTCTTCTGTCGTATAACTGGAAACCAAAAAAATATTTTGGTTAATTATTTGCTTCAGTTCAAAAAAAATAATAAGTACTACCCCCATGGTAACAACAAAAGAAAAAAATGAGAGTACAGAAATTTTCTTAAACAACAACATTAGCAGTGTCCAAAAACTCAATGCCACAACTACCCCTAAATTTCGCTGATGACAAGCAACCATAAAAACAGCCAACAACGGGATAATAATCATTCTTATTTCGAATTTTTTCCTTGTTTTATTACATTGTAAAACTAAATAACATAGGAACAAATAAACCACAACCTGCAGAATTTCAGCTTCGGAATTTAATGAATAATAAATATTAAAAGTATAAAATGTTACGACAAAGCTAATCAGTTTTCTTACTCTACCGTCCCATTCCACTTTGAGTATTGTTAATATTCTATATGTAAAACAGTAAATGACATACAAAAATATACCATTCAATACTACTGCTGTTTTAAACATGATTATAGGATCTCGAACAAAATGCATAATAATACCCAAAAAAATTCCATAACCAAAACCATAATAGGGAGACATACTCATAATGCCAGACCAGTCATTTCCTGCAAGAAACGCTCCTGAAGCCCAATACCCCACTTCATCGGGCATAATAACCGGTCCTGCAACATTATTTATCTGTGTCATTATAAATATAAGAATTCCAACGAAATAAGCAATATTCCAAACACAATTTGGATACTTTTTCCTTAGTACCGAAAACATTTTATTCTCCCCTAACTTCTTCTTTTTTTAGACTGGTATAAATAAACTTCCTTATATCATTTATATAAAAAACTATTGTGATTAATATAAATGCAGATTCATAAATTAGAAACCCATTTACAAGCGATTCTATATTAAAAACAATGAGATAAAAACTTATGCTTATACACAGCATAAAAACAAGGTTTTTTACATATAGAATCCCCCGCTTTTTTTTCAAATAGAAAACGGTAACAATATACCATCCTAATAAAGTTACAACGGAGGCAAAAGATATGGCTTCGGGCCTTCCATATATTTTCCATGCAAAGAGATTTAATAGAAACGATAATATGAGCGCACCTATACCTACAGTAAAAAAAATTTTATTATATTCTAGAATTTTATAATAAGTAAAAATTACAATTGTAATACAGGAAGAAAATATCAACCCTGGAAAAAGTATTTGTAAATAAAATAAAGAACGTATATATTGGGGAAGAAATATTTGTATTACCTTTGCCAACGGAAAATAACCTCCAAGACATAGCATAACCAAACTTTCCACTCCCCAGATTCCCGTTGAGAAAAATGCTATAGCAGTCTCTCTTTTTATTCTTTTTAAAGTAGGAAATAAAACCAGTGAAATAGCACTTATCACTGTTGTAACCATCGAAATAAGAGAATATGCGAAAGAATAAACCGCATATTCAGAAGTACTAAATAATACGGCGACAAACTGTCTATCAATATTAAGTACTAACTGCAATACCTGATAAGATATGGTCAAAAATATTCCACTTTTAAAATATTCCCAGATTTGACTTTTTACAGAGGCCAAACTACTCTTTTTTCCTAAAAGACACGCTCGGTATTGCCAGAGATAATACAAGAGTATACACCAATTTGTAATGGTATAAAGAGTAAGATATAGTTGGTAACCAATCATTTTTCCCAATACTCTCTGCACAGCGTACAGGCCTATAACAATAACCAAATTTATTGTTGATGTAACTATTTTCACTCCAGAAAATTCATCAAATCGCATGCTAGCCTGAGAAACAAACTGGAAAAATGTTATAATATTAATCGAAAATGTACATAAACCAAGAAAAATAACAATGTATTTATAATTACCATTATAAAAATAAGAGCCTCCAATTATGATTAAGCTAACAATTAACTGGAAAATAATAAAAAAATGTAAAATTACCCTCATGTTTTCTTTATTCAAATCTGCATAGTAAACACCGCTGTTTTTTAAAAGAAAACCATCAGGGAAACCCAAATGCAGAATTCCTGTATATGTTAAATACAAAGAAAATATCTTAAAAAAACCATAATCTTCTAAACCGAATAATTTGGGAAGAAGAAAACCTGTAGCAATGCTACCCAGCAAAGAAATTATATTTGCTAACATAACTGTAATTATATTACTTACAAAGCTATTATTTTTACTCATATCACTATCTCATTTCGATCCTCCAATCATTTTTTATATTTTAACAATTTCATTATGTTGGATGCTTTTTCACCAAATCCACAAATGCAACACACTATATGTAATCGTCTTGGTGCAAATACAGTATTGGTCATTATAAGGCGAATATTCTTAATGATAATCTGTTTTAATTTATTCCTGTAATTCAAGTAATTTTTCCAATTTTTACTGCATGAAAGATTGATAAAATTATCTACAACAGAATACAAATAATAAATATAGGCTGCTTCACTAAGAGCAGGATAGCATCTCGAAATATCCAAATACACATTCCAAGAATAACAAGTATATATTTTTTTCGCATTACTAAAGTCTGATCGTGTAGTACTTCCTTCCCTAGAACGTTGTTCATACACACAAAAATTGCAATGCACATTTTTTTTACTCTTCAGAATAATTTTGTACATAACAGGGACATCTTCAAAAATCGTTCCCTCTGGGAAACTGGTTTCCTCCCATAATTCTGCTTTATAAATTTTAGCAACAGTATTACTGTCTAATCCATCATGTAAAAACATTCTTCTACACACTTCCATGGAATCGAAAACCTCAATATGGCTGCAATTGTAAATTTCCTGACGTTTTCCTGTTCCAAATAACCTGATACCACCGTAACATATATCCGCGTTATAGGTTATAATTGTGTTATACATAATTTCTAGCGCATCATCCGCTAATAAATCATCAGAGTCTAAAAATATATAGTAATGCCCACTGCATTTTTTTAATGCTAAATTTCTGGCCTTTGACTGTCCTCCATTATTCTGATAATATACTTTAATACGTTCATCTGTTTTTCTGTAATTGTCACAGATATCACCACTGCCATCAGTAGAACCATCATTCACTATAATTAATTCCCAATTTTCATAAGATTGCTTAATAACGCTTTTTATACAATCTTCAATATATTTTTCTGTGTTATATAAAGGTGTTATAATCGAAATTAATTCATTCATAAATTTTCTTTCTTTTCACAGGTCATTATTTTTTTCATTATTCTACCTCCAGCCTCATAACTGTATTTATCTAAATAAAGCTGATATACCTCCTTTTGAAAGGAAGGAATTACATTTTTATAAAACTTTTGAATATTATTAATAAAATCACTTTTTGAATTACAACGATAAATTCCTTCAATATTGTCTATCTCATATCCTTCTAACGCTTCATCCGTTGCAAAAACAGTTCTACCATACATCATTGCTTCTGCTGTTTTTACTTTCATGCCTGATCCATATAAAACAGGTATTACAACTACTGGAAAACGATAATAATATTCCTCGAGATTTTCTACCGTTCCAATTACAATCACATTTTTTCTTTCTAATTCCATTTTGCAGTTTTCAAAATTTTTTCCCACAATATATAATGTGAATTCCGACAGTTCAGTCATTACATGGTTTATAAACCACAAAATACCATCATAATTAGGGCCGAAATTGGAACCTATAAATAATAGTTCTTTCAAATTGTTCTGTACAATTTTTTTAGAATCGAAATTATTCTCAAATGTAACCGGTAAAACTGTATCGGCTTTTCTTCCATACTCACGATAAAGTTCTCTACTATCCCTCTCACTGATACAAATCAAGGTATCACATTTTGTTACTGCAATTCGTTCACATTTACTTACAGCAAAATATCCCGCAGCGTAAATCAGCCCTTCGTGCTTCATTTTTTGATAATAATATTTCTTTTCAAAATTATGTTCAAATACAACTGTATATATTGTATCCGGTATTTTGGATAATAAATTTCCCGCTAATGGACCGTCGAAGAACACAATATCCGGTTTAAGAAGAGAAATGTCATTTATTATCTTCCTCTCTTTCCATGGGAAGTACATTTTATAGCCCATTACCTGAGCCAATATAGCCTTCCAACGTCTAAGTCTCTTATATGTATAATATTGTTCTGGTAATTCCCCTGTCCACTCGCTGAAAAAAAAAACATCTACATTTTCCTTTCCATAAATATCCTGTAAAAATTTAAGATTATTTTTACAAGCATGTTCACCACCACTATGATAGGATTTCATCAGGTCCGCACTTGTCAAAAACAATACTTTTTTCATTGTATGCCTCTTTTCTAAGATTAACAGTTATACTACTGCTTATTTCTTTACCACCATTTCCAGATAGAGCAAAGGATAACAGAATAATACTAATCGGAGCATTAAATGGACCAAAGTGATAAAAAAAAGTATGGAAGAGAAACATAACTGATAATATCAGGCATGTTTTTTTATCTTCTCCAAATTTATTATTATACTTCTTTAGAATCTTAAGTACTTCAATAAGCAGATAAATCCATAATATAAAGACAATGATCCCATAATATGTAAATAAAGTTATAACAAAGCTATTATTAATATAAATAGAAGTACTTAAGTCAATATATAATTGCCGGACAAATCCGGTCACCAGTTTATCAGGAATATTTAATATCTTATTTCCGCTGACAAAGAACAGCAGTCCAAATGACATAATAATAAATAACACCTGTTTATACCATTTCTGAAACTTCCTCAACAGAACTGTTTCAGGATTTCTGTTAGTAGGAATTTTTTTCCAGTAACATCTAATTCCTTGTGCTAAACACAAAAGAAAAAAATCAATGTAGATACCATATTTACTGAAAATATTATCGTGCAGTGTATTACTAGTGTATTGACATATTGATATATAATCAAATCAAGCTGGTAAATACAGCCG
>URMK01000091.1 GCA_900548905.1 uncultured Lachnospiraceae bacterium | reverse complement strand
AAGCGGGCGGGCAAAACCACAGGGCGGCGGCACAGGGGGCCGTTATCAGTAACGACACATCATGTAACAGGCAAGCCAACAATTTCTTATTTTATTCCCAAGAGGTGGTATTTATGAAAAATTACCGAACCAATCCCCAATGGCCTTCACTGGCCCACTATGAAACCAAAGGAAGTTTCCCGGAAGAATTCCGGAAACCCGCCGGGTGCAGCCGGCCCAGAATGCGGTGGTGGCTTCCCTCCGCCATGCTCAGCATGGACGGCATTGAAAAGGATATCCGTTCCATGGCGGAAGCAGGCTTTGGCGGCGCCGAAGTCGTCCCCATGCCCCGCTTCGATACCTCCGGCGCCTTTACCATTGAATGGGGGACCCCCGGCTGGAAGGCTTTCGCCAGACATATTCTGCGTACCGCGGCAAAATATGATTTTACCATTGATTTTTCCATGACTCCGTTCTGGCCCCTTTCCCTTCCCGGCATCACCGATGCCTCCGACCCTATGCAGGGAGCGCAGATGGAAGCGGATTCCGCCTATCGGGACGGAATCACTAAGGACCGACCTTATTCCGGCCCTGTCCCAATCCCTTCCCAGGCTGTGGAGGACGCCGCCAGTGCAGGCACCCTTCCCCGGCTGGCGGCGGTGACCTGCGCCCGTTATGCGGATAAAGAAAGCAAAACGCTTGCTTACGGCTCGGCCAGAGCATTCCGGCTCGGGGATGAGGTCATTCCAAAGGATGGGGATCCCCTTTCCTGGACTATATCCTTCTGCCCGGAAGAGGAGGGGGAGTACGTGCTGTTCGGCTGGTGGGAGCATCCTTCGGGAAACAGGACCTGTCAGAATCTCCAGCTGGATCATTACAGCAAAGCGGCTGCCGGACGCCTGACCGGCTATTGGGAAACGGAGCTTATCCCTTATTTCGGCGGGGATTTTTCCAACATGGTTTCCCTGTTTATCGATTCCCTGGAATTCCAGACCCATCTGGACTGGACCTATGGCTTTCTGGATGCTTTCCGGGAGCAAAACAAGTATGATCTGGCCCCTTATCTGCCGGCCCTGTATGATCCGGACAGCCCGGGCTGCTTTGTGTCCTTCCCCGTTCCGGAATTTCGTTTTGATGAGCACAACGGACAGATTATACGTGATTACCAGGAATTTCTTACCCGGCTCTACATAGATAACCATCTGGTGCCGCTCACCGCATTTTGTGAGAAGCATCATATAAACCTGCGTTACCAGACCTCTTATGGAAAGGATCTGGAACTGGCCCAGACAGCCATGTATGTATCCATCCCGGAGACCGAAACTCTCTACGGCGGGGATATCCTGGATTTCTACCGTCTGCAGGCAGGCAGCATGCACCTTTCCGGCAAACAGATCTATTCCATTGAGGCTTCCGCAGAAATGAACGGAAGGGGTAACGGCGGCGTTAATTCCGGTAATTACCAGCAGACCTGGGGGAACCAGCTGTGGCATATACAACGGGCCTTTTCCTGCTGTGTCAATCAGGCCGTGTTCCACGGCTATTCCTATGAAGGCTATTATGAGGGAAAGGGAAATGAAAATGGGTTTCTGCCGGGGACGCACTGGCCGGGCTACACCACCATGGGCTACAGTGAATTCTCCAATAACTGGAGCAGCTGCCAGCCCAACTGGCTTCATGTGAACCATTACACCGATTTCCTCGCCCGGAATCAGTTCGTACTCCGGCAGGGGACCGGCAAATCTGACCTTGCCGTCCTCCGGCAGAGCTATGAAGAAACCATTGATTTCAACCAGGCGGTTAAATTATATGATGACGGCGGGCTTCTGGAGCAGAACGGCTATACCTATGATTTCATCAGCCCCTCCGCACTGGCGCTTTCCGGGATCCTGGTATCCGAAACATCGCAGGAGCCTCACCATGCAGTGCTCGCAGCCGACGGCCCGGCGTATAAAGCGCTGCTTCTGGAAAACCAGACCTTCCTTCCCTATGAAACCGCCCTCCGGCTGCTGGAATTCGCCAAAAAAGGCCTGCCAATTCTGTTCGTGGGTGAACTCCCCCGGCAGTCCGCCTTCCATGGGGAAAAGGATATCACTCCGATTATAGAGGAGATGCTGCTTCTTCCCGTGGTAAAACAGGTATCTTCCGTACAGGAGGTTCCCGCACAGCTGAAGGCCCTGCGGATCCTTCCCCTTGCCAGATACCACAAACGCTCCCGGATACTCAATGTATGCCGGCATACCCGGGATACGGATTTTTATTACTTCTACAATTACGGGGATGCGGATACCTATCCCCAGGCGCAGGAAATGCCTTCCCAGGAAACCTTGGTTACCCTGACGGGCGAAGGGATCCCTTGTCTGCTGGATGCCTGGAGCGGCTGCATCCGCCCTCTTGCCGCCTACCAGACGGGAGAAGGGACCGTTACCATACTTCTGAACCTGGCTCCCAATGACAGCTGTATCCTGGCCCTGACCCGGGATCCGGCCCGTCTCGGCCTGGATCTGCCTTCCGTCCATACGGAAGATATAAACATCCGGGCCGCCTACGATACATCCAGCGGAATATATGAGCAAGTGCCGGCCGGCTGTCCCATTGCATTGGAAAACTGGAAGCTCATACTGGAAAAATGGACCGACAGCCCTGTTCCCACCGAAAGCGTAAAGACGGTTTTCACTTTCGATCCGCTGCCGGATCTGGTACCCTGGAAGGATCTTCCCGGCCAGGAAAGCACCTCCGGTATCGGTATCTATGAGACTTCTTTTTTCCTGGATAAAGCCTGGGAGGACAATATGGGCTATCTACTGAAACTGGGGCAAATCTGTGACAGCTTCAGCATTTCGGTCAACCACAGGGAAATCCCTGTGAATCAGTCCTCCTCAACCATCGATATCGGTCCCTGCCTGCACAGAGGGGAAAACACGCTGACCATTACCGTAGCCTCCACTCTCCTCAATGCACTACTGGATTATACCTACAGGAATGCGGTCACCTATCCAAAATGGCAGGCTGAGATAAGAGTTCCTGAGCCTTACGGTTTATGGGGGGATGTATACCTGCTTCCCTATGAAAAAAAGAAGCTTGTTCCCCCGAAAATTTAGATCTGATCCAAAAACCGGGACGGTCCATTTCGTGGCCGCCCCGGTTTTCTATCGATCCTTTCTCAGGTTTCCGTATGGCCCCGTTTTTTTGCGGTACGTTTATATTCCCGGATGGTCATCCCTGTTGTCGTCTTGAAAAGGCGGATCATATAATTCATGTTCTGGAAATTCATCAGGGAAGCGATCTCATTCAGGGAATATTTTCCGCAGTCCAAATATTCCCTTATCTTTTCCACCCTTCTGTTATTCACATATTTCACATAGGTTTCCCCGGTGTATTCTTTAAACCGTTTGCAAAAATGCGGCACGCTCATAAAGCTTTGCTGTGCCGCTTCCGTGAGGGGGATCGGTTCACAAATATGCGCTTCCAGATATTGCAGCACGGATTCCATCGTATCATCGGCCAGCCTCTTTAGCAGGGACCGGGACAGCTCCTGCATTTCTGCCGTCAGCTCCCGTTCCAGCCGGCTTGCACAGGGGGCGTTCATAATCCCCTCCAGCTTTCCCCCGAATCCCAGAATCAGCTGGCTTGCCAGGCTGTATTTTTGGGCAAGGGCATAAATAAACCGGTTCATCCCGTGGAACAGTTCTTTTTTTACCAAATCCGGATCTTCCATCCTGTCCCTGGAATGAGCCAGGAAATCCCTCAGCTGCCTTCGGAATTCTTCCATCCATTCCTCTTCCGTAAAACGATCCGCATCCGGTGAAAAGGATGCCTTCCTCCCCATCCGGGAGTTATCCGCCGCAAAAAACCATTTCCCCTGCTCATAAAAATCCTGGCGCAGCATAGAAAGCCCTTCCTGGTACCGTTCCCGCATTTCCTTCAGTTCTTCAAAGAATCCGCTGCACCCTATCAACAGCCGCTCGTTTACAAACAGCCGTACATTCTGATTCAGGCTGTTACCGTATTTTTGGAGCTGTTCCGCTTTTTGTTCGGCGCTTTGTTCCCGGGGAAACTGGAATAAGATAAACATCTCCTTATTGTAAGGCGAAAAAAAAGTGCCCATACCCTCCTTATCCACAATGTTATCCAGCAGATGGATCAGCATCGTTTTGTCCACATGCCCTGATAAAAGGGAATCATCCGGGCTGTCTCGGCTCTGGAGCTTTAACACCCCCACCGCATAGCTGCTGCAGCTCACCTGTCCCTCCTGTGTCCGTTTCCCTTTCCCGCCCGGACTCTTTTCCGCAAGCCGGGGGAGGATTTTCTCCCCGTTTATTTTTTCTATCACCTCATTTAATTTTACTTCCGTAACCTCCTGCTTCAGGATATAACTGTCCGCCCCCAGCTCCAGGGCCTCTCTTGCATAGGAGAAATTATCATGACAGCTTACGATAATGATACCGGCGCTTAGGTTTTCCTCCCGTACCGCTTTGATAAACGCCAGCCCGTCCATATCCGGCATCTCGATATCGGTTATCACAATATCCACCTGGCTGCCTCCCCGCAGATACACCAGGGCATCCAGGGAGGAGGAAAAGGTTCCCTGCACCATGATATCCTGTTTCCCTTCCAGGAAGGTCTGGATCCCTATCCTCGCCAATATTTCATCATCAATTATGATTGTCCGTATCATTTTCCTCCCTCTCTCCCCTCTCCATAACCGGCAGGATAAAATGGGCGCAGGTACCTTTCCCCGGTTCACTCTCCATAAACAAGCCGAAGGGTTCCCCGTACTCCAGTTTGATGATCTGCCGGATATTCTTTATCCCCACATTGGTGTGCTGCTTGTCGGCGGCCTCCTCCTGCTGCTCCCATTCCGGGACAGCAAAGCCTTTCCCGTTATCACGGATTACCACATGCAGCTTCCCTTCTTCCCGGTACGACTGTAACTCTATCCGCCCGTCACTCAGCTTCCCTCTGCTGAAGCCATGGATAATGGCATTTTCCACTATGGACTGCAGCAGGAATTTCCGTATCAGCAGGCTCTCCGTGTCCGGTTCCACACAATAATGCATCTCAAAATTCATAAACCGTGTTTTCTGGATCACCACATAATGCTCCAGCAGCTTTCTTTCCTCCGCAATCGTGTGAAGGCTGCTGCCTTTATTCGTGATCTGCATCAGGATATAAATAAGGGAATCCGTCACATTTTGAATAGTGGCCTGCTTGTTTATCACCGCCAGCCATTTGACCGTGTTCAGGGAATTATAAATGAAATGGGGATTCATCTGGGAAATCAGCACCTGCATTTCAAAGCTGTTTTTCTCCCGTTCCACCTTCCGGTTATCCAGAATCAGTTCGTGCACTTTTCTTGTCATTGCATTGAAATGGATGAAAAGGCTGTTTATTTCTTTTGTTTTATAGATTTCCTCCGCGCTGATTTGCAGATCACCTTCCGCAAATCGGTCCATGGCATGGGTGAGGGAAAGGATAGGATGGATGATATGACGGTTCATCAGCACAATCATGACAAAAATCAGAATTACATAGATACAGGCTATCATAAAAATACTGATCCCAACCGGTTTGAAATCCGAAAAAAAAGAGCTGACCGGAACGATTGCCAGTTGGATCCAATCCGTCTTATAGGATTTCGCATAGGCCACAAGACAATTCTCCCCTTGTATTTTCCTGGTGAAAAATCCGGTTTTCTCCGTAAATACCATACCCGGCAAGTGGAATTCCCGGTTCAGCCTGCTGTTGTCCGAGGAATACAGCACCATACCGGTGGGATGAAGGACATAGGTAACGGCCCCGTCCATTTTTATCGTGCCGAAGGCATCGTCAAAAATGGACTTATCCACCGTCATAAACATGATACCCAGATTCCTCTTATCCTCCGAATTCAAAGCGCGGGCAATCACATACTTATAGGTCCCGAAGGGATACGGAGAATAAATACTCGTGGGAAGCCAGACTATCCGTCCCCTTTCCCGGATGATTTCTTCCCGGCAGCTGTTGACATACTCAACAATACTGGCATTAGAGGCTCCGGCATGCACCATGGTTTCCCCCGCTTCAATCTGCATGGACGCCATTTTGGAGTTGGCATTGCATATATTGCCCATCTCCAGCCGGATCTGTTCCCAGTCCTCTTCGCTGATTTCCTTCTTTTCCAGTATATCCACCGTATTGTTGTGATACAGCGTCATGGAGATATCCCGGTACTGGTTATAAGCAGTATTCAGCTGCTCCTGGGTGGATTTCAGATTGGTGACCAGATAATCCCCATATATCCGGCAGGTATAACGATACATAATACTGACCGACAGAAAGATAACCAGCAGAAACGGCGCAAGGATCAGAAAAATATAATACAGCACCACATGATGCTTCAGACTGATTGATAAGGGTTTTGCTAAAATTAAGCGTTTCTTCTCCATAAATCCTCCCGTACCGAATATTTTTCATTCTATCATACGCTTTTTTCATTTACAACCGAACGGAAGCTTCCCGAAAATTCGAATAAATTCGTGAATAAATCATAAAATCCGTAACATTCGGAGCCGGTGTCTTTGGAATCGCATAATATTGTGAACCGGAATGGTAAGATTGTTAATTGTTCTGTTCACTTAATCCCCTATAATGAAATCATAATCTCGAGGTTATGGTAAAAAAACTAGGAGGATTCATTATGAAAGGGAAAAAAGTTCTGGCACTCTTAACCTGTACCGCTCTTCTGGCAGGCAGTCTGACCGCCTGCGGCAATACCGCTTCCACCACGGCACCATCCACACAGGAGCCGCAGGAAACAAGCGCTGCCCCTGCAACAGATGCTGCCGGAGAAACGCCCGCGGCCCCGGAAAGTACGGCGGCGGACGACTCCGTTACCGGCTCTTTAACGATATGGGAGCACGGCACTACGTTTGAAAACTCTCTGGCCGCCGTTATTGAAGGTTTCCAGAAAAAATACCCCAATGTGGAAGTGGAATATGAAATCAAAGATGGGGATACCTACTACAGCCTTCTCACCACTGCCATCCAGTCCGGGGAAGCGCCTGATTTATTCTGGACCAACGGCACCGCCACCACAAATATGCAGGATTATGTTAAAAACGATGTTCTCATGGATATCAGCGATTTGGATTACAGCGTGCTTACCGAGGACAGCATGAAACTTGCCACAATAGATGACACGGTTTATTCCGTTCCCTGGCTCACCATGGATACAAGAGCCTGTTTCTATAACAAGGACCTCTTTGCCGAAAACGGTTGGGAAATCCCCACAAAATTCAGCGAATTCGAAGAACTGCTGGCAAAACAGAAGGATGCCGGGCTGATTCCCATTTCCTTCTCCCCCACCAGCTTCGGCAGTGTTTTGTTTATCTTTGAGCCTGTGTTATCCGCTATGGATCCGGAATACACCAAAGGCCTGTCCGATTATTCCGTCAAGCTTACCGACCAGCCTGCCAAGGATGCCCTGAATAAAATGCTGGAATGGGCCGATAACGGCTATTACGGCGATAACTACAAAGGCGTTATCGACGGCTCTGCTGCTATCCTCACCTTTACAACAGGTAAAGCGGCCATGTTCATCGGCGGTTCCTGGGAAATGTCAAGCATCGAATCCAATAACCCGGACCTGAATTACGGAGCCTTCCAGATTCCTGCACAAGACGGCACCACCGGCATGGTCGGCACCTGCGCAAACGGCTTTTCCATTTACAAAGATACCAAGAGCCCGGAGGCTGCAAAGGCTTTCGCCCAGTACTGCGCCTCCCTGGAAGCACAGACCACATGGGTGCAGGTACAGAGAGCCGTATCCGGAAGCCCCGAAATCCAGTCCGCCAATCCCATCGCCAACGAGATTTCCGACTGCGATAACGTATATACCAGCTGGCAGTCCCTCATTTCCAAACATTCCGTGGAAGGCGGGACCGGAAATGCTATTACGGAAGAATATTTCCCCAAGCTTTTTGTAGGAGATATCACCGTAGACCAGCTTATGGAGGATTTGGGAAAAGAAATGGAATAACAAATGCCAGATACGGACCTGTATGTTTTATGCAGGTCCGTAAAGATGTCGCAGAACAGACTGGAGATCGCATATGAAAGAACGAAGAAAGAAAAAGCCTTATCTCTTTTTTATAACACCCGGCTTCCTTGCCTATACCGTATTCATCATCCTTCCCATTATCTATGTCATTTATCTTTCGGTATTTGAATGGTCCGGCCTGGGAGAAATGAAGTTTATCGGCATTGAAAACTTCAAAACCTTATTTACCAATACAAGGATTGCCCCCGTCTTTTTTAATGCACTGAAGAACAACCTGAAATACCTGCTTTGTGTCTGGTTCATCATCACACCGTTCCAGTTCCTGATAGCATACTTGTTTTATCTGAAAATCCCTTTTTTCAAATACTACAAATTTATGATATTCATGCCCTATGTCATCAGCTCCACCATAGTAAGCTTTTTTGCCACCATGGTATTTAATCCTACCATAGGCTTTCTGAATACCTTTTTTGAGAAAATAGGCTGGGACGGACTGGTGAGCGCATGGGTAGGTGACCCCAAGCTGTCCTTTAAAATCATGATTGCCCTAGTCTTATGGCAGGGTGCCGCGTCCGGCATGATGATTTTCTACGCCAATATGATGGATATCCCTTCGGATATTATCGAAGCCAGCAAAATAGACGGCTGTTCCGAGGCGCAGCGCCTGTTCCGCATCCTGATCCCCCTTTCCCTTCCGGCCTGCTCCTCCATTATCGTCATGAGCTCTATCTGGGCACTGGGTGTTTTCGATATTCCGTTTATGCTGGGAGGCCCTACCGGGGGCGTAAACAGCTCCCTGGATTTTGTCAATCTGGTTTTTTACCGGTATACCTTCGGCAGTGTACTCAGCGGCGAGGTAAATCTGGGCTTCGGCGCTTCCATCAGCGTAACTATGTTTTTTATCATCATGATCGTTACCTTTATCCAGAATAAGGTGCTTACCAAATTTGAATACGATACCTAAGGAGGACATATGGCAAAGAAAGGAAAAAACAAAGAAATCATATCCGGTACTTCCCGCCTGGTACGCTGGATATTTTCCATATTACTGCTTTTATTCACAAGCATCACCATATTTGTCCTGTTTTCCACCCTTTTAAATTCCTTTAAAACAAAGGCAAATATTCTGAACGATACGTTTGGCTGGCCCCAGTCTTTTTCCCTGGACAGCTACATCGAAATTTTCAAAAAGGACAACTTCGGACGTTACTTTCTCAACAGCATCCTCCTGACCGGCTGCGGCACCACCGGCTGTGTGATGCTTGCCGCCCTGACGGCATTCGGCATTGCCCGGTATGAATTTAAGGGGAAGCCCCTTCTTACCTCTTATTTCCTGTTCGGAATGATGTTTCCCATCCAGGTGAGCGTCCTCCCCTTGTTCATCATCCTGAAAAAGCTGTCCCTCCTGAATAAGCTTCCGGGAATGATACTGGTATACGCCTCCGGCATTTCCCTTTCCGTATACATCTTCCAGAAGTTTTTCCGCACCGTCCCCACCGCTTTGGATGAATCCGCACGGCTTGACGGCGCAAGCGAATTCCGCATTTTTGCCCAGATCATTCTTCCGTTATGTAAACCCGTTATTTCCACGGTTGCACTGATCACGGCGGTAGGCGAGTGGAACGATTTCTATATGCCTATGGTTCTCCTGGGCGGGAAGAGCGTGCGCACCCTGCCTCTGGCGATTTACAATTATCTGAATGAGTTCATCAAATATATGAATGTATCCTTTGCGGCCGTTATGATAACGCTGATTCCCATAATTGTTATTTATTTTCTGTTTTCCAACCAATTGGTGGAGGGGATTACCGGCGGGGCGGTTAAGGGGTAGGGCGGAACACGGTATACCTTTTTCCTGTATCACATTCTTACGGTCAGCGCAGTAAATGCGCTGACCTGCTGATTAGTTTCTAGGAATTTGTCGCCATTCAGTAACAGTTCACGTCCTCTCCCACAGGTGCAGAGATGCTGTGAATGGTAACATTTTCGTTCATGAATTTAAAAGATGCCTTCTCACCAAACGAGTACTTTTTGTACTCCCCTTGATGAATCCGGCATCTTTTAACAACAGCTCCCATTTGTCCGAACTGTTATATCTTTTATTCTACTATCATCCGATTACACTTTATGTCAATGAATATCGTTTATTTTTCCGTCACCTTGGTCTTCTCCGCCCTCTTCGGCAGCACCACCTTATCCAGATGCCAGATTTCATCCACATATTCCTGGATGGTTCTGTCGGAGCTGAACTTTCCGGAGCAGGCGACATTCAGAATGGCGCTCTTCGCCCAGTTTTCCTCATTCCGGTAAGCTGCTTCCACCCTGCTCTGCGCTTCGGCATAAGGCTTGAAATCCTTCAGGATGAAATACATATCCGCCTTGGAGGTGCTCTGGGTGTTCAGCAGGGAATTGTAAAGCGGACGGAACAGTTCCGTATCATACGGGGCAAAGGTTCCGTTGATAAGCTGCATCAGCACTCTGCGGATATCCGGGTCGTTGTTGAAAATATCCATGGGATTATAGCCGCCGTAGTTTTCAAACCGGATGACTTCATCAGAGCTTAAGCCGAAGATGAAGGCGTTTTCCGTCCCCACTTCTTCCACAATTTCCACATTGGCTCCGTCCATGGTTCCAAGCGTCAGGGCACCGTTAAGCATGAATTTCATATTTCCGGTTCCGGAAGCTTCCTTGCTGGCCGTGGAAATCTGTTCGGATACATCGGCCGCCGCAAATATCCATTCCGCATTGGAAACCTTGTAGTCTTCAATAAATACCACCTTTATTTTGCCGCCGATGGAAGGGTCGTTGTTCACCACATCCGCCACCGCATTGATCAGCTTAATGGTCAGTTTGGCATTCCGGTAGCCCGCTGCCGCTTTGGCTCCGAAAATAAATGTCCTGGGATAGAAATCCTTATCCGGATGGTCCTTCAGTCCATTATAGAGGTACATAATGTGAAGGATATTCAGCAGCTGGCGTTTATACTCATGAAGGCGTTTCACCTGCACATCAAAGATAGAACGGGGATCCACCTCCACACCGTTGTGCTCCATAATGTATTTGGCAAGGCGTACCTTGTTCTGGTACTTGATGTTCATAAACTCCTGCTGTGCTTTTTTATCCTCTGCATAAATCTTCAGGCCGCTGATCCGGGACAGATCCGTAATCCAGTCACTGCCCACATGCCCGGTTACCCACTGTGCCAGAAGGGGATTCCCGTGAAGAAGGAATCTTCTCTGGGTAATGCCGTTTGTCTTATTATTAAACTTTTCAGGCATCATCTCATAGAAATCCTTCAGTTCCTGTTTTTCCAGGATTTCCGTATGGAGCCTTGCCACGCCGTTGACAGAATAGCCGGACACGATAGCAAGATGCGCCATCTTTACCTGTCCGTCATAAATAACGGCCATTTTGGCAATTTTGGACTGGTTGCCGGGATACATCTGGGAAACCTGGGCCACAAAGCGGCGGTTGATTTCTTCCACAATCTGGTAAATACGGGGGAGGAGTCTGGAAAACAGCTCAATCGGCCATTTTTCCAGGGCTTCGGCCATGATGGTATGGTTGGTGTAGGCACAGGTCTTTGTGGTGACCGCCCAGGCCTCATCCCAGGTCAGATAATGATCATCCATCAGGATGCGCATCAGTTCTGCAATCGCTACCGTAGGATGGGTATCGTTGAGCTGGAAAGTTACCTTTTCATGGAACTTCCGGATATCATCGTGCTTCCTCATATACTTTTCCACCGCTTCCTGTACGGAGGCGGAGATAAAGAAGTACTGCTGCTTCAGGCGCAGCTCCTTACCGGCGTAATGGTTATCGTTGGGATAGAGCACTTCCACAATATTTCTTGCCAGGTTTTCCTGCTCCACAGCCTTCTGGTAATCCCCTTTGTCAAAGGACTCCAGCTGGAAGCACTCCACCGGCTCCGCATCCCAGATACGCAGCGTATTCACAATACCGTTCCCATAACCCACAATAGGCATATCATAAGGAACGGCCTTCACGGACTGATAGCCTTCCTGCTTAAAGCAGTTGCGTCCGTTTTCATCCACATATACATTTACGTAACCGCCGAATTTAACCTCTTTGGCATATTCCGGACGGCGCAGCTCAAAGGGATTGCCGTCCGCCAGCCAGTTGTCCGGCACTTCCATCTGATAACCGTCGCGGATTTCCTGTTTAAACATCCCGTACCGGTAACGGATTCCGCAGCCGTATGCGGCATAGCCCAGAGTCGCAAGGGAATCCAGGAAGCAGGCCGCCAGACGGCCCAGGCCGCCGTTGCCGAGCGCGGGATCCGGCTCCTGATCCTCCACGATATTGATATCAATACCCAAATCCTCCAGGGCTTCCTCCACATCGCTGTACGCCTGCAGGTTGATCAGGTTATTTCCCAATGCACGGCCCATCAGAAATTCCATGGAAAGATAATATACGGTTTTCGGATCCTTTTTCTGATACTCCTTCTGGGTATTCATCCAGTTATCCACGATTGTATCCTTGATGGCATAGGACACCGCCTGGAAAATCTGCTGCTGGGTAGCTTCCTCCAGGGTTTTACGGTAAAGGGTCTTTACATTATAAACCACACTGTTCTTGAATAAATCTTTGTCAAATTTCTGAATCACCGGTTTCTTAAGCATTTATTTCCTCCTCGCTCCTCATAACTATCTCTCAATTTCCGGTCTCCTGCGGTGATGCGGGGACCGTTCTTTCCTACTATATTTATGCCTGATGTACGCCCAATACGTACAGTTTACAACAATTTACCAGATATGAAAACAGTAATTTTGTAAAAATAAGTGTTAAATTCATATAAAAAAGCCGCCACTTTACCAAAGCGGCGGCTCCTATCGTCAGCAAAACAATAATTACTGCACTTTTTCGATAGCGATGGTCACATTTTCCCCGTTTACGTTCCATTCCTTGCTTACAGCCAGCATATCTCCTGCCGTAATGGAATCTGCAAGCACCTTGCCGGCAATGAATTCCCGGTTGGCGGAGGCTACCTCTGCTATTGAATCGTTTCCGCACAGAGACACCCGGATGTGATCCATGACCTCAAAACCTGCTTCTTTACGCATCGTCTGGATTTTACTGATGATTTCAAATACAAAGCCTTCTTCGATGAGTTCTTTTGTCAGATTGGTATCCAGAACCACTGTCATATTGTTGTCGGCCTCGGACACATAACCTTCCTTCTGGGTCATCTCAATCAGCAGATCCTCCTTCGTCAGGCTGACCTCCACACCGTTTACTTCAAAGGTAATGGCTCCGGAAGCATTCAGCTCGTCCATTGCGGCATTTCCGTCCAGGGCAGCCAGGGTCTTTTGGATTCCTCCCAGCTGTTTGCCGTATTTCGGGCCTACCGTACGCAGCTGGGGCTTGAAGGTGTAGGTGGTAAACGCTCTCACATCGTCGGTGAATACCACTTTTTTCACATTCAGTTCATCCTCCACGATTTCCTTATAGAAATCGCTCAGGGCGTTCCCTGCTTTTACAAACATGGTGCCGATTGGCTGACGGTTCTTGATATTCGCCGTATTTCTGCAGGCACGTCCCATTACCACGATATCCAGCACTTCTTCCATGGCCTCTTCCAGCCCCTTATCCGCAAAGGCGGGATCCGCAACAGGGAAATCACACAGATGCACGCTTTCCGGTGCGTTTTTATCCAGGCTTCTCACCAGGTTAAGGTAGATTTCCTCTGTCATAAAGGGAATCATAGGTGCTGCGAGCTTGCTCACGGTTACCAGGGCGGTATACAGCGTCATATAAGCATTGATCTTATCCTGTTCCATTCCCTTAGCCCAGAAGCGCTCACGGCTTCTTCTCACATACCAGTTGCTGCAGTCATCCACAAAATCCTGAAGCGCTCTGGCAGCTTCCGGGATCTGGTAAGCGTCCAGACGGGTATCCACCTCCGTGATCAGGGTATTCAGACGGCTTAACAGCCATTTATCCAGCACGGAAAGCTTATCGGCCTCCAGCTTATACTTGGTGGCGTCAAAATTATCAATATTGGCATACAGTACATAGAACGCATAGGTGTTCCAAAGGGTACCCATGAATTTACGCTGTCCTTCGATCACAGCCTTGCCATGGAAACGGCTGGGCAGCCAGGGCGCGCTGCTGGAATAGAAATACCAGCGGATAGCATCCGCACCGTATTCCTGCAGGGCCTCGAAGGGATCGATCGCATTCCCCTTGGACTTGCTCATCTTCTGTCCGTTCTCATCCTGCACAAGCCCCAGGACAACCACATTTTCAAAGGAGGTCTGATCAAAAAGCAGGGTGGATTCCGCCAGCAGGGAATAGAACCATCCGCGGGTCTGATCCACAGCTTCGGAAATAAACTGGGCAGGGAACTGCTGCTCAAAGGTTTCTTTATTTTCAAACGGGTAATGGTGCTGTGCAAAAGGCATGGCTCCGGAATCAAACCAGCAGTCGATTACCTCCGGCACACGCTTCATGGGCTTGCCGCATTTCGGGCAGGGTATGGTGATGGCATCGATATACGGACGATGCAGCTCCACCGTCTTTGCCTCCGGGTTGCCGCTTAATGCTTCCAGCTCTTCCCTGCTTCCAACGGAAAGCATTTCTCCGCAGTCGCACTGCCAGATATTCAAGGGCGTCCCCCAATACCTGTTTCTTGAAAGCCCCCAGTCCTGGATGTTTTCCAGCCAGTCTCCGAAACGGCCTTTTCCGATGGATTCCGGAATCCAGTTTATGGTATTGTTGTTGGCGATCAGATGCTCTTTAACCGCCGTCATTTTTATGAACCAGGATTCCCTCGCATAATAGATTAACGGGGTATCGCATCTCCAGCAGAAGGGGTAGCTGTGCTCAAATTTGGGTGCCGAGAACAGCAGATCAGCCGCTGCCAGTTCCTTCAGGATAACTGGATCCGCTTCCTTACAGAAGGTCCCCGCCCAGGGGGTTTCCTTCGTCATTTCCCCCTTGGTATCCACCAGCTGGACAAAAGGCAGATCATACTTGCGTCCCACGTTGGCGTCGTCCTCACCGAAAGCAGGGGCGATATGGACCACGCCGGTACCGTCGGTCAGGGTTACATAGCTGTCACAGGTTACATAAAATGCCTTTTTATGCTGTTTTTCACAGGTTTCCACCGCACAGTCAAACAGCGGTTCATATTCCTTATATTCCAGATCCTTACCCACACAGGTTTCCAGCACCTCATAGGCGGGAACCTCCGGATTTTCCTTGTTCAAATCGCCCAGCACCGTATCCAGCAGCGCCTGCGCCATATAATAGGTATATCCGTCCGCAGCTTTTACTTTCACATACTCTTCTTTGGGGTTTACGCAAAGAGCCACGTTGGAGGGCAGGGTCCAGGGGGTGGTGGTCCACGCCAGGATATAAGCATCCTCTCCTTTTACCTTAAAACGGGCGACCGCAGAGCGTTCCTTCACGTCTTTGTAGCCCTGGGCCACCTCATGGGAGGACAGGGGCGTACCGCAGCGGGGGCAGTAAGGCACGATTTTAAAGCCCTTGTAAAGAAGGCCTTTATCCCAGATTTTTTTCAGCGCCCACCATTCGGACTCGATATATTCATCATGGTAGGTTACGTAAGGATCATCCATATCCGCCCAGAAGCCGACTTTCCTGGAAAAGTCCTCCCACATGCCCTTATATTTCCATACGCTCTCTTTACATTTCTCAATGAAAGGGGCGATTCCGTACTCTTCAATCTGTTCCTTGCCGTCCAGGCCCAGAAGCTTCTCCACCTCCAGCTCCACCGGAAGTCCGTGGGTATCCCAGCCGGCCTTTCTGGGAACCATATACCCCTTCATGGTACGGTAACGGGGAATCATATCCTTGATGGCACGGGTTTCCACATGGCCGATATGAGGTTTTCCGTTCGCGGTGGGCGGTCCGTCATAAAAGGTATAAGCAGGGCAGCCCTCCCTGATTTTCATACTTTTTTCGAATATTTTCTGTTCTTCCCAGAATTGTTCCACCTCGTGTTCCCGTTCCACGAAGTTCAGATCTGTATTTACCTTGGTGTAAAGTGACATTTCTTTCTTCCTTTCCACGGCCTTCAGCCGCTAACGTCCGGGCAGGCCCGAACCGTTGCCCTCAGCCATTCCTCCTGAAAAACTGCTCCATAAAACCATTGACAGGACTGCCGGTCTCCCGGTATTTCCCGGAAAACAAAAAACCCCGTCCTTGTAAAAGGACGAGGTTCAAGACTCGTTATACCACCTGTTACAGCATACGGCCTATAAAAACAGACGTCTGCATAAATGACGCTGTCCCTATAAGAATATATGGTTTCCCGTAACGGGGGAAATCCGGCGTTGCCTACTCGTTCCCTTTCAGCCCGCAGCTAAGAAGTGATCTTCCCCATGCCTTACTCGTACCGGTCTTCCACCTGCACCGGCTCGCTGCAGCTTTCCAGCATGGCTACTGTCTTCCTCATGGCTTTTTTCCTGTGTTCATGTCGGTATTATATAGCCCGGAAAGCCGCATTGTCAAGGGATTCCCGGAAAAAATCCTGCAATTTTGTTACCTTTCGTAACAGTTCAGGTGTGCAAACCATATCACAATTTGTGCCTGTTCCTGAAAAATTATTTTCCATCACTGCCGAATTGTGCTATATTCTGTTTGTATCCAATCTTGTTTCCCTAAGATAAAGGAGTTTGTTCATGAGCTGGATAAAAGCATATGTATTAAAAATATACCGTAATATGGGGCAATATCTGCGGTGGCTGTTTTTCAGCGCCCTGACCGGGACGGCCGTGGGCCTCTTTGCTTCTCTCTTTTCCTGGTGCCTGAACCGGGCGACCGCACTGCGCACCCAGAACCATTATATGTTTCTCACCCTCCCGTTGGGCGGTCTGCTGATTGTTTTCCTCTACAAGGCTTTTCATTATGAAAATAACGGCGGGACGGATTCAGTCATCGAAAGCATCCACAGCAAGATCATCATTCCCTTCCGCATGGCTTTCCTCATCTTCTGTTCCACCATAATCACCATCCTCTGCGGCGGTTCCGTGGGACGGGAGGGCGCGGCCCTTCAGATCGGCGGAAGTATGGGCAAAAAGCTGGGCGACCTCTTCCATTTTAATGAAACAGACAAGAAAATCATTCTGATGAGCGGCATGGCTGCCGCTTTTTCCGCGCTGTTCGGCACCCCTATGGCGGCCGCCTTTTTTGCCATGGAGGTATCCAGTGTGGGAATTATGTATTACGCCGCACTGGTACCCAGCATCTGTGCCGCCCTGGTTGCCAACGATATCGCCAAATTCACGGGCGTGCAGACGGAAAATTTCCACGTCATGAATGATCTGGAGCTTTCCCTTATCCCCGGCCTGAAGGTAGTGCTTCTGGCTGCCTGCTGCGCCATACTGAGCATTTTGTTCTGTATGATGCTTCAGATGGGGGAACGGGTATTTAAAACATATTTTTCCAACCTCTATATCCGTATTGCTGCCGGAGGCTGCCTGCTCATCCTCCTGACCCTTCTCACACAAAGCCAGGACTACCTGGGCACCGGCATGCCCGTCATTGAACACGCCCTGGCCGGCACCGCGCTCCCGTGGGCCTTTTTCTTTAAAATGCTCTTTACGGTCATTACTATATCCGCCGGCTACAAGGGCGGTGAAATCGTACCATCCCTTTTCATCGGCGCCACCTTCGGCTGTACCGCAGGGGCGCTCCTGGGACTACCCGCTTCCCTGGGAGCAGCCGTGGGCATGATCGCCGTTTTCTGCGGAGTCACCAACTGCCCTGTCACCTCCCTGCTCATCTCCTTTGAGCTGTTCGGCTTTGACGATGCGTATTATTTCCTCATCGCCGTAGCCACCAGCTATATGCTGTCCGGCTACTACAGCCTGTACCACAGCCAGACCATTGTCTATTCAAAATTTGAAAACAAATACGTGAACCAGCATACCAGCCACCGGTTTTAACCGCTTGGCTTCCTGATCCCCGCACAGCGGCGGCCATGCGTGGTAACCTGAAACATGAAAAAACTTGCTTTCTTTCTCAATTACGCGTATTATATTTGTAACTCAAACTTCGCAGGAGCAAAATGGCCTTCCGCCCGCTGGCAGAGCGGTGTCTCCG
>URMK01000090.1 GCA_900548905.1 uncultured Lachnospiraceae bacterium | reverse complement strand
GCTGCAAAAGACGCAGCGTAAGGACTGGCGTTTTTAGACGCCCCTTCCAGGAATCCTTGCAGTACCGCCGCCCCGGGGAAAAGCAGGGGAGGGGCATGCCGCAGGGCACACAGGGCCGGCTGGATGCCGCTGCAAAAACGTATCATGTCAATAACGTATCATTGCCAAGTGCCGGCCGGCAAGGTATAATAACGGTTATGGAATCGCATCATGGGAATTGTGATAAAAATGCCGGCAGACAGCCCTGTCGGCACAAGACAGGAAAGCAGGCGGAAAAATGCGTACTATGGAATTCAAAATGGAGCGTCCGGGGCTTCTGAAGGAGGGCGATCATGTGACGGTCACAGAGGGTGTCCTCCCCAGCAACTATTATTATACCATCGATCCTTCCCTTGCCATGTCCGGCAATTATCCTTTCCGGGAAAAGCTGTTAGCCAGAGAAGGGGATG
Organism: uncultured Lachnospiraceae bacterium; assembly: GCA_900548905.1. Lineage (GTDB taxonomy): Bacteria > Bacillota > Clostridia > Lachnospirales > Lachnospiraceae > Eisenbergiella. The sequence continues at coordinate 17,703 of URMK01000090.1, read as the reverse complement.
TGACGGCAGTTATCGAGAATGAAAGAGGTTTTTATGTGACGGTGGCTTTTGACGAATGAGTCCTCACAGGAAAGACAACGGGCTGCGGAGATTACGCCGGTAATTTTCCCGGCCCGTTTTGCGCATCCGGGGCGTTATAACCGGTATATTTCACCTTGCCCGCCGGGGAAAATAATGGTATTATGAAAACCGTGGTAACCGTGACGGGACTGTGCAGTTACGAGTTGTATAATTAGAAACAGATGTAATGGAGGATTTATTATGTTTAAAAAAATAGCAACAGACAAGGCGCCTGCAGCAATCGGACCTTACTCCCAGGCTATTGCAGCCGGTGATTTTTTATTTGCTTCCGGGCAGATACCCATTAATCCGGAGAACGGGAACATTGAGGCGGAAGGGATCGAAGCCCAGGCGGAGCAGGTTATGAAAAATATCGGGGCGATTCTGGAAGCTGCCGGCACCGGCTATGCCAATGTGGTGAAAACAAGCTGTTTCCTAGCCGATATGGCGGATTTTGCGGCGTTTAATGCCGTTTACGAAAAATATTTTACCGAAAAACCCGCAAGAAGCTGTGTGGCGGTAAAGCAGCTGCCCAAAAGCGTTCTCTGTGAAGTTGAAGTGATCGCTTATCTGGGATAACCGTATGGGCACGAAAGATAATATTGTATTAATCGGCATGCCGGGCGCGGGAAAAAGCACGGTCGGGGTGGTTCTGGCGAAGGTTCTGGGCTGCCGGTTCCTGGATTCGGATCTGGTCATCCAGGAGGAGACGGGACGGCTTCTTCACGAAATCATTTCCGGCGACGGGCTTGCGGGCTTTTTGGAGATTGAAAACGATGTGAACAGCCGGATAGAAGCACACAACAGTATCATTGCCACCGGAGGAAGCGTGGTTTACGGAGAACAGGCCATGCGTCATCTGAAGGAAATCGGAACGGTGGTTTATCTGGAGCTTTCCTGTGAAGAGATAGAAACCAGGCTGGGTGACCTGCGAAAAAGGGGCGTGGCCCTGAAGGACGGACAGACCCTGGAGGATCTGTATGCGGAGAGAATCCCTCTGTATGAAAAATACGCGGATGTCACTGTCCGCTGCACAGGAAAACGGATCCGCCAGATTATAGCGGAGCTGGCCGACCTTTTTTTGCCCGATAAGGAATAGAAAGTTGGGATATTTCATGAAACAGAACAGTCAGAACAACGCAGGCGGGCAATACCGCAGCAGCCTGCTTCTTTTTCTTGCCGCATCCATCTGGGGCGTGGCTTTTGTGGCCCAGAGCGTGGGTATGGATTACATGGGGCCTTTTACCTTCAATGCGGCCAGGAGCCTTATCGGCGGAATTGTCCTTCTTCCGTTAATTGCCGTCCGGGAAAGAAGCAGGAAGAAGAACGGCGGAGAAGCCGAACCGCCGGAAAAAAAGAAGGCACGCCGCAAAGTAACCCTGCTGGGAGGCTGCTGCTGCGGTCTGGCCATCTGCACCGCCAGCATGTTCCAGCAGTATGGAATCCAATATACCACCGTTGGCAAGGCGGGGTTCATAACCACCCTTTATATTATTATCGTCCCTATTATGGGGCTGTTTTTCGGGAAAAAGGTGAGAAGGATTGTCTGGGCCGGAGCGGCCCTGGCGGCGGCAGGGATGTATCTGTTGTGCGTCAATGAGACGTTAAGCCTGAATAAGGGAGATCTGCTGGTATTTCTGTGCGCCGTGATCTTTTCCGTACATATCCTGGTAATTGATTATTTTTCCCCCAAAGCGGACGGCGTGAAGCTGTCCTGCATCCAGTTTTTTGTGGCGGGGATCATCTGTACCATCGGGGCGTTCCTGCTGGAAACGCCTTCCTGGGATGCGCTGGTAAGCGGCGCCGTCCCGGTGCTTTACGCCGGTGTCATGTCCTGCGGCGTGGCATATACCCTCCAGATAATCGGGCAGAGAAATCTGGATCCTACGGTAGCCTCCCTGATACTGAGCCTGGAATCGGTGGTCTCCGTCCTTGCGGGCTGGGTGATTCTGGATCAGACCATGAACGGCAAGGAAATTTTCGGCTGCGTACTTGTATTTGCCGCTGTAATCCTGGTGCAGCTTCCGGGCAAGAAACCGCAGCCTGCGGCGGAACCGGAAATCTGACTAGGCGGATACGATTACTTTAAAAAACAACAAAATAAGCACAACAATAATGATGGGGCGGACTGTTTTCGCCCCATTTTTTACGACCATGCCGGAACCGATAAAGTATTCCCGGCAGAGTTTAGCCCCTGCATTTACGGCGTTTCAGGACAGCTGCCCCGCGGCCGTCCCATCCCGTTAACTTTCCTTTACCGAAATGTAAATAGACTGTGAACTCTTTCTAGCATTTCTGTGATTCTATTGTTTTGGCAGGAGGCGGCGGGTATAGTATAAATAGGGGATATAACAGTCTGCCCCCGCCGGAAAAAAGCGGCGGATACGGCAGAGAGCGGGGGATGATTTAGTGAAAAAAAAGATTTGGTCTGCCTTATTTGCAGCGGCGGTACTAGCCAATATAGCGGCGTGGAACAGCACGGCGTTTTGCGACTGGCACATCCGGTTTGTGTTTCCGGTTTCTATCAATACCTACGGCAGGATGATGTCCGTCTTTCCTTTTTCCGTGGGGGAATGGATGATTGCTTTCGGCGTTCTGCTGCTTGCGGAGGCTTTTCTCCTGGGGCTGGTAAGGGTTTTTGTCAGAAAAGACTGGGTAAAAAAACTGTGCAGGGGTTTTTATAAGGGCTTCGCCTGGATTCTGCTGGCAGTGTTCTGGATTATGACCTGCAATTGTTTCCTTTTATATCATGCGTCCCCTATTGATGAGAAATATATGCCGGAGAAAACGGAACGCGGCTATACGGACAAGGAACTGGCGGCGGTGCGGGATTACATCGTCACACAGCTGAACGGGCTGACCGGGCAGATGGAACGGGATGAAGAGGGATATCTGGTATATGAGGATGAAATCAATGCAGGTGCGATACAAGCCATGCAGAAACTGGGAAACGAGTACGGGCAGCTGGCCGGCTATTATCCCAAGGCCAAAACCATTCGTTCCTCCGATTTCCTGAGCCAGGAACATATGATGGGATATTACTTCCCCTTTTCCATGGAAGCGAATTATAACAAAACCATGTATGTGGTAAACAAGCCCGCTACCATCTGCCACGAGCTGGCGCATCTGAAGGGGTTCATTTATGAGGACGAGGCTAATTTCATCGGCTTTCTGGCCTGTATCGGATCGGATGACCTTTTCTTCCGCTACAGCGGCTATATGAGCGTGTTAAGCTATGTGGAAAAGGAATTTCGGGACTCCGTAAACCACAAGGCATCCGAATATTTTGAGCACCCGGAAATCGCCCGGAGCGTATACGATGATGACCTGTTCCTGACGGCGGAGGCGTGGGAAAAGGTGGAAGAAAAAGCGGTGATCCAGACGGCGGTGGTCAAGAAAGCATCCAACCAGTTCACGGAAGCGACGCTGAAGCTGAACGGGGTGGAAGATGGCATGAAGAGCTACAGCAGGGTGGTGCAGCTGCTGCTGAAATATTATGATGGAATTTTGTACTGATCGTATGGCGGCATTCAGGGAGGACGGGGCAAATTGTTCAGAACTGTCTGAACGATTACGCCGGTGGTGCCCCGCAGCCGTTGTTTCGTGAAGTTATGGATAAATCGGCAAAATGTATGGAGAAAACAGTCCTTTTTACGGACGGACTGTTTTCTCCATATTTTTTTGCCGAAAATTGGGATTCTCTCCATGTCAAAATCAATGGGCGGTTGCTAATATAGTCATAGAAATACTTGTTACAGGTAACGGGTATTTAAAGCGTAAGGCAGCCTTAGGATGCAGGCGCAGGCGTTTGCGTCCGTCAGCTTACCCGCGGGAAAGAAATCCAGGAGGAAGAGATATGAGCCGTATGACACGCAAATCCATCCGGGCGGAGCAGGAAAAGAAAAAGAGTATATGGAGGAACTGGCAGCTGTATGTGATGTGCCTGCCCGCCGTTGTATATTTTCTTATCTTCGCTTATAAACCAATGTATGGAATCATCATCGCCTTTAAAAATTATAGTATGCGAAAAGGAATTATGGGAAGCCCGTGGATTGGCCTGGATAATTTCGAACGGTTATTTTCTTCGTACTGGTTTCCCATCATTTTAAAAAATACACTGACTCTGAGCGGGCTGACCCTGCTTCTGGGATTCCCCGTTCCTATCATTCTCGCGCTGGTCCTCAACGAAGTGCAGAACAGCCGTTTCCGGAAAGGGTTCCAGACGATATCCTATGCCCCCCATTTCATATCAACGGTGGTACTGTGCGGGATGCTCACGCTGTTTCTCAGCCCCTCCTCCGGCGTCATCAATAAGTTCATCACCATGGTCGGCGGGGACAGCATTAATTTCCTCCAGGAACCGGCTATGTTCAAATGGGTTTACGTGCTGAGCGGTGTCTGGCAGGAAATGGGCTGGGGAAGCATCATTTATTTTGCAACCTTATCGGGGGTGGATAAAGCGCTGATTGAGGCGGCTGAAATCGACGGCGCCTCCAGGCTGCAGAAAATCTGGTATATTAACCTGCCGGTCCTGGTGCCTACGATTCTCATTCTTCTGATATTAAACTGCGGTTCCTTGTTGAGCGTGGGGTATGAGAAGGTATTTTTATTGCAGAATCCCACGAACCTGAGCGCTTCGGAGGTCATTTCAACGTTTGTCTATAAATCCGGTCTGGAAAAGTCGGACTTTTCCTTTGGAGCCGCTGCGGATTTGTTTAATTCTGTGGTGAATACCATTGTCCTGGTGTTGGCGAATACGATTTCCAAACGCACCACGAAAACAAGCCTGTTCTGAGAAAGGAGTAAGAAGGGATGCAAATTAAAATGCCCGCTAAGACGAAGATTAGCAATGGAATTTTCAATATCGTCATATATGTCCTGCTGCTGTTCCTTGCGGTTATCATGCTCTATCCGCTGCTGTTTGTCCTGAGCGCTTCCTTCAGCGACCCCAAGGCCGTTGCAGGCGGGGAGATGCTGCTGCTTCCGGTCAGGCCTTCGCTGGAGGGGTACCGGTACCTGATGCAGTATAAAGAAATCTGGGTTGGCTATCTGAATACCATTTTCTATATGTTCCTGGGAACCCTGCTGAATCTGGCCGCCACACTTCCCTGTGCTTATGCCATGTCCAGAAAGGATCTGAGGGGGCAGAAATATCTGATGATTTTTTTCATGATTACCATGTATTTCAGCGGAGGCATGATTCCGGGTTATCTGAATATTAAAAGCCTCGGGCTGCTGGATACCCGCAGTATCATTCTGATAAACGGCCTGGTGTCCACATTTAACCTGATCGTGGCACGCACCTATTTCCTGACGGCTATCCCATGGGAGATCCAGGAAGCGGCAGTGATTGACGGCTGCAACGACTTCCAGATTTTCGGCAAAATCATTTTTCCGTTATCCAAAGCGATTACGGTGGTAATGACACTCTATTATGGGGTGGGCCGCTGGAATTCTTATTTTACCGAAATGATCTATCTCAAGGACAGGGGGAAATTCCCTTTGCAGCTGTTTCTGAGGGAGATATTGACGAAAAGTACATTTGCCAAAACCGCCATGGCGGATGGCATGAGTTTTTCGGCGGAACAGATGATGGCCCTTATCAAGCAGGCGGACACCGCAAATATGATCAAATATGGCGTCATTGTGATTTCCGCGCTGCCTATGCTGATCATTTACCCGTTCCTTCAGAAGTATTTTGAGCAGGGCGTAATGATAGGCTCCGTAAAGGGATGACAGGAAAATTATATATCGTAATGATATGTAACTCAAACTTCGCGGGTGGCAAATGGCCCTCCGCCCGCTGTCTGCGGGGCGCTGCCGGAGGGCCATTTGGCACCCGCGAAGTTTGATTATGTAAAATAAAAAAGCAAGGAGAAAAGTTATGAAGAAGAAATTCCAAAAAGCAGCAGCCGTCGTCCTGGCGGTAAGTATGGCAGTCGGTCTTGCAGCCTGCGGGAAACAGACGGAACAGACCGGCGGAGCAGGAACAGCGGATACCGCCGCCCCTTCGGCAGCAGGGGAGAGCGGTGAGGTTGTGGTGAACGAAACCGGCTATCCCATTACCAGTGAGGAAATTACCGTAACGGCGGCCGGACCCATGCCGTCAGGCTGTGAGGACTGGACGCAGCTGGCTGTAATTGATGAGTATGCCGGCCGGCTGGGAATCCGCCTGGACTGCGAATTCTATGAGACGGACTGGGAGACGCAGCTGACCTTAAAGGTAGCGGGGGATGAGCTTCCGGATATGCTGGTGGGATGCTCCATGAATGTCAGCGATGTCAATGAATGGGGAGGGGAAGGGTATTTCCTGGATCTGAGCGAATATCTGGATCAGATGCCTAATCTGAAGTCGTATTTCGAAAAATATCCGGAGCTGGAAGCTTACTGCACCACCTCGGACGGTCATATTTACGGCCTTCCCAAGCTGCGGGTCGATATGACGGACCGCCTTACCAGAAGCTTTATCAACAAGCAATGGCTGGATAACCTGGGACTTTCCGTTCCCACGTCCATCGATGAATACTATGACGTGCTGGTTGCCTTTAAGGAACAGGACGCCAATGGAAACGGGGATCCGGACGATGAAATCCCGCTGCTGTTTACCTCCGACGCAGGCGGCTACACGGCGCTGGAAAAGACGCTGCTGGATGCCTATGGGATCTTCACCTCCGATCCCAACTACGCCCTTCAGGCGGATGAGAACGGAAAGGTGGAGCTGGCAAACACTAATGACACTTATAAAGAATATCTGAAATTTATGCATAAACTGTATGCGGAAGGCCTGATGGAACAGGAAGCCTTTACAATAACCAGCGACGAAATCACCACAAAACAGCAGGGAGATGTATACGGTTCCTTCGGCTGCGGCTCCGCCCCCTTCGTTATGGCGAATAAAGATATCAGCTATGATGCCAACTGGGCAGCTTTGGCAGGCATGTCATCCGACGTTCATCCGGAAAGGGAAGCCGGCATTGCCAGCCCTGTTGTGAACAACATTCTTATTGCCGTGAACGGGAATACCAAATATCCGGAAGCGCTGGCCCGCTTTGTAGATTATTTCTACACGGAGGAAGGTATGCTTTCCGCTACAAAGGGCTATGAGGGAGTTACCCTTGATATGGTGGATGATGAGCTGCTGGGGACCAAGGTTCCGGAAATGCGGATTCCGGAAGGGTATGCTTCCGGAGAGGAATACCGTTATAAAGGCGCTGTCCTGAATGAAGCGCTGAATCTGGTGGAAAAGAACATTGACCGCCAGGCCATGTTTGAAAGCAGCAGAGAGGTCCTGCAGAAGCCGGAGTTCGTTGAGAAATACGGATGGGCCGCCCGGGTTATCGATGCCTTTAAAGAAGAAGAGGTAACCGGTGTGGACGCCTATCCTGTGGTATCCTATACCGCGGAAGAGGTGGAAGAAAGAGGAGCCGTGTATAAAGATATTACCACATACCTGAAACAGGCGAGGGCGCAGTTTATTACCGGCGAACTGGATCTGGATAAGGACTGGGAAACGTATACGAGTACTCTGGACCAGATGAATCTGGGACGGCTGCTGGAAATCGAGCAGGCTGCCTATGATCGTTATGCGGCTGTCAAAGACTGACGGCTGAAACGGATGAAAAGTTCCTCTTGAATGATCCCGTATTCATTCAAGAGGGGCTTTTTGCAGATTGTACAAAGGGATACAGAAGAAGGAAGCGTAGGCGCAGGACAGGGACATGGCAGCTGTCGGAGGTAAAAATGAGAAGTAAAAAAGGGATCATATGGATACTGCTGTCTGTAATGCTTTTGGGAGGCTTTGCAGGCTGCCGGAGGCCCGGAGGCGGATCGGAAATGAAGGATGCCGTTTCGGTGAAGGAAAGCCGGGCGGAAAGCGGGGATGGGGAAGATAAGGAATTTTCGGGGATAACGCTTACCATGCTTAACTTTTCCTCTGCCACGCCCGCCGGCGTCTTGGCAAAGACCTGCGCTGCGGCGGAAGAAAAGTTCGGCTTCCGAATCGAAATAGAGCCGTGCTACGATGATAATGTGGTGCGGACAAGACTGGCAACGGGCGAGTGCCCGGATCTGTTGATTTATAATACGGGAAGTCTGCTATATTCCCTGAATCCATCGGAATTTTTTCTGGATCTCACCGATACCGGGATGGCCGAAACCCTTGATGCGGATTTTATCCGTGCGGCGAGCGTGGATGGTGTCCTGTACGGAATTCCCCAATGTGACGGGATGGGAGCCGGTGTGTATTATAATAAGGAGCTTTATCAGGAATACGGGCTGGAGGTGCCGGAAACGTGGGAGGAATTCAAAGGGAATCTGGAGGTGCTGCAAAATGCCGGTGTGGATGCCATGGGAATCGCCCTGAACGAACTGGTGTCTTCCCAGCTCCCCTTCCTGGCGGATAATTACCAGGTCATGTATGATAACCCGGATTTTGCACGGGAATTTACAGCAGGCAAAACAGGTTTTGCAGATTCCGAAGAAGGGCGGAGAACCTGGGAGCGGTATGAGGAGTTGGTTCCGTATTTTAACAAAGATTGTGCTGCCGTGTCGATACCGGAACTGGAAAACCGTTTTTTTGGGAATGAGCTGGGCCATCTGATCTATTTCTCCAGCAAAATACCGGAGTGGATCCTGACCTATGGGGATAAAATCAATAAAATAGGGTTCTTTGCCATGCCCGGGGATACCGGGGAAGAAACGGGGCTGACCATCTGGCCCTCCAATGGGATTTACGGAAATAAGAAGAGCGAACATACGGAAGCGGTCACCGCTTTTCTGGAATGGTATATTTCGGAGGAAGGTCTGGACGTGCTGACTTCTTTTTATACGCCGGCGGGCATATTCCATACAGGGTACCGTCCGAAAGAGGAATCCATCGAACTGATTCAGGAAGTGCAGAGATATTATACGGAAGGGAAGGTCACACCGGCGCTGGAATATCTGACCCCCGTCAAAGGAATAAACTGCGCTTTTATTTGCAATAAACTGGGAAACGGGCGGTACGGCGCCCGGGAGGCGGCGGAAGCATATGACGAGGAATGCAGAAGAGTGGCACTGCAGATGGGGTTATGGGAGTAGTCTGCAAGGGAGGATATGTATTGAAATTTCAGGCTAGAATGAGAATCGTATATATTGTCCTGGGGATATTGGCGGCGGTTGTTTCCGGCTGTATCTATTATTCCACCAGCGCGGATAAGATCTATGAGCGGGAAATGCATAATCTCTCCTTCAGCGCTTCCCAGCTGAACCAGCAGTATGATGAAATGATTAAATCAATGGAAGATATCAGCTATTACCTGCTCAGCGATGCGGACATGCTCTCCGCCATCACTTCGATTTCCACTATGGTGCGTTCGGAAAATACGGAAAATTATTTTCAGGATGCGGAAAAAGAGATTGAGACACGGCAGAATAATGATTATATCAGAAAACGGTTTTACCGGGTGATATTCTGTAACGATAATTGTGATCCCATTGGAAATAACGAAGATATCCGCAGGGGGGTAAACTATAAAGAGATGCCCTGGTATGAAAAGGCGGAGAAAAATACCGATACCTATACCACCATCGGCCTGCACTGGGATCCCTGGGGACTTGAGGATATCCAGGTTTTTTCGGTCATTAAGCAGATACAGGGAAAGAACATGGGATACATCGAGGTCCAGCAGAGCGTGGACAAGGTGCGTGAAAAGCTGCGTACCGCGGATGAAGAACTGAAGGTGTGCCTGATGAATGAAGAAGGGGAGCTGCTTTACTGGAATACCCAGGTGGATATGGAGTTCTGCCGCAGCCTGTGCGGCCGTTGCGATGTTCCGGCCGGCAGATTCCCCGGAAGGGACGGGACGGAATACCTGGCGGCCGGCGTATATAATGAAGAGGCGGAAACCATGGTCCTGGTCTATAAAAACAGCTCTATTATTCAGGATGATATGATGCATATTATGTCCATGACCCTGTTTTTGGTGGGGGCCATGCTGTTGTTTTCCATGCTGTATGTCGCCATATCCACCAGACATTTAACTAAATCCATGATCCAGCTGCAGAACGTCCTTGAAAATACGAGCCTGGAGACATTGAACCGGTCCGAACCGCTGGAATTCGGCAATGAAAATGATGAATTCCAGCAGATAGGCCAGGTATATGAAGAGATGAGGAGCCGGCTGCGCAGCGCTATCGCCAGGGAGAGCCAGCTGCTTACGCTGCAGCTGCAGGCACAATTCGATATGCTCCAGGCGCAGGTCAACCCCCATTTTATCTATAACGCGCTGAATGTGATTTCCAGTAGAGGAATCCTGGATGATGATGAGGTGATCTGTGACATGTGTGACGACCTCGCCGGCCTGCTTCGGTATTCCACCGATACCAAAGAGAAATATGCCGCCATAAGGACGGAGCTTATGTATCTGGAGCTGTATTTTTCCCTGCTCAAATACCGGTATGAGCATAAGCTGGAGTATACCATCGAGCTGGAAGAAAGCATTGCGGGGCAGAGGGTGCCGAAGCTGGTGATCCAGCAGCTGGCGGAGAACAGTATCAATCATGGATACGCCAACAGCAGCAAAGTGATGAAGCTTTCTGTGGCGGGCTATCAGGAAGGGCGGTATTGGTACATCCGGATCCGGGACAACGGGGAAGGATTTTCCGGGGAGGTTCTTAAGAGGCTGACGGAAGAAATGGCGAAGCTGAAGCAGGATCTTTTGGATAACCGCCAGAATGTGGAAATGAAAATCGGCGGCATGGGGATTTTAAATACTTATGCCCGTCTGTATCTTTTATACGGAGAGGACTTGGTATTCCGGATAACCAACCGGGAGGAAGGCGGCGCTGAGATTCTAATCGGTTGTAACAGTTCAGACAGGTCTTAACTGTTACAAGCGGTTCCGTATTACAGGAAGAAAGGGATGTTTAACAAAATATGTATCAGGTATTTATAGCGGAAGATGAACCGGCTGCATTGCAGCACCTTTGTACAATCATTAAAATCAAATGCCCGGATTTCCAGGTGGCGGGGACGGCGGAAAATGGGAAAAGCGCCCTGGAACAGCTGGAAGAGCTTAATCCGGATATCCTGATCACGGATGTCAGAATGCCGGTCATGGACGGCATAGCCCTTGTGAAGCGGGTGAAGGAGAAATATCCGGATATTCTTTCCGTTATAGTCAGCGGCTATCAGGAATTCTCCTATGCCCAGTCGGCACTGCGCTACGGAGTCTGTGACTATATCCTGAAGCCGGTGAAGCCGTCCGCCCTCCAGGAAAGCATGCGTATCCTCGAAGGGAAACTGGATGAATACTATTATGGACTGCGCAATCAGGTTATCCGGGACATGTGTACCGGAACTTTTTCAGAATCACCGCGTTTTTACCGGATATTTTCAGAGGATGAATATTATATCGCCCTGCTGCGTAAAAACAGCCTGCCGAGAAGATTCGTCGAATCCAGGGGAATTGAAATATTCTCCATCAAAGAAGAACAGATGATGGTATATGGAAGAGATGAAGTGGAGGCCCTCTATATCTGTCCGGGAAAGCTGCTGTTCCATAACAGCTTTTACCAGCTTATGATGCATCTTCTGGAAAAAGAAAAGCGCACGCTGGCTTTCTATACGCTGGTTCTCAAAGAAACCCCGGTCCGGGCCGGGCAGCTTTCCCATGTCATACGCAGCCTATATTATACGTTGGATCACAGACTTATTATCGGCAAAAACCAGATTCTTGATGTGGATCAGCCCTTTCCCGAAACCGAACAGAGGCCGGAGCCGGACCGTGTAACATGGAACCGGCTGGAATTACTCATAAAGGAACGGAATTACAGGCAGATGGAAGAGGAAATCCCGGCACTCTTTGCCGTCTGGGAGGAGAAGGGTTATACCCAGCTGTATGTGGAGGAAAAGGTGCGGGAAATCTTCCGTATCTTCCGCAGTGAAAACATGTTGAATGAATCGGTGGAAAACAGTGAATACATTATAGACGACGCGTTTTATTATGCGGAAAATATGAATAAGCTGGCAGAAAATATCTGCCAGCTTCTGTGCAGGAACCGGATGGAAGAGGTACAGCGGAGCAAAATCGACACCCCGGAATTTTTCAGCAGAATAGAAGCCTACATAAAAGAACACCTTTCGGAGCCTCTTTCCGCACAGAAAATATGTACGGTATTCGGAATTTCCCAGACCTATCTGAGCCGCCTGTTCCGGAAATACAGCAGTACAAGCTTCAGCAAACGGCTGGCGGTTTTCCGGGTGGAAAAAGCCAGGGAAATCATGGAAGAAAACAAGGATCTGTTTATCAAAGATGTGGCATCCATGGTAGGGTTTGCCGATCAGTTTTATTTCAGCCGGATATTCCGTTCGGTGACAGGTGTCAGCCCGGCGGAATATCTGAAGGAAAGAAAGACGAACCTTACGGAATTGTAAGCTGCTGTTCACCGGACAGTAAGGCAGAGCTGCTATACTTTCTTCAGGGAAAGGATGGGAAGCATATGAAAAACTATCTGGGCTTAATCGCCTTATCTGCCGGAATCCACAGAAAGCAGAGCCGGATGACACGTATCTGCATTATGCTTGCGGTTTTTCTGGTAACGGCAATGTTCGGCCTTGCGGATGGGTATCTGCAGGGAGAACTCAGAAGAACAGTGTACAGGAATGGAAACTGGCATTATGGGTTTTCTTTGACAGGGGAAACCATGGCGGCGTTAATATCCGGCCTGCCGGAAGTTAAAGTCTCCGGCTGGCAGCTTTTGGTCTCAGGAGATGCCGGTTATACTTATGCCGGTCAGCCGTTGGCGGTTGTGGGGCAGGACGGGCAGGTATCCGCAGGGCTTTTTCCGGGCATGCTGACGGAAGGAATGTATCCCGACAGAGCAGATGAGATAGCCGTTTCATCTGCTTTGCAAGAAAGCCATGCTCTGAAGACGGGTGATTCCTTTGTGCTGACACTTCCCGGCGGCGGCAGCGCTTCTTTTACCGTCAGCGGGTTCCTGGACGGATCTGCCGCCGGCTGTCTCCTTTCCGGGGAAAGCAGGATAGCGTGCCTGACTGCAGCGGGTATGCAGGCGCTTGCAGGCAGTTCCGGCAATGCGTCGGCCAAATGCCGGTATGTGGTACAGTTTTCCCGGTTTGCCAATATGCAGAAGGTGGTTTCGTATATCCAAAACCAGCTTTCTTTATCTCCGGATCAGGTGGTGAAAAATGAAACTCTTTTAAGCATGCTGGGACGGAAGGAAGGCAGCAATATATCCCGGATTTATGGGATTGCCCTTCTTCTTTCCGGCATTGTCATGCTCACCTGTGTCCTGATGATTGCGGGGAGTATGAACAGTAACGTGATACAGAGGACGGAATTCTTCGGGAGACTGCGCTGCCTGGGAGCCACAAGAAGGCAGATCATGCGCTTTGTACGGCGGGAAGGTCTGTATTGGTGTAAAAGTGCCATTCCTGCCGGCATTGCCGCTGCGGTTGCAGTGGTATGGGCGGTATCTGCCATGATGCGGGCAATCAGCCCGGAACGGCTTTCCTTTATGCCGGTTTTCAGCATCAGCCCCGTCAGCATTGCCGCCGGTGTCTCCCTTGGGCTTCTTACCGTACTTTTAGCCGGCCGTTCACCGGCGGGGAAAGCGGCACGGGTATCCCCGCTGACGGCTGTTTCGGGGAATGCCGGATATGGAAAGGGGCTCCGGAAATGCAGAGGTATCCGCTTCTTAAAAGTAGAAACCTCTTTGGGGATTCTTCATGCATGGGAAGCCGGAAAGATTTTTTTCCTGATGGCAGGCGCTTATGCGGTCTGCATTATTCTTTTTCTGGCATTCTCCACCATAACGGATTTCATGAAAAATGCCATGCTGCCCCTGCCATGGACACCGGAGCTTTCCGTTGTAAGCACGGACAACACCTGCTCCATCGAAAAGAGCCTTTTTACGGCGGTCAAAGAAAACAGCAGGGTTAAACGCGCTTACGGCCGTATGTTTGCCTATGATATCCCCGGTGTCATCGGCGGCAGCACCAAACAGATAAACCTGATTTCTTATGAAGAAAACCAGTTCGCATGGGCGCAAGGATCCCTCGCGGAGGGTGCGGTTGAACCGGTAATGCAAGAAGAAAACCAGGTATTGCTGGTAGCCGGCACTTCCGCCGTCCATGCCGGGGATCGGATTTCGCTGACGGTAAACGGCCGGGAGCATACGGTTACCGTAGCCGGGATTTTATCGGATTCCCCACTGGCGCGCGGGGATGGATGCGAAACGGTTATCTGCTCCGAGCAGACCTTTACCGGGCTTACCGGGCAGGAAGATTACACAATTATTGACGTACAGTTTCAGCGAAATGCCTCCGCCGGTGATGTGGCCGCCGTGAAGGCCCTGTTTACGGATGGGGTGGTTTTTTCGGATAAATTCCTGCCGGTCCGGGAGCAGAAGGATTTCTATACGGCGTTTTCCCTGCTTGCCTATGGCTTCCTTTTTATCATTGCATCAATAACCGTGTTCCATATCAGGAATACCATTGCCATGAGCGCGGCAGCAAGGCAGAAGCAATATGGTGTGATGCGGGCAATCGGCATGAGTGACAGGCAGCTGGTAAAAATGATGCTTGCCGAGGCGGTTTTCTGCGCGGCCTGCGGATGTGCGGCAGGGTGCATTCTGGGAATCCCTCTTCATATGATCCTTTTTACCAGCCTGATCACAACCTTCTGGGGCATTCCGTGGAGCATTCCCTTCGCCGCAGCGGGAACGATTACAGGCATAGTATTAATTACCGCTTTGCTTGCCGTTTATGGTCTCGCCAGGCACATTTGCCGTATGCCGGCGGGCGGAAGGCCATTTGGTACCTGCGAAGTTTGAACTATGAATTTTTAAAAAATGAAAAGCGGGTATAATTTTTGTAAATTGCTCCATAATACAGGATAGATGAAATGATTTTGTAATGATTGGAGCGATAGAAATGGATTATATAAATGCTTTTTGGGTAGGCGGACTGATTTGCGCGCTTGTACAGATACTCATGGAAAAAACCAAGCTGATGCCCGGGCGGATTATGGTTCTGCTGGTATGTACCGGAGCTTTGCTGGGGGCTATCGGCCTGTATGAGCCATTTCAGGAATTCGCGGGGGCAGGCGCCAGCGTACCGCTGCTTGGTTTCGGAAATACGCTGATGAAGGGCGTGAAGGAAGCGGTGGATGAACAAGGCTTTCTGGGCCTGTTTGCCGGCGGCTTCAAGGCCGGGGCCGTAGGGACGGCGGCGGCACTTATATTCGGATACCTGGCTTCGCTTATTTTCAGCCCCAAAATGAAAAAATAAAGAACAAGCGCCATTACGTTACGGAAAGGCACCGTTTTTGTGAGTCGGAACATATCCAACGGCAGAACGGTGTTTTTTGCATGGGATAGCTGCCAGAGAATGGCGGCACCAACTTTTTTTATCTGCACCCGGGAATGGTAGGTATGTTTACATTTTGGTGCTTTTTTTCCGTGCATTCTGTGTTACACTTAATAAGGTGAAAAAGGCGGGAATAAAAATGAAAACAAAAATATTGGTAATAGAGGATGACACGGCGATTTCCGAGCTTATCTGCATGAATCTGGAAGCCGCCGGCTATGACCCTGTTCCTCTGTTTGACGGAGAAGAGGCGGAAGCGGCTGTGCAAGGGGAATGCTTTCCGGATTATGCACTGGCCCTGCTGGATATTATGCTTCCCGGAAAAGACGGTTTCCAGCTTATGGATGCTATGCAGACGGCCGGAATCCCTGTGATATATCTGACGGCAAAGGCGGATGTGGTATCCAAGGTGCATGGCCTGCGGGCGGGAGCGGAGGATTACATAGTCAAGCCTTTTGAGGTGCTGGAGCTGTTGGTGCGCATCGAAAAGGTCCTGCAGCGTACCGGACGGGGCAGGGAAATAATAGAAATACGGGATGTGCGCATCAACAGGAAGGAACACCAGGTAACCAAAGGGGGTAAGCCGGTGGCGTTAAAACCTATGGAATACGAACTGCTGGTGCTGCTTGCCGGAAATAAAAACGTGGCGTTTTCCAGGGAGCAGCTTCTGAGCCGGGTATGGGGAAGCGATTACATGGGAGAAACAAGAACGGTGGATGTACATATCGGGCGCCTGCGCAAAAAACTGGACTTTTTTGAGGTGATCCGTACGATCCCCAAGACAGGTTATCGGTTGGAGGATTAGGGAATGAAGCTTTGGAAGAAATTATCCCTGGTAACCACGGCTACGCTGTTTCTGGCGACCGGGGTATCCGGCGCCGCGGTGATCGGACAGACGTTACGCTATAACGTGGAGAAAACCACCGAAAGCTACGAGCAGCAGCTTCAGGCAACCGCTTATGCGCTGGGAAGGGAAATCGGGGAAAGTGAGCTTTTGGGTTACAGTGAGGCTACCAGAAGCTCTTTTTTTAATTTCCTTATCAAAAAATACGGAGCCTCCCGGTACATTCTTGTAAAGGAAGAGGAAGTGCTCTGCAACCTTACGGATTATGAACTGGTTCATCCCGGGGACGAACGGTGGGGCCATGCGGAGCCGGCTGTGGATACCAGGGAGGTAAGGGGAAGACGGATCCTGATAATGGGGAAAAAAATCCCCATGGATTCCCCTGCGGATTACCGGGTGGTACTGGTGGCGGATATTTCCGGGGTTTATGAGGATATGGAAAAGCAGGCCGCGCTGTTTCTGGAGATTTATCTGGCGGCGGCAGGCATATCGGTGCTGGTTATTTTCCTGCTTACCAGGAGGCTGCTGGCCCCTTTACGCGAGCTGCAAAGGGCGGCCTCGGATATCAGTGAAGGCGGCCTGAACCGCCGTGCCGGAGTGAAATCCCGCGATGAGGTGGGAGAGATGGCGGCCTCCTTTAACCGGATGGCGGACCGGATTGAGGAGCAGGTAACCCAGCTGGAGCAGGTTTCCCTGCAGCGCAAGCAGCTGCTGGGCAGCCTTACCCATGAATTGAAAACACCTATGACATCCATTATCGGCTATTCCGATACCCTGCTCCATGTGAAAGTGGATCAGGAGCGCCGGAACAAGGCCCTGCTCCATATCCATGAGGAGTGCCGGAGGCTGGAACGTCTTTCCGGCAAGCTCATGAGCCTGATCGGACTGTATGACAATGACAGCATCCATATGGAGGAAGTGGATATCGGAGAGCTTTTTGCAAACGTCGCCCGGCTGGAGCAGTACCAGCTCAGTGAGAAGGGAATGCGCCTGGAAACGAGAGCCGAAGGGCAGGCACATATGCTGGATAAGGATCTTTTTGAAAGCCTTCTGCTCAATCTCATCGACAATGCCATAAAAGCCGGAAAGGAAGGGGATTGTATCCTGCTGGAAGCCCGGGAGGGGGAAATCAGTGTTTCCGACCAGGGAAAAGGGATTCCCGAGGAGGAGATATCCCGGGTTACCGAAGCCTTTTATATGGTGGATAAATCCCGGAGCAAAAAGGAGGGGGGCGTCGGTCTGGGACTTGCCCTGTGCAGCCAGATTGCCGCGCTGCATCATGCCGGGCTGCATATAGAAAGCAAAGTAGGACAGGGAACCCGGGTTTCCGTGATTTTTGAACAGCAGGATATTTGCTGAAATTTGTAACGAGCAGTAACAGTTCAGACGGCCCTTTGTGTCCTGCGGCTTCCCTCCCCGCTTTTCCCTG
>URMK01000089.1 GCA_900548905.1 uncultured Lachnospiraceae bacterium | reverse complement strand
CACCTGCAGGAATGCTTCGATTAAATGTAACAGACAGCTTATCCATACAGGATAACTTGTTTTCGGATTGGCACATAAAGCCGGAAAGGTAGTAGGAATGGAGAGTTTGTTATTCCCAATTATTATGTTGGCCGTCACCCTGACAGGTGGCGGCCTTTCCTTATTTCTGCTAAATAATAAGCAGAAGAAGATGAAAAAAAAGACGGAAAACAGCCCGCTTTTAACCGCGCAGCGTTTTGTCAATGTTAAGGATATCAGGGGCAGTTACCTATATACCAGGGACGGGTTTATTTTCATATATTTGCGGATACATCCCATAAGTATTGATCTATACAGTAAGACCGAGAAAGCAATGTTAATAAAGACGCTGACAGCTGAATTATCTGATTTGCAGTTCCCTTTTAAATTTATAGCTTTATCCCGACCGGTTGATATCTCACCTATCATAACCGATCTGTCAGAGATGGTTCGGGAAGCAGAAGATAAAAGAAAAGAGTTGCTGCGTCAGGAAATTTTGCAGATGAGCGGTTATGCCCTTTCCGGAGAAATCGTAGAAAGGCAGTACTATGTCTGTCTTTGGGATAGCTATGAAGAAGATAAGGAGAATGAAATTAGTAAGCGGGCTGCCCTTTTATGTGAAAAACTTATGGCTGGAAGCGTATTCGGCGATATTCTGTCAGAAAAGGAAATTGCAAGGTTATTGAACCTGATTAATAACCCCTCCTATGTGCATCTTGAGGATGCGGAATTCAGCCCAAGTATACCGGTGTTAGATACGTGAAAAGGAGAAACGGATGAGAAAAAAAGCGGAGAAAATAGAAGAGAATAGCGCCCTGTTAAATGTAATTACTCCGATGGGACTGGAGTTTCAGAAAAACTACCTTTCTATAGGGGAAAACACAGGTAAAATATACGGAATTATACGTTATCCTGCAAAGGTGGAAGCGGAATGGCTTGCTAAATTTACCAACCTTCCGGGAACTGTAGTATCCATTGGATTTAATCCTATTGATAATGCATCTCTTATTAATGCGATATCGAAAAATATTGTTTTGCAGAAAGGACAGGCAGAGAGTTCCCGGGATCCATTAATGAAACAACGAGCTGAAAAGGCTGCTGAAGATGGAGAAAAAATTATGCAGCAGATTGATCGGGAGGGAGAAACGGTGGGATTAATGAGCATTTCTATTATGCCAGTGGCCAGGGATGAGAAAGAGTTCAGTAAAGCCTGCCGCAGGGCGGAAAGTATGGCCAGTATCATGAAATGTAAAATTCGGGCTATCCCTAATTTGCAGAAGGAATGCCTGATGCATCTTTTGCCAACCTTCCCTAACCACAGGAAAATAGAAAGCATTCTGCAGAAAGTAGTTCCGATTTCCACGTTTGTGGGTGGGTTCCCGTTTGCCAGCAGCGGGTTTAATGATGGAGAAGGCTATTATTTTGCAAAGGATACCAGTGGCGGGCTGGTTATTGTAGATATTTGGAAGCGAGGGGGAGACCGGACAAATAGTAATTTCTGTATTATGGGAATTCCGGGAGTCGGAAAATCAACGGCTATCAAACATATTTTACTGTCGGAATTTATGAAAGGAACCAGGATAATTATCATAGATCCGGAAAATGAGTATAAAGATATCTGCTTAAAATTAGAGGGAGACTGGATCAATGCGGCGGGAGGATCACGCGGACGTCTGAATCCCCTTCAGGTTCGGCCGTCACCCAGTGATGATGAGGGCGAAAAGGTGAAATTATATGAGGACGAAGGATATGGCCTGAATGATCTGGCTCTGCATATGAAGAATCTGGATATCTTTTTCAGCCTTTATATTCCCACACTTACAGATATGCAGAAAGCAGTTTTGAAGAAAGGCCTTATAGATTTATACCAGGAGTTCGGAATCACTTGGGATACGGATATCTCTTCCATGGATGCAGGAGAATTTCCTATTATAAGAGATTTATATGAAATGATATTGAAAAAGGCCAAAACAGAGGAAAATGGGCAGATTTATTCCGATCTGGCAATGCTGCTTTATGATATGTCATACGGTGCGGATAGTTTTATATGGAATGGGCACAGTACCGTCCATGCCGAAACAAGGATGATGGTGTTGGATACACATGCCTTGCAGGAAATGAGCGATAGCATAAAGCGTACCCAGTACTTTAATATTCTTACCTATTGTTGGGAACAAATGAGCAGGGACCGGTCTGAAAAGGTATTGCTTGTATGCGATGAAGGCTATTTGATGATCGATCAAAGGGTTCCACAGTCACTGATATACTTGCGTAATGTCATGAAACGGGACAGGAAATATGAAGGAGCACTGG
Organism: uncultured Lachnospiraceae bacterium; assembly: GCA_900548905.1. Classification (GTDB taxonomy): domain Bacteria; phylum Bacillota; class Clostridia; order Lachnospirales; family Lachnospiraceae; genus Eisenbergiella. The sequence continues at coordinate 15,929 of URMK01000089.1, read as the reverse complement.
CGATTATCTCACACAGCGTGGTAGATTTTCTTGCAGAGAGTATAAAGCAATATGGGCAGGCTCTTCTGGATGCACCATGCTATAAAATTATAATGGGGACGGATGGGCCTAATTTGAAAGAAACAATCAAGCTTTATGATTTGACAGAAGCAGAGCAGGAACTTTTACTGGCTAAAAAGCGGGGACATGCGTTATTTATGGCAGGTTCAAAACGATTACATATCAATTTTGACATTCCGGAGTACAAGTTTAAGTATATGGGAGATGCAGGAGGAAGATAAGCCGAACGGGCCGGGCCGCCTGTATGCGGCCTGTAATAAAGGAGGAGTACAAGAGTTTGGAGAAGGCAATTATACAGGCAATACTGACAATGCTGCAGGCTGCAAAGGATGAAGAAGCGAGAAAGCGACTGCTGACTATCATTTTAGCTCCTGCTCTTTCCCTTTTGCTGATTGTTGCGTTAGTTATCTATTTAGTAACAAACCCCATTTCTTATATGGCACAATGGATGCAAGGGCCCGAGGCAGAAGCTGTTGACATATTTCAACAGGATTGGGGGTACAACCAGAGAATCGGCATGTTCTCTAAGGACTACATAGAGAACAGCGGACAAAACTATGAGGGGATCACACTGGGGCAGGAAGGGGAGCGGGAGGTTGTCTATTATAACCAATTGGATGAGCGTTGGGCCAAGGAAGCATATGGGCAGGATAGGATAGGGACACATGGGTGTGGTCCCACGTCAATGAGTATCGTCATATCAACGTTAACAGGAGAAACTGTGGATCCTGTCCGGATGGCTCAATGGTCCTATGAAAATGGCTATTACTGCAGGGGAGAAGGATCTTATCATAGTTTGATACCGGGAGCTGCAGAAAACTGGGGCTTAGCTGTTCAGAGAAATATGGATGGGCAGGATGTGGTGGATGCTCTTGCCGGCGGAAAGCTGGTGGTGGCGATTATGGCAAAGGGGCATTTCACAAAGGGGGGACATTTTATTGTGCTCAGGGGGATTACTGCAGAAGGGAAAATTTTGGTGGCGGATCCGGCAAGCGTAAAAAGAAGTAATCAGGCGTGGGATTTATCCCTTATTTTGGAGGAAGCAAGAAAAGGGGCTGGTGCGGGTGGGCCTTTTTGGGCGATAGGATAGGAGGATTGAAGGATGATTTTATTTATATCTACACAGGCTCATGTGAACTTATTAGACTTCTTAATTGATGAAGGATATACAATTAAAAAAATATCGGGGACCTTTTCCCTTAAAAAGTTTGTGTCACATGATATTAGAAATTTTACACATTGTAAAGAATTGGTTTTGGACAGGGGAGCCTTTTCTGATGAGGACGAATACTTTATAGAAGCCATAGAAGAATTTTTAACAATGTATGATGCCAGAGTGACGGTAATATGCCAGGTCCTTTCAGGAGAGGAAAACCTGATGAAAAGGCTTATGGACATTGATGTTACAAATCTGGTTACACAGACTGATGCAGCCGGAATAAAAAACGATATCAGAGAATGCTTGTCTCCTGAGGGAATGCGTAAATATATATCCGGGGAGGATACAAGAGAAGCAAAGTATGTATTTAATACAGAGAATATAGAAATTGCTGTCTTTGGTTCTCAGAGCAGGGTTGGTACAACTACGGTTGCAGTGGGAATGGCGAACTGGTTATCCAGTGTTGGCGCAAAAGTATGCTATGTTGAAGCTAATAGATCAAAATGCTTAAGCTTTTTAATTGATGCATATGAAATGGAGAAGAAAAATGATTTTTATGTCTATGATGGTGTTTATTATCAATATGACAGACCAGTTAACGAGATATTTAACTTTATTATTTATGATATGGGTGTTGGAATTCCCAATGACTCTATGAATTTGAATATTTGTCTTTGTGGTGTAAAACCATATGAAATACCGTATACCATAAAAATAGCAAAGGAACTAAACAAAAGGGAATGGAAATATTCCTTATTAGCTGTATATGCGGAAAATGAATATGTACAATCATATAAAAGCATATTTCCCCAAATGGTTCCTCTGTTTTATCAGCCTGATCCTTTGAACGGATATAGTAATAAATTGATATTTAGAGAAATGATTAAAGAAATCATTTTTTTATAGAGCGTGTAACCAGAACTTGAGTACGTAAAACAATGTGATAGTATACGATAATCAAGCTTATAAGAAATATCCGGTGTAAAGGTCATTTTACAAAAAGGAGTTATTACGCGTTATTATGAGAAAGTATATATTAATTACATTATTTCTATTTATGCTGTCTATATGCAGTCTTAAGATAGAGGTTCAGGCAGAAGAGTTAGCGAATATAGGAGTTGTTGTACGTGACACACAGATGTATACAGCGGCAAACAATATGGCAGTAAGCGTGGGAAGCATAGGGAAAGGAATCAGGGTGGAGATAATAAGTGTACTGTCACACTTTATTATTATTAAACATAGTGATATTTATGCTTATCTACCATATTCTGATGTTCAGTTAGATACAGATTTTGAGAAACAGTTTGGACATCAGATTCCTTATATAAGCCCTTATGAGTTTCTGGTTACAGAAGGTAGAATTTACGAACAGGCAGCCGAAATAATGATAAAAGGCTACCTTAAAGTACCTGAAAAGATAAGGAAAGTTTTTGAAAAGCAGGGATTCCAGTTAAAAATGACAGAATGGGATGTGGCACAAGAGGCATATGCTCCTTATGGAGGATATCATGGAATAGGAAGAATAAAGGCAATTTTCGATTATGAGAGAAAAATGTTGTATGTGAATGATGAATGGCCGGAAGAAATAGTACATGAAATGGGGCATTTTGTAAATGACTACTTAAAGAGATATAGTTCGCTGCCAGAGAACAAAGAACTGTATCGTACCGAATGCAGCAAGATAAGTTATTATGCAGAAGAAAGTGATAGTGAATTTTTTGCGGAAGCGTTTAGGTTATATATTTTAGAACCAATGTTATTGCAGTTAATATCATTCAAGACTTTTACTATGGTTGAGAGGGCGATTCAATATTTTGAATGATTAAATTAAATGAATAGCTCCTAATAGGAAAGCTACACCTGTGGCAACATCAAAGAAGTCAATACTAAAGTGTGCCTTTATTCGCGAAATCCGGTTTTTAATGCCGGGATGTGGCTACAGCTGGAAAACCATCAGCTGCGTATTTACGTCCGCAATGATGAAGGGGAAAAGGTAATATAGAGATCTTTTACTGATTGACAGATGGAAGGACCTGTCAATCAGCTTGGCTTTGTGGAGCTTGGATATGTTGTGCAGGGATGTTCCGCCAGTCTTTTTTCGGAAAGGATCATGTGTTCAGACAAGGGGAGATTTGGTTAGTTGACAGGCTCTGTTTTCATAGTGATAAATATAGTACGGAAAACCTGTTTGCAGTATATATTGGGATTCCGTCGGAAGTCTTTGATTCAGCCTTTGTGGCATGTATTGGTAATACGGAAATACAAAGATTCCTTTCACTTGCCCTTTTGGAACAGAAAAGAACAAAACAGTTTCTCCATTTTGTACCAAGGGGAAAAATGGCAGAGGGCGGTGTACTTATGGAGTAGCTTCTTTGCGAGATTATTGAACAGAGAGTGGGTTTTTATGATATTTCCAAAGGACTGCTGGCGAGGCTTTTAAGGATTTTATCCCTGGACTATGCTTTTATGCTTACAAGTCAGGAAAAATAGAAAGTAAATGATCTTTTGTTCTGTGATGTTGAGAAGTATATCAGTAATAACTACAGGACAGTAACAATACAGGAGTTGGTGGAACGTTTTCACTATAATGAGGATTACTATAATCGTCTAATAAAGAAATACAGTGGATGTACCTATTCGGAATATGTTAAAAATGTAAGACTGACAGAAGCGGAAAAGCTGCTCAGAAATACGAAGTTTTCTGTAGAACAGATAGCAGTAATGTCAGGATATCAAAGCAGGGGAAGTTTTTACCATATGTTTGTTGAGAAGAATGGAATGACGCCTGCACAATATAGAAATACGGAAAGAAATAAGTTGACAATTTAGGTAATATGGCTTACTATATCATATATGCTAAAAGCAAATTGCAAAGAAGCAAAAGAGGTAGCTATATGAATATAAAAAAAGAAACGGCAACTGTCCAGATTCGGCAGATTGCTGAGAGGCTGCAACTATCTCCGGGGACTGTTTCCATTGTTTTAAACGGCAGAGGAGACAGTATGAGAATTTCCAAGGCAACACAGCAGCGTGTCCAGGCCATGGCTAAAGAAATGAATTATCAGCCTAATATGAATGCAAGAAGATTAAGGCAAGCTGCTGGTGAAAAGGCATCCTATATTATTGCTGTGTATTGGTGTAATGATTTTTTGGATGAGTTGTTGGGGAAATTTTTTCAGGGTGCCTATCTGGTTACTAAAAATAGTAAGTTAAATGTAGAGATTGTAGTACAGCCATATGAATTCAATGAATTGAAGAAATTCAGAGAGAACATGAACAGCAATAGATATAATGGGGTGATTATCGGAGGCGCTTCAGAGGATGATCTTTCGTTTATGGAGGCAATGGATTTTAATATACCGATTATTTTAATGAACAGGCAATCCAATAAATTTAGCTGGGTCTCCATTAGCGATTATGAATCAGGCCGGAAATGCGCAAAGCTTTTTGCGGCCAGAGGACACAAAAAAGCTGGAATTCTCAATAAAAAGAATAAGGGGAGAGGATCCAGGCTTCGGGAACTGGGTTTTACAGAAGCGTGTGAAGAGTTCGGTATAGAAGTAGGGATGGAATGGACCGGAGTTGCAGAGAAAAGAAACTTCGAATCAGGTTATCAGGAAATAAAGAAATTTTTTATGGCTCAAAAAGACACGCCTACCGCTTTGTTTGTCATGGATAATGGACTTATAGGAGGGGTTCTCATGGCATTGAAAGAAAATAATATCCGTGTGCCTGAGGATATGGAGATTATTGTATCAGGTGATGATGAGGCTTTGGAGTATACGACGCCGACAGTTACTTCTCTTCGCATGCCTATGCTGGATATGGCCAAAAGTGCGTTGGAAATGATGCTGACAATGATTGAAAATAATATTTCTATACCTATGAACAGGATATTAGTTCCTGATTTTATTATCAGACAAAGCTGCGGTGATTTTCCTGAGCTGGAGGATAGTGTAAAAAAGAGGTGAGGGATATCTGTTGAAAAATATGGTTTTAGAAAGAACTCTCTTGTAAAGAGAGTTTCGTTTTAACAAATTGCTAAAACGAAATTGCTTTAGCAACAGTGAATTGTATTTATACAGGAGATATAACATATGCAAAAATAGTAACCGTAAATGCAGATTAGAAAGTAGGATATATAGACTATGGGATTATTGTATAAAACATTGGAGTCCTGCAGCAGGGCAATATACCTTTATTTTCCGCCAATTCCTAAACATTCACCGTATAAACGGTGCAGCGTGACTGTTTTGCTGGACGAAGCAGATGAAGAAAAGATAAAAGGTATCCTTAAGAAAAGCGGTCTGGATAAGCTGGCGCAGGAAAAGCAGCTGGTATTGTCTTTCCCTGAACCGGGAACCGATGGATGGGATTATGATAACGATCTGGATATTATTGATCAGATGCAGGGGGCAATGACATTGGAAAGAGAATTTGAACCCGTGCAGACTTATTTTGGAATTCCGACATGGGAAACCATGATGGATTCCTGGCACTTGATGAATGACACCCGTTATCTTATTGGAATTGGAAAAAAGGGAGCAGCTATGGCATTGTCTGTGGCCGCCTGTAAACCACAGAATGTTGCCGCAGTACTGGCAATAGGAGGAGAGCTGCCGGAAAAATCGTTGGAAAAGGCCGTTTATGCACCTGTACCAATTTGGCTGTGTGACACAAATGAAGATACGGTTTCTTATTTTGTCCGTGCAAATGAAACTCATAAATTACATGAAAACAGGTGGGAATGTCCTTTCAATCAACTGCAATGTGTAGAAATTCATCCTGAGGCAGATATGTGTCCGGTATTTCTGGAAAAGGTATGGAAGGAACTATTTCGGAAAGTACGCCGGACGAATACCGGACGTTATGGAAATGTGATGCACAGAACGGATATAGCGAAATATAACGGGGAGTACTTTATTGAAAATACAGAATTGGGAGATCAAAATGGAATGCCCCATACATGGCTGACTTTTGTACCCGATTCTGTGAAGAGTATGCAGGAAGGGACAAAAGTGCCGCTTATGCTCTTTTTTCATGGCGGGTCGGATAATCCCGAGGAAGCGGCAGAAATGGCAGGATTTCATGAAATCGGAGAAAGAGAAGGCTTTATTACCGTTTATCCATGGGGTTCCAATCGCTGCAGCTGGAATATTTTTATGAATGATAATGAACCGGATGATGCAGCTTATTCAGCAGCATTAATCAAATATATGATTGCCAATTATCCGGTTGATCCGTCAAGAATATATCTGTCGGGCTTTTCAAATGGTTCTTCACAGGCAATGGTAACGGCGATGGTGTATCCGGAGCTTATAGCTGCAATCTGCCCGATTGATGGAAATTGGCCTGGGGAGCGTGTTGGTCCTTCCGAAGTAGATTATGCAGATATCCGTCCTATGGCACTGGCTATGAGTAAGAAAGAGAAGTATGATTATCGGATGCCGGTATGGTATACATATGGGACAAGAGAACCCTCATACCCCGTATTCCGGGGAAGTACACAACAGCATCAATATGATTTTTGGAAGCAATACAATCATATTCCTGTAAAGAAAACTCCGGAAAAAGGAAATTTGGTAACAGGGGGCGTGGGAGTTCCGGGTGATGAAATAGAAATCCGGTATTCTTCAGGACGCTTTGCGGAACACTGGTATTCTATTAACCGTTTTTACAGTAATGACCCGGAACCAATCAATTTATATAATTATATTATGATGCATGATAAAGGTCATGAAATTGCAGAAATGGATCCATATTTCGGATGGGAATATGTGAAACATTTCCGCAGGAAAAAAGATGGGAGCCTGGAAATAAATTGATAAGAAAAAGGATATATGGTGGCTGATAATGAGAAAAGAACAGCAGTATAAAGCGAAATTATTTACGACAGGCTATCTGTTTTTAATTTTAATCAGTTTAACGACAGCAATGAGTTACAGTATGATTTCGACCTTAATTACTAATTACGCTGTAAAATTGGGAGGAACACTCGCAATGGCCGGAACAATAGCAGGTATTTTCTCGATGGCAGCATTGTTCAGCCGCCCGGTAGGAGGACTGATTTGTGATACGCTGAATAAAAAAAAGATTTGTATTATAGCAACGGTGGTGTTTTGTTTTAGTTTTCTGGGTTATGCTTTTTCCGCAAATATGGCGGTAATGCTTTTTTTCAGGATTATACAGGGATTTTCTTTTGGTATCAGCGGTACTGCCAATATGGCCTTAGTTGCCGAAATTATCCCAAAAGAAAGATTGGGAGAAGGCCTTGGATATTTTGGACTGGGCCAGGTGGTTTCACAGGTAATTGGACCGGTTATCGGTGTTGCGATGAAGGAATATATGGGCTTCCGGGCACTTTTTTATACCGTGGCGGTTATATCCGCTTTTGCCGTTGTTTTATTATTTTTGTTCCCATACGATAGTTCCTGTCATGATTCGTCAAAAACAGAAAAAAGAAATAAAAGTTACTTTTCCTTTCGGTATTTGGTTGCGTGGGAGTGCCTTTTTTATGCTTTGACTGCAGGAATGTTTTCCATGGCAAACGGGATTACCAGTTCGTTTCTGGTGTTATTGGGGGATGAGCGGGGGATAGTAAACATAGCGCTTTTTTTTACCGTAAACGCTGCCTGTCTTTTTCTGGTAAGAATAATTATGGGTCGTATGGCAGACAGATCGTCTATTTTGATGATCGTAGGAGTCTCACTTGCGGTAAGCCTGTCATCAATGTTATTGCTTTCCAAAGCAATGATTTTGAAAACCGTTCTGATAGCTGCTTTATTGAAAGCAATCGGACAGGGAGGCGGCCAGATATCGCTGCAATCGGCCTGTATTAAGAGTGTGGATGAATCACGGATAGGTGTGGCGTCCAGTACCTATTATATAGGAGCTGATATCGGAAATGCGCTTGGTCCCGTTATCGGAGGATGTATTTCCGGAATATGGGGGTATGAAATGATGTTTCAGACAATTGCAGTATTAATGGGAGGTATGCTGATTCTTTTTGTAATTTATCAGAAAAGGAGAGGAGAATAAATGGGAGTCTTAAGATTTAATTATCATTCGGAAGTGTTGGGAATGTATACGGATATTACAGTTACTTATCCCACGGGAAAGTATACTTATAATATGGCGTGTGCTTCAGAAAACCAGATGGGGGAACCGGAGAAATTACGTAAATGTTATCACCCGGGGATGAAGCTCCCTACGGTCTATTTGATGCATGGCGGAGGCGATGATGATACTACGTTTCAGAGGATGAGCCGTGTGGAATTTTATGCGGAGCAGAATAATGTTATGACTGTGACACCGCAGGTGAAGGATAGTTTTTTTCTGGATACGAAATATGGGATTCGTTATTTTACATATATTACGGAAGAATTGCCTGTTTTGATACGTTCCTTATTTGCGTCCTCGCCGGAAAGGGAAGATAACTTTGTGGTTGGTATGGCGATGGGAGGAAACGGGGCATTGGAGGTGTCAATGCGCAGGCCGGACTTGTATGCTACATGTGTAGATCTGTCCGGCGGTATTGGGTGCAGCATTGATACCGATAACCTGGTTGAACAGATTAAAACGATACAAAGTCTGCCTAAATTACAGGGAGCTTTTGGAAATCCGGATCAGATACCGGGGAGTGAATATGATTTGGCAGTCTATGCCAAACACAATATGCAGGAACAAATTCCGGTTCCGGAGTTGTTTCTGGCAGTTGGGAAAGATGATTTTATACGGGACGTTGTCCGAAGAGACAGGGATGCTTTATTAAAAATGGGGTATAGTCTTACATATGAGGAACCGGAAGGTTACTCACATGACTGGATTTTTTGGGATGCCTATCTAAAGAAGACGTTTTACGAATGGCTTCCCATTCGAAACAGATAAAATTTCACTGCTGAAATATGAAAAACACGTTGACTTCTCAACAGATGTGTATTAACATTATAATTGCTAAAACGTAATTGCAAATTAGCAAAGAGCGAACAGGGAGGAAAGGTAATGAAATTGGGGGAACGGTTTCGGGCATTCTGGAATAAGCCGTCACATATCGCATATTTGTTTATTGCACCCGTTATGATTTTGCTTGTGACGTTCAGTATTATTCCAATGATTGCATCATTCTTTTTAAGCACTTTCGATGCCGATATTTTTTTGAATGATATCAAATTTATTGGACTTGGTAATTATCAAGAAGCTTTGCAGGATCCCAGGTTTTGGAATGGACTTTGGGTAACTGTAAAATTTGCTGTAGTGGAGGTTCCAATCCAGATGATTGTTGCCATGATTTTGGCAGCTCTGGTAACTAAGAACAGCGTACAGAATAAAATATTCAGGGGAATTTATTTCCTTCCGATTATATGCTCTGCAACGGCGGTTGCTATAATGTGGAGAATGTTCCTGCATTCGTCAGTAGGAATTTTCACATATTTTTTGGAGCTTATGGGAATAAGAGGAGTCAATTTCCTGAATTCCCCTGATATTACCATTTATGTAATAATATTCATGTCTGTATGGAAGACGTTCGGAATATCTACAATTATCTTCGTTTCTGCAATGCAGAATGTGCCGAAGGATTTATATGAAGCCGCTGATTTGGACGGCTGCTCTAAAATAAAACAGTTCTTTAAAATTACGATTCCAATAATCATGCCTACCTTTTCCTTCATATTAATTACCAGGCTGATAGGTTCCCTGCAGGTATTTGACATTATTTTTACTACAACAGGAGGAGGACCTAACTATACGACTGAATCATTGGTCACATATGTATATACCCGCGCTTTTTCGACCCAGAACAGGTTAGGGTATGCCACTGCTTTATCGGAATTTCTGTTTGGACTGATTTTAGTATTAACTGTAATTATGTATGGAAAAATGTTTAAAAATAAGAACAATTAGGAGAGGCAATATGAATGCTAAATGGAAAAGAAATCTGCAATACATACCAGTATTTTGTGTTCTTGTATTAGTGGGGCTTATTATTTTAATCCCGGTTATCTGGATGACCTTATGTGCTTTTAAACCGCAGAATCAAATCATTGCCTTTCCGCCTCATTTTTTCCCGGAATCATTGACATTGCAGAATTTCACGGCTGTCCTGCAGCGGATAAAGCTGGACAAATATGTAATAAACACAGTGATTTATGCTTTGGGGACAACAATCCCTTCCGTTTTCTTAAATGCTCTGGCAGGATATGCTTTTGCAAGACTGGAATTTAAAGGGAAAAATGTGCTGTTTATCATGACATTGGCAACGATGATGATACCTTTTCAGGTTATTATGGTCCCTCTGTTCATGGAGGTATATAAAATGGGTATGTATGATACCTATGCGGGCCTGATTATCCCAAAACTGGCATCAGCTATGAGTGTGTTTATGATGAGGGCCGCCTTTACAACATTGCCGAAAGAACTGGAGGAAGCTGCGAGAATTGATGGAATATCAGAATTCGGCCTGTTTTGGAAAGTTATGCTTCCTCTGGTAAAACCCACTATGGTGACATTAATAATATTGGGAGTAAATGGGGCATGGAATGATTTATTGTGGCCTTTGCTGATTACGAGTTCCACAGATATGCGTACATTGACCAATGGCCTTGCGCTATTTGTGGGTGAAAATACAATTCAATACGGCGCTGCGTTTGCAGGAGCTTTCATATCCATTCTGCCAATGTTTATTCTATACCTGGTGGGACAGAAATATTTTGTTGAAGGTACGGCGACAAGTGGACTGAAAGGTTAAAAGGAAGGGGATAAATATGGGATTCAGGGATATGGATGCATTATTGCAGAGTTTTGTTGAGAATGGGCCTGCCGGCTGTGGTTGTGCTATAGCCAGAAAGGGAGAAATTCTTTATGAAGGATACTTCGGATACGCCAACAAAGAACGGAAACTGCCTGTTACGGAGAATACTGTGTACAGACAGTATTCGATGACAAAGATTGCAATATATACTCTTTGTATGATGCTGTTCGAAAAAGGGAAATTTTTGCTGGATGATCCTATCAGTGAGTATTTCCCGGAATGGAGGGAAACAAGGAAATATGTAAAGGACATTGATGGCACTTATCAGATATGTCAGGCTGAAAGGGCTATCCAGATCAGGCATATAATGAGTATGTCCTGCGGGCTTCCGTATGGACATATGCCCGATGACACTCCGACAGGAAAAGAAATTTACCGGGTAACAGAAGAATTGAAAAAGAGAGGGCATTATACGCTGCGGGAGGAAATCAGAGCCGTTTCCCGAGTTCCCATCGCCTTTGAACCGGGATCACATTGGCTGTACGGTTTTGGCAGTGAACTGGCAGCCGGGCTGATTGAGGTGATAACGGGAATGGAGATTCAGGATGCGCTGGCAAAATACTTATTTGAACCATTGGAAATGAATGATACGGGTATGATTTATTTTGGGGATATTAAAGAACGGATGGCCGTATTTTATGAAAAAAAAGAAGATGGAACACTTACACCCGGCAGAGCCATGATGGACAATAAATCAGAACCCGGGGAAGAAAATAGAATGGGATGCCCCAGGTTATTTTCAACCGTAAAGGATTTTATCAGTTTTACCCAGATGCTGGCCAATGGAGGAATACATAAGAAAGAACAGATAATGGGAAGAAAAACAATTGATTTGATGAGGAAAAACCAGCTTTCAGGAAGGCAGCTGAAGGATTTCCAGAATTCTTATTTAGCTGGCTATGGCTACGGCTTGGGAGTACGGACATTGTTGGATCCGGCAGCGGGAGGAAGCAACAGTTCTCCGGGTGAATTTGGTTGGACCGGCGGTTCAGGGACATGGGCATCTATTGATCCCAGCGAGGGCGTATCTGTGGTCTATATGCATCAGATGGCGCCCAATAGGGAGAGATTCCATCATTTACGGGTCAGAGCCTGCGCGTATGGCTGTCTGGATTAGAAAATATAAATAATGGCATTTATTAACGGGTGAAGGAGAGGCATGAGAGAAAATATTAAAATATTGTATGACATACCAGTTACAATGAGAGACGGAACGGTATTGTACTGTGATGTGTACCGTCCGGATAATGAAAAGAAATATCCTGCAATTGTCAACAGAACCCCTTATTTAAAAGATAATATCAATCCGCTGTCGGGATATATGCATGCTCATAAACTGGCTGCCAGGGGATATAATGTGGTAATTCAGGATGTACGCGGATCTGCAAATTCCGAGGGAATCCTGGATCCATCAGGACATCAGGACGAAGATGGATTTGATACAATAGAAGCAATCGCAGCCATGGAATGGTGTGACGGAAATGTGGGGATGATGGGAGAATCTTATCACGGTTTTTCGCAGCTGGCCGCCGCCCGGGCACAACCACCCCATTTAAAGGCTATTTGCCCATTCCAGACCTCATGGACTAAATTTCCGGCTGTTTATGGATTTGGTATCTTTTCTCCGGTATTGTTTTTTTGGATATATGGCAGAGCGTTTGATAATGATAAATACCATCCCGTTTTATCGGAAGAGACAAAACGGGTGATGAAGAAATATCTGAAGGACAGTGAGGAACAGCTGCGCTTTCGGCCTCTGAAGGATATGCCGGCGGCGTGTTTGGATGAAATTCCTATGCTTTCTTTTCAAAGGGAACTGTTGGAAAACATAACAAATATTGATTATCTGAAAGAGATAGGAAGAACGGAAGGCTTTGAACAGGTTCAGGTACCGGCTTTCGAGCTTACCGGTTGGAATGATTTCCTGCGCGATGAAACGATATATAATTATGTGGAATTTAAGAAAAGAGGAGGGAATGAAAGAGTAAGGAAGGGAGGAAGATTAATTGTAGGCCCGTGGCAGCATGGTGATGTATTGTCGGACAGCTTGCTGGGGCAGTATTTTGGCGAAGAGGCCGGCGGAGACGCAATTGACATATCGGGGAAAATTGCAGATTGGTATGATTTCTGGATTAAAGGAAAAGATAGTGAGTTTATGTCAGGAAATCCGGTGCATCTGTTTGTTATGGGAATCAACCAATGGCGGACAGAAAAAGATTGGCCGGTTCCGGATACCTGTTATAAGAAAATGTATTTACACAGTGAGGGACATTCCAATACCATGAAAGGCGATGGCCTTTTAAGCTGGAATAGGCCGGGGGACGAGCCGGAGGATTGCTATACATATGATCCGGATAATCCTGTACCTTCAGAGATAAAGCCCACAAAGGAATATCCTTATGCTGCTGTTACACAGGATCAGAGGGTTAACGAAAACAGGGATGATGTATTGGTTTATACGACAGAACCTCTGAATGGGGAACTGGAAATAATAGGTCCCGTAGAAGCTTATATATATGCATCTTCTTCAGCTGTGGATACGGACTATGTTTGTAAGCTGATTGATGTATGGGAGGATGGTACGGCGTTTTGCCTTATGAAGAAACTGGTGCGCGCACGGTACCGTAATGGGCAGAAGGAGGAATTGCTGGAGCCGGGAAAGATTTATGAATATAGGATTCCTGTTGGAAATACGGCGATTGTTTTGAAAAAAGGGCATGCTCTGCGGATGGAAATAACCAGCAGTCTGTTTCCTGATGCAGATTGTAATCTGAATACGGGGGGCAGAGCAGGGTATGAAGCGGCAGGGAAAAAGGCTGAACAAAAAATATTTCATTGTAAGGAATATCCATCCTGTATCGTTTTACCGGCAGGAAAAAATGTATCAAAGTAATAGTAACAACACAAAAAGGGGTTACGTAAAAAGAGCTATAAAAAGGAAACAGCAAATTTATCGGGAGGTAAAGGAAAATGAGAAAATGGGTATCAGCAATACTTTGTATCACATTAATTGGAAGTATGTTAACAGGCTGCGGGCAAAAAAAAGAGGATGGAAAGGAAACTGTATCAAAAACGGAAATGGAAACTGTAAAAACACAGGATTCACAGGAAGCATCAGGGGGACCGATAACAATTCAATTTTGGAATGGGTGGACAGGCTCTGACGGACAGGTATTGATCGAACTGGTGGATGAATTCAATAAAAACAATCCATGGGATATAACGGTGGAAATGGATATTTCATCTGATTTTGGAAACAAGTTTGTCACATCAATGGCCGCGGGCGCCGGGCCGGATTTAATTCTGAGCAGTGCCGCAGGAAAGTATTCCTATGAAGGACAGTTGGCGGATGTAAGTGATATCTGGGACAATACAACTTTAAATAAAGAGGATTTTGTTCCTACTTATCTGGATGCCTGCGCTACAGATGACGGTTTGTATGGAATACCGTTCCAGATAAGCAGCTATTATGTATATTGGAATAAGGATTTATTTCAGGAGGCAGGCTTAGATCCGGAAATGCCGCCTAAGTCTTATGAGGAGTGGACAGAAATTGCAGGTAAAATAACGAATCAGGAAAGGCATGTTTATGGTTCCGGTTTGACTTATGGTAATGTTGGGGCTAATGCGTGTCTGATGCAGATGTTTGGCGGACTTATGGTAGAACAGAATGACAGCGGCAAATGGGAAGCACATTTTTCCGGTAATACGGGTTATGAAAGATTTGTAGAATGGTTCAAGGGACAGTTTGAATCCGGGAATAATCCGGTTGAAGGAGATATGGACACTATGTTTATTGCTAACCAGCTGGGGCTTTATGTAACTGGCGCATGGCTTACCGCAGATCTGGACAGCAATGGCATTAATTATGGAATCACCCCGCTTCCGTATGATGAAGGGGGCAAGCATGTTCCTTCCAATACACAATGTTTTTCCATTACAAACCAGGCAGATAACGCGGAGAAGCTGGCCTGCGAGAGATTTATCCAGTGGTGGCATACAGGAAATGAAGGAACGGATCTGACTGCAACAGCTGTTTACAGATGGTCTGATGAAATAGGTTATCCTGCATACTATATACCGGTTATGAATTCCGCGGAATACATGGAGAATCCGAAACTGAAGGCAATTACGGTTACAGATACAGATATTTGTGCGGATTCGGTCGCACCCGGAAATTTCAGTGGATGGATGAGTATGCTGAATGATGTGATGGTACCATTCTTTGAGCAGGTAGTGTATGAAGATAACACGGAAGGCCTGCTGGAGGAAGCTCAGAAAAATGCAGACAAAATTGTGACAGATATTAATGCACAGGAAGGAAACTGACAGAAAAAGTGGATAGCCGGGGAGGAGGAGACTCCTTCCCCTCTTATCAGAGGTACAGGATGGAAAGAACGATAACATTAGGGAGGGTTACATATGGGCAGTTTTATATATTTAGATGATTTTCTGAAAGAGCATGTAAAAAACGGGCCTGCGGGCTGTGGCTGCGCGGTAGTACAAAACAACGAGCTGCTGTATGAAGGCTACTATGGCTATGCAGATTTGGAAAAAAAGAAAATAATTACGCCGGACACTGTTTACCGGCAGTTTTCAACGACTAAAGTGATTATATGTACCGCAGCGATGATGCTGTTTGAAAGAGGCCGTTTCCTTATGGATGATCCCCTTTATGAGTACTTTCCGGAGTGGAAGGATACTATGGTTGCGGATACAGGAGAGGACGGAGGCATATATATCAGAGCCGCAAAAAGGCCGATACAAATCAGGGATTGTTTTTCCATGGCAATGGGAATTGGATACGGAGGGGAAGACTATACGCATCAGATGATGGGAAAAGTCCGCAGGAATCTTGCAGAAACAGTGGGAGATTATACTCTGCGCCAGGATATCTAT
>URMK01000088.1 GCA_900548905.1 uncultured Lachnospiraceae bacterium | reverse complement strand
AGAGGACCAGGATGGAGACCTTCCCCCGGGTGGTACGCAGAATTTTTTTCTGAACCCGTTGTGTTTTCCGTTCTTGCCACACAACTAGATATAGTATATAATGGATTCAATTCGGCAAAATTAATACTAGTTTTAGTATCATATATATCCGGGCAGCTTTTTTGCCATCCCTTACTGACGAGGCCCGGAAAAAGGAGACAGACATGGATATCACGAAACGTAACGGCCGTCAGGAAGATTATGACGGCCAGAAAATCATTACCGCCATGAAAAAAGCATTTGAAAGCACAGGGAGTAACCCGGCCCCTTCCGTTATGGGGGATCTGCTTGTATCCGTAGAAGAAAAGCTTACCGCAAGAAGCATCACCAGCGTGGAAGGGATCCAGGATCAGGTAGAACAGACACTGATGGAACAGGGCTTTTTTACAGAAGCTAAAAATTATATTCTCTACCGCCAGAAGCGCTCCCTTTTAAGGGACGCCAGGGTCTCTCTGGGTGAAGCCGCCTCCGATCCTGCACTGGAGTCCGTTTTCCGTAAAATACAGAAGGATTTTCCCGGGGAAGAATATTCCCTTCTTCATCTTTCCGCTAAATACCACGCGTTCTGCAAACCGGAAATGAAAACGGAGGAAAAACTCACGGCTTTGATTAAGGCAGCCGTAGAACTCACTACCCAGGAGGCACCCCGCTGGGAATTTGTTGCCGCCAGACTTTTGAATTACCAGGCACACAATGCAATCGCTTTACGCATGGAAGAGGCCAGAATTACCTGCTTCTATGAAAAGCTGCGTTATCTTACGGATTTGGAGCTGTACGGAAGCTATATCCTGGAACAGTACAGCAGGGAAGAGCTGGAAGAAGCATCCTTGTTTTTGGATGACACCAGGGACGAGCTGTTCACCTATGCCGGGCTGGATCTCCTGCTGAAACGGTACTGCATACGGACAAAAAACCATATCCTCCTGGAAACGCCCCAGGAAATGTACTTAAGTGTAGCCCTCCATCTGGCTATGAAAGAAAAGCGGAACCGCATGAACTGGGTTAAAAAATTCTATAACTGCTTAAGCCGTATGGAGGTCACATTGGCCACCCCCACCCTTTCCAATGCGCGCAAGCCCTACCACCAGCTTTCCAGCTGTTTTATCGACACCGTTCCCGACAGCCTGGAGGGTATCTACCGGAGCGTGGACAATTTTGCCCAGGTGAGCAAATTCGGCGGCGGCATGGGGCTTTACTTCGGTAAGGTACGTGCCACGGGAAGCTCCATCCGGGGCTTCGAGGGTGCGGCAGGCGGGGTGATCCGGTGGATCAAGCTGGTCAATGATACCGCTGTGGCCGTGGATCAGCTGGGCATGCGCCAGGGCGCCGCCGCCGTATATCTGGATGCCTGGCACCGGGATTTGCCGGAATTTCTGCAGCTTCGTACCAATAACGGGGATGACCGTATGAAAGCCCATGATATTTTCCCTGCGGTCTGCTATCCCGATTTGTTCTGGAAAATGGTAAAGGAGGATCTGAACCAGGACTGGCATCTGATGTGTCCTCATGAAATCCTCACGGTAAAAGGCTACTCCCTGGAGGACTATTACGGGGAAGAATGG
Organism: uncultured Lachnospiraceae bacterium; assembly: GCA_900548905.1. Taxonomy (GTDB): domain Bacteria; phylum Bacillota; class Clostridia; order Lachnospirales; family Lachnospiraceae; genus Eisenbergiella. Next base: position 16,901 of record URMK01000088.1, on the reverse strand, counting down.
GAAATCCGGTATCAGGAATGTGTCCGGGATTCCCGCATTTCCAAACGGGTGGTATCCCTGAAGGAAATCGTCCGTCTGATCCTCAAATCCGCCGTTGAAACCGGAACGCCGTTTACGTTTAACAGGGATACGGTAAACCGGGCTAACCCCAACAGCCACAAAGGGATGATTTACTGCTCCAACCTGTGTACGGAAATCGCCCAGAATATGTCTCCCATCGAATCGGTAAGCTCCGAAATACGCACGGAAAACGGGGATACCGTGGTCGTGAATACCACACGTCCCGGTGATTTCGTAGTCTGCAACCTGGCAAGCCTATCCCTGGGCAATCTTCCCGTAGAAAACGATGCTTATCTCTCCGATGTAGTGGCAACCGCCGTCCGTGCACTGGACAATGTCATTGATTTGAATTTCTATGCCCTTCCCTACGCCAAGCTTACAAACCGCCGCTACAGAAGCATAGGCCTGGGCGTGAGCGGCTATCATCATATGCTTGCCAGACATCAGATCCCCTGGGAAAATGAAAACCATTTATCCTTTGCTGACGATGTTTTCGAACGGATCAACCGCGCCGCCATCGCCGCCAGTTCTTCTCTTGCGGCGGAAAAAGGCAGCTATGAATACTTTGAAGGCAGCGATTGGCAGACCGGCGCTTATTTTGAGAAACGCGGGTATCTTTCCCCCGCCTGGAAGGAACTGAAGGAAAAAGTCGCTTCCCAGGGAATGCGCAATGCCTATCTTCTTGCCGTGGCCCCCACCAGCAGCACCAGTATCCTCTCCGGCACCACAGCAGGGCTTGACCCCATCATGAAACGCTTTTTCCTGGAAGAAAAGAAGGGCTTCATGCTTCCCAGGGTAGCTCCGGAGCTTTCCATGAAAACCTACTGGTACTATAAAAACGCCCATCTCATTGACCAGAGCATGAGCGTGCGCGCCTGCGGGGTGCGTCAGCGCCATATCGACCAGGCGCAGAGTATGAATCTGTATATCACTAACGATTATACCCTGCGCCAGGTGCTTTCCCTCTATATTGAGGCCTGGGAATGCGGCGTTAAAACCATCTATTATATAAGAAGTAAATCTCTGGAAGTGGAAGAATGCGAAAGCTGCTCTTCTTAAAGTAAGCATCCGTCCCGCCCGCAGGGGTGCGGAATATACATGGAAAGGATACATGGAAATGAATGAATTGAGAAAGAAACCGCTTTTTAACCCGGAAGGGGATACGGATGTGCGTCTGCGCCGTATGATAAACGGAAATACCACAAACCTGAACGATTTTAATAATATGCGTTATCCCTGGGTGAGTGACTGGTACCGGCAGGCTATGAACAATTTCTGGATACCGGAGGAAATCAACCTCTCCGCCGATGTTAAGGACTATCCAAGGCTTTTGCCGGCAGAACAGACCGCTTATGATAAAATATTAAGCTTTCTTGTTTTTCTGGATTCCATCCAGACGGCTAACCTGCCCCACATCGGGGAATATATTACAGCCAATGAAGTGAACCTTTGTCTGTCCATACAGACCTTCCAGGAATGTGTGCACAGCCAGAGCTACAGTTATATGCTGGATACCATATGCAGCCCTACGCAGCGCAATGCCATTCTGTACCAATGGAAGGATGACGAACACCTGCTGCGCAGAAACACTTTTATCGGGAACTGCTACAATGAATTCCAGGAACATAAGGATCCCGTCACCCTGCTCAAAGTGATGATGGCGAACTTCATTCTGGAAGGCATTTATTTTTACAGCGGCTTCATGTTCTTCTACAACCTGAGCCGTAACGGCAAAATGCCCGGTTCCGCCCAGGAAATCCGCTATATCAACCGGGATGAGAACACTCATTTATGGCTGTTCCGCAACATCATCCTGGAGCTGCAGAAGGAAGAACCCCAGCTTTTCACCCCAGAAACTATCACGGAACTGAAGGAAATGCTCCTGGAAGGCGTACGTCAGGAAATCGACTGGGGCCATTACTGTATCGGGAACAGCATTCCCGGCCTTACCGGAGATATGGTAACCGACTATATCCATTATCTGGGCAACCTGCGCTGGACCAGCCTGGGCTATGAGCCACTATTTCCGGAACACACGGCAGAGCCGGAAAGCATGGCCTGGGTCAGCCAGTATTCCAATGCCAATATGGTAAAAACCGACTTTTTTGAAGCAAAAAGTACCGCCTATGCCAAGAGCACGGCTTTGGTGGATGATCTGTAAATAGAGAACCCGCTCCGCAAAACGCCGTACCCTGAAAGAGCTCTTTAAAATGCCGTACCGGCAATCAAACTCCATGCTGGTACGGCATTTCTGGTTTTCTATTTCTCCCGGTTAAAACCTTCATGGGATAATCCCAGGCTTTCAAAGCTCATATCCGCCTCCGTGCTCCCGTCATTTCCGGTCCCTCTGTTCGAATAGCTCCATTTAACAGGCCATGCATTTATTACCTTCCAGGCCGCTATTTCCCGCTGCGTATCGTCCAAAAGGCTGATCTCCACCGTTTTGCGTACAATGCTTCCGCCTTCTGTTTCCTGTATCCATTTCTTCAGTTCTCCGGAAACTGCTTCTCCCCATTTCATGATAATATTGCCATATTTGACAATCCCCTGCCGTCTTCCCGCTATGTCCGCAGAGACATAGCCTTCTCTGTATTCTATGGGAGCTTCCAAAACTTCCGGCGAACTGATTTCGGAAAACTTTCCTATTATTTCCCCATCCGCCCGCACACTATAGTTATATTTTTTAAAAGGATACGCCATTATCATCTCTTCCATTCTTCTCATTTTTTTATGGCAGCATTTGCTTCCATTTTATCCAAAATCCCCGCAGCCGTAACTCCGGGATGGGTTACACGAATACGGCACACCTGCTCCACAAATTTCTCAGGCAGCCTCCATTTTTCAGCCATTACCCGGATATTTTCCCCTCTGTCCATTCCCTTGACGATCCTTTTAACGGCAACGGCTCTGTCCATGCCGTATAAGTCCTCCAGCACCGCCTCTTTCTTACTCCGGTCTTTACAATCTGCCGGTATCAGATCAATCCGCTCCACCTCAATGCCGCCGTTATGAAGCTCCAGCACCGCCATGGTAACCGGCAGGGTAAACCGCCGTTTTCCGCAGCTTCCCGGGTTAAGCCACAGAGTGTTCTCCTCCTGCCGGCAGGAATAATTATGGGTATGGCCGTATATAACCACATCGGCATTCCCTCTCCCTTCCGGTATCTCCCTTCTGTTGTGTATCATATAAAAAGATACCCCTTCCAGTTCAAATGAAAGGGTTTCCGGCACGCCGGCCGCCCATTCCCCATCGTTGTTTCCCCGCACCATGTATAACGGTTTTCTCTTTTCCAGCTGTTCCGCCAGTTTCTGCGTATTTACATCCCCTGCATGCAAAATGACATCACAGGTTTCTATCAGGTCTGATACTTCCTGCCGCAGCAGGTTATGGGTATCTGAAATAACCGCAGCCCGCATTTCCTACTCCTTTCCGCTAACCTTCACAGCCGCCGGTTCCGCCGCCTTATCCGTGTCCTTAAAAATTTCCTTTGGCCTCTTCAAACTCCTCCAGGACACCAATCCCTATATCCTTGTAATATCCCTGCGTTGCCCCGATATAGCGCCCGTTTGCACTGCAAAAAGCCCCTCTGGCATCCGCCCAGGCATCTTCCCCCGACAAAGTGATCACCGTACATTCCCCGTTTTCAAAATAAAGGGTCCTTACCGACGGGGATCCTCCGGAGGGCTTATCCTCCGCGCAGACCAGTTCTCCGTTCTCCGGACGGAAATAGAAATCATAATTCTCATTTTCCCCATGCTGCAGGCTGTCTTTCTGAGCCAGCACCTGTTCCACATAATCTCTGTTGTGCCCGGCCGACCGGTTCACATTTGCAAGAAACTGATACCCGCCTTCTTTTTCCCGCAGGCTGACCTCCCAAAGTCCGTCTTCATTGCCCGTGGTATACAAAATCCTTATGATATCTTCCGATCTGGTCCCGGATATGCATTCCGCCATTACCAGGTTAGTATCGCCTGCATTCAGATAATAGGCCCTGTATTCCGGCAGATAGTCAAACAGTACTTCCTTCTGCACCTGCTCCAATGTAATGCCGAATCTTTCCATGAGGTATTGCTCCATTGTGTCCACCGGGAATTTTACCGCATCCAGGGTTTCTTCCCAGCCGAGAGATGCGACCTCTTCTTCCGATACGGGTTCTCCTATTCCGTGGAGGCTGTAAAAAATCTCCGACACACTGATCTGCGCAGGCTCTTCATAATAGCAGGTGAGACAATTCCCATAGCCGGTCTGGTTTAAAAGCTCCCGGAAGCCCTGCAGTTCTTCTTCGGTCAGTGAAACCCGCTCCGCCGGGGCGGCCGTCTGTCCGTCCGGGTTACTGTCTGTGCCGGCGTTCAAGTTTTCTTCCGGACTTTCTTTGTCCGCAGCTGTTTCCGCGGCACTTTCCAGAACAGCAGCGGGGCCTTCTTCCGCCCTGCTGCAGGAGGCTAAAGCCGGAATTACAGCAATAAGTGATACCGCTATCCACAGCTTCCCCCTGTTTTTTCTCCCCTTTATTCCCTTCTTTTTCTCTGTCGTCATAATTTCCCTCCCGATCTGTTTAATCTTACCTTTTTCCGTCCGGGGAAGCAATGTGCAGGGCGTGATTTTAAGGAAATTTTAATAACCGTTCAGCCAGGTCTGCGCCTTTACTGTGCAGACCGCAAGAATACGTTGCGGCGACAATTCCAATTGTTTTACTGTCCCTCTTTTTATCCTCGCAAACTGGCATGGTTAAAAATATATAAAATGGCACTTTTTATCATGCCACTTTTATGTATAATAAAATGCAAGTATATACCGGAGGATATGATTATGGACAATAACAGATATGAATTAAATAAGGAACTGGCCCAGATGCTTAAAGGCGGCGTTATCATGGACGTCACCACACCGGAACAGGCACGTATTGCCCAGGAAGCCGGCGCCTGTGCCGTCATGGCCCTGGAACGGATTCCGGCAGATATACGGGCCGCCGGCGGTGTATCCCGCATGAGTGATCCGAAGATGATCCGGGGCATCCAGGAAGCGGTAACCATTCCCGTCATGGCGAAATGCCGTATCGGCCATTTTGCGGAAGCACAGATACTCGAAGCCATTGAAATAGATTATATTGATGAAAGCGAAGTACTTTCCCCTGCCGATGATATATACCACATCGACAAAACCGGCTTCCGGGTTCCTTTTGTCTGCGGCGCAAGGGATTTGGGTGAGGCGCTCCGGCGGATCGGAGAAGGGGCTTCCATGATCCGTACCAAGGGGGAGCCGGGTACCGGGGACATCGTCCAGGCCGTGCGCCATATGCGCAGGATGAACAGCGAAATCGCCCGTGTGGCATCCCTTCGTCCGGATGAACTTTTTGAAGCGGCCAAAGAGCTTCAGGTTCCCCTTTCCCTTCTCCGTTATGTCCATGACAACAGGAGGCTTCCCGTGGTGAACTTTGCAGCCGGCGGCATAGCCACTCCGGCGGATGCCGCCCTGATGATGCAGCTTGGGGCGGAAGGCGTTTTTGTAGGCTCCGGTATCTTTAAATCCGGAAATCCCGCAAGACGGGCGGAGGCCATTGTAAAGGCCGTCACCAATTATCAGGATCCCGTTCTTCTTGCCGAACTGTCTGCCGATTTAGGCGACGCTATGGTGGGGATCAATGAATCGGAAATCGCCCTTTTGATGGCGGAAAGGGGAAAATAGATGCCGGGTACGACACTATGGAAACGGAAATGAGAATTGGGATTCTTGCCCTCCAGGGGGCATTTGCAGAGCATAAAATCATGCTGGAAAGCCTGGGTGCGGCATGTTTTGAAATCCGTCAGAAAAAAGATCTGTATTCCGGCCCGACAGACGGCCTTGTGCTTCCCGGAGGGGAAAGTACGGTCATCGAAAAACTGCTCCGGGATTCCGGGTTGTTTTCCCCTATCCGGGGAAGGCTGGAAAAAGGCCTTCCCGTCCTTGCCACCTGCGCAGGTCTGATATTGCTGGCGCAGGAAAAGGAGGACAAAACGCCGCCCTGCTTCGGCACGCTTCCCGTTACGGTCCGCCGGAATGCTTACGGACGGCAGCTGGGAAGCTTTCAGGAAATGGCAGCATTTCAAGGAATCGGGGCTTTCCCCATGACCTTTATCCGAGCTCCGCTGATTGTTTCGGCCGGCCAAGCCGAGGTACTGGCAGTGACATGCCAAACGGATAAACCGGATGGCATCCTGCGGGAATATCCTGCCGCCGTAAGATACCGGAATCAGCTTGCTATGTCCTTTCATCCGGAATTAAGCGGCAATCCCGCGGTTCATTCTTATTTTCTGCGTATGGCTGAAAACGCAGCCTTCCCTTCGGAAGGAAAGCCCGCATAACCGTTATGAGGAGGAAATCAACATGAGAAACGAAAAAGTCCAAAAGCTGGTAATGACCGGTGTCTTTGCCGCATTGTCCTACGTGGTATTCACATTCCTGCAAATCAAAATTACACTGCCCGGGGGGGATGCCACTTCCATCCATTTGGGAAATGCCGTCTGTGTCCTGGGCGCCCTGATATTGGGCGGCCTGTACGGAGGCATCGGAGGCGCGCTGGGCATGACCATCGGGGATATTTTTGATCCCGTGTATGTGGTCTATGCACCCAAAACCTTTCTGCTTAAGCTCTGTATCGGGCTGATTACCGGTTTTATCGCCCATAAATGCGGCAAAATCACCCAAACAAATGATAAAAAGAAATTATTCCAGTGGACCCTTTTCGCTGCGATAGGCGGGCTCGCTTTCAATATGGTGGCGGATCCTCTCGTAGGCTATTTCTATAAGCTTCTCATTCTTGGGAAACCTGCTGCCGATATTACTCTGGCATGGAACATCGCTTCCACCTCCATCAACGCCGTTTTATCAACCATCGTTTCCGTTGCCGTGTACATGGCACTCCGTCCCGCCCTGCAAAAGGCCGGGCTGTTCTTCCGGCTGGGAACAAAAGGGTGTGCAAATAAGTAATACAAAAAGTCATAAAACATTGTAAAAAAACAGCGACATTCCGCTAGCCGGATTGCCGTTGTTTTTGTTATAATAAGTTTTATGGAATCCCGGCCCGGCTATCTGCTGCCGGCCGGCTGGATTCTGCCGGTTACCAGCAAGTCACCGGCCCCTATATTTCATAAGAAAAGGAAACGCATTCCATGACAGAACAATCCTTATCGGACAAGCCCAGGATCCCCTGCCGGATCCCTCCTAAAATCGCCATGATCAATGATATCGCAGGCTACGGGCGGTGCTCCACCACCGTATCCCTTCCTATTATCAGTTCCATGGGAATACAGGTATGCCCGGTCCCCACCTCCATCTTTTCCAATCATACCGGTTTTCCGGTGCACTTTATGCATGACTGCACCGCGATTCTGCCGGATTACCTGGAAAAATGGCAGGAACTTGGCCTGTCCTTTGACGGTATTTACTGTGGCTTTCTGGGCAGTGTAGCCCAAATCGGTATAGTCAGAGACTTTCTGGCCTCCCAGCGCAGAAACGCTGCATCCTCCGCGGCTACACGCCCCGTTATCATCCTGGATCCGGTGATGGGGGATCACGGAAAAGCCTACCGCACGGTCACATCCCGGCACTGCTCGGAAATGAAGGAACTGCTGTCCATGGCAGATATCATCACACCCAATATCACGGAAGCCTGCCTTCTTACCGGTACCGGCTACCGGGAAACCGGCTGGTCCACGGAAGAATTAACCTCACTCACCGCACAGCTCCACGCCATGGGCCCTGAAAAAATCGTAATAACCGGTATGCAGGAGGAAGGCGAATTCGTTAATTTTATTTCAATAAAACAAGAAGAGGGCAATCTCCACGACTGCCGCAACAGCTGTTGCTACGGCTACTGCCACGGCTACTGCCGTATGCACATCGCCGGAGAATCCCGTCCGGGAACCGGGGATATCTTCGCCTCCGTCATCGCTGCGGACGCTGTCAACGGCGTTGATTTTTTCCAGTCGGTTGAAAAGGCCGCCGGCTTTGTTCGTACCTGTACACAGGCTTCCTCAAAGCTGCATATCCCCAGGGAACAGGGCGTCTGTTTTGAAAATTTCCTGTATCTGCTCACCTGATCCCTGTTAGCTTTTGCCGCTGCACGAGTAACAAAAATAAAGAAAAGAGGTAACCAATGAATAAAAAAGAAGTCCTGGAAATCCGGAAACAATACACCCATGAAAAATGTTCCGTCACCCGTATCTGCGGCTGTTACGTGGACGGGGAAAAAAATATCAAAACGGAGCTGAAGGAAGCTTTCCTTTCCCTTCCGGAAGAAGAAACCTTTAAATATTTTAATCTTTTCAAGCAGACCCTTTCCGGGACCCTGGGAAAGAACCTGCTTAATCTGGAGTTTCCCCTGGATTCGGAAAATCCGGGCGGCCCTCAGGAATTCCTGCTGAAGCTGCGTGACAGCAAGCTGCAGGATGATGCACTTCTTGAGGAATTTTACCAGAAAATCATAGAAAACTATTATTTTCCGGAAAATTATTACATTATCCTGATTCATGTGGCTTATGATATTCCCGGCAAATCCACCGACGGTTCGGAAATGTTCGACGCTTCCGAAGATGTTTATGAATACCTGCTTTGCAGCCTTTGCCCGGTCAAGCTGTCAAAACCCGGCCTTTTTTACAATGCGGAAACCAACGCAATAGAAAACCGAATCCGTGACTGGGTAGTGGATCCTCCTGTAAAAGGCTTCCTTTTCCCCGCTTTTAACGACAGAAACAGCGATATCCATTCCATGCTGTATTTCTCCAAATTGGCGGAGGAGCTGCAGCCGGAATTCATCGAAGCCATGTTCGGCTGCTTCCTGCCGCTCACCGCTGACAGCCAGAAGGAAACCTTTAATTATCTGATTTCCGACACGCTGGGGGAGGACTGTGATTATGAGGTTGTCAAAAACATCCATGAGCATCTTACGGAAATGGTAGAAGAAACCAAGGATTCCCCGGATCCGCTGGTGCTGACCAAACCGGACGTGAAACGCCTGTTTGAGCTGAGCGGTGTGCCCGAAGAGAAACTGGAAACCTTTGATCAGACCTTTGAAGCTGCGGCCGGGGAAAAAGCTTCCCTGCTCGCCACCAATATCGCCAGCAGCAGAAAATTCAACATAGAAACCCCGGACGTAGTAATCAAGGTTAATCCGGAACGTACAGATTTGATAGAAACAAGGGTTATCGACGGAAAAGAATGTCTTGTAATCACAGTTAACGATCATATTGAAGTAAACGGCGTCAATGTCAGGACGATTGCACCCAGACAGGAAGAAGAACCGATCCCTGAAGAGGTTTCCGGTTCCCAGCCCGCTTATGAGGATACGCAAGAGGCCATTCCTGCCTCCGCCCAGGCTGCATCCCCTGAAGATGACAGCTATTCATTTTCCTGATTTTCATCCTCTGCCATCCGGTAGCCCACGCCGATTTCCGTAAGGATAAACTGGGGTTCCGCAGGGTTCTTTTCCAGCTTTCTGCGGATATTAGCCATATTTACCCGCAGAATCCGGTTATTATCATCCGCATAGGGACCCCATACGTGGGATATCAGAGAATCATAGGTAATAACCTTTCCTGAATTCCTGGCAAGATAGGATACAATCTTAAATTCCACCTGGGTCAGATGTACACTCTCCCCATCAACCGTAACAAGGCGCTTGTCAAAATCAATGACAAGCCCTTTTGCTTTATAAGGCCTGTCGACGGCAGCTCCTCCGCCCGCAGGCCGGTTGCCGTGCCGCAGGGCCGTACGGATTCTGGCAAGCAGTTCATTGGATCCAAAGGGTTTGGTAATGTAATCATCCGCCCCTAAATCCAGCGCCATAACCTTTTCCTTCTCCTGCGTCCTGGCAGATATGACAATAATTGGGATGGCGGAGTAGGAACGCACCTGCTTGATCACCTCCATACCATCGATATCCGGCAGCCCCAGATCCAAAAGAATCAGTTCCGGACATTGGGAAGCTATCAAAGAAAGGCCGTCTCTGCCGAGCACCGTGGTGATCGCTTTATATCCTTGTGCCTTTAACGTTGTCGCTATAAATTCGCAGATATTTTTTTCATCCTCGATAATAAGAATTGTTACCTTCGCCTGCATGCCGTATTTCCTCCGTTATTGGTACCGCCCAGTTATCTGAACGCTTACGTTATTGTTCGTTGTCCATTCCGCCTCTGGGCAGTGTGAAGGCAAACTGTGCCCCGTGCCCATGATTGCGCGCGCTTATAGTGCCTCCATGCGCTGTTATTATAGTCTTACAGATTGACAGGCCGATGCCCATCCCTTTATGTCCGTCCGAGCTGCTGTTTTCCGTCTGACCGGTACCGTCAAAAATCGTTTTCAGTTTCTCTTCCGGGATTCCCACTCCCTGGTCGGTCACCAGAAATGTCACATCGTCCTTTCCGATTTCCGCCCGGCATTCGATTGGCTCCATGCTCCCTGCATGAAATACTGCATTTTCCAGCAGATTCACCAGAACCTGTTCGATCAGAGTGGCATCCATGGGTATCATCACAAATTCCTCCGGCAGAAGGACTTTGATTTTCGCATCCGGGATCCGCTTTTTCAACCGGAAAACCGCTTCCGACATAACCTCTTCCACCGGTTCCAAAGACTTATTCACACTGGCCGAATCGTTCCGTATCCTGGTGACGGTAAGAAGGTTTTCTACCATATTAAGCAGCCAGTTGGCATCCTCCCCTATATGCTGGACCATGGCTCTTTTTTCATACGGATTCAGCTTATCCTCATTCTCCAGATAGGAACTGCTGGCCCCGATAATCCCTGTCAAAGGGGTCCTCAGATCATGTGACACCGCCCGGAGCAGATTGGCCCTCATCTTTTCCTTCTCCGCCTCCGCCAGCATCTTTTCTCTGTCCGCCAGAATTCGGGACTGCTGCTTCATGTGAGATACGGATGCACTGGTGATAACGGAAACCACCAGCATACAGATAAAGGTCACCGGATAGCCGTCCAGGGTAAAATTGATCTGCCAATATGGATAGGTAAAAAGATAATTCACGCACACCACGCTAATCATAGCGGCCGCAATCCCCGGCAGGTACCCGCCGGTCTGCCTGGAAATAAAAAGTAGGGCGAGTGTATAAAACATAATTACATTAATATTGCTGGCTGATATCCGGTAATACACAAAAGCCACTATCGTTACAACAAAAAGTATCCCAAAGGTTATGCAAACATCTTTCCATGTGCATTTGTATATTTCATCCGTGAGCCTGCTTTTCCTTTTCCGCCTGACACCGTCTTTTTCCATATCTGTCCTCTCCGTCCGCACATGTTTTTTTCTGTTTCCCGTAACGGTTCCCTGCCGAACCGTTACCGTTTGCCCTATAATTATACGTTCAGCCATGCCCCTTTGTCAACGATGCCGGAATACGGACACACCATTGGAACGGACTGCTGTTACTGTTCACACAGTACTGTGCATTTACTGCACAGTACGTGAGAAAGTGATTCAAGAGTGCATAAATCCCATCGCCACAGGCGATTTTAAATGGATTTATGCAGGTTACTGGTCACGGAGTGAACAGTAACGGACTGCTATCCGGGCCGTGTACTTGCCTCACGGCACAGGAGACGGAAAAAGGCGAAAACCGGAACGCCCATCCCATGGACTGTTTCCGGTCTTCCGCCTTTATATTACTACTATTTATTGATTCTGCACCAGGATTTTCTCAATTTCCACCACGTACATGGTATGGAAATCCTTCTCCCCAAAGTACTGTTCCACCAGGCCCTTGTCCAGAAAGCTTTCTTCTGTCATAGGCTGTTCATAAAGCTTCCGGCAAATCAGGGCCATGCGGCTTTCTTTGAATACCGGGGCACTGTTGACCATTTCCACATGCAGGCCGCTTGCAGCAATTTTATCCTCATCCCGTCCGGAAACCGTTCCCATGTAATTCAGCATTTTCCGGCTGCCGTCATCGAAAAAGCTGAGGGAAAGCTTTTCGTTGTTATCAATGAATTCTTTGGTATAACGCTGGGGTCTTACAAAGACAAAAGCTACTCTTTTCCCCCAGAGTATACCCAGTCCGCCCCAGCTGGCAGTCATGGCATTCACCTTACCCGCGTTCTCCGCAGCCACCAGCATCCAGTCCTCATTCATTAATCGAAATACATTGTCGGTCATTTCTTCGGGTTTGATTTTGTCCCACATGCTTCTTTACCTCCTGTCTGTCCTTACCTCTCCGGCATAATCACGGCTACAATAAAGTATGCGATCACTCCCAGGAAGCCGGCTCCTAAAAAGATACTGGCAGCGACCCAGATAATCCGGATAATTGTCGGATCCCAGTTAAAATATTCGGCAATACCGGCACACACGCCGCAGACCATCCGGTTAGACGCCGATCTTCTCAGACGCCTTCCGGTCTGACGGCCGCTGTCACTGTAGCCGCCGCTGTAACCATTATTATTGGAGTAGCTGTTATTGCCATAGCTGTTATCATAGCCGCCGTTTCCCTGGCCCGCATTGCTGTAGCTGTTGTTAAAACCGCCATTCTGCCAGTCATTTCCCTGATAGGTTCCATTATTGTTATAGGAGTTATAGTTCTCTCCATTGCCGCCAAACTGCCCGGAATTCTGATTCTGGGAATTCTCATTCTGTGCTTCCTGTGTTTTATTGTCATTGTTGTTATATTCGTCCATATTATCCTCACTTTCCGCCTGTTCAAGGCCGGTCCATATCTTTATTATCAACTATCCGCTCTAATTTGTAAAGTAAATTTCCATACTTCCCATAGCACAGGTTAAATCAAAATCACTGTCCGCCCCATAATTCATGGTTCTTTCCGATGCCATGCCTGCAAATTCATTGCTTCCGATTGACATGCTGCCCATAGAAGTCTCAAGCTGATAGTTATGGTCGCTCTCTTTTCCATCAAGATACATGTACACGGTTCCCATACCACAGTCGCCTGTTACATCGCCGGTGATGGATCCTTCGTAATCCATGCTTCCCATTCCAACCTCAAAATACATATTGTTGACATTCATCTCATAAAAATACAGTTCTCCCATACCCAGACTGAGATTGGCCTCTTCCGCTTTAACGCCCGTAACATTCAGGCTGCCGGCTCCCACATCGCAGTTAAATTCTTCCGTATCGAAACCGGAAAAATCCGCTTCTCCTGCTCCCAGGTCCACATCAACATCTGAAAAAGAGATATTGGCGGGAAGATAGAGGTAAATCCTTGTTGCGGAATCATTGAAATGGCTTTTACTCCGGTTATCCAGCGCTTTGATATATAGGGTACCCTCTTCCACATAATACTGTACTTTTTTTACATTATCGGCCTCCAGGCGGATATCTCCGTTTGAGGATTCCATGATATAGAAACCGACACCGCCCAAATCCAAATCCAGCCCTGTTACAAAGCTCTTATCCGCTGCATAAGCAATGTCTGCCTGGAAATCCTTTCCCTGTATCGGATGGTTATTGCTGAAACTGATGTTTTCTTCTTCCGATACCTCCCAGTCTGACATCTCCCAGTTATTATATCCGCTAAAAGGGATGCTCAGTTCATTATTATAATACATGTCATCTACCTGACGTCTGCCGCCGGCAGCTCTTCCTGCAAGTCCAAGCACCGCACCCAGCAGCACCATTACCAGTGCGGCCAGAAGAGTTATTTTTAAAAATTTATTCATTTTCTTTCCTCCATTCTCATGCCGCATTTCTTCTGGTAAAAGGCCATCTGCAAAGCTTCACGAAAGCGCTGCATACTACCGGAATCACTTTAGCTACCACCCAAACCATAACTGCTGTCATTGCCAGGCCGATTCCCGTACATATCAGGCCGCCGCCCAACAGATAAATGGCTCCTGCCGGGAAAAGGAATAACTTCGTAAAGGCTTCTATTACCAGGACTACTCCGACTACCAACACTACTAATCCGGCTATTACCAGCGATCCGAGAATCGCCACTACCGCTACCACCAGGCTGAAAATCACTGCCAGGACAGCTATCCCGATAGGAATAACAATCGGAAGCGCGAAAATACATAAAAGGACAAATAAGATGATTTCACCGGTTGTACGCCTTTTTTTAGGCGGTCTGCTGTAGGTATTATAAGAACTTCCGTATTGGTTCTGATATTGGTACTGATTAGGTCCCTGGCTTTGATACTGGTTCTGGTAAGGGCCCTGGTTATTGTTAGGGTAAGGGCTGCTCTGATATGCCTGGCCCTGCTGGTTCCCCTGGTATTGGTTTCCCTGATAGCGGCCGTTCTGATACTGGTTCCCCTGGTATTGGCCGCTCTGGCTCTGATTTCCGTAATATTGGCCGTTCTGATACTGCGTTCCCTGGGATTGGCCGTTCTGATACTGGCTTCCCTGGTATTGGCCGTTCCGATACTGGCTTCCCTGGTATTGGCCGTTCTGATACTGGCTTCCCTGGGATTGACCGTTCTGATATTGGCTTCCCTGGGATTGACCGTTCTGATACTGGCTTCCCTGGGATTGGCCGTTCTGATTCTGCGTTCCCTGGTATTGGCCGTTCTGATATGGGATTCCCTGGGATTGGCTATTCCTGTATTGGCTGTCCTGATATTGCTGTTCCTGCCCGGACATTTCCTGCCCTTGCCTTCCGGATATGTCCTCGTGAGGCTTAACGGCTTCCCCGTTTTCTGTCCCGGCAGACTCTTCTGCCTTATCCGCAGCCTCTTCCGCTGTATTTACTGCTTCAGGAATATTTTCCGCAAAAACATCTTCGGTGCGAAGTACAATTTTATCGGATGCCGCCGTAAAGCTTTGGGCTCCTGTAAACAGCGTGGCTTCTGTGGATTTTTGTTCTTCTGCGGATTGCGGCTCTTCCTTATTTAAATGGAAACTGTCCTCCGCCAACACTTCTTCCGTTTCGCCGCCATCTTTCAGCCCATCTTTTATATTGGCAGCCACCTGTACAGGAGAACCGAGTGTACCTATCGCATCCTCTTCATTTTCTATCCCTGCATCGTCCAGGTAATCATTATAATACTGCAGGGCTTCGTCCCTTTCTGATTGGGAAATGTCCGAAAGGAGCATCTCCAACTGCTTCATAAATTCCTGCCTGTTCATTGTTTAATACCTCCCTCAAACATTCCCGTTATCTTTTCGGAATATTTATTCCATTCTTCCTCGTATAACGTAAGCTGCGCCATTCCTCTTTCCGTCACTTTATAATAGCGGCGGTTCCTGCCTGCACATTCCATGTCGTAAACGGCAAGGCAGTCATCTTTTTGTAACCTTCTGAGCACCGGATACAGCGTGGATTCGGATAACTCAATTACCTGCCGTACTTCCTGAGTTATTTTATATCCATAGGTCCCTTCCGGTTCCTTTGAGACAACAGCAAGCACAATCGCATCCAGCAGTGCCGCTCCTGTATTAAAAACCATATTCTACACTCCCTTCCAATGGGCTGCCAATACTATACGATGTATAATATTGTTCTTTAGGTATACTATATGATATATACTATTTTTAGTCAAGGAATAAGCCCGGAAGAATCGATGAAAAATATTGGATAAAAAACGAAAGAAATTCTTAAGAGCAGAGATTGACAAAAAGAACTCCCGTCGGCCTTATTGGCCGGCAGGAGTTCTTTTCATTCTGTTATTTCTTACAAGTTATTTTGTTCCGGTGCAAAGGTATGGAATTTATTCCTCCTCTTTTTTGCGTTTCTTTACTGTTATACCCAATGTGAGGATTGCACCCATTATCAGGAATGACCATCCGGCTATCGGCGCGGTATCTCCGGTTCCGGGACCTTTGGCTTCGCCGAGGACGCCTACTTCGGGTGCCAGTGCTTCGCCAAGGACGCCTACCTCGGGCTGTACGGGTGCAAATGCTTCACCAAGGACACCGGTTGTTGCGGTAGGAGTTGTCGTTGTCGGGGTGCCGGGGGTCGGATCTGTGGGTGTCGGGTCTGTAGGAGTAACCGCATTAGCGGCAAAGTGTGCGGTGTAAGTGGCTGCCACATGCAAACCATTTACTTTTACAGGCACATATGCTGCATCTGTACTCACTACTTCACCAGCTTCATTTGTCCAGTTAACAAAATGATAACCATCCGCTGCTGCTGCTGTAGACCCTTGTGCTTCTCCCTTTACTGCGTATAATGTTTCATTCGCTCTGCTGACGCTTCCGTTTGCATCGGCCTGGTAATTAATGGTAATTTGATTTTCTGTATAAATTACCTTAAGTACATCACCGTTGCCTACGGTTCCAGGAACATCTCCGGAAGGTACCAGAGACAGTAACCTATCCAATATCCCCTGATTTGCCTTCGTATGTTCTACTCTGTTATAGCTGTAACCGGGATATTCTTTTTGCTCAATATCTTCTACATCTAAAGTATCCGGGTCGTTTACCCATACCTTTTTGGTAACATCATAAGCATCTCTTGCATCCGATTCCCCATCTATCCAATATTCCACTCTGTAGGAAAGTGTCTTTTGTATGGTTCTGTCTTCTTCATAGTATACGGTTGCCGTCGCCAGGCCGTCCGCTGTTACCTCCAGGGTTGTCGGCTGCTTTTCACATACCTTATAACCCGTGTTTACCTTCGGGTGCGCGATACTGATGCTTTCTCCCAGATATCCTTTTCCCGTTACCGGGTTCGGGGTAATCCCCGGCACCTTTGTGGTGGTATCCTTAATGTAGTAGTTTACCTGGTAAGTGAAGTTCTTCTGTTCCATATCCACTTCATAGTATACGGTTGCCGTCGCCAGGCCGTCCGCTGTTACCTCCAGGGTTGTCGGCTGCTTTTCACATACCTTATAACCCGTGTTTACCTTCGGGTGCGCGATACTGATGCTTTCTCCCAGATATCCTTTTCCCGTTA
>URMK01000087.1 GCA_900548905.1 uncultured Lachnospiraceae bacterium | reverse complement strand
GCGGCCCCTGTAAGGAACCTTGCAGCACTGCCACCCCAGGGAAAAGGAGAGGGGATGCCCCAGGACACAAAGAGCCGTCTGAACGGTTACAACAAATGTTTAAATTTTTCTTAAAAAGTTGTTATTCCATTGACACATGCAGGATTCAAGCGTAATATTATCAAGGACACAGAATTTTCACATTTTGGGAGGAAATAAAGATATTATGCGTATGAAAAAGATGGCAGCAGCAGTTGTGGCAATGGTTACCGCACTGGCACTTACCGCGTGTGCAGGTGGATTTGATGCCAGCAAGTACGTAAACGGCGTACTGAACAATATTTATCTGGGAGATTCCACGGGATATATGGAATTGGTAGAAATCACGGCAGAAGAAGCAAAAGAAGAGTATGAGCAGGGAATCAGCGTAGAGGCGGATTTCTTCCTGCAGTATTACGGGCTGGACAGCGTATCTGACGATGTATATCAGCAGATTGTTGATATGTATAAGCAGATATACGGCAAATCCAAATTCGAAGTAAAAGAAGCTGTAAAGAACGGTGATGACTACAATGTTGAAGTTGTGGTAAGCCCTATAGACGTTATCGTAAACAGTGAAGAGGCTATCAGCACAGCAGTGGATGATTTCGTCGCAAATGCCAATCCGGATGATTATACCGATGAGCAGGTGCTGAACGATGATCTGGCAAAACTGGTTATCAAGGTTATCAATGATAATATGGCTAACCTGGGATATCAGGCGGAGAAATCCATCATTGTTAAGGTGGAAAAGGATGCACAGGGCTATTACGGACTCAGTGATGATGCCATCAGCCTGCTGGATCAGGATATGATTGCCTACTGAGAATAAAAATAATTACCTATAACTACATATAAGAAACTTACGTAACCGTACTCTTATTAAGGGCACGGTTACTTTTCTTTCAGAGGACGGATACCATGCCGCAGCAGGTGTTCCGAAATGGAAGGTACCGGAAAGGAGAAGATATGGAAAAAATGAGCGCGCAGCAACTCATCGCATTTTTAGGAAAAATAGAAAAGCTGAAATCGGTTCCCAGACACTGTGTGACGGCGGACGGTGTTGCGGAGAATGTGGCGGCCCATAGCTGGCGGACTGCGGTAATGGCATATTTATTGAAGGATGAACTGGAGGATATGGATACCGATAAGATCATCCGTATGTGTCTGCTGCATGATATCGGTGAGGCGGTGACGGGGGATATCCCTGCATTTGAGAAAACGCAGGGGCATGAGGCTGTGGAGAAGCTGGCGGTGCACAATCTTCTTAAAAGCCTGCCGGAGCCTTTGTATCAGGAGACCAGCGCGTTATTTGAAGAGATGGAGGCACTGGTAACCAGGGAAGCCAGGGTATATAAAGCGCTGGACAAGCTGGAGGCTGTCATACAGCATAACCAGAGCGATATCCGTACCTGGCTGCCTCTGGAATACGAATTGCAGAAAACTTATGCAGCAGAGGCGGTAAAAGGGTTCTCCGTCCTGGAACAGCTTCAGGAGGAGTGCGTAAGAGAAACGGAGAAAAAAATAGAAGAATATTCCAGAGAATAAAATGACGTTCATCCAAACTTTTTATAAACCCTGCCCATCTATAGTATGAAAGGAAACGTTGTACAACGGTCCAATCGTAAAAGCCGCCGCATAAGCTCAGGCTTTCACGATAATCATAAGGGTATTCCAATCAGGACATACGCCCGCATACAGGAGGAGATTAATATGAAGCAGGATATATATGACCTGACAGTGGCCTATATCCTGGAAAACCAGGAAAAATGTTATCGTTTGGCCTATAGTTATGTGCAGGACAGGGACAGCGCATTGGATGTGGTGCAGAATGCCATATGCCAGGCACTGGAGAAATGCTGGGGAATTAGGAATAAGTCGGCAATAAAAACTTGGTTTTACCGGATTGTGGTTAATGAGGCGCTGCAGTATCTTCGGAAAAACAAGAAGGAAATCAGTACCGAACCATCGAATATGAGAGAAGAACCGTACCAGGAAGAGGGCTTCGGAAAAGCGGACATGGAGTCAAACGAAGTCTACGAAGAAATACAGAAGCTTCCGGAGGAAATGAAGACGGTAATCATCCTTCGTTTCTACGAGGAGCTAAGCCTTCAGGAAATATCCGATGTTACTAAAACGAATTTAAGTACTGTGAAATCCCGGTTATATGCTGCTCTTAAAAAACTGCAAAAAGGTTTGGAGGAGATCAATTATGAGAAAGCCTGAAGATGGAAAAAAAGTATATGATAATATAGAAATCCCGGAAGAATTAAAGGATGTGGTAAACGGTGCCATCCGTTCCATGGATAAGGAAAAATCGTTAAAAAAGCATCGGTCGCGGAATACCGTAAAGATCTTCAGGTATTGCGGTACAGCCGCGGCAGCGCTGCTCGTATGCATGACCATCGGTCTAAACACAAATGAAGTATTTGCAAAGGAAATGAGTGAGCTTCCCATTATAGGATCCCTTGCCAGGGTACTTACCATCCGCTCTTATCATGAAAAGGATGAAGGCCATGATATTACGGTGAATGTACCCAAAATACAGCTGGAGGAAACGCAGACGGATAATACGGACACACAGAAGGAAACCTTTGTGGGCGATATTAACCAGGAAATCCAGAGTATTGTGGACAATTATGTAGCGGAAGCAAAACAGAAATTTGCAGAATACAAAGAAGCCTTTTTTGCCACAGGAGGGACCGAAGAGGAATGGGGAAACCGGGATATCGCCGTTAATGTGGATTATGAGGTGAAATACCAGCAGGGTAATATCCTTTCCATGGTATTAACTACGGATGAAGCATGGGTGGCCGCATATGGAGTCCGCTATTATTACAATCTGGATCTTTCCGGGGACAGACAGCTCACCCTTCAGGATCTTCTCGGTGACAACTATGTGGAAATTGCAAACGAAAGCATCCTGCGCCAGATGAAGGAAAGGGATGCAGCAGATGAAAAAGCGGTATACTGGGGCATCGGGAAAGCAGCCGAAGATAATATGGTGGAAGGTTTCCGGAGTGTGGATGAGAACACTAAATTTTATATTAATAAGGATGGAAATCCTGTCGTATGCTTTGAGAAGTACGAAGTGGCGCCCGGCTACATGGGCTTCCAGGAATTTGAAATAGAGAAACCGGCGGAATAACAGGCGGAATACCTTTTGCTCCCCCGTTCTGAGAAAGGTCTGCGTATTTACTGCGCGGACCTTTCTTCAGTGGTACGGTTATGCTTCCTTCTTGTTTCCAAAACGGATCCGTTCTTTCACAGTTATTTTTTCCCTTTCTTTTGTTCCTTTTCCATCGTATCCAGGATGGAGCACAGCAGATGCCTGAAAACGGATGCCAGGGGCCATATCAGCCAGCTGGTGGACCAGGAGCCGAACAGAAAACTCCAAATAAAATAAATACAGGTGACCAGCGGCCAATAAACGGAAAGGATTAGGGAGATGGTCTGGCCCGCCTGACCGGAAGAAACCGTATATTTTTTCCTGCTTTTTCCCTTTTTCTTTTTTTCCTGAAGAAGCATTTTATAAAGATCCTCTTCCGTCCCTGCCGTTATAAAAAGATAAACGGCTATGGAAATAAACAAAAGCAGGAAGAAAATGCCGATGGTTCCGCCAAATTGATCTCCCAGTGAGGTGTTTTCACCAAGCTGGGAAAGGGCGATCAGGGTAAACGGGGAAATGACGCACAGCACAACACCAACCGTCATGATAACCGCACACTGCGGCTGGAAATCTGCCTGCATCTGGGCAATAAAGTCCTGCAGGGAAGGGCTGATAATCAGGTTGGAATGCTTCAGGAATTTGTACTGTTCCAGCCTGGTGCTTCCATAAATCAGCATTCCAAGCCCGGCGGCAAGGCAGAGAAAAAGGGGAAGCAGCATCAGCAGGGAATGGATCCGGGATAATTTCGATAAAACAGTGACCCCGCCGCTGTTGGGAGCAAGCAGCCCGCTGGTGAGAATCAGGAAGGCCGGGCCCATGATACACAGGGCGGCTCCGATCCCAACCAGGCGGTTATATCTGCGGTAGTCGCCGATAACCTGCTCCAGCTGCTCCCGGGATAAGAAAATGTCTCCGGAATCATAGCTTTCATAGGGGTCCTCCTGTCCCGGGTACGCAGAACTGCCCATTTGCTGCCTTTCCCGGCTGTTTTCCTCCCGGGGTGCTTCCTGCGTACCCGCCGCAGCCTTCAGACCCAGTTCTTCAATCAGTTCATCAATGTTACCAAACTCGGAAATAACGATTCCGATGGCTTCATTTTCCGATTTCCCTTCTTTTTTCAGTTCTTCGTATTTATCCTCCATCGTGTGGAGCATGTCGTTTTCCAGCTTCATGATTTCAGGAGTCCCTGGAAGCCGGGCAAACATATTCTCAAGATAAATTCGTATGGTATCCATAATAATCCTTTCTTACAGCCGTATAAACTGTTCCACTACTTCCTTGGTTACTTTCCACTCTTCACATTTTTCCTTGTAATAATTCCTCCCGCTTTCCGTAATCCGGTAGTAGGTACGCCGTTTCCCGTTGGTTTCATCCCCATAAAAGGATTCGATATAACCGTTTCTTTCCAGTCTGGTAAAGGCGGAATATAAGGTTGTTTCTTTAATACTGTATTTATCCCCGGAACGTTCTCTTATGTGTTTGGATATCTCATATCCGTACGAGGGGCCGTCCAGCAGATGGAAAAGAATGAAGGTATCATTGTAGCCACGGATGATATCACTGCTTATCAACTCATCAGCTCCTTTTCCCGCAGGCGGACATGAAAAAAATTACTCCGTCTGACGTACTACGTCTGTCGTGGTAATTACAGTATAGCAGGTTATCTCACGATGTCAATGATTTACAGAGCTTTTACAAGATCTTGAAGTTGGTGTGATAGTTGAGGGGAAAAAGGATTGTTATAATTTGGTTGTTTAGCGGAAAAAACGGTTAACGGAAGAAAGGAAGGGCGGTATGCTCAGTTTACAGCATATTAAAAAATCGTATGATGGAGTACCTGTGCTGCAGGATATTACATTGGATATCAGGGACGGGGAAATTGTATCCATACTTGGGCCCAGCGGATGTGGAAAAACAACGCTGTTGAATCTGATCCTGGGGATAACGGATGCGGAGGAAGGAAAGATTCTTTTTCACGAGCAGGATATTACCCATGAACCTATGGAAAAGAGAGGGTTTAATATTGTTTTCCAGGATTATGCCCTGTTTCCCAATCTGAATGTGTACCAGAACATTACATACGGGCTGCGCAATAAGCCCGGCATTTCCTCTGAGGAGGAGGTGAAGGAGCTGGTACATCTACTTGGCCTGGAAGAACATCTGAATAAGAAGATCGATCAGCTTTCCGGCGGACAGAAGCAGCGGGCAGCCCTGGCGAGGACAATGGTGATGAAACCCCGTATTCTGCTGCTGGATGAACCCTTAAGCGCTCTGGACGGGGTGATAAAAGAATCCATTAAGGACAGGATCAAAGCAATAGCCAGGGAGTATCATCTGACGACAATCATTGTGACCCATGATCCGGAGGAAGCCCTCACGCTTTCCGACCGGGTATTGATTATTAATGAAGGGGCGGTTTCCCAATATGATGAACCGGCGGAAATTATCCATCAGCCCGGAAACAGCTTTGTGCGCAAATTCATTCTGAACCAGCTGGAGATTAAAAGGCACAATATCTATACCCTGTTCGAAGAGAATACGGAAGAAAGCTCTATAGCTATTTGAGGCGGAAGGGCATGAAAAAGAAAAATAAAGAAATCAAATTATTGTACGGGGTTCTGCTGGCCATTTTCACTATTTTCCTGATTCTCCCCGTTTTTCAGCTTCTGTTGAAATCCTTCCTGGGAGAAGGAGGGCTGACTCTCGCCAGCTACCGCAGTGTTTTTCTCTCCCGCGGCTTCGGAAGGGCGCTTGGGAACAGCTTCCTGGTGGCGGCCGTCAGTGCGCTGGTAACCACTGTCCTGGCTTTTTTCCTGGCTTATACGATCAATTATACGAATATTCCGTCGTGGATGAAGGCCGTGATCCGGGGGGCGGCGCTGCTTCCCATGCTTCTCCCTACGATCACTTACGGATTTGCCATCATTTATTCCTTTGGCAGGCAGGGGCTTCTTACCAGGCTGTTCGGAAGACAGCTGTTCGATATATATGGGTTCAATGGTCTGTTGACCGGATATGTAATTTATACGCTGCCTATCGCCTTTATGCTAATCCATAATACTATGGGTTATATCGACAAAAAGTTCATGATCGTGTCCCGGATTATGGGGGATAATGGCATTTCCACGTTTATGATGACAATAGTAAGGCCCCTTCTCGGCACGCTGGCGGCTTCGTTTATCCAGGCGTTTTTCCTTTGCTTTACGGATTTCGGCATCCCTGCTTCCGTGGGCGGGAAATATGAGGTGATAGCCGCTGTCCTCTACGATCAGATGCTGGGGAGCATTCCTGATTTTTCCAGAGGGGCTGTGGTGGCTATGGTGATGCTGGTGCCCTCTGCAGTGAGCATAGCGGTGCTTCAGTTTCTGGAAAAATATAATGTGAGATACAACAAGGTATCTGCCATAGAAATCCGCCGTAACAGAGTACGGGATATGGGGTGCGGGGCCGTGAGCACCGGTATCATCCTGTGTGTATTATCCGTATTTGCCGTTATATTTGTGGTGCCGTTTGTTTCCGAATGGCCTTATGATATCCGTTTTACCCTGGAACATGTGAGCAGCGTCTTTACGGATGACACCCTGTCGGGCGTGTTCCGCAATTCGCTTATCGTGGCTTTCTTTACCGCAGTTATGGGAACGCTGGTGGCATATGGCGGGGCTTTGGTGACGGCCAGAAGCTCCGTTTCCCAAAAGCTGAAAAATGGGATTGAGGGAATCGCACTGGTGACCAACACCATTCCGGGAATGGTGATCGGGCTTGCATTCCTGTTCAGCTTTTCCGGTACGCCGGTTCAGAATACTTTTTTTCTTCTTATTGTGTGTAATGTGGTCCATTTTTTTTCCACACCGTATCTGATGATGAAAAGCTCCCTGGCCAAAATGAACGCTTCCTGGGAGACGACAGCCATGCTGATGGGGGATTCATGGATAAAAACTATCATCCGTGTGGTAACGCCAAATGCAGTTTCCACCATACTGGAAGTATTCAGCTATTATTTCATCAACGCCATGGTGACGGTCAGCGCCGTGATTTTCATCGCGGGTGCAAGAACTATGGTTATGACCACAAAAATAAAGGAACTGCAGTATTTTAATAAGTTTAATGAAATTTTTGTCTTATCTTTACTGATTTTGTTTATCAACCTGCTCGCCAGAGGGCTGTTTCGGATACTGGCAGACGGCAGGATAAAAAGAAAGAAGAATTGAGGGAAAAAACATGAAGTTAAAAAAAATAACGGCTGTAGGGCTGGCGGCGGCAGTGGCGCTGGGTGTCCTGGCAGGCTGCGGGAAAAGCGCGGCAAATGAGAAGGTGATTATTTATTCCAATGCGGACGACGAAGCGGTTACCGCCATGAAAAACGCGCTGGATAACAACGGCTTCCGGGATCAGTATCTATTCCAGTCCTTCGGCACCTCTGAGCTGGGCGGAAAGCTGCTTGCCGAGGGAAGCAATATAGAAGCGGATCTGATAACCATGAGCACTTTTTATGTAAACAGCGCCCAGGAGCAGAATAAGAGCTTTAAGGATCTTACCTTTTCCGTAAATACGCTGGATGAATTCCCTTCCTACTGTGCACCGATCACCGCGCAGGAAGGTGCCATTATCCTGAATACGGAAATGATGAAGGAGCATAATCTTCCTGTGCCGGCATCAATTCAGGATCTGGCGGATCCGGTATACGCAGGAATGATCTCCGTAACGGATATTAACGCCTCCTCCACCGCATGGCTGCTCATCCAGGCTCTTGTATCCGAATATGGGGAGGACGGGGCAAAAGAGGTGCTCACCGGTATATATGCCAATGCGGGAGATCATATTGAGGATTCCGGCTCCGCCCCTTTGAAAAAAGCGAGGGCAGGTGAGGTGGCCGTGGGCTTCGGGTTAAGGCATCAGGCGGTAGCGGATAAAGCCTCCGGTATCCCCATTGATTTTGTGGATCCGGCAGAGGGGAATTTTTCCCTGACGGAATCCGTGGCGGTTGTGGATAAGGGAGCCCAGAGCAATCCCAAAGCTATGGAGATGGCCGAATGCATCATAAATAACGGCAGGGAGGAACTCCGGAAAACATACCCTATTCCGCTTTATGAAGGGGAAACGGAGGATGCCGCTAATAAAGCAGGAAATCCCCGCATTTTTGGGGAAGCCCTTACCTTTGAACTTCTGAAAAAGCACCAGGAGCTGTCAGACAGCTGTAAACCGGAACTGTAAAAATGAAAGGAAAAAACATGAAATATTATAAACTATTAACGCCGGGGCCTTTGACCACAACGGCCTCCGTAAAAAACGAGATGCTGTTTGATCACTGCACTTGGGACGATGATTATAAGAAAATCACCCAGGAAATCCGGGCAAAGCTTTTAAAGCTCGCGCGGGTGTCCGCCGGGGATTATACGGCAGTGCTCATGCAGGGAAGCGGAACCTTTGGCGTGGAGTCGGTACTTACCAGTGTGATAGGAAAAGAGGATAAGCTTCTGATAGTCTCAAACGGGGCGTATGGGGAACGGATGGGGGATATTGCGGCGCACGCGTCCATTCCCCATCTGATCTACAGACAGGATTATGATAAAATTCCGGATCCTTCTGTTATAGAAATGCTCCTTGCTGAAAATCCGGATATCACCCATGTCTCCATGGTACACAGTGAAACGACTTCGGGGATCCTAAACGATATTGCCGCGGCGGCCGGTGTGGTAAAGAAAGCGGGAAAGACGTTTATTGTGGATGCCATGAGCAGCTTCGGCGGAGTGGATATCCCGGTGGCAGAGCTGGGAATTGACTTTCTTATCAGCAGCGCGAACAAATGCATCCAGGGTGTTCCCGGATTTTCTTTTATAATAGCCAACCGGGAAAAACTGATGGAGAGCGAAGGAAAAGCAAGAAGCCTTTCCCTGGATCTGTATGATCAGTGGGAAACCATGGAAAAAGACGGCAAATGGAGATTTACCTCTCCCACGCATGTGGTGCTGGCGTTTGCAAAGGCCCTGGAGGAAATGGAGGAGGAAGGCGGGACAGCTGCCCGGAACCGGCGCTATACAGAGAATAACAGGCTGCTCATCCGCAGAATGGAGGAGATGGGTATCCGGCCCTATATCGGGGGCCAATACCAGGGTCCGATCATCACCACCTTTTATTATCCCGAAAACCATTCTTTTTCCTTTTCTGAAATGTATGAATATATCAAGGAGAGGGGCTATGCCATTTATCCCGGAAAGGTGACGGAGGCGGAAACCTTCCGAATCGGAAATATCGGGGAAATCTATGAGGAGGATATCAACAGGCTCTGCGATATCCTGGCGGATTTTCTTCAGGAAAAGGAGAAAAAAGCGGTATGAAGAAACTGGAAGCGGTTATTTTCGACTGGGCAGGAACGACGGTGGATTATGGATGTTTTGCACCCGTACAGGCTTTTGCGGAGGTGTTCCGGGCATTTGGAATTGAACCGGAGATGGAAGAGGTAAGAAAACCTATGGGGATGCTGAAGCGTGATCATATCAAGGCCATGCTGGAGATGCCCAGAATCCGTGGATTATGGATAGAAACATACAAAAACCCCGCTGAAGAAGAGGATATTGACCGGCTTTACCGGCTTTTTGAAGGAAAACTGATGGGTATTCTGGAGAATTTCACCGACGTAAAGCCGGGCGTGCTGGAAACGGTGAAGGCCCTGCGGGAAAAGGGAATCCCTGTGGGATCCACCACCGGCTATACGGATCAAATGATGGAAATAGTCACCCAAAAAGCGGAGGAACACGGATATAAGCCGGATGCCTGGTTTTCGCCGGACAGCACCCACAAACGGGGAAGGCCCTATCCTTATATGATATACAGAAATATGGAAGCCTTTGCCGTATCCTGCGCCGCCGGCGTCGTGAAGGTAGGGGATACGGTCTCCGATATCAAAGAAGGGAAAAATGCCGGTGTTTTTTCCGTAGGAATTATTGAGGGCAGCTCCGAAATGGGGCTTGGCAGGGATGAGTTTGAGAGGCTTTCTGCGGAAGAAAAAAAACGGAGGGTTGCACTGGTAACGGAGAAATACCGATCAGCCGGAGCCGATGCCGTTATCGGCAGCATGCAAGAGCTGATACCCCTGCTGGAGTCTGTGTTTCTAATCGGGTGAACAGGCGGGTAAGGGACTCCTTTCCGGAGACATGGTGAAAAAGGACGTAAAGAAGGCTGCGTTTATCCGGCAGCCTTCCGACGGCCTGCAGGGCGCCGGCGTTCCTTCTTTTTACCCCGCTTCAGGAGAAAGAGTACCAAAAGCAGGGAAAGGACATTGGAAAGTACGATACGCAGTATCTGAAGCTCATCGGTACCCGTATCGGTGACCACATGCAGGGAATTGCTGATAAAATTATTAAAAAAATGCTCGAATATCCCGGTCCATAGGGTTCCTGTGAGGGTAACGCACAGGCCCCATTCAAAGCCAAGGATACCGGCAAGTATGATATAACCGATCCCCATAAGAATGGCGGCCCCCACGGTGAGGCTGCCTTCTCTGACCCATACCACGACGGTAACCAGATGCCAGATGCCGAAGAGAAGCGCCTGCAGCAGATTGGCATTCCGGGAAGAGAACGCCCTCCGCCCGAGCTTGAAAAGCAATCCCCGGAAAAGCCCTTCCTCCGCCGCCACATTAATCACGTTTCCCAGAATACATATGAGAATTGCAGAAAGGGAAATGCCGGTGACCGTTTGATCCGAAAGGGAAAAGCTGGAGATAAAGAAAGAAAGGCGCGGGGATTTCCCCATGAGAAGAAGGATGAGGCATTCTGCCAGATAGGAAACCGCAAAAGTGCTGATTCCCAGGGAAAACCCCAGAATAAGACCTCTTTTCAGCCCGTTCAGCCGAAAGCCGATGCTTTTCCAGGAGAGCTTCCTCTCAACCAGGCATTGGGAAATGACAAGAATCGCAAAAATTTTACAGAAGATATTTTCGGCAAGGAAGGTTTCATCCGTTTTAAGCACCAGGAATTCAAAATCCTTTGCGGCGGAACAAAGAATAAATACAAATAAAATGTAGAGGATCGAACGCTTTTGTTTTCTGGTCAGCATACCGGCTCCTGTTCCGATACTCCCAACAGCTTCTTTATCTGGTGATAAATTCCTGTGAGCATCTCTTCTGTTATTGGCATCACTTCACTGCATATTTTTATTCCTTCTATCATAAAAAGGATAGCGGCTGCAGTTTCTTTGGGGTTACCCGGATGGAATTCCCCCGTTTCGGTTCCATAGGCGAGGAGATCGAGAAGAACCGCTTCACCCCTTGTGTATTGCTTTGACAGGAAAGATAAATCCTTTGTATCATGGGATTCCAGGCAGAATTCATAAATGGCCCCGTACAGCCCCGGTTTCCTGTCCCGTATGTCTCCCAGCTGGGAAAACAGATAATCCTCCAGAAGTACCCGGGCGGAGGCGCCTGCGTCCATGCCCTCCCCGTCGTGCTGCTCCCTGTCCTCCTGAAAACTCCGCAGCAGATCGGAAAAAAGGGAAGGCTTATCCTTATAATGGCGGTAAAGACCGCCCTTGCTTAATCCGCTGGCCCGGCAGATATCCTGCATGGTAACCGCCTTGTAGCCATATCTGATAAACAGAGGACAGGCGCAGTCCAGAATATGCCTGCGGGTAAGAGTACCTTTTTCACCCATGGAAAACACTCCTTTTATAAAAGCGACTATATGGTCGCTTTTATTTATTATAAAGGCAGGAAGCGCAAAAGTCAACCGGGGATAAAAAGCGACGAAAAGAAAGTGAGGATGTAATAGGGCCTGCTATTCCATGTAACCGCCCTTCATGGGGGAAACGGCATGTTCGGAGTAGATTTTCAGCACTCCTTTTTTGTATTTGGGTTCCCGGGGCTGCAGGTTCTTTTTCCGTTCCGAAAGAATCCGATCCACTTCCTCCGGGGGAAGTTCCCGCCCTTTTATGCCTGTAATTTCCAGGAGCCGTTCGGGAATGTCAATGCGGATGAGATCGCCCTCTTCTACCAAAGCAATAGGACCGCCTTCTGCTGCTTCCGGGGAGACATGGCCGATTGCCGGGCCTTTGGAAGCGCCGGAAAAACGTCCGTCGGTGATCAGGGCAATGGATTTGCCAAGCTCCGGATCGGAGGAAATGGCTTCCGTGGTATAGAACATTTCCGGCATCCCGGATCCCTTCGGGCCTTCATAGCGGATAAATACCGC
This sequence comes from uncultured Lachnospiraceae bacterium, assembly GCA_900548905.1. Taxonomy (GTDB): domain Bacteria; phylum Bacillota; class Clostridia; order Lachnospirales; family Lachnospiraceae; genus Eisenbergiella. Next base: position 6,250 of record URMK01000087.1, on the reverse strand, counting down.
GTCGCCGGGATGGATGCTGCCGGAAAGTACGGCGGCGATAGCATCCTCTTCACAGTCGAAGGGTCTTGCCTTCAGCACCGCCCGGAACATTTCCTCGGGGACAGCGGAGTGCTTTACCACAGATCCTTCCGGCGCCAGGTTGCCGCGCAGAACAGCTACAGTGCCGTCGGTGCCGATAGGGGTATTGAAGCTGCGGATGATATCGGTTGGTTTCAGGTTCCATTTTTCCAAATAGGTATGGCTGCGATCATAAAAGCCATTCTGTTTCAGCTCTTCCAGGTTTTCTCCCAGTGTTTTGCCGGTAACGGTCATGACATCCAGATGAAGCATGGATTTGATTTCTTCCATGACAGCCGGGACGCCGCCGGCATAGTAGAAGAACTGAGCGGGCCATTTGCCTGCAGGACGGATATCCAGCAGATAATGGGCGCCCCTGTGCATGCGGTCGAAGGTGTCCCCGTCTATTTCAAGGCCCAGTTCATGCGCCATGGCAGGAATATGAAGCAGGGAGTTGGTGGATCCGGATATGGCGGCGTGAACCATGATGGCATTTTCAAAGGACTTCATGGTTACGATATCGCTTACTTTAAGGCCCAGTCCGGCAAGCTTCATTACCTGCAATCCCGCTTTATAGGCCATTTCCTTCAGTTCCGGGCAGGTTGCCGGCATCAGGGCCGATCCGGGGAGCATAAGACCCAATGCTTCCGCCATTATCTGCATGGTGGATGCGGTGCCCATAAAAGAGCAGGCCCCACAGGAAGGGCAGGCGTTATGCTTATAATAGGTCAGCTTTTCTTCCGTGATTTCGCCCCTCTGGTACATGGCGGAATAGGCCCCGATCTGCTCCAGGGTCAAAAGATCCGGCCCTGCCTCCATAACGCCGCCTGTAATTACAATAGAGGGCATATCCAGTCTGGCAAGTCCCATCAGGCAGGCGGGAACGGATTTGTCACAGCTGGCAATGAATACACCGCCGTCAAAGCCGGTGGAATTTCCATGGATTTCAATCATATTGGCGATCATATCCCGGTGTGCAAGGGAATAATTGATCCCGTCATGTCCCTGGGCAATACCGTCGCAGATATCGGTAGTATAGTACCTGGCGCCTCGTCCGCCGGCATCTTTTATTCCGCGCATGGCTTCTTCCACAAACTGGTTCAGGTGGGCGCTCCCCGGATGACTGTCGCCGAAGGTGCTTTCCACCATGATTTGCGGCTTGTCAAGATCGGCCGCTGTCCAGCCCATGCCGAGTTTAAGCGGGTCGTTTTCCGGTGCCAGGGCCCTGACCCGCTGGCTGTTCCATTCTTTCATAAAAAATCCTCCTTCTATGGATATGGCTTTGTTTTGTAAAAGAGAATACATCAGATGTTTTGCTGCTTTTATCCTACCATTTCTGATAATTCATAGCAAGTCGTCCGGTATACGTTCTACTTTTTGACTTATTTATGTTTGTTTTTTCTGCTGTTTTCTACAATTTATTAGTTTAAAACAGTCCACGGAAGTAATATTAGTTTTAAGAATTAAAAATTGAGCCAAAGTCATCAGATGTCTTTGGCTCTGCATTAAATTTTTGATAATTCCTGATACAGGGGGGAATCCGGTTCCTATTCCGGATATGTCTTTTGTTCTCTCTTGATCAGATATTTGATCATTTCCCGGTTATAGGTCAGGTGCATCATCATGGCGGTTTTTGCCCCAATCGTATCATGTTCTGCAACGGCATCCGTGATCGCCCGGTGTGTGCGTACGGTTTCCTGGGTCAGCCGTTGATGCGTAACATTGACAAACATTAATACGGCTGTATCGATAATTGGTATGAGCTGCTTTACGACTACATTGCCGGAGCATTCCGCCACACAGGAATGAAAGGCGATATCTTCATCAATATAGCTTTCCTTGCGGGCAATCCGTTCTTCGATTTTCCGGCAGAGGTCCCCCAGCTTTTTAATGTCCGCAGGGGAGGCATGAAGGGCCGCCATTTCCGCAATTCCCGGTTCCAGCATAATACGGACATCAACCAGATCGAGAGCCAGAGCCATTTTGTCTTCAATGGCCCGCAGGCCCAGCGGATCCAAATCTGACGGTGTGGTACCGATCACATAGGTTCCGGAGCCTCGCCGTACCTCCAGGATTCCCCGGGAAGCCAGCAGTTTTACCGCTTCCCGGATTGTGCTTCGGCCCACTCCGAACAGGCGCCCGAGTTCGAATTCATTAGGAAGCCTGGAACCAACGCAGACAGGAGTATCCAGAATATAACGGAAAAGCTGATCCTGTATCTGCTCTGCCAGAAGTTTGCTTTTCAAGTTGGCAAATCCGTCCATAGCGCCCTCCCTTTACTGCAATCGTTTTTTGGACGCAGTCTCTGTCTGCAATTCCAGCAGGAGGCCATCGGTACAGGAAGCTTGTATCTGGAAACCTTCAGGAACATGGACACAGGCCCGGATGGTGTTATCGCTGCGGATCCATTCAACAGAAAGGGGGCCGTCGGCCGTCGGCAGAGTGCCCCGGCATTCTGTCAGGGGAAGATCGTGGAAGCTGAGGCATATAAGGTGGTTTTCTATGCCGGCGACGCCAAGAATATCTCTGTAAAAGCAATGCAGGATATGGGAAGCAAACCCATGATTGCAGCTGGCATAATCCCCGGTGTTTTCCCATAAGGTTCCTGTTTTAAGGGCCATATAGTCAAAGTATTCCCTGGCTTCCCTGAGAAGCTGGGCAGGCCGCCCTGCCTGTGACAGAAGCTCCATACGCAGATAGTTCCCGATAAAAGCATTTGCCGGCCAGATGTCGGGATGGAGTCCCCGGGATTCCCGATCCGGCCCGAACTCATCCATAAGGCAGCTGTAGAGGGCGGGATACTCCTTCTTTTGTGCGATACCGAAAAAGAAGGCGTAGTATTGACAGACCTCCGTGGCGTCGGGCTGCCTGACCAGTTTTCCGTTTACCCGCAGTGCATGATCGCAGAACCACCGGCCGTCATAAGACTGTTCCTGGATAAGGCGACGGATTCGAACCCCTTTTTCCCGGTATTCTTCCTTTTGATACAGGCTGGCAGCGGCAAGCAGGGCGGCGCTGTAAAGCATATTGGAGGGATAATTGACTCCGTCGGTAAGTTCATTGGCTTTGGACCATTCCACAAAGACCCAGCCGGGTACGTCCTCCAGCAGACCGTCCTCATTTTCCAGGGGCGCCAGAAAAGAGAGGATCCCGTCCACCCGTTTCTCCAGGGCGGGAATCAGGGAGCTGCCCGGGCTTCGGAACCGGTACTCGTACAGCTCCAGGATAAACCAAAGAGCCCAGTTGGCGATATATACGCCGTCTGTGTGATCCGAAGGGTAGCACATGGGTACCATTCCCTGGGGCAGGTGCTGAAAATGTTCAGGAAGCAGGTAGTTTTCCAGAAAGTTATCTTCCACAAGGTGGTTGCCGGTAAGATCCATTTCCGTCCGTGCGGTGAAGAAGCTGTCGCACAGCCAGCCGGCCCGTTCCCTGGACGGACAGTCCATGTAAACATCAAGGGCATTCTGGGCGAAGGTTTCCCGGCCGGCTTCATAAATCCGGTTAAGGGCTTCATCACCGGAGGAAAAGGACGCCCGGCAAACATCTGGATTTTTCAGTTCCCGGATGTACATATCCCGTATTGTGACACCGCCCGAAAAAACCATGGGTTTCATATAGCGGCAGGTATAGGGCTGGATGGTTTCCAGCACATAGCTGCCCGGCTTTAGATCCAGGCTGATCGCATTGACGCAGGACATTCGGTTATAAGAAACGTCTCCGTTAAGAAGAACCTCGTCAAAAGTAATATAGACCTGAGAGGTTTGTGTACATTCCAGGGAAATACCGATAAAACCTGTGGTATTACGGCCTGCATCAGCAATAAAGAAGGTATGATCCAACAGGGGCTGTCCGTCAGAAAGGCAGACAGGCCGTTCCTCCGGCGTAAGGGTAAGGGTACTACAGCCGTCCAGGATAACAGATACCTTTTCCTCCAGTTCTTCTATGGGAAAACCGCGGATGGTATCTCCAATTTCAAACAGGGCACGGTCCTTCCAGATGGGAAGTTCTGTTCTTCCCGAAGCAAAGGTGCCTCCGGCAAGGATCCGGGAGAGGGGGCGTACCGGAAAGAGAGGCCAGGGAACCCGCCGTTCCAGAAGACGTTTCTCCTCCTGGCGGCATAAAGGCTCGCCGGATGCTGCCAGGCCTTTTTTCCAGTCGTCAAAACCTTTTTCCAGCCGGAAGGCTTCGATAAAAGGACGCTGGAAGCTGTAGCGCTGTACTCTTTGGCGGCGTTCCTTCAGGAGGTGTGCCTGAAAAGTTCCTTCCGTGTCCGTAAACCTGAGTATTTTATCTTCACAGCGCAGCTCTGCCTGTAGAAAACCGGGCTGATCCGGAATATAAAAGCTGTTGACACAGAAACTGAGAACTTCAATTGTCAGGATGTTATCCTTCTGCAGCTGATTAACCGGGATTCCGATACGATCCACCCGGAAATAACCGTGGGCGGCCCTGGCGGGACCATGGCCAAGAAAGTCTCCATTCAGGCAGGCACGATAAATGCCGGAGGAAGCTATGGACAGTACAAGTTCCTCCCCGGTAACCTCTCCGGAAGAAAAACGGCACACAAACCCTGCACCGCAGTTTTTTTCTGTTTCTCTGCCGGCCAGCCAAACCGGCTTTGCTTGTTTGAAAAAGGTCATGTCTTACTCCTGTCTGCACGCCGCTGCGTGCGGGGATAGCTTTTTATGTACATATGGGAAGAACCGCAACACCGGTACCAATATGGGATCAGTATACCATAAAATTCATGGGGGTTCATTCCTATCTGCTTTTTATTTCTTTATATCTCATCTGTGGCCGGGTATGCTATAATCCAGGTATTAAGAAGGGAGAGAAAAAGTGGTAAAAAGGTATAGAATGGGTTGCTGCGGTTCCGGAAAAAGAACACTGGCAAAAAAAGCGGCATCAGATGATTGCTTCTTTTACTGCCGGAGAATTTTTATCGGAATTAAGCGAAGGCGAAAGGATACTGTGAAGTTTTAGATTGTAATACGAAAGGTATAGATATGAAATTTCATGAGTTCGGAGATAAAAACAATCCTCATATTATGCTGATACATGGAGGCGGAAATGCCTGGTGGAATTACCTGCGGCAGGCACGGGTATTGTCGGATCGCTATCATGTGATTCTCCCGACGCTGGACGGCCATGGGGAGGAATATGCATCCGCTTATATATCCACAGAGGATTCAGCGGATAAGCTGATGGCATACATAGAAAAAAACTGCGGAGGATATCTGTTTGCGCTGGGAGGGGTGTCTTTGGGAGGCCAGATTGTCATGGAGCTTTTATCCAGAAAACCGGATGTAACCCGGAAAGCCATAATTGACGGAAGCCTTTGTTTTCCCAGGCCGTTGATGGCGCGTTATTGTATAGCTTTTATCCGGTTCGGCGGCAGATTTATGTTCAGTGAAAAAGCCTGCCGCCGCCAAATCGCAATGATGCCTAAGCTGCTGCCTGCCAAAATGCAGTATCCCGAGGAGATCCAGTCATATTATATCCGGGATATGCCCCGTATCAGGAAGGAATCCCTGTATCATATGTACCGCACCTATATGATGGAGTACAGGCTGAAAGAGAGCGTCAGGGATACGAAAGCACAGGTTATGTACTGGTATGGGGAAAAAGAAATGAAATGTGTGAAGGAATCGGCCCGTATGTTTTGCTCCTATGTGCCATCCTGCAGAATATATGAAGCGAAAGGCTGCAACCACGGCTACCTCTCCATTTACCTGCCGGAAGAATGGCTGGCGATTGCAGAGCCTTTTTTCAGGGAATAGAATAGTTCGTGCTGATTTGCCCATACTATTCCCGAGGTGATAAAATGGATAAAGAAAAACAGGAAAAATATAACCAAAAGAAAAGCAATGAAAAATTCAACAGCATAACACAAAAGGTAAAGCCGGAAAACCAGAACCAGACACATAATGTGCGTTCCGAAGCGGTGGAGCCGAAAATCAGACAAGTTTAAGCATCCGGTTCTTTCTCACGTTTGGGTATCCTGTGCCACGCTCTGTGCAGTATGCGGTTCCACGGAGCGTGGTACAGGATACCCAAACGCGAGAAAGAACCGCATCCTTCGGGGTGCTTTTCTTTTGCCCGTTCCATCCCCAGGCCTTTTATCCCCTCACGGCAGAATGGATGTAGATAAAAAAGTTGGCGGCGCCATGGTTTCCCCGGCTGCCATCAC
>URMK01000086.1 GCA_900548905.1 uncultured Lachnospiraceae bacterium | reverse complement strand
ATCATCTAACACGAATTTACATGGTGAAACAAGAATTAACTATTACATTTTAGGGTAACCTCTGTAAAATGTATTGACACTCACGGAACGTGAGGGTGTAGTGTGGTCTTGTCAGGAACAGGAGGCACCATAATGAAAACCGTAAAAGAAGTATCCGAACGAACTAATATCAGCGTACGCACCCTTCATTATTATGATGAAATAGGACTTTTGAAGCCTTCGTCATACAGTGAAGGGGGATACCGGCTTTATGACGATAAAGCCCTGGAACGTTTGCAGCAGATACTTTTTTTCCGGGAATTTGATATGCCCTTGCTGGATATCAGGGAGATTATGGATAATCCTGACCTGGACAGAGATTCCATACTTGTCACACAAAAAAGAATGCTGGAGATCAAAAGAGACCGTCTGAACCGTATGATTTCCGGAATATCCGACATTTTGAGAGGAGAAAATAAAATGGATTTTGAAATGTTCAGTAAAAAAGAAATGGATGAGATGTATCAGGCTGTCGTTGCAAATATGGGAGAAGAACAGCTGCAGGTGATGAAGGAAAAATACGGAAGTCTGGAGAAGTTCCGGGAGCAGTTTTTGGAAAAAGCATCCGGACAGGACGCACAGCAGAATTTCCGCAAGGTAGTGGAGTGGTACGGAAATAAGGATAAGGCCATGGAAGCGGTAAAAAATCCTGCGGGTATGGAGGTCATGGAAGCATACCGGAACCGGATAGACGGTATTTATAAAAAGCTGGCGGAAAAAATCGGCACGGATGTTTCTTCCTTCGAGGTGAAGTCCCTCATCGGAGAACTGGACTTTGTATCAAAGCAGCTGTATCAGATGGAGGACGTAAAAGAACTGATGCTGGAAATCGCAGATTCTTATGAAAAGAATGAGGATATGCGTAAGAGTATGGATACACCGTATGGAAACGGAACCGCGGCATTTCTGGGAAAAGCGATACGGGAATTTTATAAATAGGTATAACCGGTGAGAAGTGCAGTAACCGTTCAGACAAGTCTGAACGGTTACTGATTGCCGCCATGCCGGAAGCGGGAAGGATTGCGCGTGAACCAGCTTCAGTATCATGACTATAGTATAATAGATCATTTCTTTTTATGTAATCCTTGGTGTTTTTATTTTATATTTTGTATATCCGTTGGAGGTATGCCGTTATTTGGTAAGCGTCAAATCTCTCGCCTAGATATTTTATAGATTCTGTAGCAAACTTGAAAAAACTAAAAAAACTACTAGTTTTTTCAAGGAGGGTGTAAAGTTGGATGCTTGTACTCATGATGTTCGCCTCAATCAATGGAAACTGATTATCGAGCAGTGTCAAAGCCGTCCCGATGGGCAGACAGCCAGGCAGTGGCTGGCAGAAAACGGGGTTCAGGAAAAGACGTATTACTACTGGCTCAGGAGAGTCCGTAAAGAAGTCTACAGCCAACTGAGTGATGGAAGTACTTCTCTTCCTGCAATGCAGGAAAAAGGAACAGTTACCTTTGCTGAAGTTCCCATGATACCGCAACAGAATCCGGAAATTCCTTTTTCTTTCCAGCCCGCAGTCGTGATTAAAACTTCCCATGCAACTGTGGCAGTGTCTAACGAAATTTCCGACAGGCTGCTTACCAGGCTTCTGCAGGAGGTGTCCAATGCTTGAGGATGCCGGTGGAATCCGGCGCGTGATACTCGCATGTGGTTTTGTTGACCTGCGCAAAGGAATTGATGGACTGACTCAGGTCATCGGTTCACAGTACAACCTGAATCCGTTTGAACAAGGAACTCTTTTTCTGTTCTGTGGAAGGCGTTCCGATCGTATGAAGGGACTTCTCTGGATGGGGAACAGATTCCTGCTATTATACAAAAGATTTGAGGACGGTTCTTTGGCATGGCCAAGGACAACACAGGAAGCTGAAGATATCACCGAAGAGCAGTTCCGCCTCCTGATGCTGGGCCTTAATCCTCTCGACCTGAAGATTAAAGAAGTCCATCCGGCAAAGGTTTTCTGAAAAGTATTGTGCAAAACAGAGAAAAATTTCTGTTGTTTTATCGCATAAAATCTGCTTATGGAAGCACTTTTTGAGATGTTGTAAAAGCACGTCTGCCGCCGGTATAAGTGTGATGTAAGTAATATTTGAACCTTGAAAACTCTATATTTCCTCATTGTATATGGGCAGGCAACGCTGTTTTAAGCATAGGCGTTTTGCCGAAAGGCAAGATGCTTACGATTCGCTGTTTCACTGATTCTGTAGTATAATCAGAGACAGGAAAGGACAAGGAGCGGATCAATGGGCAGCAAGCATACACTGGGTGAATTGAATAACTTAAGCCGTGAAGAGTTGGTCACCATCATTCTCGGTATGCAGGGACAGCTTGATGCGTTGAATGAAAACATCGAGAAGCTTATTGAGCAGGTACGTCTTGCAAACCAGCAGAGCTTTGGCCGTCATACGGAAACAATGGCATCCATTGAGGGACAGTTCTCCTTTTTTGATGAAGCAGATGCCTTGTATAATCCGCTTGTACAGGAGCCGGATCCTGATGAGATCATCCGTGAAAAAGCAAAGAAGAAAAAATCCAGCGGGCAGCGGGAAGCGGACTTAAAGGATTTCCCGGAAGATGCCATACCAACCCACACGGTATCTAAAGAGGTACTGGATGCTTTCTACGGTGAAGGCAACTGGAAACAGATGCCCAGTGAAACCTACAAACGTTTAAGACACGAACCTGAGAGCTGGACTGTAGAAGTCCACACGGTAGATGTCTTTGTGGGAACCGATGGTTACCATCAGGATGAATTCATGCGTGGTGACCGTCCAAAGGATCTGTTCCGTGGCAGTATAGCAACACCTTCCCTTGTAGCTTCTATCCTGAATGTAAAGTATGTGAATTCTGCTCCGCTGCACCGAATGGAACAGGAATTCTTCCGTAACGGGGTTAACATTTCAAAGCAGACCATGTCAAACTGGATGATAAACAGTTCCCGCCGGTACTTCGCGCCTCTGGTGGAGTGAATGAAGCAGGAACTGTTAAAGCTTCCTGTGACACAGTCGGATGAGACTCCCACCCAGGTAATCAATGATGACAGAGCTCCCGGAAGCAAAAGCTATATGTGGGTGCACCGCTCCGGTGAATTCCATACAGAGTTCCCAATCGTCATCTATGAATACCAGAAAGGCAGGAACCATGAGTTTCCACTTCAATTCTATCAGAATTACAAAGGCATTCTGGTTACCGATAGCCTTTCCCAGTATCATTTGATAGAAAAAAAGCTTCAGGGACTGATAAATGCCAACTGCTGGGCACATGCAAGAAGGGATTATGCCGATGCCATAAAGACAGCGGACAAATCCAATCCTGATGCGGTACGACGGTCGGTTGCCTATCAGGCATTAAGCCGGATATCCCAGATATATAAACTGGAAGGTGCCTTAAAGGATCTGACAGCCTGGGAACGTCTCAAAGAACGCCAAAACTCAATCAGACCATTGGTTGAGGAGTATTTTGCGTGGGTAAAAAACCAGCTTGAAAATACTGCCGTACCTCCCAAAGGGAAAACAGCCGAAGGACTGAAATACAGCCTGAATCAGGAAAAATATCTGAAGGTATTTCTGACTGACGGGAACGTACCCATTGATAATTCAGCAAGTGAACGTTCAATCAGAACTTTCTGTATCGGTAAAAAGAACTGGATGTTTCACGATTCCATTCAGGGAGCGCAGGCAAGCGCTGTCATCTACAGTATTTCGGAAACCGCAAAGCTCAATAACCTGAGACCTTATTATTATTTTAAGCATTTACTCACAGAGCTTCCCAAACTCTGTGACGAAAAAGGAAATATAGATTCTGCGAAGCTAAACCACTTATTGCCATGGGCAAAAGAGTTACCGGCTGAATGCAGAAAACCACGCCGCTGATATCTGTTAGCGGCGTTAATTTATAGGTAGGCGCAGGATTTGACGCTTACGTTATTTGTCGAATAATGTCGTCATAATCATTGTCACCCATATGTCAAGGCCACGACAAAAAATATTTTTAACACAAATGGCAGTCGGATAGCCAAACGCATATCCCACTGCCATTTATATCGCATAGTCACCTAAGTGGACAATGAGTGAACATTTTCAGCACCAAACAAGCGTTTTGCCTGGGCTATAATCTGAGAAGTCGGATTTGGATAATATACAACGAGATTATCCTTTGCTCTTGAACAGCAAACATAAAAAATTCTTTCAGTTCGCTGTATTATAGATTCTTTTCCAGAGGTGTCTTCAAAGTAATATTTGAAGTTGTAATTATTCCACCTTCCGTTATCCATTATTACAAGGACATTATCAAATTCAGCTCCTTTAATACCATGTTGCGTTGAATATGGTGAAAAGTCATTGTAGTATTTAAAATAAGCCAGCACTTCTGACGCAGGTAAAATTTTTATCTTATCATACATTTCATTGTGGTTTTCAAGGAATTCATTGAAGCGGTCATCTTTTCGAATTAGATGTTCCTTGTCAAATCCGTTTATTAATTCTTCAATACTTATATCCAGATTTTTCGATAGGCGAGACAGTGCTGAACTGATTTTTTGTTTGTCATCATTTGTCCTGATTTTTCGTTGAATTTCATCAATCACATAGGAAAAATCTTTTTTACTGTAGTAAAACAAAATTCCTCCGATTTTTAACAAATGCCGAGCCAAACGATCCGGTTCATTTCCAATTAAGTTGTCAGCATATTTGTAAGCCGCCAGCAATTCTGCAAAACCAAGACGGGTAGCACTCAACTTATGGGTTAAGAACAATACTCTTGTTTCATGCGTATTATCAAAGTTCCAACCAGAAACAAAATCACTTACCTCGAATGTTGCTAAATTAAAATCGTTATCAGAATAAACAAAAGTAGCACTTCCAATCTTATTCGCTATGGAACCATCTGGATTTTTCTTTGCGGGGTGTTGAGTTATATCAGAGCGCACACGATTCAGCAATTCAATTACACTGACAGCACAGCGATAATTATCTTCTTTGACAATTTCACAAACATCACCAGCTACTATATAGGGCTGAATATTCCCGATTCCTGTTTCATAGATAGATTGCATTTTATCGCCAAAGAAACCAATACACAGTGAACCTTTAGCAGATGTCTTTATGTGCTCCAAAAAAATTTCAATAACTAACTTTTGTGTATCCTGATATTCATCTATAAAAATATAATCATACTTGTCACATAATATTTTAGCTAGCAAAGGATACGTTGCAAACATATAATTAGCAATTTTCAGCAAATCGTCATGAGAAATGATACCATGCTCCAAATCTCGGTAGTTCTGATACTCGATACAAGAAAAGCTTTGTTCATCAATCTCTGCTTCACCAGAATATGATAACCCGCTCCCTTTGCACTCTTTTTCAGCAGAAATCAGGAGTAGCACCGTTTGTTTTAAATTCTTTTGATATTCTTTAATTTCATCCCACAAAAAATCATGAATAGTGGATACCCGAAGTTTTGAATACGGCGACCTTTCCTTTATCTCATCAGACGCCACATTGGTATAGGTAATACAAGCGACGCGCACTTTGGGATCGTTCTTAAAAACATGATGCAACGTTTGTATAAGCGTGTAGGTTTTTCCACTTCCAGCTCCGCCGCTTAGGAGAAAGTTTTTCTTGCTATCTATGCATTGACTGATTTGATCCGTTATTGGGCCAGCCATTCCAACCCCTCCTTGATATATGCTGGGGTTATCCACCCCTCGTTATTTTTGCCACCGTACAAAAGAATATCAAGTGCATATGATGTTTTACTCTCAATGCACTGGTCAGCTATATCATAATAATCCGGCGGTGCGGCTTTTAAAACACCTTTATTCTTTAGACTTGTGAAATTTTCTTCATTATCAATAATGAACTGCAAATTGTTGTTAATAAAAGCATCTTCAAAACTGCGCGCCTGATAACCGTTTTCTTCTTTTTGAAATAACAATCTTAATTGCCCATCAATGGTAGCCTCCCATTTTGATGTGCCATCGTCGTAGCTGAAGGCTATCGGTTTAGCAGATAAGCCTATGATTTCATCCAATTTATTAAGATGCGTAAAAAACTTGATGGAAGCGTTTGTAGTTGTTGTTCCCTCAGTAAATCTACATTTACATAGTTGGCCTTTGGACCCAACTTTTGCACAATCGAGATCGGTTATAATCAGCGTTTTAATACCCAAAAATCCTAAGAAAACGGCAAAGACATGTGAATATGCCCCTACTTCAATTATAGAGATATTCTGTGATAGAAGAGGCTCGTAGTTTTCTTCTTCTGCTTTTTCTCCATCAAGTTTTTTCATCATAGCGGAAAGCAACATCCGCTCGGTGTCACCTTCAATCAAGATGGCTTTATTCGCAAAGAATAACTCCGCTCGGTTCAATGTCACATATTGTTTTACGAATCTATAAGAACGTTCCTGCCCGGCCTTAGTCGGGATATCCTGCGCTGTAACCATTTTAGAGTAGAGGTCTTTTAAACTGCGAGATTTCACACTAGCTGTCGATTCACGGTAAAAATATTTGATATCTTGAAAATCACATTGAGATACAATGTGAGATGAATGCGTACTGATGATTGTTTGCAGTGAAAAGTTTTTCCCTGCTGTTTTGCGATGCTGCTCAAGAATACGTTTTATATTTGTGATAAAAATGTATTGCATCTGTGGGTGTGTATGTGCTTCTGGTTCCTCAATAAAGAGTAGATTTAACGGGGTTGGATTCTCATCAGGCCGATTCTTTTTGGATAATTGATCGAGTTTAATTCGCAAATTGAAGACGATGGCGAACAGATTCAAGTATCCCAAGCCGTTATAGTCCTCTGGCAACATAGTGTCCTCATGCTTATATTTAACGGTTGTGTTATCTTGAAATATCTTCTTTTCACTCAGCGTTGAAAGAACAGAAAGTTCTGCTTCGTGTGGATTATACGACATTTCTGCAATCTCTTTCACAACAGGCTTAAAGAGCTTCTCATATATTCCGGATAAACTCTCATCAGTTTCTTGCAACTGTTTTTGCAGTTCCGGAAATTCCTCCTCTGACATAACACTGGCATTATAGTATTTGCCCGCCAGCAATGATAAAGAGTTGCTGTGCCCCTGCTCATTATCGACATCTCGTTTAGCACCGATTGTTTGCATGGATATAATAGACCTTACAATGTCATTTGAAATGATTTTAAAATTGGTCTCGTTTCCATATTCCATTGCTTTTATGCGCACAGAAAAATATTGATTAATATTGTTGCTGATGTAATAGGAAAAATCGCGATTAATTCCTTTGGCTTTATATCCAGCGAAGTCGGTCATCAATTTTTGATATTTCTCATAAGACAACGCATATTCAAATAATACAACAAGGTGATGTTTATCGCTGTCCAAATCCAGAAGAAGAGCAGAGGCTTCACCGAGATTATCTGTCTCTTTATAAACTATATATAGCTTAAGGGACAATGCTAACTCACAGTAATCTTCTGGAGTCTTAGCGCTACCCTCAAACGCAAGGATAGCCTGCTGTGTTTCAATACTAAAATCTTCAAAAGCAAATTCCGGTTTATTTTCTGAAACAAATTTTTGTAGAATCGACAAAAAAGACGTTTTACCGGAATTGTTCTTTCCTATAACCAAAGAGAGGACATCTTCAAAGTCAATATCCATTTCCTTTAGCATTCTAAAATTTCTTATTTGCGCAGATTCGAGTTTCATGAGATCCCCTCCCACAATAAAGTCGTAAACACCATTGTTTTTACATTATACCAGAGTTTTCCTCAAAAGTCTTTCGACTTTATGGTAGTTCGCATAAAATATTGTCGAAATATGTCGTCACTATGTAAGTCACCCATATGTCAAGGCCACGACAAAAATATTTATTCCAAAATCATCCTATTAGATATTCGCAAACAGCCGCTACAGCCGCATTTTTAATTTGCCTCGCACGAGTTTCCTTAATATACCGTGCTTCTTTCAGTTTACTTTCTTCTACTTCTATCAGTTTACCAATAGTATTGATATTTAACTCATGCAGTTTTCCCTTTTGCCATAAAGTAAGATCTAAAGTATCGACACTCTTTACAAATTGTTTTGCTAATTCTACATTTTGAGCAGATTCAATGATAACTCCTTTAATACTATTAAATGCTTTATAATTATTACCATACTCAGTCATCCTTTTCACACTTAATTTCTGAGCAATAGAAAATGCTGTCATTGTTGGTATTGTTTCTTCTGCAAACAAACAACCAAGGTTGATTTCATAACGTGCCCCTATTCCACTTCGTGTTGCACGAATACCTGAAGAATGTTCGTGAATAATACCCGTGTATTCCAATAGTCGCAATGCTTCTTTTACTTCTTGTGGAGCATTTCTATGAATCCAGAAAAAAGCACTGGTCACACCTTCTTCGCTTTTTAAACCCAAAGATTTATCATTTTTAAGTTTCACTGCAGGGATTACATCAGTTTCAACAAAATCACGCCCCCAGTCGATAAGTTTAGCATATCCCGGATATTTTTCTGCAAGATTTGAATGCTCTGCCCAAAGCAATTCTCGATAGTATTCACGTATTACCTTGTTGACCGAAGCAGAATCTAGTTTACCAGCCATTTCAACTGTTTTTAGCAAATGACGTGGATTACCACCTGATGCATACGCCAATATAGAGAAATTCTCGCCACGTTTTGATAATGTCATAGATAATGTACTATCACTTGCTTGATTGAGAACCATTTCCTTCATAGTTTCAACATAGTTATCATCTGTGACAGATCTGTTTAGGGAAATTTGTATGGCATCATGAAGCGGCTCAAAAGATTCTCCATAAATAGTGACACCGGGATATACAGCAGCGTTACATTTAATATAAGGAGAACGTAAATCTCTGAAAAGAGTAAAAAACTCTCTTTGTTGTTGTGGTCGGCATACATGCGCAGCTTCATCAATAAACAGGACAATTCGCTTAATACCAAGTTCTTCACATAAATCTTCAACGACATTTAACAAACTATCCAACGTCGGAATCATTGAATCATCGATTACTTCCCCTGGCTTTTTCCAAGAGGACTCAAACCGCTCGGTTATATCCTCAAGTTCAGATTTTTCAGGCTTTGCTGATGCACCGAGCAATATACCAAGGCCATAATTAATAGTGGCTAATTTCCCACTTTTTCTTAAGGCTCGTTGCAATTCGGAGCAAATCTTTGCAAGCATCCAAGATTGAAATTGATTGGTATTCCCCGTCTGAATCAATGAGGCTTTCCGCAATGTAATAAAAACTGGCAAAACATTATTGGTTTCAAAATTACTATTTAACTGTGCTTCCGCTACCCTAAACAAAAAAGATTTACCAACACCGCGACTACCAATCAAAAGGATTGGAGTTGGAGCTATTAGTTTCTGAATAATATCTTCATCAGTAGGGGTTGAAACAAATAAATTACAAATTAATTCAGGTGTCATCTCTTCAGTTCGATATATAAATCCATTCATTACTATTCATCTCCATCCTTACTATACAACAACTGGATTTCCGGTAACATATCTATATTATGCATAATAGGCGGCTCTAATGTTATGAGCATTTTGCTTTCTATTATGAACTCTTTGAATCGTATTACAAGTGAAATAGAAATTAAATATGCAATACTTTGAAAACAAGAGATATATTTTGACAGCAATTCCTGATTAAACTCATTTTGCCCAGGTAAGCAATTTAGCTTGCTGTAATTTCCATGTATGTATTCAGAGCATTCTCGATATACATTAATTGCGGTTCTACTAAGTTCTGAACTTCGATCTTCAAACTCTGGAGCATATGCGCGAATAAATGTTTTACCAAATATGCCAAATTCACTATCAGTAATTGATGCCCATTTCATATCTTCTTGTCCTGCTTTCCAACGTCGAAATGAGAAATCATCCGAAGATAGTTGTATGGCATATAGACAATGTTCCAAACATAACCGTAGAGAGGCCATTGCTTGCTTATAAAGACCTTGACTGCAAAAGAGATTTGCAATTGCACATTCATTTATGGAAGATTTCAACAAAATGGATTGTGGAATTGCGTCGAGACATTCTATCCAAACAGAAAAATCCTTTACAAAAAGAAAGCATTGTCTAAAATCTTCCACGCAAGATGAATTCCATGTTAAAGCAATTTGATTTTTAAAATGCTCTAAAATCTGAATTTGTTCATCCTTATTGTCCATTTAACTCTTCTCCTTAAATAGCATAAAAACACTTTGTTTACATACCACGGATTCCTGTAGGCAACTTTGTTATAATCCGGTAGCTTTTTATTGCGTTCAATTGTTGTAATCCTCTAAACGTTTTATTCCTGCTGATTTTAATAAAGATATCATCTGGTCTTTTGCAATTCTATTTAATTCCACCAACCGTTTATTACGTCCTATGCCTTGTTTTATCATCTCTGCATTTAAGCTTTCAATATTAGATAAGATAATTAGTTGTTGAAGCGTGGCGTGGTCTCTTATATTTCCATCCAGGTTTGGATTAGCCTCACGCCATTGCTTTGCTGTCATACCAAACATTGCCACATTCAAAACATCTGCTTCAGTCGCATATGTAAAACTTTGATATTGTTTTGGCAATTCTGGAACAATCAGATGTTCTTTTATGGCATCTGTATGAATTCGGTAATTAATTTTAGAGATTTCCCGATTCATATTCCAGTTTAATGAAAGCCTGCTGTTTTCATCTGTTTTTAAGCGTTGGTAATCTGTGATGATGTATAGCTTAAACTCTGCTGAAATCCAGGAGGCAAATTCAAATGCAATATCCCGATGTGCATAAGTCCCTCCATTACGACCAGATTTGGAATACATACCGATCGCAGCTGTTGCTTCCACCCACCGTTTCGGAGATAAAGTAAATGCATTAGAACCAGCCCGTGACTTAAACCCCTCGAATTCGAGGGGTTTAAAATCTGGATTATGCAACGTCTCCCATAGCCCTAAAAATTCAATGACGTCACGGCCTCGCATCCAGTTTTGGATTGTGGCAGCCGGATCTTCACTTTTATATTTCGCAATATCAGTTAAAGAGATATAGTCATCGTGACTTCCGTCCGACACAACAGAAATTTGCATCCCTTTAGCAGTTATTTTTGCTTTTAAGACCTTTTCTTCCTTCATGCTCAACCTCCAATGACTTTTCCCCTATTATATCAGATATTATGCTAAATGTCTTGCTTTTAACCCAGCGTATGGGAATATATTCGACATAGTATGACGCTACTTTTAATCATATTCAAACATATTCTGTCGAATCCTGTCGTCACGACCTTAGGCATACTTTTGCAACAAGGAATCTAATGTGTTGGATTGATAATGGACTGGTTATGCAGAAAACGTGAAAATAAGGTCACCACTATCAATCTACGCTTGTACAATGTTCTATTCTATCGTATGCATCTTAAGTAATAAAAAAATGCCGTACAGGGAACCCCATACGGTATTTTATATAGCCGCAATATAGTCTGTATTTCTTCTGCATAGCCGATATTTGTGAATACAATTCCCCCTTTTGCGGCTCCGTGACTCCCCCGGGAAACCCGTCACCGCTTCCCGGAAGCAGGACCTACTGCTTCCGGCTCCGCAAAAATTCCTTCCCAAAGCAGAAAGCCGCTAGAACCAGCAGGGCCAGGGTCATCAGACTGTCAACAAACTTTGTGGAAGCATCCAGCGGCTGGTGCAAAAAGAAAGAAACCGTATAATTGATCCCCCACATAATCGGTATGATAACCACCAATAAAATTCCCACCGCATATAATTTCCTGTGTGTGATTTTCAAAAAGGAAATATAGATACACCACAGCCCGAGAAGGGAAATGATGGATATCACAGCCCCCATTTTATAAATGACAGGCAAACCTAAAAGCCGGCTTAATACCGCCAGATAAGGGATAGCCGTCAGGCTGAGTGCCAGAAGTAAATTCCGGATAATATGCCCCCGGGCTTTAAACAGCGGGAGGAGAAGCAGCCAGCCGAAAAGCAGGGAAAAGGCCACAAGGTAGGACCAGGTCAGTTGTCCGGCTATGCAGAAATCGCATATAAAGCAGATGACTCCGGCAAGAATAAAAGAAGACGATAAAAAAGTGAAGATTATCCCCCTTGCCCTGTCGATTTTCTGCGCGGCGCTTTTGTCGGAATACAGCAGGGTTTCTTCCACCAGGGCTTCCCTGGTTTTTTCAGGGGCGGCCCCCTTTTCCCCATTTAACAGCTCGCTTGTGGTTACCCCCAGTATCTGAGCCAGCGGGATCAGAAGGGAAATATCCGGACAGCTGATGCCCCGTTCCCATTTGGAGATCGCTTTATCCGTGATCTCTAATTGGGAGGCCAGATCCTTTTGTGTCAGATTTTGGGATTTCCTCATCTCGGAAATAAACTTTCCCATTTTTTCATTATTCATTGCATAACCCTTTCTGTCGTCACGGATGTCTGAGCAACTCAAATTTCACAGGTGTCGGATAGTCCTCTGCCCGCTGTATGCGGGGCGCCATCCGGCACCTGCGAAGTCTGAATTAACAATATAATAAAATACAGCGGAAAGAAACCGATTATCTGGCGATTGAGCGGATTCTACCGTTGGTTTACCTGCAATATCCCCTGTCCCGGAGCCTTTGCGCAAGGAACTGCCGTACCCGTTCGGCCTCTGCCGTATCGTGATGAAAATGCAGCTGCCCCGCCACAAAACCGGCCAGCTCATGAAAATAATCGTACAGGAGAAACAGGCAGCGGCAGATCGTATCATAGTCTCCGTCAGGAAAAATTCGTTGAAAGCGTTCCATCTCTTCCGGAGACAGGAACCGCTTCAGGTATTTGCAGGAGGAACCGGTGGTGACGTGGAAACCGTTATCAATGCCTATTTTCCAGTTCAGCATTTTCAGGAACATGGGCAGGAGCAGTACATCATAGGCGTGCTTGGCATAATACAGTTCTTCCCGGCACACGCCTTTGGAAACATAAAGGCTCAGCCAGCGGAATTCATTGCAGGTGTCCAAAAATTCCTTCTCCCCCGGCGGCTGTATGTAAAAGGCGGCTTCGGTCTGAAGCGGCAGCAGGGAAGGAAAGTTGTCCTTGTTCATCAAAACAGCTCTCGGCTGGTTATTTTCCCGCTCCTTAGCCATGTCTTTTACATCCTGCAAGGTCAGATCGATACGGCTGCCATCGGCAAACTGGATCAGATAAGCGAATGGCTCACGGCTGGTATCATCATAGGGATGGGAGTACCAGTCCATGGGACACTGCACAAGCAGAATGTCGCCGAATGCATGGATCCAGGACCGATCCCCGGTAAAGTCCCTCACATCCGTAACATAATAAGTAATGTCAAAATCCGAGTAGGCATCATGGACGGCGTTGGGATTGGCCCTGGAACCCTCCATGGTGACGGCCCGGATCCGTTCATCTTCTTCGGCTTTCCGCATAATCATATCCATCATTTCTTTTTCGGAACGCATATTGTTCTCCTTCCCATGGCCCGGAGTGTGTTTGATAATTCATTTGCATGCCCATAAATTGTGAGCACATCTTGCAGAAAGCAATTTTCAAACACACTCTGGTATGCTGTGCGGCAGCGTCTTATTTCTTTACCGCAACCATCGTGAATTCTCCGGGCAATGCAGGATCCGTCCAGGCGGGATGCTCGTCAAATCGTTTTAAGACAAAACCGCTGTCTATACAAGCGTTGATGATTTCGCTGATCGTATATTTCCGGTATTCGCACAGAGGGATTTGCCTGCGGATTTCCTCCGGATAAAACCTGGCGTGGGCCATTTCCCCTTTTATGATATCCTTGGAAAAATACTGGGTTTCCGGCTGCTGAAACTCAAGAATATCCGCTATTTTCTGGAAAGGATGAAAATCGCTGCATATCATACAGCCGCCTGGGCGGAGCAGGGAAAACATGGTATTCATAAACTTCCCGATATCATGAAAAAAGTGCAGTACGCCGCCTTCCATAAACACTGTATCGAACTGGCCGCCGTACCGGGCCATGTCGGTTTCCAGCACATCCCCCAGAATAAATTCTATGGAAGTATCCGCCGCCGCCGCAGTTTCCAGCGCATACCGCCGGTTCCCGGAAGATATATCGAAAATGGTGACCTTCGCGCCGAGAAGGGCGAGAGGAATTGCTTTTTTCCCACAGGAACCGCAGATATTTGCCACTCTTACCCCTTCATAGGAGTCAAAATAGGCCGCATATTTTTTCAGCATACCCACCGGATCCGCCATGTCCTTTTTGGCCCGTTCCGCCGGTGACCCTGCATGATCCACCCAGAAATCATAGGTGTTGAATTCCCAGGCATCCTTATTCTGTTGGATATAATCTTTCATCTCTTTTCCTCCCTCAAAGGATATTCTTATTCCAGATATACACTTATCCATCCATTGTACATGATACCGTAAAAAATAGTAACTCTTTTTGCCTTTTTTCAACAATCTAATCTTGACAAAAATACTCCACTTTATTATAGTTAGAGTTAGAAACGCAAAGTTCGCATGTGCTGAATGAGATTCCGTCCGCGCTGACGGCGGGGACGGTTCCTCAGGCAATGTGAAGCCTGCGATGGAAAAAAGGAGGCGTGCCATTGCTTATCACTCGTGAAACCGATTATGCGCTCCGCATTTTGCGGGCGCTGTCCCAGGGGGCCTGCCTGACGGTGGGAGAGATTGCGGAAAAAGAATCGCTGCCTCATAAATTCACCTATAAAATCATGAAAAAGCTGGAAAAAGCCGGGATAATCCGTATCATACGCGGGGTAAACGGGGGCTGTCAGCTGGATGCGGATCTGCAGGAGTTAAATCTGCATGATCTGGTGAATGCGGTAGAAGCCAACGCCCGTCTGGCGGCCTGTATGAATGCCGATTACCAGTGCGAGTGGAGAGATAAAAACGGGGGGCCCTGTAACGTACACGGGCAGCTTGCCAAGGTACAACTGGCGATTGATCGGGAGTTTAGTTCCCGCAGTCTCCATTGGGTCTTATTTGGGGATTGAGATTGGGTTTTCTTTTTTTGAAATTCAAATACCCCGCAAGCAACGGGGGATTTGACTCTCGCGGCAGTCGCTAAGTGGATAATAGAGCCTTCGGTTCTATGCGAGTGCATCCGTTTGGCTCGTTGCTTGTGGAAATTGAAAGTGGATAAAAATTGTCAAGTATCACTGTATGCCGAATGACTATAAGATGCTGTAATAAAGGGAAAAAGGACATGATATATGAGAGTACAGAACATTCCGGATTCTTACATGATACAGACAATCGGACACATATCTGCCGTATATCAGGCAGTAAACATATAGAGTCACTGATAATCCAATTCATAAAAAGGGGGTACAAAATATGCTTTATCAAACAACACAGGAGCATGAAGCATTCAGGCAGAAAATGAGGGGATTTGCGGAAAGCGAAGTAAAACCAATCGCTTTTATGCTGGATCAGAACAATGAATTTCCGGCAGACGCTGTCAAAAAGCTGGGAGAAATGGGGCTTATGGGGATACCCTATCCCAAAGAATACGGCGGTGCCGGGCTTGATGTTCTCAGCTACGCCATTGCGGTGGAAGAACTCTCCAGAGTGGACGGAGGAACAGGAGTTATCCTTTCCGCCCATGTTTCCCTGGGATCCTGGCCGATTTTTGCTTTCGGCACGCAGGAACAGAAAGAAAAATATCTGGTTCCGCTGGCCAGAGGGGAAAAAATAGGGGCTTTTGGCCTTACGGAGCCTAACGCCGGATCCGATGCCGGCGGTACGGAAACTACTGCCGTGCTTAAGGGTGATTATTATCTGTTAAATGGTGGCAAAATATTTATAACGAATGCGCCGAAGGCAGATACGTATGTGGTGTTCGCCGTAACCACTCCGGATATCGGGACCAGAGGGATTTCTGCATTTATTGTGGAAAAAGGCTGGGAAGGCTTTGAATTTGGTGATCATTATGATAAAATGGGTATTCGGTCATCCTCTACCGCGGAACTGCTGTTCAATGATGTCAGGGTTCCCAGGGAGAATCTTCTTGGAAAAGAGGGGGAAGGCTTTAAAATCGCTATGGCAACCCTGGACGGCGGACGTATCGGCATTGCCTCTCAGGCGCTGGGAATCGCCCAGGGAGCGTTTGAGCATGCGTTGGAATATTCCAAAGAGAGGGTACAATTTGGAAAACCCATTTGTCAGCAGCAGGTGGTATCCTTTAAGCTTGCCGATATGGCGACCAAACTGCGCTGTGCACGGTTCCTGATATACAGTGCCGCGGAACTGAAGGAAAATCACGAGCCTTATGGGATGGAATCCGCCATGGCCAAGCAGTATGCGTCCGATATTGCCCTGGAGGTCACCAACGATGCCCTTCAGATTTTCGGCGGAAGCGGTTACTTGAAGGGAATGGAAGTGGAGCGGGCATACCGGGATGCCAAAATCACCACAATATATGAAGGCACCAATGAAATCCAGAGAGTGGTCATCGCCTCCCATCTCATCGGCAAAATGCCGAAGGATGCAGGCGGTGCTCCGAAGCATATGAAAAAAGCGGCTCCCGTAACAGGCTACCGTAAGAAAATGATTCTTAAGGAAGGCAGCGCCAAAGAAAGGGTGGAAGCTCTGGTAGCAGCCCTGCAAAAGGAAGGCTATGATTTCACGGTGGGAATTCCGGCCGATACGCCTATTCCCCAGGCGGAAAGAGTGGTTTCGGCAGGAAAAGGCATCGGCAGCCGCGAAAACATGAAGCTGATTGAAGCGCTGGCTTTGCAGGCCGGCGCTGCGGTAGGTTCTTCCAGGCCCGTTGCGGAAACCCTGAAATATGTGCCTCTGAACCGGTATGTGGGAATGTCCGGGCAGAAGTTCACCGGCAACCTGTATATTGCCTGCGGAATATCCGGAGCCGTACAGCATCTGAAGGGCATCCGGGATGCCTCCACCATTGTGGCGATTAACAAAAATGCCAACGCCCCTATTTTTAAAAACTGTGACTATGGCATCGTGGGAGATCTGATGGAGATCCTGCCGCTGCTTACGGCTGCCCTGGATAATGGGGAAGCCAAAAAGCCGGCACCGCCCATGGTAAAAATGAAACGGCCGCTGCCTCCCAAACCCGCGCCGGTTGGAAGGATTTATACCTGCGGAGGCTGCGGTTATGAATACAATCCCGCTGTAGGGGATGCGGACGCGGATATCGCTCCCGGGACCTTGTTTGAAAAGCTGCCGCAAGACTGGGTATGCCCGGAATGTGCGGAAAGTAAAGATATGTTTATGTAGGCTGCGGCCGGAAGGAGGAATTAGTAATGTATTGTGTCAGAAATGTAACGGAAGATTTATACTGGGTGGGGGCCAATGACCACAGGCTGACCCTGTTTGAAAATATTCATCCCATTCCCAGGGGAGTTTCCTATAATGCATATCTGCTGCTTGATGAACAGACAGTCCTTTTTGATACCGTGGACTGGTCTGCGTGCAGACAGCTTCTGGAAAATATGGATTATCTGCTGCAGGGAAGGGAATTGGACTATCTGGTGATTAACCATATGGAACCGGATCACGGGGCTTCCATTGAAGAGATCCTGCTGCGTTTCCCTAAGGTTACCATCATAAGCACCCCCAAGGCCTTTATGCTCATGCGCCAGTTCGGTTTCGATATCGATAACTATACACAGCTGGAAGTAAACGAAGGCGATACCCGTAGCTTCGGCCGACATACGGTTACTTTCGTGAACGCCCCCATGGTACACTGGCCCGAAGCCATGGTGACCTTTGATACCACGGACGGTGTCCTGTTCTCCGCCGACGCCTTCGGTTCCTTCGGAGCCTTAGACGGCAAACTGTTTAATGATGAAGTGGATTTTGAGAGAGACTGGATCGATGATGCCAGACGTTATTTCACCAATATTGTAGGGAAATACGGCGCTCCCGTACAGGCCCTCCTGAAAAAAGCATCCAAGCTGGACATTAAAATGATCTGCCCCCTCCACGGCCCCGTATGGCGTTCCAATATCGGTTATTTTATCGAAAAGTACGACCTCTGGAGCCGCTACGAGCCGGAAGAAAAAGGGGTAATGATCGCCTACGCCTCCATGTACGGCAATACGGAAGCGGCTGCACAGGCCCTTGCCGCCAGGCTGTGTGATAAGGGAATGACCAATGTGGCTGTATATGACGTTTCCAATACACATGTTTCCCAGCTGATTTCCGAAGCGTTCCGTTTAAGCCATATCGTCCTGGCTTCTGTGACCTACAATCTGGGAATTTATCCGGTTATGCACAGCTTCCTTTCCGATATGAAAGCGCTGAACCTGCAGAATCGTACCTTTGCCATTATCGAAAACGGTTCCTGGGCCTGCAAATCAGGAGACCTGATGCAGAAATTCATTGATGAAGAGATGAAAAATATGACGGTTCTCAATGAACGACTCTCCATGGCATCCACGCTGAACCCCGATAAGGTTTCCGAACTGGAAGCGCTGGCAGACGGGATTATCGCTTCCATAAACGGAGAGGAATAATTCCGGCAGGAAAAAGATACAGATCCTTAAAAAGAAAAGGTGGGCATTCCTTACGGGTGCTCACCTTAATTTGAATATTATATTTATAATTACATAATTATATTAACTGGTTCTGCGTACCATAGTGCATTATTATATGAACAACCGTGTTGCAGGGTGTGTTGGCCTTCATTCTACATAGAATGGAGGTGATGTCTATGAAACACTTTAACTTTAAGGACTTAATGTCCTTTGGAATGTTTATTTTGGCATTACTGACATTTATTTATATAACATGTCATTAGCCTAACATAGAAAAACCACCCCAATACTTTGACTGGTAAGGGTGGATTTTCTATTCCTGTTATTGGCCAACCCACCTTGTGGGCGGTTGTTTTTATATAATTTAACCTGTTGTGCTATTTCTTATTAAATTTGTTTCAGGCCTACAAAAG
>URMK01000085.1 GCA_900548905.1 uncultured Lachnospiraceae bacterium | reverse complement strand
TTTTACCTACCGCTTGCTAAAGGCGGATTTTGATATAC
The DNA here is from genome assembly GCA_900548905.1 of uncultured Lachnospiraceae bacterium. Classification (GTDB taxonomy): domain Bacteria; phylum Bacillota; class Clostridia; order Lachnospirales; family Lachnospiraceae; genus Eisenbergiella. The sequence goes on along the minus strand of URMK01000085.1, from coordinate 20,645 downwards.
ACCCTTACGGGCGCACCATTTTCCACTTATATATAGTAATAATTTGGAAAAGGGATTATAGTGTATGTAACGAAATATTTAGTGGGGGGACAGCAATGCGGAAAAGTATGAATGTTTTAAAATGCGGATTATGTGTAGTTCTTGTTAATGCTATCTTACTTGCAGGATGCGGTGTGGATTCGGACAAAAAAGAGGGATCCATTGACGTGAGTGAACCGGAAGCGGTGGAAGAGAGCATACAACAGCCGTCAAATATGGAAACGGAAACGGGGACGGAAGAATCAGGCATTGCCGCCGCTGTTATGGAAACCGAAGAAAAAGAAGATACCCATAATTTGGAAATTCTTCAGAAAATGAAAGAATGCAATGAAAACGGTGAATATCTGGAAGCGGTGAAGGCTGTCCGGGATATGGATAAGGATGGTGAACTATCACCGAAAGTAATTGCCTTGAGAAATGAGATTATAAGGGGAAATGAGGAATATTTTGCGACCCAGGTTGACGCAGCCTTTGAGAACAGAGATTATTTTCTGATAGAAACTTTAATGAATTTTTTCGAAATAGATAAAGAACAAAGGTCGGAATATAATTTCGTAAAGAAAATGCAGGGAGAATATGTTCTTTTGGATAAACCAGACAGTGATATCTGCGTGGTTATCGATGGATATGAGATTCAGGAAAATGATGAGAAAACCATGTTTTCCTATAAAAAGGTAAAGCCTTTAGAAGGTGTTGACTATGTGGAAGGCAGATTATCCATGGATAATGGTGCCGAAGTTGAAGAAGTAAACGTGGGGGTAATTGCAATTACCCATGAGAATGGTACCGTTATGAAGTACGTATCGGCTTTAGGACTGGAAAATCTGGATAGAATAGAAGCCAGAGAACGTGAAGAAAAGGAAAGCGAAAGGCAAAAAGAAAGGGAGTATCTGGCCAATGAACCCAGCATTGGTATGACGAAAGATGAAGTGAAACGTTCAAATTGGGGAAGTCCGAAGGAAATTAACAAAACCACTTATGCATGGGGCGTTACTGAACAGTGGGTTTATTCTGGCAATAGGTATATTTATTTTGAAGAGGGCGTTGTTACCGCCATCAGCGAATAGAATAGCGGACCCATCCCTGCAGGCAATATAAAAAGCACGAGGTCCTTTCTGCGTAATCGATCGGAAAGGATCCCGTGCTTTGTTTCGTTTTTCCATCCGTATACACCGGGCTGCTATTCACCTGGAGAAATATTTGTCATTCGAAAATAGCATAAATGGTAGAAATTGCAATGTTTCCAGGAAAATGCGCTTAGAATTTTGCAATAAAAAGCGGTACCATGACAGAAGAAGCAGGCAGGACAGGTGAGATCCGGGTAAGCCCGGGCGGGAGAAAGAAGGAGGAAACGCGATGGGATTGGACATCAAAATCACCAGGGATACCATATGGATGAAGAGGCCGTCATCCTGGTGGCATGATATGTACCGGGAAGGGCTGGTGAGCGGGAACGGCATCAACGGCGCCAATTTTTACGGAGGAAGCGGAGAACAGACCGTGTTGCTCGGCAGGCACGATCTGTGGCATGGAGGGCGGAAGGATGAACTGCCGGATGTGCATGAGGCGCTTGCACAAACCCGCCGGGACATGGAGGAAGGCAGGTGGACGCAGGCCAGCTGGGTGCTGTCGGACCGGCTGAAGGAGAAGGGATACGAATCCCGGCTGGAGGCGCCGCTTCCCCTTGCGGATATCAGGGTGTCCATACGGCCTCTGGGGAGTTTTTCCGGCTACCGGAGAGCGGTGCAGATGGACAGGGCAGAGGTTTCCAGCCGGTGGACATCGAAAGAAACGGTTTTCCGGTGTGACGGGTTTGTGTCCAGGGCTGATGATGTCATCTGTCTCAGGTATCGGGCTTCCGGTCCTGTACTGGACGTAAAACTGGGTATGGATATGCATGTCCAGCCCGGAAAAGAGCTGCCGGAAAGCTGCCGCCATATTGTGGAAACCAGGGAGAGCAGGACAGACGGCAACCGGATTTTCTATTCGGCTGCGGATGAGGAAGGAAATTATTACGGAGCCGTATTAAAGGTAAGCAGGACGGAAAGAATGCAGGAGGGGAAGCTGGAAGAGTGGTACGGCTGTCTGCGGATAACGGGGGCGGAGGAAATCCAGGTTCTTGTAAAGACCTTTGCAAAGAAAAAAAGCAGGGAAGAGGGGCTGGCAGAGGCCCTTGCGCGGCTGGAGGAGACTACGGAGGATTATGAGCAGCTTCTGGAACGGCATAAGGAACTGCACGCGAAGCTGTATCACAGTGCGGGCTTTTGTACGGATGGATACGTTGGGCGCTGCAACGAGTCGCTTCTGGAGGAGGCCTTTGATGGGGAACAGCCGGCGGAACTGATGGAAAAGCTGTGGAAATACGGCAGGTATCTGTTCCTTTGCGGAGGACACCCGGAGAGCAATCCGTTCCCGCTATACGGCCTTTGGTGCGGGGATTATGAACCTATGTGGCCTCATAATATGGCAAATGAAAACCTGCAGATGATTTACTGGCATTGTTTTGCCGGCAATCTCCTGCCCATGCATCATTCCGTATTCCGTTATTATAATGAGAGGCTGGAAAGCTTCCGGCAGAATGCCGGACGGCTGTACGGCTGCCGGGGTATCTATATGACGGCAGGGACAACTCCCGGTGTGGCGTCCCCTACCCAGGTGGTGCCGGTCATTATGAACTGGGTGGGTGCCGCCGGCTGGCTGGCCGCCCATTATTATAAATATCTGGAATATGAAAAAGAGGATGTGCGGGCCTTTACGGAAGAAATCTATCCGTTCCTGGATGAAACCGCCCGATTTTATGAGGATTTCATCACTTTCTATCCGGACGGAAGAATCAAGCTTTATCCCAGCGTTTCTCCGGAAAATACGCCGCAGAATTTCATGCCGCCGCCGGACAGGATTGTGCCCCATCCCATGCCTACCACCATCAATTCCACTATTGATCTGGCTATTGTCAGAGAATTTTTTACCCATATGCTTTTGCTGGCGGAGCGCATGGAGAAAAAGGAGCTGCCGGATCAGGGGATCGGCGGGGAACGAAAGAAAACATGGAAACGGATACTGGACGCCATTCCCCCGTATGCCGTCAACGGGGAAGGCGCCGTGCGGGAATGGCAGGAGGCGTTGTTCGAGGATCGGTATGATCACAGGCACTTATCCCATATTTATCCCGTTTTTCCGGGGGAGGAAATCAATTCCGTACAGCAGCCGGAGCTGATGGGGGCTTTCCGGAAGGCGGTGGCGCTGCGGCGGATCGAAGCCCAGACCGGATGGTCCATGGCGCATATGGCCGCCATTTATGCCAGGTTTGACCAGGGAGAGGAAGCGGCGGCGTGTCTGGACAACATGGCAAAAGCCTGTCTGCTTCCCAACTTTTTTACCCTGCATAACGATTACCGGGGCATGGGGATTACCATGGATATGGATCCGGCCCCCATACAGCTGGATGCGGCGGAGGGGTATGTGAATGCGGTACAGGAAATGCTTCTTTTTGCCTCCGGGGATCTGCTGAAGCTGCTGCCGGCCCTTCCCAGGCGGCTGGAGAAAGGGGAGATCCACAATTTCCGTTTCCCGGACGGTACTCTGTCGATGGCGTGGGATGCCGGAAAAGGAGCGCTGCGGGCAGAGCTTGCCATGTGCAGAAAAACAAGCCTGCTTCTGAGCATACCGGCCAGGTTTGGCGGGGTGCGGTCCTCCGGTACCGGGGCGGAGCTGCTTCCCGGAAAACCGCAGAATGATTTTCTGGTGTACCGTCTGGTTTCCGATGGGCCGGGAAGTCGGATCCTGTTGGAAACGGGAGCGCATAGCGGGTCATAAAATTGCCATTTATCCCGGTACATGGTAAAATATATACCGGCAGGAGCCGGGCGGATAAGAGATCCGATGGTTCCAAGAGAACCTACGATTCTCTGCCTGGGGAAATAAACGGGAATGGGTACATCCACAGATAATGAGGGGAAGTAAGGTGGCATATGAAAATCTCTTTCAGGGAACGGCGCGGCGGAAAATATCAAAACCGTATATTCGTCCTTTTATTGCTGATGGCGTCGGTGCCATTGCTGATCGCGGGGGTTATCTCTTATAAAATTTATATGGATGAGGTGACCAAGCAGACCGATTTGTCCATGGAAGCTATCGAGACGCAGATATACAACGATGTGGAGGTGGTCCTTTCCTCTATCCGGCAGTATTATCTGGAAAACTCCTCCTCGGAGGAAATGGAATGGCTGATGACGACGGACAGCATTCCCTACAGGGAATACAGCAATTTATACGATGCGCAGAAGATGCTGAAGGGTCCTACTTATATCGATGATTACGTGGGGAAATATGCGTTTATCAATCTCGATAAAGGGTGGATACTTACCAACAACGGTATGTACCGCCTGGATTCGGTTAAAAACGAAGGGCAGGTGCAGGATTTTCTGGAGAAAACCGGTGAGAATTACTCCAGCCTGTTCTGGTGCAATAATATAGAGGAGCTTTCCCCCTACAACAACGGGGTAATCAAGAGCGACACGCTGGATGTGTCGGGCTTTTTGCTGGTGATGAAGCTGCCGGGAAGCATAAGGCGGATGGAGCAGGTGGTGATGGTGGGCCTGAATCTGACCAAGCTGGAACAGCAGCTCCATAAAAGCCTGGCCGGGTACGAGTTATGCGTGCTTGACTATGACGGGAATCCTCTGTTTGCATCCGACGACGGCCTGGAGGCCTATTGTTCCGCCAATTTGGAGCAGCTGCAGAGCGGAAATGCTATCCGCAGTGTACCGCTTGCCAAAAATGTGGACTACCGCATCCGGGTGAGGGAGATATCCCCCAACGGCATGATATATGTCCTGGGTTATGACCTTGGCAATGTGAGGGAAGGGGCGGGGAGGATCCTGTCCGTATCCCTGATTATAACGGGGATCCTGGTAGTGCTGTTTCTGCTCAGCTGGATCCTTTCGGCTATTTTGTACCGGCCTGTCAGGAACCTGAAGGAATATGTAACCCAGGTGACCGGAAGCGGGGAACAGGAGCAGGATGAGTTCACTGCGATCCGGGAAAATGTGGTACAGCTGGTGGATACCAAGGACAGCCTGCAGCTTATGGTGCAGCAGCAGGAAAAAATGCTGGTGGAGCAGTTTTTGCTGCGGGCGATCCGGGGAGGGATGACGCCGGAAGCGATGAGCAGCTTTCAGGAGCAGTTCCGCCTCCCGAAGGCCAGATGGTACCGTCTGCTGGCCGTTATGTGTATGCTGGAGGGGGAAACCAACGAGGAAAGCGAGCTGGAAACCGAGGCCCTTAGCATAACGGCGGCCAAGAAAATACCGGATGGGATCAATGCACTGCTGACGGCGCCTCCCTTCAGCATGAACGGACAGATACTTCTTGTGATCGGTGCGGACGGTGAGGAGGAACTGCAGGAGCGGACGCGTGAGATACATAGCGGCCTGACGGCATTCTTTGAAAAGGAATTCGGCTGTGCCATTATATCCGGGGTGAGCCAGCCTTTCCCAAGGCTGAAATATCTGCGCACCGCTTATAATGAGTGTATGGAAACGCTGCGGAATACCGGGAAGCAGCATCCGGATCACAGCGATATCACTTTTTATGAGGATATTACCCGCAATGACGGCATTATCAGCGGGTATGATTTCGTGATCGAAAATTCCATGACGAAGGCGGTGAATGACGGAAACGGGGAAGAAGCGGCCCAGCTGGTGGATAAATTTGTAAACAGCCTGTATAACAGGGAGATCGCCAGCCATGACAGGAGCTTTTTCCTGCACAGGCTGGTGGTTTCCGTGCTGTCGGTGCTGTCGGACGCGGGACTGTCCTCCAACCAGGTATTCAAGGAGCGGTCGGAGGATGTCTTTTCCAAAATAAATGATATCTGTGAAAGTGATAAGCTCAAATCCTATCTGAACAGGCGCATCATCCAGCCGGCGGTGGAAGCGCTCAGGCAGTACCGCTATCATGCATCCTCCGATATTCTGCGCAGCATAATGGAGATTGTGGAGGAGAAGCGCGGGGATATCACCCTGACGGAGTGTGCGGACAGGCTGAATTACCATCCCAGCTATATCTGGAAGGTACTGAAGGCGGAACGGAATATGACCTTTACGGATCTGGTGAATCTGGAAAAGCTGAATGCTGCGAAGGAGCTGCTGCTGCATTCTGACTGTTCCATTTCAGAAATCGCGGAGCAGCTAAACTATGCCAACACCCAGAATTTTATCCGCTTTTTCAGCAAATATGAAAATACCACGCCCGGCCGTTTCAGAAAGGAGCATCGGCAGGAGTAGAGGCGGGAGAAGTTGCGTACTGGCATAAAAACTTGGGCCGCCGGGAATAATCATTTTCTTAAAATCTGCGGAAAGATTTGGATTATCCTGGAAAAAGCGGCGGAAACATATTGATTATTGACGAGGAGAAAGGGCATGGAATGCCCCGGGATACGGGGATTCCGGCTCTTTTTTTGAGTCTTGGGATTGGAAAGATATTCCTCATTGAAAATAGCGTTTTTGTATCTTATTATGACCACAACAGGCAGCGGTGAGCTTACATGCATACGGAGAGATCCCCTTGCAGCGCTGCCGGAATAGTAAAATAAGGAGGGCTTTTCGTGAGCGGACTAAAAAGCAAAGCAGCCGTTCCTGCCGCCGGGAGAAAGAAGGAATCCTTCTGGCATTTTGTGGTGGCGCATAAGTGGCTGTACATTTTGTTACTACCGGGCGTGCTTTATATGCTGGTATTTAACTACCTGCCTATGTTTGGTATTGTGATTGCATTCCAGGATTTCAGACCCTTCAGTGCGGACACGGCCATCGGCGCCTATCTGACCAGCGAATGGGTGGGACTGGCAAATTTCAGAAAGTTTTTTACCGGGTATGATTTTTTCATGCTTCTTAAAAATACACTTTCTATTTCCATACTGAGTCTGGTTTTCTTTTTCCCGGCACCTATCCTGCTGGCGCTTTTGTTAAATGAAATCAGGAGCCAGGGATACAAGCGGGTGACGCAGACGCTGGTTTACATTCCCCATTTTATTTCCCTTGTTATTGTGGCTACGCTGACACAGCAGCTGTTCAGTACCACGGACGGCATTGTATACAAGATCATGGAGAATATTTTGGGACGGGGAAACGCGCCGGATATCCTGGCGACTCCCAAGTATTTTTACAGTCTTATCGTGGGACAGAATATATGGAAGGAAACAGGATACGGAACCATTATTTTCCTGGCGGCTCTTGCGGGTGTGGATATGGAGCTGTATGAGGCGGCCCGGATCGACGGGGCAGGACGCTGGAGGCTGATGTGGCATATTACACTGCCGGCTATCCGGGGAACCATTGTTATCATGCTGATCCTGAAGGTGGGTTCCATATTGAACACCGGCTATGAACAGATTTTCCTGATGCAGAATGACCTGAACTATACGGCGTCAGAGGTGTTTGATACGTATATTTACAACAAGGGCATTAAGCTGGCCCAGTATTCCATGGCAACGGCAGCCGGCGTGTTTAAGTCCGTGGTAAGCCTTATCATGGTGCTGGCCGCTAATAAGATAGCCAAGCTGTGCGGCGAATCAGGTTTTTATTAAGAGGAGGGATAAAATGTCAAGAGTGCGTGAAGGCTCTACGATCAAGAGAAGTCCGGGCGACCAGGCCGTGCAGGTTCTCATTTACCTGTTTGTAGGCGTGTGTGCGGTGGTTACGGTCCTGCCTTTCCTTTATGTGCTGGCAGGCTCCTTCGCTACGGAAAGGGAGCTGACAGAAAGGGCGTTTTTCATTATTCCCACAGAATTTTCATTGAACGCCTATAAATACATAATCCGGACCGGCGATGTTTTTAAAGGTTTGAAAAATTCCGTCGTGGTAACGGTGATCGGAACGGCGATAAATATGCTGTTTACCACCACGCTGGCCTATCCCCTTTCCCGGGCTTACCTGAGGGGGCGGAGCTTTTTTATCAATATGGTAATCATTACAATGCTGTTTTCCGGCGGTATGGTTCCCAGCTATCTGGTGGTGAGCGGGCTGGGGCTGACCAATACCTACTGGTCTTTGTGGCTGCCGGGCGCCATAAGTGCGTTCAATATGATCATTATCAAGAACTATTTCCAGGGGATTCCCAAGGAACTGGAGGAGGCGGCCCGGGTGGACGGCTGTTCGGATCTGGGAATATTCCTGAAGATCATCCTTCCGCTGTCCAAGCCCACGATCGCTTCCGTATCCCTGTTTTACGCGGTAGGCCACTGGAATTCCTATTTCAGCGCCATGCTGTATATCAGTGACAGAAGCAAGGAAGTGGTGCAGATAGCCTTAAGGAGGATCATATTCCTTGCCGGCGGCATCAATACCGACGGAACCCCCATTGATTGGGGCGCGATGGGCCAGCCGCCGGAAAAAGCGGTGAAAATGGCCACGACGGTGGTGGCTACGGTTCCGATATTAATTATCTATCCGTTTGTCCAGAAGTATTTTACCAAAGGTGTTATGGTCGGCGCCGTAAAGGGCTGATTTGACATAAACAGAAACAGCCAAACAAATGTATGGTATTTAAGGGAGGAAAAAAGATGAAGTGTAAGAAATTAATGGCTTTATTGCTGACGACAGCTATGGCAGCCGGTATGCTTGCCGGCTGCGGAAACAAGCCCGCGTCGGGAACAAACGGGGACACAAGTGCGGCGGCAGCCGAGAGTCAGACGGCAGGTACGCAAGCGCCTGCAGCCGATGCCGGAAATGGGGAAAACCCCACCATAAGCATAATGTGTATCGATATCTACGGCACCGCACTGGGGAATGAGGGGTCGGAGGATGTGCTGAAGGCTGCGGAGGAATATACGGGCATAAATGTGGATTTCAACTGGGTTGCCAATGACTCCTATGGAGATATCCTGGGGGTAACCCTGATGGATAAGGCGAATATGCCCATGGTGATCACCTATGGCAGCGACCTGCAGGCAAACCTTGTACAGGCGGCCAAGGACGGGGCTTTCTGGGATCTGAATGATTTTGTATGGGATAAAGAAAAATATCCCAATCTGTCCCAGATGAATGAAAATGTCGCCAAAGGATTCACGGTGGACGGACAGCTGGTAGGTATCTACCGTTCCAGGCCCATCGGGCGTAACGGCCTCGGATACCGTGCTGACTGGGCGGAGAAGCTGGGGCTGGAAGAGCCTGAAACCATTGAGGATATCTACAACATGATGTATCAGTTCACCTACGGGGATCCGGACGGAAACGGCGTGGACGATACCTACGGGCTGTGCCTGTGCAAATATACGGGGCCGCTTGATATTATCCAGGCCTGGTTCGGAGCCGGAAACCAGTGGAGGGAAGTGGACGGCAAACTGGTCCCGATCCATCAGACGGAAGAATATATGGAAGCCCTGAAATGGATGAAGAAAATGTATGACGACGGCCTTGTATACAGGGATTGGGCGACCCGTGAGACCAATACCTGGACGGACGGCGTGAAGAACGGGGAATGCGGTATGTTCCTGGACGTGCTGGATAATTCCAGGAGAATCTGGGACTATTTTGAGACAGAAGGGATCCCTTCCGTAACCGGAGAAGGTAACGCGAGCATGAAGCTCATCGGCGGCATTGCGGCGGAAGAAGGGGGAGAACCCCGTACGCTGGCGACCTCCGGGGCAGGAGGCTGTCTGCTCATTACCAAGGCTGGGGCAAAGACGGAGCAGGATGTGGAAAACTGTCTGACCTATCTGGATAAAATGTGTGACGACCAGATGAGGGTACTTGCGGATTACGGCCTGGAAGGCAGAGATCACGAAATTGACGGGGACGGATACCTTGTGGATCTTCTCACAGATAAGGAAATCCAGGAGAAGCCTCAGATCGGACTGAACCAGTCGGTACCCTATGTACCGGAAATCCTTCCGAATGCCACCACCCTGAAAAAGAGTGACCGCCAGATCGAAGAGGAAGCCATCAAAGAGGCGAATATCGATATCGCTGTGTTCAACCCGGCCATCGGTTATCTGGTAAGTTCCAAGATTAACGCAGAGGTGGGAACGGATCTGAAGGATATCCTGGACAGGGCAAGGACACAGTATATCTGCGGCCAGATCGATGAAAAGGGGCTGCAGGATCAGTTTAAGGTATGGGAACAAAGAGGCGGCGCGGATCTGATTGCGGAAGTGAATGAATTATACCAGGCGGATACGTCCAAATAAAAGGGAAAAATAACGTAACCGGGAATGCACGGTAAATAGTTCAGCCAAATCTGCGCATTTACTGCGCAGACCGTGAGAAAGCGTAGTGGAAACAGGCATGCAGAGTAAGAGGCTGCGGAGGCACGGATGGTCTCCGCGGCCTTTCTATTGAAGCGGAAGGAGAAGAGAATGCGTATCACATTAGGGCAGGTAACGGATAACAGCGTCAGCATTGCCTGGGAAGCGGCAGCGGAAGCCGACGGCTACCGGGTATACTGGGCGGACAGCACGGGGAATACGGTGAAATACCGTATCATGGCGGAAACAAAGGATTGCAGCTATACCCTGGAGAGGGCCACGCATATTCCCCACTACCTTCGGGTGGCGGCCGTAAAGGGCGGAGAAGAGACGGAATGTAGCTCCACACTGCGGACGCCGGTAAAAAAAGTGTTCCGGGAACAGCTGGAGCGGCTGGACAGAGGGCTTGCGGCCGTAAAAACCGAAAACGGGGTATTCGTAAGCTGGCGGCTTTTTCTGGAGGAGGTAAGCGGATATTGCAGCACCGGCATGACGGGAACGGACTTTGCCGTATACCGTAACGGAAAACGGCTGGCAGAGGTGACGGGCAGCACCAATTACCTGGACCCGCAGGGGACGCAGAAAGACAGGTACGCAGTGGCCCCCATCCAAAACGGAAGGGAGGGGGAACCCTGCAGGGAGGCAGCTGTCTGGGAAAAAGAATATCTGGATATCCCCCTGCACAAGCCGGAAGGAGGCGTGACCCCGGCGGGAGAGCGTTATGAGTACCATGCCAACGATATGAGCATCGGCGATGTGGACGGAGACGGGGAATATGAATACATCGTAAAATGGGATCCGTCCAACTCCCATGATGTTTCCATAAAGGGGTATACGGGAAAATGCTATCTGGATTGCATAAAGCTGGACGGAAGGCTGCTCTGGCGTCTGGACATGGGGGTGAATATCCGTGCGGGCGCCCACTATACCCAGTTTATGGTATATGATTTCAATGGGGACGGAAAAGCCGAAATGGCGGTCAAAACCGCACCGGGCACCAAAATGATCCGGTATAAGGCAGATGGAACGGTGGAGGCGGAAAGCTATATCACAATGCTTCCGGAGGATATTGACGCAGGTGCGGGGCAGGAGGATAATTATGTTTGCTCGGCGCAGGATTACCGGCAGCATCTGGCGGAGGTTTTCATGCACTGGCAGGAGCACCCGCAGGTAATACAGGGGCAGTGGCCGGGGACTCTGGAGGAATGCTGGACAGGGAAGAATACGGCGCCGGAAAAAAGATACGATTATCCTCTGAACCGGACGGATGCCCTGGAACTTGCCGATTATTTTATCCATGTATACGCGCCGTCCCGAAGCGAAAAGAATGAACTGGATAAATTTGAAGGTTTTATTTACAGCGGGCCGGAATATCTGACCATGTTCGCCGGCGACGGCAGGGAGCTTGAGACCATCCGTTTCCCGGTGGAAAGAGAGGACGACGGGCTTGTCTGGGGCGATTATGCCCTGCCGCGTATCGAACCGTGCAACCGTGTGGATCGTTTTCTTTCCGGGGTGGCTTATCTGGATGGGGAACGCCCCTTTCTGATTATTGCCAGGGGCTATTATACACGGTCCGCTGTAATCGCTTATGATTTTTTTGAAAACCGGTTCCGGGAAAACTTCCGTGCGGACAGCGGTCATGTCCTCATGGATAATCCCTTCCGGGGGGAGGGGATACATGAGCTTGAAGGGACGGATCCCATCTACGCAAGCCTGGCCGGGCAGGGAAACCACAGTCTTTCCACGGCGGATGTGGACGGTGACGGCTGTATGGAAATCATATACGGCGCCGCGGTGATCGACCATGACGGTTCCCTTTTATACAGCAGCTATGACCGGAGGCCGGACGGTGTGCGCGCCAAGCTGGGACACGGGGATGCCATGCATGTGGCGAAGATCGATCCGGATCGAACGGGCTACCAGATATTTAATGTGTTTGAAGGAGGCGCGGCGGTACCCTACGGCTTTGCCCTGCGTGATGCACAGACCGGGGAGGCAATATTTGGGGAATATGCCACGGAGGATTTGGGCCGCTGTATGATCGGTAAAATCGATCCCGGCACAAGAGGGCTTCAGGTATGGGTGAACGAGGTGTTTGACTGTACGGGCAGACGGCTGGAGGTACCGGTTTTGGGAACCAATATGAACATCCGCTGGGCAGGGGATCTGAGTACGCAGATCATTGACCGTGCCCAGTATATCGGCACGGTGCAGCCGGGGGTGATTAACGACAATACCCATGGAATCCTGCTGGAACCGGAGGATACCATGACGAATAACGGGACAAAGGGGAATCCTTGTCTGGTGGCGGATATTTTCGGGGATTTCCGGGAGGAAATTCTGCTGCGCAGAAACGATGACAGCGCCATCCGTATCTATATGAATACGGAAATCACGGGGCACAAGCTGTTTACGCTGATGCACGATACCATGTACCGCTGCGGGGTGGCCTGGCAGAACAACTGTTACAACCAGCCCTGCTATACAAAATTTTATTATGGCAATGACTGTGATTTCAGAGATGTCCTGCCCTGGCTGGCGGAAGAGGAAGAGGGTTGCGGGCAGGAAAACAGTAAATGAAAAAGGGGGAACAGGTAATTATGGAAGCAAAACAGATCCATTCTTTTGATATTAAGGCGGCGGGAGGAGGAAAAGGACTCCTGGGGGATATTGACGGGGACGGGCGTATGGAGGTAGTATTTATACAGGCGGACAGCGGGATTGATGACCGTTTTGTCCCCCATCAGGTCACCTGTGTGACCGCATACCGGCTGACCGGTGAGCTGCTGTGGCAGAAAGGGGACAGCTCGGGCAGGCCGGGGAATTTCGGATCGGATTTCCCGGCACAGATTTATGATATCGACGGAGACGGCTGCCTGGAAATCCTGTGTGTGATGGATAACAGGTTCCTCATCCTGGAAGGAGCAACCGGGGCGGTAAAGGAATCCCATCCCCTCCCTTCGCGGTATGCCCATGACTGTATTATGATTGCCAATCTCAGCGGGAAGGAGAGGCCGCAGGACATCATACTCAAGGATCGGTACCGGCATATGTGGGCCATGAACAGGCGGTTTGAGCTGTTATGGACACATGAGGGGAACCTGGGGCATTTTCCCTGGTGCAGTGATGTGAACGGGGATGGTTATGAAGAAGTGATGGCGGGCTATGACCTGCTGGACCATAACGGAAAGCTGCTTTGGTCCTGCCGGGATTTGGACGATCATGCGGACTGTCTCTGGGTGGGGGATGTGAATGGGGACGGAAAGCCGGAAATTGCCGTGGGGGGCAGCGTAACCTGTCTCTACAGTGCGCAGGGGGAAGAACTGTGGCGGTATGAGGGTTCCGTGGAATCCCAACATATCGCTCTGGGAAAATTCCTGCCCGGACTGCCGGGCCTGCAGGTGGCCGGACTGGACCGGATCCGCAGGGGAGACGGCTATAAGGGGCAGTGGGACGGGAAAGACGGTATGTTTTTACTGGATGGTAACGGACGGGAGCTTTGGAAAGAGGATCGGAAAACCAAGGGCTGGCTGACCATTGTGGATTCCCTTTCCAATTGGAACGGCGAAGGAAGGGACTATATTCTGGCTTACCGGCGGGGAGGCGGGGTGATGCCTGCCCTGTATGACGGAATGGGAAATACGGCGGTATCCTTCCCGGCGGACGGCTATGTCCTTCACGGGGATCTGTTCGGAAGGAATAAGGAGGATGTGATCGTTTACTCCAAAGAAACGGCCCGGATATTCAGCGGGACGCAGACAGACCTGGGGGAAGCGCCTTCCGGGCGTCCCCTGCCCCAGGGAAAAAGGCTTTTTATGTCCACGCTGTATCCCGGAGGAGAACGCTGAAGCAGGCGTGCAACTAAACTTATAAAAGGAAAGGAAGAGGTAACTATGAAGGTAATGAATAGTTACGGGAGAAAGGAAAATGGCAGCAGGAAGAATTATCAAAAACAAGTTTCATGAATTTACGGACGAACTGACGGGGACGAGGGTAACACGACTCACGGAACCGGATCATGTGAGCCACCATATGTATTTTTATAACCGTTGTACCACCGCCGACGGTTCCCGGCTTTTATACTGTGCGCAGACGGAGGGGGAACGCCAGCTGTATCTCATGGATCTGCATACGGGAGATGCGGTGCAGCTTACGGAGGGCGACGGGCTGGACGACTACGGCGGCCTGATTTCCGCGGAGGATACCCATATTTTTTACCAGCAAAAGGGGGGTATCTGGAAGCTGTGCCTGGAGACACTGGAAAAGGAATGTGTGTATTCGATTCCGGAAGGATGGAACGGCGGAAACTGGGGGATGAGCCAGGATAACCGCTATCTGGCCATAGTGGAAACGCTGCGCTCTTCCCTGCCGGAACAGAAAAAAGGGGGAAACTGGGATTTCTTCGCCCTGACCTGCAAGGCAAAGCCTCATTGCCGGATTGTGTATGTGGATTTGCAGACCGGCAGCAGCCATACGGTGCTGGAGGACGACTGTTGGTTCGGGCATGCCCAGATCCGCCCCGGCGATCCCGATACCATCCTGTTCTGCCATGAAGGTCCCTTTGACCTGATTGATGCCAGACTGTGGCTGGTACAGAGCGACGGAAGCAATTACCGCTGCTGCCGGGAACAGCCGTCGGATCTGATCCTGACCCATGAATTCTGGCTTCCCGACGGTTCAAAGCTGGCATTTGTCTACCGGGAGACGACCGGCAGAAAGGTGGAAAATATCCGTATGATCAATCCGGATACCATGGAGGAGGAAATCTTCATGGCTTGTTCCCCCTATGCCCATTTTATCTGTGACAAGCAGAACCGTTACATGGTGGGAGATGCCCAGGGGAGCGACGTCCCGATCCATATGCTCAAAGATACGGACGAAACGCAGGGCGGGGAAACAACGGATGCCAGTCCATCTTCATGTGAAGTCAAAAATGATTTCATTTACCTTGTGGATGTGGAAAAGAGAGAAGAGCGCAGGCTGTGCTACCATGGAACCTCCTGGCGGGCGAACCACGGAAATCCCCAGGATTCCCATCCTCATCCCTGCTTTACGGAGGACAACAGGCATGTTATATTTGTATCAGACAGGGAAGGTAAGCCCTGTATTTACAGAGTGGATTTGGAACAGTTCAAAGCTTAGAAAGCCGTGCGGGTAAAGGCTGGGGCATCGCCCGGAAACCGCCGGAGAAAGAGGTCAGGATGAAGAATTGTGTGGTAACCGGCGGAGCCAGGGGAATCGGAAAAGAAATCGTAACAATGTTTGCGGCGGCGGGCTGCAGAGTGGTTTTTATCGACAGGGACAGGGAGGCCGCGCTGCGGACACAGGAGGAGCTGCAGGCGGAAAACCGGAATGTACAGGCCTTCGTGGGTGATATCGGAAACGAAGCGGATGTAAAAGAATTTGCAGATTATGTTATAGAAAAATGCGGAAATGTGAATGCTTTGATCAATAACGCCTGTATCAGTGCGGGAGGCCTGCTTTCCGGCTGTACCGGAGAAGCGTTTACCCATGTGCTCCGGGTGGGGGTGACGGCTCCCTATCTGCTCACCCTGTATCTGAAGGAGCACTTTGCCCCGCACGCATCCATTGTGAATATTTCTTCCACAAGGGCTTTTATGTCCCAGGAGGATACGGAAAGTTATACCGCCGCAAAAGAGGGAATTACGGCGCTGACCCATGCCCTGGCGGTAAGCCTGTCGGGTAAGGTGAGAGTGAATGCCATCGCCCCCGGCTGGATTGATACATGGGAGTCCCATGACCTGCCGGAACCGGAATATGCATGGCAGGATATGGCGCAGCATCCCTCCGGCAGGGTGGGCACGCCGGCGGATATAGCCCGGGCTGTTCTGTTTTTATGTGACGATAAAAATGATTTTATCAATGGGGAAACCATTCATATAGACGGCGGAATGAGCCGCCTGATGGTCTACCATGATGACTGCGGCTGGAAATACGAAGGCCGTCCGAACTGTTACTAGGTCATGTAAAAACAAAATAAACTTTGTTGGAAAATAAATTCTCTTGTGATATGATGAATCTGCGGCGCCATTTTCCCGTGAATTGTCCCTGCGGTTTCACCGGCACGGGCGATGCAGGTACAGATGGGAGCAAAACAAGAAGCGGAGAGTGGATTATGGTAAGAAGATATATTACAGAGAATAATGTCCTTCGCGAGATTGATGATTTCAGGCCGGGAAGCTGGGTGAATCTGGTGAACCCGACCCTGGAGGAAGGAACCCTGGTTGCCGATGAATATCAGGTGGATATCGCTGACATCAGGGCGGCCCTGGATGATGAGGAAAGCTCCCGTGTGGATGTGAGCAATGATTACACCCTGATTCTGTTCGACATACCATCCATAGAATACCGTCATAAAAGAGAAGCCTATACTACAATCCCCCTGGGGCTTATTTTTGTTGCGGATACCCTGATTTCCGTGTGCGGGGAGGAAACTCCCGTCCTGAAGTATTTTACGGATAATGCGGTAAAGGAGTTCAGCACCAAAAAGCAAATACGTTTTATTTATCAGATTATTCTGCGCACCTGTATGCTGTACCAGTCCTATCTGCGTATTGTGGACCGCAGGCGCAAGGAGATTGAAGAGCATATCGGCGGGGATACGGAGGATGTGGATCTCATTGACCTTCATGAACTGGAATCCAACCTCGTGTATTTCGACACCTCCCTGCGGGCCAATAAAATGGTTCTGGAGCGGCTGGTGCGCTACAGCAAAATAAAGAAATACCCGGAGGATCAGGAGCTATTGGAGGATGTGGTGGTAGAGAACCAGCAGGCTATCGAAATGACCCAGATATACCGGGATATCATCAAGGGTACCAGAGAGCTGCTCTCCTCTGTCATTGACAACCGGCTCAATACGGCGATGAAATACCTGGCCTCCATCACGATTGTTATGGCCATACCCACGATAATTTCCGGAATCTATGGGATGAACGTGGATGAAAAATGGATGCCGCTGGCAGATACGCCCTTTGGTTTCGGGATTATCTGCCTGCTTACCCTGCTATTGTGCATCCTGGTGATACGGATCCTGCGGAAACGGAAAATGCTGTAGGAATGGCCGGGCCGGCTGCCGCCACGCTTTCCCGCGGTCTCTCAGGTTGTGCGCGTTCCTGCTTTACGTGCTGCGATTTTTCTCCAGATCAGTTTTACAAGTTCGGAAAGCACTACCACACTGGAGGCCAGCCCGATGAGCTTACACCACATGACGAAATCCAGAGGCACGGTTTTGAAAAAAGCCCCGGCAAACTGGATTATGAGTATCTGAAGAACAAAGGTACAGCCCACTACCAGCAGCATGAGTTTATTTTTAAGCAGGTGCCTGAAAATGCTGGTGCTGTGCAGTTCCCGGCAATTGAAGGCGTTGAAAAGCTGGAACAGGACAAAAAGCGTGAACAGTACGGTGGAATGCGCTTCCTCCGGTGCGTTCAGGAAGTTAAAGACATACTGGAAAAGGAATATTACGGACATATAGATGCCGGTAAGTGCAATCCGGCCGAACATCACCTTTGATACGATGCTTTCCCCCCGTTTGGCGGGCCTGCGTCCCATGAGATCCTCATAGTTGGGCTCCAGTCCCAGCGTCAGGGCCGGCGGGCCGTCCATAATGATGTTGATCCATAAAAGCTGCAGAGCGGTAAAAGGTGCTTTCAGCCCTAATAATATGGAAGTGAATACCACGACGACGGAGGCCAGGTTAACAGTGAGTTGGAAGCTGATAAACCGTTTGAAATTTTCATAAATATTGCGTCCCCATTCCACTGCTTTCACGATGGTGGAAAAGGAATCGTCCAGCAGGATAATATCGCTGGCTTCCTTGGAGACTTCGGTGCCTGAAATGCCCATGGCAATGCCTACGTCCGCATTTTTCAGGGCGGGCGCGTCATTGATTCCGTCACCGGTGACGGCAACGACGTTTCCCTGTGCACGCAGCAGCCTGACTACGCGCATTTTGACGGCGGGGGTGCTGCGGGCTATCACCCGGATGTCTGGCAGCAGGGCGGATAATTCATCATCGCTCTTGTCATTGATATCCCTGGCTTCCACCGCGATACCGCCGTCGTCCAGAAGCGCAAGCTCCTTTGCAATGGCTATGGCGGTCACGATATTGTCGCCGGTGAGTATTTTCAGGGACACGCCCGCTTCCCGGCAGGAGGCTGCCGCATCGCGGACATCGGACCGCAGGGGATCGGAAATGGCGGCAAAGCCGTCGAATTCCATATCGGTTTCCATGGTACGGTGCTTGTTTTCTTCCTCATAATCACCCATCGAGGGAAGTTCCTTGTGGGCAAAGGCGATCACGCGCATGGCTTTTTCCTGTGCCTTTAGGATATACGTTTGTGCTGCGGCTTTTTCCTGTTCCGTCAGGCGGCACATGGCAAAGACGCACTCCGGGCTGCCTTTTACATAGGAAATGATTTTCCCGTCCACCCTGGAGATGGTAGTCATATGCTTCAGCTCGGAAGAAAAGGGGAAGGCATGGAGGATATCATGATCCTCACGTTCGTCCTGATAGGACTTGCCGCTTGTTTCCCGTCCCTTTGACCGTTCATAAAAATGCAGCAGGGCGCATTCCGTGGGATTTCCGATAAAAGCCCCGTTTTCGCCGAGGCCGGCGGTAGTATTCAGGCAGATATTATGGATTAACCAGGGAGAGGAAAGAACGGATGCATCCGTATGCCAGGCCGTATCATAAAAAGCGCCCACGGTCATCCGGTTTTCCGTGAGGGTGCCTGTCTTGTCCGAACATATCACGTTGATGCAGCCGACGGTTTCCGAGGCGATTATTTTTTTGACAAGTGCGTTCTGTCTGGATAGCTTGATAATGTTGAGGGAAAGGGATACGGCCACAATTGTGGGGAGTCCTTCCGGTACGGCGGCTACGATCAGGACGATACTGGTGACAAAGGCCTCGAGGACCTCTTCCATCTGCAGGCCTGCGTGCATGGAAAAGGAGATGAGCTGGGAAAGGAAAACGACGGAAGCCGCGAGAATCCCCAGGATGGTGATGAGCTTACCGAGCCGTCCGAGTTTTTCCTGCAGAGGAGTGCTGTCCTGACGGGATTCTGTCAGTTCCCGGGCGATCTTGCCGAATTCGGTGGAATCGCCCACGGAGGTAACGGCCATACGGCAGTAGCCGCCGGTAATATAATTCCCGCTGTACAGCATGTTGGCACGTTCGGCAAGCGGTGTTTTTTCATCCATCGTGCGGAAGGCGGCGTCTTTTTTGGCCGGTACGCTTTCCCCGGTCAGGGCCGATTCATCGGCGGTGAGGCCGGTGCTTTCCAGAAGCCTTCCGTCCGCAGGAATCTTATCGCCGGCGGAGAGCTTAAGAATGTCACCCACCACGATATCTTCCTGAGGCAGCAGGAGCAGATTCCCATCCCGGATAACGCGCACGCTTGTATTGCTGCTGATTTGGGTAAGGGCTTCAAAAGCCTTTGCACTTTTGCCTTCCATGACTACGGTGATAATCACAGATAAGGAGATGGCGGCGAATATGCCCACGCACTCCAGAAAATCGGCTTCCCCGCCGGTGGCGCCGCGCAGGATGTTTACGGTGAGGGCGATCAGGCCGGCGGTGATCAGCATAAGAATCATCGGTTCTGAAGAGGCATGGAGGATCCGCTTCCATAATGATTCCGGCTTTTGCCGGGTGAGGGTGTTTGCGCCGTGGATTTTCCGGCTTGTTTCCGCTTTTTCTGCTGTCAGGCCTCTGACCGGATCGGTATTCAGCTGTGCAAGCAGAAGTTCTTTTGTTTCCATAAATTCGCTCATGGCAGTCACTCCAGTCTCTTTCGCGGTACGCCGGGCCGGGCCAGGTATCTTTGTCCGGGCGGCTGTCCGCGGAATGTCAGATTTCGTAACGGTTCGGCATCCCCGCGGTTACGGGAAGCAGCGGCGGGCCTGCCGGACAGATACAGGATCCCAACAAAAAAGACCCACATATGGAAACTATCCATACATGGGCCAAAAAAAAGACCATGTATGAAATATGCCATACATGAGTCTCGTTCATTAAGACAAGCCAGACCGGACGGTCAGTTTGTTGACTTGCCACGCAGTCTTGTGCGCAAACTACTCCCTCAATCGGGTGTTTTAAGTTGTTTCAACATTGTACTGGAAGAAATGGCAGTTAGTCAAGGGTAACTTTTAATTCTTTTTTTTGGATATTTTCTGCCTGTAACCGTTCAGACGCCCCTTTGTGTCCCGCGGCATCCCCTCTCCTGCGTTTCCCTGGGGCGGCGGGGCGGCAAGGTTCCTTACAGGGGACGCTCCCGTTCGGCCAAAAACGCAGCAGTACTAACGCTGCAAAGGACGCAGCGTAAGGACTGGC